>JBGQET010000006.1:0-75279 GCA_041496545.1 Binatia bacterium | reverse complement strand
GCGTGCACGCCTCCTCGACGCCCAGCTCCACCTCGCCGGCTCGCGCGCGCATCTCGCCGAGGCGGGGCGGTGGAACCACCGCCAGCGGCGTCGCCAGCAGGTCGACGCGCGCCAGGGCCGCGCTCGCTTCCTCGTAGAGCCGCGTCCGCAGGCGCTGCGCCGCCAGGTAGTGCGGCGCGCCGATCGCCCGTCCCACCTCGAGCCGGATGCGCGTGTCGATGCCGACGCGCGCGAGGCGCGCCCCGAGAAGGGGGACGAGCGCCGCGTTGGCCTCGGCGATGATGACGGCCCCGAGCATCGGGCTGCTGAACTCGAGCGTCGGCAGCTCGACGTCCTCCACCGCGGCGCCCGCGTCGCGGAGCGCACCGAGCGCGCCCTCGAAGAGCGCGGCGATCTCGGCATCGACCGTCTCGAGCGCGAAGCGCCGTGGAACGCCGAAGCGCACGCCACGCAACCCACGCCCGAGACCTGCCGCGTAGTCGGGGACGGGCACGCGCGCCGAGGACGGGTCGGCGGGATCGTGGCCCGCCAGCGCCTGCAGGACGATGGCCAGGTCCTCCGCCGTGCGCGCGAGGGGGCCGACGTGGTCGAGCGTCCACGCGAGCGGGGTGACGCCGGCTCGGCTGACCCGTCCGAACGTCGGCTTGAGACCCGACACGCCGCAGAACGCGGCCGGGAGCCGGATCGAGGCACCCGTGTCCGTGCCGAGCGCGGCGGGCGCCAGGCGCGCCGCGACCGCGACCGCGGAGCCGCTGCTCGATCCGCCCGGCACGTGCCCTGCGCTCCACGGGTTCACCGGCGTGCCGAGGGCGGGGTTCACCCCCGTCGCGCCGTAGGCGAGCTCGTGCATGTGCGTGGTCCCGAGGACGACGGCGCCCGCGGCGCGGAGCCGTGTCACCGCGCCGGCGTCGGTCGCCGCGGGAGGATCGCCCGCGAAGGCCTCGCTGCCGTTGCCCCGCACGACCCCGCGTACGGCGAAGATGTCCTTCACCGCGACCGGGACCCCCGCGAGCGCGCCACCCGCGCCACGCTCGAGTGCCCGGTCGGCGGCGCCCGCGGCGGCGAGGGCGTCGTCGGCGAGCACGGTGACGAAGGCGTGGAAGCGGGGATCGAGGGCGCGGATCCGCGCCAAATGCGCTTCGACCACGGCGACCGCCGTCGTCTCCCGGGCGCGCAGCGCCCGGACGAGCGACGCCAGCGGCAGCGTGGTCGGGTCGGCGCTCATGCGGCGTCGTCGGGAAGGCGACACGTGGGGCAGAACGGCTCGGTGTCGCCGAGGTCGAGGGCGATCAGGCGGTCGATCGCGCTGACCAGCCCGCCGGCCATGACGAAGACGAAGCCGAGCAGCGCGTCCGGGATGTCGGCGCCCACGGCCACGAGACGCTGGCGGAAGCGATCCTCATCGGTCATCCGCGGCTCATAGACGGGGGCCCCGGCGGCACGCAAGGCCGGGCGCTAGCGGGACTCCTCGCGGTGCTTGCGCCCGTGGCCACCGGGCGGGCTCGGACGCGGCGAGTTCGTGATGCCCGGAGCGGCACCCCCGCGCGTGCCCGGCGACGTCGGAGGCTGCGCCATGACCGGCGGACGGCCACCCGGCGAGTGCCAGCCCGGCGCGGGACGGGGCCGCGCGGCGGGCGGAGGCAGCGGGCGCGGCCCGGGCACGTTCGGCACCGACGGCTGATGCACTCGCGGGGCCGGGCCGGGCGGCGAGAGCCCGGCGGCAGGCGGTACCGCACGCGGCGCGGGCGTGTGACGCGTCGGCGGTGCGTTGTACAGGCGCGGCGTCGCGCCGGGCGGCGACAGGCGGGCGGCGCGCAGGTGCGGCGCCACCGTCTGCGGCGGGCGGTTGTAGACGCGCGGCACCGGATGGACCGCGATGCGCTCGATCCGATGGCGCAGCGGCGGCTGCCCCACGTGCCGGCGCCAATCGTGGATCGCGCGGCCCGGCACGGCCGGCCGCGCGAGGACGAAGGCGTGCACGTGCGGTGCGCAGAAGTGCGCTTCACGCACGAAGACGAAGTGGTCGACGACGATCACGTGGGTGGCGAACGGCGGCAGCGGCGCCCACCCGACGAAGCCGTCCGCCCAGTACCAGTCGACCCACGCCGGTCCCCACACCGTCCCCGGGACCCAGACCCAGCCGAAGGCCGGGACGACGGCCCAGCGTCCGTAGTGGAAGGTCCAGCCCCAGGGCTCGGCGGAGATGAACGTCCATCCATAGGGAGACCAGACCCACTGGCCGATGCTGTAGGGCTGCCACTCGACGGCCACCGCCGGGTGCCACACCCGACCGTACGTCCCGTCGTCCACCCACTCGCCGTAGGGCGAGAGGTTTTCCTCGTAGTCGGCGGGGTCGGGTCCGCTGTCGTCTTCCTGCGCCCGCGCGGGAAGCGCCGAGAGCGTGAGGAGCGCGGCGAGCAGCAGGGCGAAGAAGCGACGCATGGTCGAGGTCAACACTGCAAGCCGGGGGCCGGTTGCGTCCCCACGCTAGCGCAGCCCTCCCTCGTCGATCACCTGCACTTCGCGCAGGAGCTTGTCGGGTATTCCTTCAATGAACCGCGACGGCTTGCCGAGCACCATGCCACTTGCGCGGTCGTAGATGTCGATCGGGTACGAGAGATAGAGGTGCTCCTTCGCCCGCGTGAGGGCGACGTAGAGGAGCCGCCGCTCCTCCTCGACGTCCTCGCCGTCCTGGATGTTGTGGTACGAGGGGAAGCGGCCGTCGACCAGCCAGATGGCGAAGACCGCGTGCCACTCGAGCCCCTTCGCCGAGTGGATGGTCGAGAGCGTGAGCAGGCCCTCGTCGTCGCCGCCGGCGGCGAGCACGTCGCCCACGCTGTCGGTGGGCGGCTCGAGCGCCATGTCGGCGAGCAGCGACGCCAGGCTGCGGTAGCGGCCGGCGATGGTGATGAAGTGCTCGAGGTCCTTCTCGCGCTTGGGGAAGTCCTCGCGGTGGATCTGGCGCAGCATGGGCGCGTAGAAGCCGACCACGCGCGCCACCTTGTCGCCCGGCGGGACCTCGTCGGCCGCGACCTCGCGCAGCACCGTCGCGAGGTGCGCGAGCTCCTTCGTGTAGGCGCCCCGCCGCGGATACGTGACGAGCCGCTCCGTCGCCTGGGTGAGGTCCCCCGGCTCGCCCAGGTGGTTGAAGATGTCGTCGGCGGTCTTCGGGCCGAGGCCGTCGAGCAGGAGCAGGACGCGGTGCCACGACACCGCGTCGCGCGGGTTGGCGACGACGCGGAGGTGCGCGAGGACGTCCTTCACGTGCGCGGTCTCGATGAACTTGAAGCCGCCGCGCTTGACGAACGGGATGTCGGCCCGCGTGAGCTCGAGCTCGAGGTCGAAGGAGTGGAAGCTCGAGCGGAACAGGACGGCCATCTCCTCGAGTGGCACGCCCTCCTCCCGGAGCTCCAGGATCCGCTGGCAAATGAAGCGCGACTGCGCCTGCTCGTCGACGCACTGGAGGAGGAGCGGACGCTGCCCGTCCGCCTTCTTCGTGTGCAGGATCTTGGTGTGCTTCTCGGCCGCGCGGTCGATGACGGCGTTGGCGAGGTCGAGGATGGGCTGCGTGGAGCGGTAGTTCTCCTCGAGCTTGATGAGCCGCGTGCCGGGAAAGAGGGTCGGGAAGTCCATGATGTTGCGGAAGGTCGCACCGCGGAAGGAATAGATGCTCTGACTGTCGTCGCCCACCGCCATCACGTTGTCGTGCGCGACCGCCAGGCCGCGCACGATCTCGGCCTGGAGGCGGTTCGTGTCCTGGTACTCGTCCACCATGAGATGGCGGTACGTGTGCGACAGCCGCTCGGCGACGTCGGGGTAGTCGCGCAGCAGGTCGCGCAGCAGCACGAGCAGGTCGTCGTAGTCGACGAGGTTCTTCTCCCGCTTGTAGCGCGCGTACTGGTCGCCGAGCCGCAGCAGGTCCTCGAGGTGCTCGGCGAGGTGACCGTAGCTCTCCTCGACGAGCGCGGACACCGTGGTGCTCCGGTTCACCGCCATGCTCAGGATCCCGAGGATCGCGCTCTTGCGCGGGAAGCGGCGGTCCTTGCGGTCGAGGCCGGCGCGGGAGCGCAGCAGGTTGACGACGTCTTCGGAGTCGCCGCGGTCGAGGATGGTGAAGTTGGGTTGCAGACCCACGTGCTTCGCCGCCCGCCGGAGCACGCTGTTGGCGAACGAGTGAAAGGTCCCGCCCGCCACCCGCTCGCAACTCGCGCCCACCAGCTCCGAGGCGCGCCGGAGCATCTCCTCCGCCGCCTTCCGGGTGAAGGTGAGGAGCAGGATCTGCCCGGGGTTCACGCCCGACTCGACCAGACGCGCGACCCGGTAGACGAGCGTCCGCGTCTTGCCGCTCCCGGCGCCCGCGATGACGAGCACCGGGCCGTCGAGCGTCGTGGCGGCGTCGTGCTGCGCTTCGTTCAGCTCGCCGGCGTAGTCGATGCGGTAGCGCGCCGGCGCCGGGGCCGCGCGCGGGCGGAGCGTGTAGGTCTCCATCGCCGGCGCGACGAATGTATCGCGCGCGCCGCGGGCCAGCAAGGAAGAATCCAGCCCCGACGACGGGTTGCCGGCCGCTCACCGTGTGGCATAGTCGAGCGCGCGTGAGCACCGAGCTCGATCTGCGCGGCGTGAAGTGCCCGCTGTCGTGGGCCAAAGCACGCGTGCGCCTGGAGACCCTCGCGCGGGGCGACGAGCTGACGCTCGTGCTCGACGACCCGCAGGGCGCGCACGACATCCCGCGCGCGGCGGAAGCCACGGGGCATCACGTGGCCGCCGTCGCGCGCGACGGCGCGCTCTGGCGGATCACGATCGAGGCGTAGGCTCGCGCACGACGTCGGTCGGGCTCTTGTCCGCCCGCAGCCCCAGGAACACCGGATGGCGGATGCGGTCGTCCTCCGTCCACTCGGTGAAGCGGACCTCGCACACGAGCACGGGGCGCACCCAGTGGTTCTCGCGGTCGCGCGGCGGGGCGCCGCGCGCGAACGGGCTCCGCGCGACGGCGAGCGCGCGCAGCCGCTCGTGGAGGTCCTCGAGGCCGCGCGTGTCGAGGCCCGAGCCCACGCGGCCGGCGTAGACCAGCGCTTCACCCTCGTAGACCCCGACGTGCAGCGAGCCGAGATGGGCGCGCGTCCCCTTCGGCGCGGTGTAGCCGCCGATCACGAACTCCTGGCGGCGGTGGCACTTGATCTTCAGCCATTCTCGGCGGCGGCCGCCGCGATACGGTGAGTCGGCGCGCTTGGCGACGATGCCCTCGAGCCCGGCGTCGCGCGCGACGGCGAAGAACTCCGCGCCCTCCCCCTCGACGTGGTCCGAGTAGCGCAGGGAGCCGCCCGCGGGCAGGAGCTCGCGCAGGAGGGCCTTCCGCGCCACGAGCGGCAGCTCGCGGGTGTCGCGACCGTCGAGTGCGAGGCAGTCGTAGACGCAGGCGGTCACGGGCGCCGCCCCGATCGCCTGCGCGCGGCCGCGGACGACGTGCATGCGCCGCTGGAGACGCTGGAAGCTCGGCCGCCCCTCGTCGTCGAGCGCCACCACCTCGGCGTCGAGCGCCAGGTCGCCCCCGGCGAGCGCGGCGAGCGCGGCGGCGACCTCGGGGTACTGCGCGCTCACCTCGACGGCGTTCCGCGACCAGAGCTGGACGCGCGCGCCGACCCGCAGCATGAGGACGCGCACGCCGTCCCACTTGAGCTCGAAGAGCCAGGACTCACCACGCGGCGGTGTGGCGGCAAGCGTCGGCAGCATGAAGGGCAACTCGGCCGGCGTGAGCCGTGCCGCGGGCAGCGTCGCGAGGGCGCGGGCGGCTTCGCGGGCGCGCATGGCGTCATGGTAGCACGCCGCGTCCGGGAACCGCGTTTGACACACCCGCCCCCCGTACGCTTTGCTTGCCGCGAGGAGGCCTCATGCCTGCGCGCTCCATCGGTTCCGGGACGATCAGCTTCGGGCTCGTTGCCATCCCCGTCCGCGTCTACGTCGCCACCCATTCGGAGCAGCTCTCCTTCAACATGCTGCACGCCTCGTGCGGCAGCCGCATCAAGCAGCAGCTCTACTGCCCGAAGGACGAGCGCGTCGTCGAGCGCAGCGAGATCGTGAAGGGCCACCAGTTCGCCAAGGACCAGTACGTCACCTTCACCGACGAGGAGCTGAAGACGCTGGAGGCCGAGGCGAATCGCTCCATCGATATCCACGAGTTCGTCCCCTTGAAAGAGGTCGACCCGATCTACTTCGAGAACGCGCACTTCCTCGGCCCCGACAAGGGCGCAGAGAAAGCCTACCAGCTCCTGGCCGACGCCATGCGCGGCACCGGCAAGGTGGCGCTCGCCCAGTTCGTCAGCCACGGCAAGGAGCAGCTCGTCCTCATCCGTCCCTACGAGGACGGCCTCGTCATGCACTCGATGCACTACGCCGACGAGGTGCGGAGCTTCAAGGAAGTACCGCACGACGAGCAGAAGGTCCGCGCCGGCGAGGTGGAGCTGGCGCGGAAGCTCATCGAGCAGCTCTCCAGCGACGAGTTCAACCCGAAGCAGTACAAGGACGACTACCGCGAGCGCGTCGAGGAGGTGGTGCAGAAGAAGGTCGCGGGCGAGGAGGTCACCGCGATCGAGCCGGCGCCGGCCCGCGCTCAGGTCATCGACCTGATGGAGGCCTTGAAGCAGAGCCTCGCGGGGCGCAAGGGCGCCCGGGCCGGGGAGGAGCGACCGGCGGCGCGCGCGGCGGCGGGGAAGCGACGCCCCGCCGCGGCGGCCCGCGATCGCGAGAGCGAGACCCCGCCTCGTCGCGCGCACAAGAAGTAGGTGACCTCGCGCCTGGCGCGCTCCGAGCCGCGCACGCACTTCGGCACCGTCCAGGCGGCGCGAATCGTCGGCGTGGCGCCGCCACGTCTCCGGCAGTGCGTCCGTGCCGGCCTTCTCTCGCCGCGGCGTGACGAGCGCGGCAAGCTGCGCTTCGACTTCGTCGACCTCGTCCTGCTGCGCACCATGCGCGGGCTGCTCGAGCGCCGCGTCCCGCTCGCCCAGATCGGCCGCGTGCTCGCCTCGCTCCGCCGCCAGATCGGCGACCGGCCGCTCACCCGTCTCACGGTCTTCGCCGACGGCAAGCGCGTCGTCGCCTGGGACGGCGAGAGCCGCTGGCAGCCGGAGTCGGGGCAGTTCCTCTTCAACTTCGACGCCGAGCAGGTGGTGCGCCGCGCGAGTCGGGTGGCCCGCCTGCCGGACAAGCCGCCGGCCGTGGCGCTGCCCCGGCTGACCGCCGATCAATGGTGCGACCTGGCGATCGAGCTGGAGACGAACTCGCCGCTCGAGGCTCGCGCCGCGTACCACCACGCCATCGACCTCGACCCGACGCACCTGACGGCCCACATCAACCTCGGCCGCCTGCTGCACGCCGAGGGCAGCATCGCCGGCGCCGAAGCGCACTACCGCGAGGCGATCCGCGAAGAGCCGCGCAGCGGCCTCGCCTGGTACAACCTCGGCGTGCTGCTCGAGGACAGCGACCGCGCCGAGGACGCGCTCACGTGCTACGAGCAGGCCGTCCGCGTCGAGCCCGAGCTCGGCGACGCACACTACAACCTGGCGCTCCTCTACGAGCGCGCCGGGCGGCAGCGCGAGGCCGTGCGCCACCTGGCGATCTATCGGCGGCTCGCGCCGCGCCGGCACTGAGCGGCCGATGGGCGCGCGCGGCGCAGCCCGCGTTCACGTCGGCACCTCGGGCTTCAGCTACCCCGCCTGGCGCGGCACCTTCTATCCCGACGACCTCGGCGCCAAGGACATGCTCGCCTTCTACGCCGGGCAGCTCGGGACGGTCGAGATCAACAACACCTTCTACCGCCTCCCCACGGCGGCGCTGCTCGCCGGCTGGAGCCGACAGACGCCCCCGGGCTTCCGCTTCGCGCTCAAGGCCCCGCAGCGTCTCACCCACCACCTTCGCTTGCGCGACGCCGGCGACCTGACGCAGCAGTTCTGCGCACTCGCCCGCGGACTCGGGCAGAAGCTCGGCCCCCTCCTCTTCCAGCTCCCGCCCTACCTCCCCTTCGACGCCGCCCGCCTGGCCGACTTCCTCGCCACGCTGCCCCCGCGCCTCGAGCCCGCCTTCGAGTTCCGCAGCGACACCTGGTTCAACGAGGAGACGTACGCGCTGCTCCGCAGGCACCGCGCCGCGCTCTGCATCGCCGACGCGGAGGCGCTCACCACGCCGCTCGTCGCCACCGCGCCCTTCGGGTACCTCCGTCTCCGGCGCGCCGACTACGGGCCCCCGGACCTCGACGCCTGGGCGGCGCGCGTGCGTGGCGTCGCTGTGTGGAAGCGCGTCTACGTCTACTTCAAGCACGAGGAGACGGGACGAGGGCCCGAGCTGGCACGCGACTTCGTGGCGCGGCTCGGTTGATCAGCCCGCGCGGATCATCGTCGGACGAACGCAGCAAGCCCCCGCCGCGCCCACCGCTGGTGATAGACGAGGGCCGCTTCCGGATACCGGTGGGCACGCCCGATGACGCAGTCGAACCGGGCGTGGCAGCGGCTAGCGCAGCCGTCACCCGCGGGGGCGAGGCGGTGGCCGGCGCAGCGCGGGATGTCCCAGCCCGCGTCGCCCACCGCGCCGGCCGGGCAAGCGCTCATGCAGGCTCGCTCGACGCACCCGGGACAGGGGTCGAAGCCGTCGGCCGGGCGTGGCGCCTCCAGGACGTCGGGCACGAGGATCGCCGCGCGGAGCGCGATCCAGGGCCCGTACTCGGGATGGATCAGCACCCCGAGCACGCTCGGCGTACCGAGGCCGGCGCACTCGGCGAGCCGCATGAACGACACCGGCTCCTCGGCGAAGCGGAAGGGGTAGAGGTAGTGCGCCGTCCGGCCCCCGGCCTCCACCAGCGGCGCCGCGACCGTCTGGACCGTCCGGCGCGTGAAGGCGTCCAGCGGGTGGGCCGCGTCCTCCTGCCCGGGGTGCGCCGCGCCGAAACCGCGGAAGGCTCGCCAGAATCCCCTGCCCCCGTTGCCGATCACGAGGGCGGTCAGCGCACCCGGGAAGCGACGCCCGAGCGCGTGCGCCGCCGGCACCCGGCCGTCGTACGCGGCCACGGACGCGCTCCCGACGAGATTCAGTCCGGAGGGCGCCAGCGCCCGCGTCAGCTCGTGCAGCGACACCATGCCGCGGCGCTCCACATTCTTGACAGGGGTGGGAGCTTGACCTACAGGAACCAGGGTCCGAAGCCCCAACACCCTTCAGGAGGAGGAGTCTGCATGACGCCCGCTGATATTTTCAAGGAGATGGCTGCCAACCTCAACGCCGACGCCGCCAAGGGAATGAACTCGACCATCCAGTTCAACCTGAGCGGGGACAACGGCGGACAGTGGTACGTCGCCATCAAGGACGGCAAGGCCGAGGTTCATCAGGGCACCGCGCCCTCGCCCAACATGACGCTCTCCATGACGTCGCAGGACTACGTCGACATGATCATGGGCAAGCTGAACGGCCAGATGGCGTTCATGAGCGGCAAGCTGAAGATCTCGGGCGACATGGGGCTCGCGATGAAGATGCAGAGCCTCTTCAAGCGTCCGGCCTGAAGCCGAAGCTCGGCTGAAGGAGCCGGATGGATCCGCGGCGCGGTCCATCCGGCTCTTCCTCGACACAACGCGCCGCATGGGGTGGTGGGGTGATGGAAGGTGGGGTGATGGAAGAGGGAACGGGCAAGGCGATCCCGCTGCGACGGCCCCGGTCGGGGGCGCGGGTGGTCCCCGCGCGTCGGCCTCGGTCGTGGAGCCTCGGCGTCGGCGCGGTGCGGACCGCCCTGGAGCCTCCGCGGCAGGTCTGGCTCGCCGGGCTGGGGTCCGGCGCGCTCGCGTGGCGCGGAGCGCGCGCGGCGTGGCAGCGGCTGGTCGCCGAGGGCACCGAGGTCGAGGGCGCGCTCCGGCGCGTGCTCGGCCGCCCCACGCCGACCGCCTGACGCCGCGTCAGCGGGGCGGCAGCCGGCGCAGCAGCTCGGCGAGGGCGAGCAGGATGCCGCCGACGGCGAGGCCGCCGAGCAGGCCGCCGAGGAGCGCCGCGACGAGTCCGTAGTGCCGGGCGGCGGCGATCCAGTACTCCGACTGGAAGAGGGCGTGCTCGGGGTGACGCGCGTACGCCGCCGCGATTTCCCGGAAGTTGGCGTCGGCGGCGAGCAGCCAGCCGGAGACCGCCGCGGTCGCGAGGCCGAGCGCGACGACGACGACGCCGAGCGCTGAGAGGAAGCGCGGCATCAGCCGAGGACCGCCGCGGCCGCCGCCATGAGCCGCCGCCTGAACACGGAGACGCGCCGGCGCCGCCGCGCCTCGTATCCCTCCCATTTCGCGGGGGGCACGTCCGCCGCGCGGACGCGCTCGAAGCCGAGGCGCTTGAAGAACTCCTTCGCCCGGTCGTCCACCGCGCAGGCGAAGACGTACGCCAGGCCGACGCGCTCGGCCTCGACGAGGAGCCGGGCGACCAGGCGCTCGCCGATGCCCTCGCCCTTGAAGCGGGTGATCGTGTAGAGGCCCACGATCTCGCCCGTGCGCTCCTCGACGTACGGCGCCGTCAGCAACGCGGCCACCCCCGCCAGATGACGCGGGTGGAAGGTCGCGCCGAACCCGACGGCGAGGAGCCCGGCGGTCTCCTCCGGGCTCCGCTGCTTGAGGACGCCCTCGCGCTGCCCGCGCTGGAGCAAGCGCTCCGCCTGCGCGAAGTCGTCGAGCCCGAGCGGCCCGACGTGGCAGTAGTCGCTCGGGGTGAAGAGCGTGCCGGAGCCGGCGTAGGTGAACAGCTCCTCGGCGATCGCCTCCGGGGCGCAGACGTTCACCGACTCGACGCCGCTCTGGAGCGCTTCGCGCACCGCGACGAGGAGCGGCCGGCGGTCGCCGAGCCCGGACCACTCGGCTTCCCCCTGCCGAAGGAGCGTCTCGAGCAGGTTCTCGTCGACGAAGGAGAGCCGGCCGGGCGCGCCGCCGAGCAGCGGGCCGCGGGCGTCGAGCAGCACGAGCTTCGGGACGCGGAGCTCGGCCGCGAGCGCGGCGGCGGGACGCGGGAAGCCGCCGCCGCGCACGACCAGGACGCAGAGCCGGCCGCGCCGGAGCGCCGCCCAGATCGCCGCGCGCGGCGCCGCCGCGTCGGCGCCCGAGAGCGCCGCGCCGTCGACCCGCAGGAACGACGGCGCCATGTGCCGCGTGCCGCGTCGGCGGACGCGGACCCGCACGCGGCGAAGCGCCGCCACCAGCCGGCGCTCGGCCGCGAGACTGGCGGCCGGCCACCAGAGGACGACGCGCGTCTCGTTGCGCACCAGCTCGGCGAGGACTGCCGCCAGGGGCCGCAGGTCGAAGCGCGCCGCGCTCAGCTCCGGGGCGACGGCGAGCAGCACGCTGCGGCCACGGAACTGCTCGAGGTAGAAATCCTTTTCCCCGAAGAACTCTCGCTCGCGGCGCTCGGGCCCCCCCGGCATCCGCCCGACCCTATCGACCCGCGGGGCCGCCGGCAAGCCGAGCGGCGGTTGCCACGCGGCGGGCGGCCGCGCTACAGCGCCGCGGTGCCTCGTCTCGCCTTCGGCGCGCTGCTCGTCGCCCTCGCGGCCGCGCCGGCCGCCGCCGCGCCGCGCGCCGGCGCGGTGGCGACCGAGCACGGGCTCGCCGCCGCCGCGGGTGCCGAGATCCTGCGCGCCGGCGGCACGGTGGTCGACGCCGCGATCGCGGGCGCGGCGGCGGTCTGCGTCGTGCACCCCTCGTCGTGCGGCATCGGCGGGGGCGGCTTCGCGCTCGTGCACCTGGCCGACGGCACGGACGTCGCGCTCGACTACCGCGAGCGCGCGCCCGCCGGCGCGACGCCCGAGCACTTCGTCACGGACGACCGCCCCGACGAGCGGAAGCTCCGGACCGGGGGGCTCGCGGTCGGCGTACCCGGCGAGGCGGCGGGCTGGGCCGAGCTCCACCGCCGCTTCGGACGGCTGCCGCTGGCGCGCGTGCTGGCGCCGGCCACGCGCCTGGCGCGCGACGGCTTCTCCCTCGCCGACACGCCGTACCTCCGCCGCGAGATCGAGCACACGGCGGCGCTCCTCGCCGCCGACCCGGGCCTGCGCGCGGTCTTCCTCGCCCCCAACGGCGCCCTGCCCGGCCCCGACTTCCACGTCGTGCAAGCGGACCTCGCCGGCACGCTCGACGCCATCGCCCGCGAGGGGCCGGACGCGTTCTACCGCGGCTCACGCGCGGCGGCGATCGCCGCCGCGGTCAAGGCGCGCGGCGGCGTCCTCACCGCGGACGACCTTCGCCGCTACGCGCCCGTGTGGCGCGTCCCCCTCCGCGGCACGTTTCGCGGATGGCAGATCGTGACGTTCCCCCCGCCCGGCTCGGGCGGCGTCCTGCTGGAGGCCCTCGGGCTCCTCGCGGGCGACGACCTGCCGGCGCTGGGCGCCGCCTCGCCCAGCTATCTCCACCTGCTGGCGAGCACGATGGCTCAGGCCTTCGCCGACCGCGCCCGCTGGTACGGCGACCCCGCCTTCACCCAGGTCCCCGTCGCGGCCCTGCTCGCGCCGCCGCGCCTCGCCCGCCTGCGTGCCGCGATCAGCGCCACCGCCGTGCGACCACCGTCGGACCAGCTCACCCCCGACGCCGGCACCGCCCACGTCTCGGTGCTCGACGCCGCCGGCAACGCGGCGGCGATCACCACCACGATCAACACCCCCTTCGGGGCCGGCATCATGGTCCCCGACACCGGCATCGTCCTCAACAACGAGATGGACGACTTCGCCGTCGCGCCGGGCGTGCCGAACGCCTTCGGCCTGGTCGGCACGGCCGCCAACGCAGTGGCGCCGAACAAGCGCCCGCAGTCGAGCATGTCCCCCACGATCGTGCTGCGCGGCAAGCGCCCCGAGCTGGTGGCCGGCGGCTCCGGCGGCCCGACGATCATCTCCGGCACGCTCCAGGTCGTGCTCCACGTCGTCGCCTTCGGCGAGGGCGTGCGCGCGGCGGTGGACGCCCCGCGCATCCACGACCAGTCCGTCCCGCCCGTCCTCGCCCTCGAGCCCGGCGTCCCGCCCGAGACACGCGCCGTGCTCGAGCGCATCGGACACAAGATCGCCGTCGCCCCGGTGCTGGGCGCGGTCGCCGCGGTCGGCGTGGACGAGCACGGCACACCGGTGGCGGCCGGCGACAAACGCAAGGACGGCGGCGACGCCGTCGTTCGCTAGCCGCACTCCACGCGACCCGCGCCGTCCGGCCTAGTGAGCCGCGGCGAGGCCGACGTCGGCGGCGTGCGCCCGCAGCCAACCGTCGAGGGCTTCGGCGGCGAGCCGGTGGCCGCGCGGGCTCCAGTGACCGTCGTGCTCCCAGGAGCAGCTCTCGTGCGAGCGCGCCCAGTCCTCGCGCAGCGGACCGTCGAGGTCGAGGAGCGGGATGCCGGCGCCGGCGGCCATCGACGAGATCGCGCGCGCCGGGCGGCCGACGTCCCACGCGTAGCCGTCGGCGCCGGCGTAGCCGTCGGCGCGGAGCGCGGCGTCGAGCTTGTCCTCGACGAGCGCCTTGGGCGGGATCAACATCACCAGCAGCCGCGCGTCGTGCGCGCGCACGAGCCGGTCGCTCTCCTCCAGCACGCGGAGCGTGACGCGGTAGGCGTCGTCCCAGGGTGGCGGTGGGCTGGCGAGGAAGACGTTCCATTCCGAGGTGAGGGGCAGCGTCGCGTGGTGTCCGGGACCAGCCGCCGACGCGTCACCGTGACGCTGCGCCCGCCAGCGGGCCAGCTTCTCGCCGAAGCTGCGCGCGAACCAGCTCCGCTTGAGCGCGCTCTTCAACCACACGCCGACGCGCACCTTCTCCTCGCGCCGGCGCGACGCCGCCGACGTCACGTCCGGCGGCACGTAGGCGAGCTGCCCACCGTCGGCGAGGCGGTAGTAGGGCTTGCTCGGGTCGCGCTCCAGCTCCGGGACGTCGTTCAGGAAGTCGTTCAGCAGCGTCACCGCGACGACGACGAGGTCGGGCCGGTAGTCGAGGCCGATCTTCTCGAGCAGCCGGTGATACTGCGCGGGGCCCTTGCCCGACACGCCGAGGTTCACCACCTCCACCGGCCGGCCGGCCCACGCACCCACGCGTCCCTCCAAAAGTCGCGTGAAGGCGTCCGCGATCGGCACTTGGAGCGCTTCGACCATCGAGTCGCCGATCACGACGATGCGATAGGTGCCGGGCGGCTTGGCGCGCGCGTGCTCCACGTCGTGGAAGCCGGCGGCGTTGCTCGTCACGCGCACGTCGTAGTCGGGTCCGACCCACCGGAAGGTGCCGCTCGGCTGGAGCACGTAGCCCACGTCGGGATCGAAACGATACGCGACGGTCGAGGTCGGGATGACGAAGCGCACCAGGAACTCGCCGCTGACCAGGGCGAGAGACAAGCCGATCGCGAGCAGGATGAGGTTGCCCGCCAGCCGCTTGAGGCGTCCCATGCGCCGTCGCCCCGCCGGCCCCGCCGTCAGTCGAGCTGGTAGAGGCTCCGCCAGTCGACGTCGTCGCGCAGCGGCGGCTGGCGGGGCTTGTCGAGGACGAAGGAGCCGAGGACGAGATGGTCCATCTCCGTCCGCATGAAGCAGAGGTACGCGTCGCGCGGGCTGCAGACGATCGGCTCGCCGCGCACGTTGAAGCTCGTGTTGACGAGCACCGGGCACCCGGTGAGCGCGGCGAAGCGCGTGAGGAGCGCGTGGTACGCCGGGTTCGTCTCGCGATGGACGGTCTGGATGCGCGCCGAGTAGTCGACGTGGGTCGCGGCCGGGATGTCGGAGCGCGGGACGTTCAGCTTCGCGATGCCGAAGAGCTTCTCCTCCGCGGCGGTCATCTCGATGCGGCGGTCGGGCCGGACGGGGGCGACCAGCAGCATGTACGGCGAATCGACGTCGAGCTCGAAGTACTCGCCGACGCGCTCGCGGAGCACGCTCGGCGCGAAGGGGCGGAAGCTCTCGCGGAACTTGATCTTGAGGTTCATCACCGCCTGCATCTTGGTCGAGCGCGCGTCGCCCAGGATGCTGCGGTTGCCGAGCGAGCGGGGACCGAACTCCATGCGGCCCTGGAACCAGCCGACGACCTTCTCGTCGGCGAGCGCCCGCGCCGTCCGCTCGACGACCTGGTCGAGCGGCAGCTTGTCGTAGACCGCGCCGACGGACTGGAGGAAGCGCTCGATCTCCTCGTCCGAGAACGCGGGCCCGAGATACGAGCCGCGCATGCCGTCGCCCTCGGAGCGATGCCGGCGCTCGTGCCCCAGCACCTTGTGGTAGACGGTGAGCGCGACGCCGACGGCACCGCCGGCGTCGCCCGCCGCGGGCTGGATCCAGATGCGCTTGAACGGCCCTTCGCGCAGCAGGCGGCCGTTGCCGACGCAGTTGAGGGCCACGCCGCCCGCGAGGCAGAGGTCCGCCATCCCGGTCTCCCGGTGGACGTGCCGCGCCATGCGCAGCACGATCTCCTCGGTCACCACCTGCACCGACGCCGCGAGGTCCATCTCCCGCTGGGTGATCTCGGACTCGGCCTGGCGCGGCGGGCCGCCGAAGAGGCGGTCGAACGCGCCGTTGGTCATGGTGAGGCCGTGCAGGTAGTTGAAGTAGTCCATGTCGAGCTTGAAGGAGCCGTCGTCCTTCAGCTCGAGGAGCTTGTCGAAGATGAGGTCGGCGTAGCGTGGCTCGCCGTAGGGGGCGAGGCCCATCACCTTGTACTCGCCGGAGTTCACCTTGAAGCCGGTGTAGTAGGTGAAGGCGGAGTAGAGCATGCCGAGCGAGTGCGGGTAGTGCAGCTCGGCGAGCAGCTCGAGGTCCTTGCCCCGCCCGACGCCGTAGGACGACGTGGCCCATTCGCCCACGCCGTCCATCGTCAGGACCGCCGCTTCCGCGAACGGCGACGGGTAGAACGCGCTCGCGGCGTGCGACTCGTGGTGCTCGGCGAAGAGGAGCGGCCCCTCGTAGCCCTCGAGCTCCTTGCGGATCAGGTCGCGGGTGAAGAGCTTCTCCTTCATCCAGACGGGCATCGCGGTGACGAAGGAGCGCAGCCCGCGCGGCGCGACGGCGAAGTAGTTCTCGAGCAGGCGCTCGAACTTGAGGAGCGGCTTGTCGTAGAAGCCGACGTAGTCGAGCTCGGCGGCGCGGAGCCCGCCCTCGCGGAGGCAGTACGCGACGGCGTGGGTGGGGAACGCGGCGTCGTGCTTCTTCCGCGTGAAGCGCTCCTCCTGCGCCGCGGCGACGATCTCGCCGTCGCGGACGAGGCACGCGGCCGAGTCGTGGTAGTACGCCGAGATGCCGAGGATGGTCGCCACTAGAAGGTCTGCTCGTAGCGCTTGGGATCCACCGGCGCTTGCGGCCGCTTCACCCAGTTGCTGGCGCGGCCGTCGTGGAGCGTGCGATCGAGGGGGTCACGGAAGCGACGCATGACGAGGCCGATCGGGGCGAACACGAGGTAGAAGAGGACACCGAGGAAGACACGGCTCACCACCTCGCCGACGAGGGTCGCGACGCGGAGGACGGGCCCCATCCAGAAGCGGTACACCGGTACCAGGACCGCCGGGACGAGCAACCCCGGCACGACGAGCAGCGTGCCGACGACCCACATCACGGCCGGCGCGGTGGTGTGCCCGCGCCAGCGGCTCAGCGAGCCGAGGATGAGGAACGCTCCGCCGACGGTGAGTCCGAATCGGCGGAGCTCGCGTGTGGTCGCCGCGGGCATCGGTCGAGCGATCTAGAAAAGGGTATAGACGAAGGGCGCGAGCGCCGAACCCTGCGTGAACACCACCAGGGCCCCGAACAGGGCGAGCACGACGACGATGGGGCCGAGCCACCACTTCTTGCGGACCCGCATGAAGGCCCAGAGCTCGGAGAGGAGACCTAGGGTACCGGAACGTCCAGCCACGTGCGAAAGAACCTCCGATCGCGTCGATGCTTACCTGCGGGTAGCGACATCGTCAAGCACGGAGAACAACGAGACGCCCCTTGTGGCGGAGGGCATGGCGAGTGCCGTCGGGCGGCACACGGCCGGCGCGCGGCCACGCCTAGAACACGTCGGCGAGACGGATCGTCTGCTCGCGCGGGGCGCCGACCGACAGGATCGCGACCGGGGCGCCGGCGAGCGTTTCGAGGCGCGCGACGTAGCGGCGCGCGGCCGCCGGCAGGTCGTCGACGACGCGCACGCCGCCGAGGCTCTCGCGCCACCCCGGCAGCTCCTCGTAGACCGGCTTGACGTTCGCCCACGCGCGCTCCGTCGCCGGCGGCAGCTCCAGGCGGCGGCCGGCCAGCTCGTAGGCGACGCAGACGCGAAGCGGATCGACGCCGGTCAGCACGTCGAGCTTGGTGAGCGCGAGCGAGTCGACGCCGGAGACCGCCACGGCCTGGCGGACGACGACGGCGTCGAACCAGCCGCAGCGACGCGGGCGGCCCGTGGTCGAGCCGTACTCGTCGCCGTCGGCGCGCAGCCGGTCGCCGAGCGCGTCGGTCAGCTCGGTGGGGAACGGCCCGCCGCCGACCCGCGTCGTGTACGCCTTGGCGATGCCGACGACGCGCGTGATGGCGCGCGGCGCGAGCCCCGCGCCCGCCGCGGCGGAGCCCGCGACGACGCTCGAGGAGGTGACGTACGGGTAGGTACCGTGGTCGACGTCGAGCATCACGCCCTGCGCGCCTTCGAGGAGCACGCGGCGGCCGGCGGCCACCGCGGCGCGCAGCTCCTGCCCCGTGTCCCCGACGAACGCGCGGAGCCGCTCGCGGTAGCCGACGTAGGCGTCGTGGATCTCGGCGAAGGAGAGCGGCGGCTCGCCAAGGATCGCCTGGAGGTAGCCGTTCTTCTCGCGCAGGTTCCGCTCGAGCGCTTCGCGGAAGCGCACCTCGTCGAACAGCTCGCCGACGCGGATGCCGGTCCGCGCCATCTTGTCCTCGTAGGCGGGACCGATGCCGCGCCCCGTCGTCCCCACCTTGCCCGCGCCGCGCAGACGCTCGCGCGCGCGGTCGATGGCCTGGTGGTAGGGCATGATCAGGTGTGCCTGCTCGCTGATGCGGAGCCAGCGGTCGTCGGTGAGGTAGCCGCGCTTGCGGAGTGCGTCGATCTCGCCGATCAGGACTTTGGGATCGATCACCACCCCGGCGCCGATCATGCACACGCGACCCGGATGGAGGACGCCCGAAGGAATCAGGTTGAGGATCGTCTTCTCGCCGTTCACGACCAGCGTGTGGCCGGCGTTGTTCCCGCCCTGGAAGCGGACGACGACATCGGCGTCGGAGGCGAGGAGATCGACGACCTTCCCCTTCCCCTCGTCGCCCCACTGGGTGCCGATGATGACCGTCGCCGGCATGGTCAGAGGCGGAGCTGCGCGGCGGCGACGATCTGCGGCAGCGCGCGCAGCGCAGCGAGCGCGTCGGCGGGCACCGCTTCGTCGACGTGGATGAGCGAGAGCGCCATCCCCCCGACACGCTCGCGCCCGAGCTCGATACCCGCGATGTTGATGCCGAGCTGGCCGAGCAGCGTGCCGACCGCGCCCACGACGCCCGGGACGTCGCGGTTGTGCAGCATGAGGATGTGGCCTTCGGGCACGGCTTCCATGCGGAAGTCGTTGATCCGGGTGAGCCGGACGATGCCCGCGCCGAAGACCGCGCCGACGACGACGATCTTCGCGCGCGACGGGGTCCGCACCTCGACGCGGAGCGCGTTCAGGTAGTCGCTCGCCTGCGGGGCGCGCGACTCGATCACGCGCACGCCTCGCTCGCGCGCGATGGCGGGCGCGTTCACGTAGTTGACGGTCGCGCCGAGGATGTGCGCGAGCAGCCCGCGCAACACGGCCGTGGTGAGCGAGCGGATCTCGCGCTCGGCCACCTCGCCGCTCGCCTGCACCGTCAGCTCGACGGCCGGCTCGGTCAGGAGCTGCGCCGCGAGTGCGCCCAGCTTCTCCGCGAGCACCAGGTAGGGGCGGAGCACCTGGAGCACCTCGGGCGAGAGCGACGGCGTGTTGACCGCGTTCTGGATGATGCCCCGGCAGACGTAGTCCGCGACCTGCTGGAGGATGGCGCTCGCGACGTTGACCTGCGCCTCGTCGGTGGAGGCACCGAGGTGGGGCGTGCAGATGACGTTGTCGAGCGCGAGCAGCGGGTGGTCCTTCGGCGGCGGCTCCTGCGCGAGCACGTCGAGCGCCGCGCCTGCGACGCGGCCGTCGCGTAGCGCGGCGAGCAGCGCGTCCTCGTCGACGATGCCGCCGCGCGCGCAGTTGATGATGCGCACGCCGCGCTTCATGCGCGCGAGGCGCTCGCGGCCGATGAGCCCGCGCGTCTCGGGCGTGAGCGGCACGTGGACCGTGACGAAGTCGGCGCGCTCGATCAGCTCGTCGAGGGGAACGAGCTGGACCCGCAGCCGCGCCGCCGCCTCGGCCGTGACGTAGGGATCGTACGCGATGACCTTCATCCGGAGCCCGACCGCGCGCTCCGCGACGATCGCCCCGATGTTTCCGAGCCCGACGATGCCGAGCACCTTGTTGCAGACCTCGGCTCCCATCCAGCGCTCGCGCGGCCATTCGCCCTTGCGCACGGCGGCCGCCGCCTGCGGGATGTTGCGCGCGAGCGCGAGCAGCATGGCGATCGCGTGCTCGGCGGTGGTGACGTTGCTCCCGCCGGGCGTGTTCATCACCACGATGCCGCGCTTGGTCGCCTCCTCGACGTCGATGTTGTCGACGCCGATGCCCGCCCGGCCGATGACGCGGAGCTTGGGCGCGTTGGCGAGCACCTTCGCGGTCACCTTGGTGCGGCTGCGGACGACGAGGCCCTCGACGTCGGCGAGCGCGCCCGGTGCCTCGAGGGCGCTCTGCTCGACGGGGCCGCGGTCGATCTGGAGGTCCGGGTACTGCGCCGACATCGTGCGCAGCAGCTCCGGCGTCTCCTTGGTGAGCGGGTCGGCGATGAGGACGCGGTGGCTCATGCGCGCGCCGGGAGCCCCTCCGCGAGCACGGCCTCGGCGGCGCCGACGCCGCGGCCGAGGGTCACCGGAGCGCCGAAGACATGGAGCGCCAGCTCGAGCGCCGCGACGCCCGTCACGACGTCGAAGGCGTCGACGTAGCCGAGGTGTGACAGACGCACGATCTTGCCCTTCAGCTGGTCCTGCCCGCCCGCGAACGTCACCCGCATGCGGTCGCGCAGGTAGCGGAAGAGCGCGCTGCCGTCGACGCCGTCGGGCAGGAGGACGGCCGTGGCGGCGGGGCTCGGCGCCTCGGGGGCGAGCAGAGCGAGCCCGAGCGCCGTTGCACCGGCGCGGGTCGCACGCGCCAAGCGGTCGTGTCGGGCGTGCACGTTGGGGAAGCCTTCGGCGCGCATCATCTGGAGCGCGACGCGGAGCCCGTTGACGAGCGAGATGCCGGGAGTCCACGCGGTGGAGCGCTCGGCGACGCCCTTCCGCTCGCGCTTGAAGTCGAAGTAGAAGCGCGGCAGGCGGGCGCGCTCCACGGCATCCCACGCTCGCTTCGAAAGCGCGACGAAGGCGAGACCGGGCGGCACCATGAGGGCCTTCTGCGAGCCGGTGACGAGCACGTCGATGCCGAGCGCGTCCATCGGCAGGTCGATGACGCCGACGGCGGTGATGCCGTCGACCACGAGGAGCGTGTCGCGCGCGCGGGTGAGCGCGGCGACCTCCGCGACCGGATGCAGGACGCAAGTGGACGTCTCGCTGGCCTGCATGTAGAGAGCCCGCGCCTTCGGGTGCGCGTCGAGCGCGGCGCGCACCGCGTCGGCGCGCACCGCCTGGCCCCACGTCACCTTGATCTCGTGCGCGGTGACGCCGTACGCCTGGCAGATCTTCGTCCAGCGCTCGCCGAACTTCCCGGCGTTGACGACGATCGCCTCGTCACCCGGCGAGAGGAGGTTGGTGACCGCACCCTCCATCGCCCCGGTGCCCGAGGCGGTGAGGACGAGGACGTCCTGCTTGGTGCCGTACAGCTCGCGCAGACCTTCCTGCACCTCGGCCAGCACGGCCGCGAACTGCGGCGTGCGGTGGTGGATCAACGGGAGCGCGAGCGCGGCTCGCACTTCCGGCGGCACGGGGGTGGGCCCGGGAGCGAGGAGATACGATTTGATCACGAGAGAACCTGGACCTCGACGCTAGCAGCGGCCCAGGCGTTCGGCCCGCTGGTCGTTCAGCATTCCCCCGTGGTCAATTCCACGCGAACGCCAGTCGTGCGAGGATCGCGGTGACGGCGTGGTTAAGCCACCGCCTTCCAGTGTTGTCAAGATTCCCCGCTCCGCGTCCGTGGAAGCCGCGTTTTCGTTGACTCTGACGGCGTTATCCGTTAGCGCGACGGGCATGCAGGGCTGGCGCCGCGCGTTCGTGTTGGGGTCGATCCTCGTGGCCGTCGTGGTGGCTCGCGCCGACGAGCAACCCGAGGGGCGCGGCACCTGGTGGGGCGTCCCGGGCCTTCGCCACCAATGGAATCCGAATATCCCGGAGAGCGAAGCGCTCCGCGTCCCCTCCCCGATCACGCGCGACGATCACGTTCAGGAAGTTTCCCTGAAAGAGACGATCGGCATCGCGCTGACGAACAACCCGGGCATCGCGGCGAAGCGGCTCGAGCCGGGACGCGTCGGCACGGGCATCCTCCAGGCGCAGGCAAAGTTCGATCCCACGCTCGCCGGTGAAATCGAGGAGACGAGCAACAGCACGCCAAACGCGAACTCGTTGTCGAAAACGAAGATCACGAACCTCGACGACCGCTTTGCAAACTTCCACCTCCTGAAGACGTTTCGCACCGGGACACAGATGACCGTCGACTCGATCAACGAGCGTACCGACAACAACCAAAGCTTCATCACGCTTCGTCCGCAGTGGACACCGGGCCTGAAGCTCTCGCTCGTGCAGCCGCTCCTGCGCGGCTTCGGCTGGGACTTTTCATACCTCGTGGTGCGCGTCGCCGAGCAGACCGCGGATGCCGCCGTGTTTCAGTACGAGGCGGACCTCGCCAACTTCATGCAGCAGGTGATCGAGGCCTACTGGGGCGTCGTCCAGACGCGTGAGCAACTCGCCGTTCAGCGCGAATCGAAGGAGCTCGCCGATCGGACGGTCACCGAGAACGAGGCCCGCGTGAAGGTCGGTCTCTTCGCGCCCGTCGCGGTCCTCGAAGCTCAGGCCGATGCGAAGAGCCGCGAGGAGCAGGTCATCATCGCGGAGAACAACCTCGCCGTTGCTCGCCAGCGTCTCGCGCAACTCGCTTTCTTCCGCCCCGACGGCACTTTCGTGCCGCGCACACTCGAGCCGATCGAGTCGCCGGCACCCGAGGAAATACACGTCGACGTCGACCAAGCGCTGGCGGTGGCGCTGGCGGAACGGCCAGAGATTTTGGCCTCTGCTCGCACCCTGCGGGCGCAGCAGCTGAACGAGCGCATCGCGGAGAACGACCTTCTCCCGCGCGTCGATCTCGTCGGCAACTATGGCGTGAACGCGCTCAGCGGGAGGCAGGCGACCCCCACCTCGAGCTTCACGAGCCAATCCCAGCTCGGCGGTTGCACGCCCATCATCGTGAACGGCCAGACGTTCGGGTTCAGCTGTCCACCGCGCGACGCCATCTCGGTTTACCGCGGCGGACCGCAAGACGCATACGACCGCCTCACCTCGAACGATTTCCGCTCGTACTCCTTCGGTGTCCAGCTGCAAGTGCCCCTGTCGAACGCGCTGGCGCGCAGCCAATACGCGGAGAAACGCATCCGGCGGTCTCAGGCCGAGCTCAATCATCGCGACCTCCAGTCCAGTGTGACGCTCGAGGTCCGCCAGAGCGCGGCCGACCTGGTCGCCGCTCGCCAGCGGATCGATACGACGCGAGTCGCGCGCGAGCTCGCCGAGGAGAACCTCCGCAACCAGGAGAAGCGGCACGAGGTCGGGATGGCAACCACCAAGGACCTGCTCGACTTCCAGACGCGCCTCACCACGGCCCGCGCCGCAGAAGTGCAGGCGAACATCGACTACGCGAATGCAGCCACTGGCTGGCGGCGGGCCCAGGGGCAGCTTCTCGCGCACTACCAGGTGGTGATCGACCAGCCTGGGCACCGCCACACGCCCTGGTTCGCGACGTTTTGAACCGTCGTCAGCGCCGAGCGACGACGAACTGAAGCCGCTCGCCAGGAGCAAGACGCAGGCGCTCGACGGCGAAGCCGGCTGCCGCGAGCTCGCGCGCGGCGGGGTAGCGGGCGCGCGTGGGCACGCGACCGGCGACGAGTGCGGCTGCGATGGCGACGGTGCGCCGCCACCACGCGCGCGGTTGGTTGTGGTCGACCAGAACGACTGGGGCACCGGGGGGCAGACGACGACGGAGGTCGTCGAGCACGGCGCGGCGGAGCCCGGCATCGGCGGGGGCGGCGAGAAAGACGACGACCGCCGCTGCGCCCTCCGCGGCCACCGTGACCGTCCGCGCCAGCGCGGCGGCGACGCGCGCCGCGCGCGGACCCGCGACGACCACCGGGCCCGCCGTCGGGCCGAGCAGCGCGAGGCAGTGCGCCGCCAGGCCCGCGGGGCTCACCGCCGTCCGATCAGGGTCATGAACTCCTGCCGCGTCACCTCGTTCTCGCGGAAGACGCCGAGCATCGCGCTCGTCAGCACGACGGAGTTCTGCTTCTCGACCCCGCGCATGCGCATGCAAAGGTGCTCCGCCTCGAGCACGACGCCGACACCGAGCGGATCGAGCTGCTCCTGGATCGTGCTCGCGATCTGGGTCGTCATCCGCTCCTGCACCTGGAGCCGGCGCGCGAACACCTCGACCAGGCGCGCGACCTTGCTGATGCCGACGATCTTCCGCTGCGGCAGGTAGGCGACGTGCGCCTTGCCGAAGAAGGGCAGGATGTGGTGCTCGCAGAGCGAGTAGAAGTCGATGTCCTTCACCACGATCATCTCGGAGTACTCCTCGTGGTAGAGCGCTCCGTTGATGACCGCGCGGGGATCCTCCGCGTAGCCCTTGGTGAGGAAGGTCAGCGCGCGGGCCACCCGCGCCGGGGTGCGGTCGAGACCTTCGCGGCGAGGGTCGGGGTCGAGGGCCTGGAGCAGCGCGCGCACGTGCTCCTCGAGGTCGTGCGGGGGCATGGCTCAGGCTCTAACGGATGGGTCCAGGTGCCGCAAGGACGGCGATCAGCGGCCGACCAGCCCCTCGCGGCGGAGCGTCTCGAAGATGGCGCGCGTCGCCGGCGAGCGGTTGAGCGTGTAGAAATGGATGCCCGGCGCACCGCGGCGGAGGAGGTCGACGCATTGGCGCATCCCCCACTCGACACCGACCGCCATGGCCGCCTGCTCGTCGTCGCGCACGCGCTCGAGCGCGTCGCGCAGCGGGCCAGGCACCTGGTTGCCGGAGAGCGTGGTGATGCGCTGGATCTGCGGCCAGTTGGTGATCGGCATGATGCCGGGCACGAGCGGCACGCGGATGCCGACCCGACGCGCGCGCTCGACGAACGCGAAGTAATCGGCGTTGTTGTAGAAGAGCTGCGTGATGACGACGTCGGCGCCCGCGTCGACCTTGTCCTTCAGGTGGCCGACGCTGACCTCGAGGTCGCGGCACTCCGGATGGCCTTCGGGATGACCGCCCGCGACGATGCAGAAGCGAAACCCGCGCTCGCGGATGAAGCGGATCATGTCGACGGCATAGCGAAAGCCGTTCGCGGGCGGGCGGAAGGTGGGGTCCGTCGGCCGGTCGCCGCGGATGGCGACGACGTTCTCGATCCCGCGCGCGACCATCAGCTCGCAGTGGGCCGCGATCTCCTCGCGGCTCGCCTCGATGGCCGTGACGTGTGCCGCGCCCTCGATGCCCAGGGCGCGGATGCGACCGACGATCTCGACCGGCGCTTCGCGCGGCTTGCCGCCCGTGCGCGTGACCGACACGAAGCCGGGCCCGAGGGGCCGGAGCGCGTCGATCGTGCGGACGAGCGCGGCTTCGCCTTCCGGGGTGGCGGGGGGGAAGAACTCGAAGGAGATGACCGGGCGGCCGCGCCCGTAAAGCTCGCCGACACGCACGCGCGAGGGCTACTTCGAGCCCTTCTTCTCGAGCGCTTTCACCTTCTGGTACTTCCGGTAGTCGTAGCCGGTGGCCATGGCCATGAGCAGGCCTTCCATGCCGCCGTCTCGCTCGCGGCGGAGGATGCGCAGGCGCTCGTAGAACTCCCGGAAGTCCTTGTTCACACGGGCCTGCTCGTCGACCGGGTTCAGGAAGAAGTCGCGTAGCCGTGTGATGGTGAAGCGGAGCGCGGAGAAGCGGAGCTCGTTCGGGAACGCGTCCCACTCGGCGAGCGAGAGCGCGCGGAGCGCTTCGTAGCCGGCGATCAGCGGCTCGAAGCGCTTGAGCTGGTAGTTCTCGCCGTCGAAGCAGAGCGCGTTCACGGCGGTGGCGAGGTCGAAGATGAACTTGCCGCGGCAGGCCGCTTCGAAGTCGAGGATGGCGACGACCTTGTCACCCTTCACGATGATGTTGTCGTGGAAGAGGTCGCCGTGGATGACACCCTTCGGGAGCTTCCCCTCGAGGTAGTTCTGGAGGTACTCGACCTCGTCGTCGAGGGTGCGGACGATGCGCTTGAAGTAGCTCGGAAGCCGGCCGCGCACCTCGAGGTAGACGTCGGCCATCCGCTCGTAGCTGAAGCGGTTGTCGATGCCTTTCTTGTAGCTCTTGCCGATGGAGTGGAGGTCGGCCAGGACGCGGCCGATGTTCTCGAGCTGGCCCGTCGTGATGCGCTCGGGGCGCAGCACGTGCCCGTCGTAGTAGCGGTACACGGAGATGCACTTCCCGCCCGCTTCGCGGTAGTGACGGCCCTTGCGGTCGGTGAGCGGCTGGGGGCACGGGAAGCCGTGCTTGCGGAGGAAGAGGAGGAGATCGAGCTCGCGCTTCACCTCGAGCTCGCTCTTCACCTCGTCGATGCGGAGCAGGTGCTTGCCGCGCGCCGTCTCGAGGAGGTAGTTGGTGTTGACTGAGCCCGCGGCGATGCCGGTCGCGCCGAGGAGCTTGACGAGGGAGTAGTCCTCGACGATCTCGGCGAGTTCTCGTTTATCGAGCATGGTGTAAACGGCCATCTCCACCCGCTTCTCTAACTCGCCGGATTTCCTTTCGAAAAAGCGGGCGCAACGTATCGTTCAAGCGAACGATTGTCAAGGTGAAAATTCCGAATGATCGGCGAAAACCCTTTACCGGCGCGTGTTTGCCGCCTATAAGCCGGACGCGGGCCCGCTTCGAGCCATGCCGCTAGCCTCCGACACGGAGCCTTCGCCCAGCCGAGGCCCGCTTCCACCCCCGGTCGCCCGCCTGGCCGAGCCCTTGAAGCGCTTCCACGACGAGGCGTGGCACACGCCGCAGGGCCGGATCATCCGCGAGATCATCTTCGGCATCAACGACGGCGTCATCTCGACTCTCGGCTTCCTCGCCGGCGTGACGGCGACGCTGGGCGACGCCCACACGATCGCGCTCGGCGGCATCGCGGCGGCGATCGCCGGCGCGGCCGCGATGGGCATCGGAGCCTTCGTCTCCGCCAAGTCACAACGCGCCTTCTTCGAGGCCGAGATCGCCCGCGAGGCCTGGGAGATCGAGCACATGCCGGATCACGAGCGGCAGGAGATCCGCGACATCTACCAGGAGCTTGGTTTCACCCCCGAGGAGTGTGACATGATCGTGCGCCGGGTGACGTCGAACCCGGAGCTCTGGCTGCGCTTCATGTCCCGGGAGGAGCTCGGGCTCACGGAGGAGACGTTCGACTCGCCGGCGCGCGTCGGCGTCGTCACCAGCCTCGCCTATCAGGCCGGCGCCGTCCTGCTGCTCGTGCCGTACGCCTTCCGGCCGAGCGCCGAGCACGCCCTCGTCGCGGCCCTCGTGATCGGCGTTGCGGCGCTGCTCGCCACGGGTGCTGCCAAGACATGGCTCACCAAGGAGCCCATGCTGCGCGCGAGCCTCGAGCTCGCGGGGCTCGGCATGCTCGCGTGCGCGATCGGGTTCCTCCTCGGCCGGTTGGTCGGCGTCGCCGTCTAGGCGGACACCGTCACCCCGATCCGCGGGCACCAGCGTGCAAGCGGGCAGGCCGAGCAGCGAGGCTTCCGCGCGAAGCAGATCTGCCGGCCGTGGTGGATCAGCCGGTGGGCGAACTGCGTCCACTCGCGCGGCGGGAGCAGGGCCTGGAGGTCGCGCTCGATCTTGTCGGGGTCGTCCTCGACGGTGAGGCCGAGGCGGTTCGAGAGCCGGCGGACGTGGGTGTCGACGAAGATCGCCGGCTGGCCGAAGGCGGTGCCGAGGATCACGTTCGCCGTCTTGCGTCCGATGCCCGGCAGGGCGTTCAGCTCCTCCATCGTCTCCGGCACCCGCCCGCCGTGCCCCGCGACGATCGCCCGCGCGGTCGCCTGGATGGCCTTCGTCTTCTGGCGGAAGAAGCCGGTGCGCTTGACGAGCGTCTCGAGGCGCTCGACCGGCGCGCCGGCGAGCGCGGCCGGCGTCGGCAGCTCCGCGAACAGCGCCGGCGTCACCTGGTTCACCATCGCGTCGGTGCACTGGGCGGAGAGGATGGTGGCGACGAGGAGCTCCCAGGCGTTCCGGTGACGGAGGGCGCAGGCGGCGTCCGGGTAGGCCCTGGCGAGCCCGCGGGCGATGGCGCGGGTGCGGGCGGCGCGCGCGGGCGGTCGCTCGCGCGCGACGTTCAGCCGCTCGGCCGGGCGCACCGGCCTTGCGGCCGCGCGCTTCACCGCCACCGGCGGCTCGCGCGTACGGCGTCGGCGTAGCTCTCGACGGCGGCGCGCACCGTCTCCGCGTCCCAGCCGAGCGAGCGGCCCATGAGCGCCGCCGTCGTCTCGGCCGTGGCGACGCCCGCGGAGGCGTCCTCGAGCGCTACGTGCGTACGCCGCCGGAGCACGTCGTCGAGCGTGAGCGCCCACTCGTGCTCGACGGCCTCGACCACCTCGGCCCGCACGTCGGGCAGGCCGGGGACGATCGCCTCGCCGAGCGCGCGCTCGTGAGCGACCCGGCGGAGCACCTCGTCGAGGCGGCTTCCGTAGCGACCCGCGAGGTGGCCGACCACCGCCGGCGCGACGCCGTGGCCGTCGCGCGAGAGGGCCGCCGCGGCGACCGCCTCGGGCGTGTCGGTGCCGCCGGGCAGCGGCACCTCGCCGGTGCGCGACCGCCGGAACGTCCGCCCGTCCCCGCCCGCGCGCAGCAAGGCGAGCACCCGGTCGACGACCTTGGCGGCGATCAGCCGGTAGGTGGTGAGCTTCCCGCCCGCGAGCGAGACGAGGCCCGAGGCCGAGACGAGGATCTCTTCTTCGCGCGACACGTCCGACGGCCTCACCTTCTGGCCCGGGGGCGGCGCGATGAGCGGGCGGAGCCCGGCGAAGCCGCTCACCACGTCGTCGGGACGGAGCCGGGCGGCGGGGAAGTAGTGGTTGACGGTGTCGAGCAGGTAGTCGACGTCGGCGCGCTCGACGGTGGGCGGGACGTCGGGACCACCCGGGTGGTCGGTGTCGGTCGTGCCGACGAGCGCGTGCGCGCCCCACGGGATGACGAACATCACGCGGCGGTCGGCGACCGCGTTCAACGCCAGCGCCGAGCGGTTCCCGACCCGCGCCGCCGGCACCAAGACGTGCGCGCCCTTGGTGAGCCGGAGAAGCGGCGGCCCCGGCTCGTCGAGCGCCGTCACCGTGTCGACCCACGGCCCGGTCGCGTTCACGACGACCCGCGCCCGCACCTCGATCGTGGCATCGCCCAGCCGGTCGGCGACGCGCGCCCCGACGACCCGCCCGCCCTCCTTGAGCAGCCCGGCGAGGCCGGCGTACGAGACGACGACCGCGCCCTCGCGCGTGGCCGCGAGCAGCGTCTCGAGCACGAGACGCGCGTCGTCCGTGCGGTAGTCCCAGTAGACGCCTGCCCCGCGGAGGCCCTCCTGGCGCAGCGCGGGCTCGGCGGCGCGGATGCCCGCCGGCCCGAGCATGTGGTGGCGGCGCGCCGTCCACAAGCCGGCGAGGAGATCGTACGCCCAGAGACCGGCGGCGAGCGTGACCAGGCCCACCGGACCCCCGCGGTACACCGGGCAGACGAACTGCTGCGGGCGCACGAGGTGCGGCGCGAGGCGCCGCATACGCTCGCGCTCGCGGACCGATTCGAACACCAGCCGGAGCTCGCCGTGCTCGAGGTAGCGGAGCCCGCCGTGGATCAGCTTGGACGAGCAGCTGGAGGTCCCCGAGCCGAAGTCCCCCCGCTCGACCAGCGCGACGCGCAGGCCGCGCATGGCGGCGTCGCGCGCGATCCCGGCGCCGTTGATGCCGCCGCCCACGACGAGCAGGTCGAACGGCTCCGCGGCGAGGGCGTCGAAGGCCGCACGACGTCGGGTGAGGGGCTCGCTCACGGCGAAATTCTAGCCGAGCGGGGTTTCTGTGTCACGGCGCGTCAAGAGGGCGCCGCCGTCAGCGGCGGAGGAGCGCGACCAGCCGCTCGGTGACCTGGCTCGTCGAGGCGCGCCCGCCCAGGTCGCGGGTCAGCGTCCGCCCCTGGCGCAGCAGCCGGTCGACGGCCCGCTCGACCCGGGCGGCCGCGCGTCCCTGCCCGACGTGGCGGAGCAGCATGGCGCCGGAGAAGATCACCGCCAGCGGGTTGGCGCGGTCCTTCCCCGCGATGTCGGGCGCCGTGCCGTGCACCGCCTCGAAGAGCGCGTGGCGGTCGCCCAGGTTGGCGCCCGGCACGAGCCCGAGGCCGCCCACCAGCCCGGCGCACAGGTCGGAGACGATGTCGCCGTAGAGGTTCTCGAGCAGCAGCACGTCGAACTGCTGCGGGTGCAGCACGAGCTGCATGCAAGCGTTGTCGACGATCAGCTCGCGGTACGCGATGCGTGAGAAGCCCCGGGCGACCTTGCGGGCGCAGGCGAGGAAGAGGCCGTCGGAGAGCTTCATGATGTTCGCCTTGTGGATGGCGATCACCTGCCGGCGGTGCTCGCGGCGCGCCAGCTCGAAGGCGAAGCGGGCGATGCGGCGCGACGCCCGCGCGGTGATGACCTTGACGCTCTCCACCACGCCCGGCGCGATCTGGTGCTCGATGCCGGAGTAGAGGTCCTCGGTGTTCTCGCGCACGACGATCAGGTCGACGCCTTTGAACGCGGTGCGAACGCCGGGCAGCGTCCGGATGGGGCGCACGTTGGCGTAGAGGTCGAAGGTCTTGCGGAGCACGACGTTGATGCTGCGGTACCCCGCGCGCCCCACCTGCGTCTCGAGCGGACCCTTCAACCCGACGCGCGTGCGCCGGAACGAAGCGAGCAGCGGCTCGGGGATCGGCGTGCCGTACTTGTCGAGCGCCGCCTTGCCCGCGAGCTGGACGTCCCACGCGATCCGCCCGCCCGCCGCTTCGAGCACGCGGACGGCGGCGGCGATCACCTCGGGTCCGATGCCGTCGCCGGGGATGAGCGTCGCCGGGCGCGCCGCGCCGCGGCCCGGTCGAGCGCGACGCCGCGCCGTCACGGGATGCCGAGCACCTTGTGGAGCTGCACCAGCACGCGGACGTCGGGGTGGTGGCGGCTGGCGAGCGCGTGCAGCCGCTCCAGGGTGGACGGCGTCACCGTGAGCCGCGGCGTCTCGGGCTCGGTGAGCGGCGTCAGGAAGAGCGGAACGCGCGGGTCGGCCGCGGCGACGACGCGTGCCCCGCGCTCGACCTCCTCGGGGGTCGTGCTCTCGTCGACCGGCATCTTGACGTAGACCTCGCGCCCCGCGGCGAGCGCCGCCGCCAGGCATCCTTCGTGCTCGTCCCAGCGCGCCCGCTCGCCGGTGTTGCTCGGAAGCTTCAGGTCGAGGCTCACGATCGCGACCCAGGGCAGCAGGCGCTCGAGCCGGCGCGGCAGGATGCCGGCCGTCTCGAGGAGGATCGGCAGCGCGGCGTGCCGCGTCTCGAGCCAGGCGGCGAGGAAGTCCGTCTGCGCGAGTGGCTCGCCGCCCGTGACCGCGACCGCGTGCAGCGGCGGCGCAGCCGCGGCGAGCGTCGAGACCTCGGCGTCGAGCGCCGCGGGCGACAACGGGTTCGCACGGCGGTGGAGCCCGTCGGGACCGAGGACGCGGCACTCGCGCACCGGCACGAGGCTCTCCGGCGTGTCGCAGTAGCGGCAGCGGAGCGGACAGCCGCCGAGGCGAACGAAGAGCTGACGGCGGCCGGCGTGCAGGCCCTCGCCCTGGAACGAGACGAATATCTCCGAGACGTTGCCGCCGCCCCGCATGGGCGCTCGTCCTACCACGCAGCGCGCAGCGCCACCACCACGTCGGTGACGTTCGTGCCGGTCGGACCCGTGCGGACGAGATCGCTCGTCGCGGCGAGCAGCGGGTGGCTGTCGGTGGCGGCGAGCGCGACGGCCGGATCGAAGCCGGCGGCGCGCGCTCGCGCCGTCGTCTCGCCGTCGACGCACGCGCCGGCGGCGTCGGTCGGTCCGTCGACGCCGTCGGTGCCCGCGGCGAGCAGCACCGCCGGCGCCCCGGCGAGCGCGACGGCGGCGGCGAGCGCGAGCTGCTGCGAGCGCCCGCCGCGCCCGCCCGGCGCGACGCGGACGGTCGTCTCGCCGCCCGCGATCAGCGCGACCGCCCGCTCGCGCGGCGCCGCGAGGAGCCGTGCCGCGAGCGCGCGCCCGGCCGCCGCGGCGTCGCCGGCGAGCGGTGCGTCGGCGACCTCCGTGGCGTAGCCGCGCGCCGCCGCCGCCTCGGCGGCGGCGCGGACGGCGTCAGGGTTACCGCCCACGAGGACGTTCCGCACGCGCGCGAAGAGCGCATCGCCCGGCTTCGGCGTGTCCGGGATCTCGCCGGCCACGCCGCGCGCGAGGTGTGCCCGCAGTGCCGCGGGCACCGCGTCCCGCGCGAGCCACTCGTCGAGCACGCGCACCGCCTCGGCGAACGTTCCGGGGTCCGGCGCCGTCGGCCCCGAGGCGATGGTCGCCAGGTCGTCGCCGACGACGTCGGAGAGGACAACCGCCCACACCCCGGCCGCGCCCGCCGCCGCGCGGACGAGCCCGCCGCCCTTCACGCGCGAGCAGTGCTTGCGCATCGCGTTCACCGCACCGATGTCGGCGCCGGCGGCGAGCAGCGCCGCCGTGAGCGCCTGCTTGTCGGCGAGCCCGATTCCGGGCGCCGGCGCGACGAGAAGCGCCGACCCACCGCCGCTCAGCACGACGAGCACGAGCGTGTCGCGCGTCACCCGAGCGACCATCGCGAGCAGGCGCGCCGTCGCCGCCTCACCCGCCGCGTCCGGCACCGGATGCGCCGCCCCCACCACCTCCACCCCGTCCCCACACGCTCCCTCCGCGCCATGCGGCACGATCACCAGCCCCCCGACGCACGCCTCCCCCACCGCCGCGACCGCCGCGCGCGCCATCCCGAGCCCCGCCGTCCCCGCCCCGACCACGAGCACCGGCCCCGCGTGCCGCGCGATCACGCGACCGGACTCCGACAACACCAGCGCGTCGCCCTCGCGCCACAGATGGCGAGCGACGAGCGGCCCCGGCGCGACCGCCGCGAGCGCCGAAGCGAACAGCGCCCGAGCGTCCGCGCGCAGGCACCGGAGATCCGCCCCACTCGCATCCACCAACGCATTATAGCGACGCTGCGCTCCGGCTGCGCGCGCCGCCGGCGGCCCGCACTGGACAGTCATTCGACCGCCTAGACGCTGCCACGCAGCGCCGCTATAACCCCGCCCCGCCATGGAAGGTCCCGAGCCGACCACCCCGCCCGTCGCGACACCGTTCCCCGACGCCTGGCGGCGCGTGATGACCGACCCGCAGGGCTTCTTCGCGGCCATGCCCGAGACCGGCGGCTTGCAGGAGCCCGCCGTCTTCCTGGCACTCTGCGCCGCGATCAACGCCGCCGGACATCTCCTCGGCTGGGGACTCGCGGCCGTCTGGGTCCTGGTCTTCCAGGTGGTGGGGGCGGCGATCGTCGCCGCGATCCTCGTGCTCATCGCGCAGCACCTCTTCGAGGGGCGCGCCGGCTTCGAAGCCACCTTCCGGGTCGTCGCCTACGCGTCGGCGCCGTCGGTCGTGTTCTGGGTGCCGCTCCTGGGCGCCCTGGCGGGGCTCTACGGCGTCTACCTGCTGATCCGCGGCATCGAGCGCGTGCACGGCTTCAACACCGAGCGCGCCATCCTCACCGTGCTGCTGGCGCTGTTCGCCGTGTGGCTCCTGCGCCTCCGGGCCCTGGTGCCCTGGCGGCACTGGCGCCACTTCCGCTAGCTGCTGCCTTCCTCGTCGACGTCGCTGCCGCCGAGGCGGCGGAAGGTGCGGTCCTCGTCGCGCTTCATGGTCTTCGCCTCCCTCTCTCGCTCCGCCTGGCAGTTTATGCAGAGGCGAGTGAAGGGGAGCGCCTCCAGACGGCCCTCGGCGACGTCGGACTCGCAGCTCTCGCAGACGCCGTAGGTGCCTTCCTCGATGCGGGCGAGCGCGTCGTCGATCGCCTGGACCTTGTCGCGGTCGCGGTCGGAGAGGATGAAGTTGATCTCGCGGTCGCGCGCGTCGCTGGCGAGGTCGTAGGTGTCCATGCCCTCGTCCTTCGTCTGCTCGCGTCCCTCGTGCAGCTCGGACTGCACGCTGCGCAGGAGCTGTGCGCGCATGTCCTGCAACGTCTCGCGAGCCTTCTTCAGGAACGCCTTACGCATACCTCGTCCGCCTCCGAAGGGGCGGCAAGATAAGGGTCCGCCGGGGGGCTGTCAAATGCAACCGCGAGAATCTCGGCGTCGAGATCGTAGCGACCGGCGCCGGTGACGCGCGCGCGCACCAGATCCCCGGGCGCGGCCGCGCCCGTCACGCGGACGACGCCGTCGATCTCGGGCGCCTGCTGCGACGTGCGGCCGACCAGCCGCCCGCCCGGCTCCGCCCGCTCGACCAGCACCTCGACCTCCCGTCCCACCTGCGCCGCCGCCACGCGCGTCGAGACGCGCGCCTGCACCGCCATCACCCGCCCCCGGCGCTCCGCCTTGAGCGCTTCGGGCACGTCGTCGGGGAGCGCCCCGGCGGCGGTGTTCTCCTCGTGCGAGTAGCGGAACACGCCGACGTGGCTGAACGCGCTCTCCTCGAGGAAGTCGCAGAGCTGCCGGACGTCGTCCTCCGTCTCGCCCGGGAAGCCGACGATGAACGCGGAGCGGAGCGCGATGCCCGGTACGGCCCGGCGGACCCGCGCGAGCAGGCGGCCGAGCGCGGCCCCGCTCCGCTCGCGCCGCATGGCGCGGAGCATCCGGTCGGAGGCGTGCTGGAGCGGCATGTCGAGGTACTTGCAGACGGCCGGCTCGGTCGCGATCACCTCCAGCAGCTCGTCGGTCACCGACGCCGGGTAGGCGTACAGCAAGCGGAGCCAGCGCGCCGCCGGCACGCGGACCGCCAGCGCGCGCAGCAGGACGGCGAGCGACGCGCCGTCGCGGCGGTCGCGCCCGTAGGCGGTCAGGTCCTGGGCGATCAGGTTCAGCTCGAGCGTGCCTTCGCCGGCGAGCGCCGCCGCTTCGCCGAGGACGTCGTCCATCGACCGGCTCTCGTGCCGGCCGCGGATCTTCGGGATGATGCAGAAGCTGCACGTGTGGTCGCAGCCCTCCGACACCTTCAGGTACGCCGTCCACCACGCGCCCGTGCGCACCCGTGCGGCGAGCGCGTGCCGCGGCAGCACGTGCTGCGCCCCGCGGTAGACGAGCGGCGCGTCGGCCGGCGGCGCCTCGACCGCGTCGCCGATGCGGAGCAGGTCGCCGGTGCCGACGAAGACGTCCACCTCGGGCAGCGACTCGCGCAGCTCGTCGGCGTAGCGCTGCGCCAGGCAGCCGGTGACGACCAGTCGGCGGCCGGCGCGTCCCGCCTTGACGCGGGCGAGGTCGAGGATCGTGTCGATCGACTCCTCCTTGGCGGGGCCGATGAAGCTGCACGTGTTCACGACGAGCACGTCGGCAGCCTCGGGGTCGAGGACGATCTCGTGGCCGCGGCGCGCGAGCACGCCGAGCATCACCTCGCTGTCCACCTGGTTCTTCGGACAGCCGAGGGTGACGAAGTGGACGCGGCGGACGTCAGTCATGGAAGTTGGCGAACTGCACGGCGATGCCCAGGTCGGCGTCGCGGAAGAGCTTCATGATCGCCTGCAGCTCGTCCTTCTTCTTGCCGGTGACGCGCAGCTGATCGCCCTGGATGGCCACCTGCACCTTGAGCTTGGTGTCCTTGGCGCGCTTCACCAGCTCGCGCGCCTTCTCGACCGGAATGCCCTGCTGGAGGTCGAAGCGCTGCTTGGCGGTGCCGGCCGGACCGGGCTCGACGGCGCCGGCTTGCACGGCCTTGAGCGGCACCTGCCGGCGTCCGAGCTTCTCGCGCAGGATGTCGCCCACGGCGCGCACCTTGTAGTCGTCGCCCGAGTGGACCTGGATCGCCCCCTCCTCGCGCACGATCTCCGTCTTCACGTTCTTGAAGTCGAAGCGCTGGGCGAGCTCGCGCAGCGTCTGGTGGATGGCGTTGTCCACCTCCTGGAGATCGAGGCGGCACACCACGTCGAAGGACGGCATGAAGGCGCCGTCAATAAGCGGGCGGGCGGACCACGTCAACCCCGGGCGGCGGCGTGAACTTGAAGAGATCCGGCTCGATCGTGACGTTGCGGCGCTCGTTCGCGAACTTGATGTCGGTGACCGTGTTGAGCGGGTCGGTGATGCGCGCTTCCTCGACGCTCGCGTCGCTCTTCCGCACCGTCAGCAGCAGGGTGCCGATGCCCGCGTCCTTCCGCGGCACGAGCTTCAGCACCCACCGTTCCTTCTCCTCGCGCACGAGCGTCGCCTCGAAGTCGCGCTGCACGCGCCCCAGCCCGGCCAGGAAGGTCACCGGCGTCGTCGCCTGGAACGCTTCGCCGAGCGTCGCCTTGATCACCTGCTTCTGGTCCGGCTGGTAGATCCAGAGCGTCTCCCCGTCCCCCACGACGGTCTGCGCGTCGGGCGCCGCGTACTCCCAGCGCATCCGGTTCGGCTTCTCGAACGCCACCGTCCCGTGCGAGGCGATGGGCGACGAAAGCGTCGGCGACTCCACCGTCTGCGTGAAGTCCGTCCGCAACGTCTTGGTCGACTCGTAGCGCTCCTGCAGCCTCTTCAACGCCACCCCGAGCGCGTCGGCGGCGTGCGCGGGCACGAAAGCCAGCACGAGCAGCAGCGCGGCGAGGGGCCGGGACGTCCGCATCATCCCTTCCCACCACCTCGGGCGGGTGGACGCAAGCACGCCGGCCCGGCGCCGCGCCCGTGCGACCTACTCCTCGATCCGCCGCGCGATCACCTCCCGCGGCCGCGCCCCCGAGGCCGGGGAGACGACGCCCTCCCGCTCCATGCGCTCGATCATGCGCGCCGCCCGGTTGTAGCCGACGCGCAGCCGGCGCTGCAGCCACGAGATCGATGCCTGCCGGTGCTCGGTAACGAGGTGCACCGCCATGTCGTACATCTCGTCGGTGAGGTCCTCGCCCTCCTCCCCCTCGCCTTCTTCGCCCTCCTCGCACTCGAGCAGCTCCATCTCGTAGCGCGGCTCCTCCTGGCGCTTTATGAAGTCGACGACGCGGTGGACGTCGGCGTCGGAGACGAACGCGCCGTGGGCGCGCTGCACGCGCGCCGTCCCGGGCGGGAGGTAGAGCATGTCGCCCTCGCCGAGCAGCCGCTCGGCGCCGATCGCGTCGAGGATGGTGCGCGAATCGACACGGGACGTGACCTGGAAGGAGATGCGCGCCGGGAAGTTCGCCTTGATGAGCCCGGTGATGACGTCGACCGACGGGCGCTGGGTGGCGAGGATCAGGTGGATGCCCGCGGCGCGCGCCTTCTGGGCGAGGCGCGTGATCGACTCCTCGACCTCGTGGCCGACCGTCATCATGAGGTCGGCCAGCTCGTCGACGATGATCACGATGCGCGGCAGATGGCGGTGGACGAGCGGATCGGCCGGGCCGCCGGCGGCGGGTTGCGGCACGTCGTTCTCGGCTTGCTCCTCCGCTTCGGCCGGCTCGCCGGCGGCGAGCGCGGCGTCGCGGATGAGGCGGTTGTAGCTGTCGATGTTGCGCACCCCCTTGTCGTGCAGCAGCCGGTAGCGCATCTCCATCTCGCGCATGATGTTGGCCAGCGCCGCGGCCGCCTTCTTGAGATCCGTCACCACCGGCACGAGGAGGTGCGGGATGTGCTCGTAGACGGACAGCTCGAGCATCTTCGGGTCGATCATGATGAAGCGGACGTCGCGCGGCGACGCCTTGAACAGGACGCTCATGATCATGGCGTTCATCGACACCGACTTGCCGGTGCCCGTCGCGCCGGCGACGAGGACGTGCGGCATGCGCGCGAGGTCGGCGACGAGGACGTTGCCGGTCGTGTCCTTGCCGAGCGCGAGGGCGAGCTTCGACTCGGCGCGCCGGTAGTCCTCGCTCTCGAGCAGCTCCCGGATGAAGACCTTGTCGCGGCGCGGGTTGGACACCTCGATGCCGACGACGGGCTTGCCCGGGATCGGCGCCAGCACCCGCACGGAGAGCGCGCGGAGCGCCATCGAGAGGTCGTCGGCGAGCGTCACGATGCGGTTCACCTTGACGCCGGGCGCGGGCTCGAACTCGAACGTGGTGATGACCGGGCCGGGACGGACGGCGACCACCTTGCCGACCACGCCGAAGTCGGCGAGCTTGGTCTCGAGGATGCGCGAGCTGGCGAGCAGCGCCGACTCGTCCAGCGGCTGTGTCGTCTGCACCGGCGGATCGAGGAGCGCGATCGCCGGCAGCCGGTAGCTCTCCTGGCCGAAGAGCTCCTCCTGCGTGTCGACGCGCTTCGCGCGTTTCGTCCCCGCCGGCTCGGGCCGCCGCTCGGGCTCGCGGATGATGGGCGGCGGGCGGTCGCCGGGATCGAGCGGCGACTCCTCGACCGCGTCGTCGAGGAGGACCGGCACCGGCCCCAGCCGCCGCGGCCGCGTCGCGGGCAGGCTGCGTTCGGGCGGCGTGCGACGCACGAACGCGAGGGCACGGCCGAGCGCGCCGCGCCCCGCGTCGCCAATCCAGCGGCCGGCGCGGGACGCGACCGCGACCGCCGACACACCGGTCGCCAGCATGAGCGCGACGACGAGCAGGGAAACCAGGACGAGCGAAGCGCCCACCTGCCCGAGCAGCTCGTGCGTCGCCGTGCCGAGGAAGCCGCCCAGCCAGCCGCCGCCGTGGACGATCGCGCGGCCGCCCGTCAGGAGCCCCGCGAGCGCCGCGACGCTCACCACGAGGAGCGCCGCGCCGCCGAGACGCAGGCCGCCGAAGCCCTGCGCGTCGCGCCGCAAGAGCGCGGTCGTGAAGTACATGAGGTAGACGGGAAACAGGTACGCCGCGACACCGAGCGCGCGCAGCACGGCGCCGGCCAGCGCGTGTCCCACCGGCCCGCCCAGGTTGCGCGACGCCTCGGGCGCGTACGTCAGCAGGCTCACGGCCAGGAAGACCGCCACCGCGCCGGCCGAGATGGCCTCGACCTCACGCAGCAGGTGACCCGGCGACAGGTCCGCCGGCGCCGTTGCGGGCCGTCGCGCCATCACGTGCCCTCGACGAGCAACGACCCGGCGAGCATGCTCGTCACCCCCATCCGCCTCCACCCGTCGGCCCCCCGCGCCGCTTCTACTACATCTCCATCACGAAGGGGAGGATGACCGGACGGCGGTCGAGCCGCTTGAAGTAGCGCCGGAGCGCCCGCCGGACCTCCTCCTTCACCTCGACGGGGTCGGTGCGGGACTCCGGGTTGATGGCGGCGAGCGCCTCCAGGACCTCGCTCCGCGCCCGCTCGAGCACCTCGGGGCTCGTCTCCTCGCCCATCACGCCGCGCGAGACCAGGTCCGGCCCGGCGACGATGTCGCCCGACTGCTTGTGGATGGCGAGAACGGCGAGCACGAGCCCGTCCTCGGAGAGGTGGCGGCGGTCGCGCAGCACGACGTCGCCCACGTCACCGATCCCCTTGCCGTCGACGAAGACGCGTCCGGCGGTGACGCGCTCGCCGCGCTTCGCCCCGGCGTCGTCCAGCTCGAGCACGTCGCCGTCCTCGAGCAAGTGGCAGCGCTCGGGCGCGACGCCGACCTCGTTCGCCAGGCGGACGTGGCGCACGAGGTGGCGGTACTCGCCGTGCACCGGCACGAAGTGCCGCGGCCGGACGAGGTTCAGCACGAGCTTCAGCTCCTCCTGCGAGGCGTGCCCCGAGACGTGCACCGGCGCCACGCGGTCGTAGTAGACGACCGCGCCGCGCCGGTAGAGGTGGTTCACCAGGCTCGAGATGGCGCGCTCGTTGCCCGGGATGATGCGCGAGGAGAGGACCACCGTGTCGCCCGCCTCCACCTTCACCTGCTTGTGCGCGTCCATCGCGATGCGGACGAGCGCCGAGGCGGCTTCCGCCTGGCTGCCGGCCGTGATGAGCGCGAGGCGATGACGCGGCAGCTCGCGGGCCGCGCCGAGATCGACCAGGGCGTCGTCGGCGACGTGCAGGAGCCCCAGGTCGCGCGCCACCGCGACGTGCGAGACGAGGCTCCGCCCCACCAGCCCGACCCTGCGGTTGAACCTCGCCGCGCAGTCGAAGACCTGCTGCATGCGGTGGATGTGCGACGAGAAGGTCGTGACCAGCACGCGACCCGTCGCCTGGCGAAAGATCGCCTCGAGCGCCGCGCCGACGCTGCGCTCGGACGGCGTGATGCCGGGGTGCTCGACGTTGGTCGAGTCGGAGAGGAGGAGGAGCACGCCCTCGTCGCCCAGGTCGGCGAGACGCGAGAGGTCCGGGAGCCGGCCGTCGAGCGGCGTCTGGTCGAGCTTGAAGTCGCCGGTGTGGACGACGGTGCCGACGGGCGTGCGCACCACGAGCCCGACCGAGTCCGGGATGGAATGCGTCATCGCGAACGGCTCGACGGTGAACGGCCCGACGCGACAGGGCTCGTCCGCGTAGAGCGAGAGCGTGTTGCTCACCGCGTGCTCGCGCAGGCGTTCGCGCACGAAGCCGAGCGTCAGCGGCGTGCCCCACACGGGCACGGGCCGCTCCGCGAGCACGTAGGGCAGCGCGCCGATGTGGTCCTCGTGCCCGTGCGTGAGGAAGATGCCGCGGAAGCGATCGCCGAGGCCGCGGAGATAGGTGATGTCGGGGATGGCAACGTCGATGCCGAGCATCTGCTCGTCGGGGAACATGACGCCGCAGTCGACGGCGATCGCCGTGTCGCCGTACTCGAGGACCAGCAGGTTGAGGCCGATCTCGCCCAGCCCGCCGAGCGGGATCACGCGCAGCGGCGCGCCCGCGCCGTTGCCCGTCGTCATACAGCCTCGGCCGCCACGGCGTGGGCCCGCGCGACCTCCGCCGGGGCGGCGAGCTGCTCGCGCATGAAGGCCGCGACGCGTCGCATGATCTCGTCGCGGTCGGCGCCGGCGACCGCCATCGGCGGACCGACGATGACCTCGATGTCGCCGGCGCGGGCCAGCAGCGAGTCGCGCGGCAGCAGCTCGGCGGCCCCCCGCACGACGACGGGCACGATCGGGAAACCGGTGTCGAGCGCCAGCATGAACCCACCCTTCTTGAACGGCAGCAGGTCCTGCCCCGGGAACGCGCGCGTCCCCTCGGGGAAGATCATCACCGAGATGCCCTGCGCCATCTTGTCGTGCGCGGCCCGGAGCGACGCGACCGCCTGCTCGTGGTCGCTGCGGTCGATGATGATGTGCCCCGCGCGCTTGATGGCCCAGCCGAAGGCCGGCACGCGCAGCAGCTCCTTCTTCGCCACCCAGCGGAGCTGGAAGTCGTTCAACGCCATGGCGACGGCGAGGATGTCGAACTGGCTGCGGTGGTTGGACATGAAGACGTAGGGCGCGCGCGGGTCGAGCGGCGCCAGGCGGCGGACGTGGAGCCGGATGCCGCAGACGGCGAGGTTGATGCGGGCCCACCCGACGCAAATCCGGTAGGCCGCACGCTCGTCGACGAGCGCGACCGCGGCCACGATCGGCGCCACGACGACCGTGTGGAGCGACACGATGACCAGCTTGAGGATGGATAGAAGGACCAACGTCCGCTTCCTGCCTCGCCGCACGCGCTCACACAGGGGCAGGGACAATAGCGGTCGCCCCCCGGCGAAGTCAACGCGAGTATCGGCGGCCCACAATCGCACGCCGCCTCGTTGACTTCCGGCGAGCGCCCCGCCTATCGTCCGCAACGAGGGAGGTGCGGCCATGTCGGTAAACAAGGTCCTGTTGATCGGAAACCTCGGCAAGGACCCGGAGGTGCGCTTCACGCCGACGGGTCGCGCGGTCGCGCGCTTCCCGCTCGCCACCAGCGAGGTGTGGAACGACCAGGACGGCCAGCGCCAGGAGCGCACCGAGTGGCACAACATCGTGGTGTGGGGAAAGCAAGCGGAGACCTGCGGGCAGTACCTCGCGAAGGGCCGCCAGGTCTACATCGAGGGCGGGATCCGCACCCGCCAGTACGACGACAAGGAAGGCCACAAGCGCTGGTTCACGGAGATCATCGCGCAGCGCGTGCAGTTCCTGGGCGCCCGCGGCGGCGGCGACAGCGCGCGCGGCGGCGGTGACAGCGCGCGCGGCGGCGCCGACGCCCCCGACGAGACGCCGCCCGGCCCGGCCAGCGCCGAGGACGACGACATCCCGTTCTGAGCCTCACCAGCGTCCCTCCTCCGCCATGCTCACCCAGCGCCCGCGGCCGACCACCACGTGGTCGAGGACGCGGATACCGACCAGCTCGCCGACCTGACGGAGCCGCTCGGTGATGGCGAGGTCCTCCGCCGACGGCGTCGGGTCGCCGCTCGGGTGGTTGTGGACGAGCACGAGCGCGGCCGCGGCGTCGCGGATGGCGGGCGCGAAGACCTCGCGCGGGTGGACGAGGGCGGCGGTGAGCGAGCCCTCCGAGATGCGGACCTCGCCGCGCACGCGGTTCTTCCCGTCGAGCAGCACGACGTAGAAGGTCTCGCGGTCGAGCTGGGGCAGGCGGCCGCGGAAGTGCGCCCAGACCGCGGCCGCGTCGCGGAGCGGCGCGCCGGTGACCAGCGGCGCGGCCGTCGCGCGCCGGCCGAGCTCGAGCGCGGCGCGCACCGCGGCCGCGCGGCGCGGCCAGCGGCCGAGCGCCGCCCGCCACGCGGCGCGGTCGAGCCGCTCGAGCGCCGCCACGCCGCCGGCGAGCTCGAGGACCCGCGTCGCCGCCGCCACGCCGTCCGGGCTCCCCGCCCCGCCGTCGAGCACGAGCCCCAGCAGCTCCTCGTCGCTGCACGCGCGCCCGCCCGCGAGCAGGACCCGCCCGCGCACACTCGCTCGCGTCTCCACGTCCGCGTCGGTACCAGGCCGGCGCGGCTCCGGCGATACCTGCGCGCGCGTGTCAGCCGCGCAGCAGCAACACCTTCAGATACTCGCCCTCCGGGTGGGCGAGCGCGACCGGGTGGTCGGGGGGATGGCCCCACGCGGCGGCGACGGTCGCTGTACGCCCGGCGTCGGCCGCGGCGGAGGCGACCAGGTCGCGGAACGCCTCCGCGCCGAGGTGCTGCGAGCATGACGAGGTGAGGAGCCACCCGCCCGGCGCGAGCCGCCGGAAGGCCTGGAGGTTGATGTCCTTGTAGCCGCGGAGCCCGGCCGTCAAGTCGCGCCGGCGGCGCACGAAGGGCGGCGGGTCGACGACGATCAGGTCCCAGCGCTCGCGCGCGGCGTGCAGGAAGTCGAACACGTCGGCGAGGGTGAAGCGAACGCCGCCCGGGTCGAGCCCGTTGGCCGCGCGCGTCTCGTCGGCGACCGCCATCGCGAGCCGCGAGGTGTCGACCGAGAGCACGTCGGCCGCGCCGCCGAGCGCGGCCGACGCGGCGATCGCGCCGGTGTAGGCGAAGAGGTTCAGCACCCGCCGCTCGCGGGCGAGCGCGCGCACCCGCGCGCGCATCTCGCGCTGGTCGAGGAAGAAGCCGGTCTTCTGCCCGTGGACGACGTCGACCACGTAGCGGGCGCCGTCTTCCTCGATCGTGAGACGCAGCGGCGGCTCCTCGCCCGCGAGCACGCCGCGCGCGTCCGTGAGCCCCTCCTCGCGTCGCACCCCGCCCTCGCTCCGCTCGAAGATGCCGCGCGGCGCCAGTCGCTCGCGGAGCGCCTCCACCACCAACGGCGCCAGACGCGCCCCGCCAGCGGTCAGGAACTGGCAGACGAGGAAGTCGGCGTAGCGGTCCACGACCACGCCCGGCAGCCGGTCGCCCTCGGCGTTCAGCACCCGGTAGCCGGTCAGCGCCGCCGGCAGCGCCGTGGCACGCAGCGCGAGCGCTTCGTCGACGCGGCGGCCGACGAGGCCGGCGTCGATCGGCTCGTCCTCCAGCGTCAGCACGCGCACGGCGATCGACGTCCGCGGGTTCAGGTAGCCGCCGGCGAGGAAGCCGCCGCCCGCGCCGTAGACCGCGACCGGCTCCCCCGGCTCCCCGCCGTCGAGGCCCGACCCGATCGCGCCCGAGAAGATCCACGGGTGCCCGGCACGCACCGGACCCTCCCGCCCCGGTTTCAGTACGACCCGCCGCACGCGCCCAGTGTAGCCGGACTCGAGGCATCCGTCTCGTCCCGGACCGCGCACGATTCCCAGCAAGATCGTGGCGTGCGACCCGTGGCCCGGGCCGGCGTCGTGCACGCTCACCACCGACCCGTGCGTCGGACCGTGACTAGGGCTCGCCCCGCCGCGTGAACGTCCCGCTCCGGCCGCCCGTCTTGCGGACGAGACGGACGGCGCCGAGCGTCATCTCGCGATCGACCGCCTTGCACATGTCGTAGAGTGCGAGGCCGGCGACCGTGACGGCGGTGAGCGCTTCCATCTCGACGCCCGTCCGCGACTCGACCCGGACGCACGCCTCGATCGTCACCCGCGCGCGCGCGGCGTCGGGGGTGAGCGTGACGTCGACGTGGGTGAGCGGCAGCGGATGGCAGAGCGGGATCAGGTCGGCGGTCTTCTTCGCGGCCATGATGCCGGCGAGGCGCGCGACGGCCAGGACGTCGCCCTTCGGCAGCGTGCCGGCGGCGATGCGCCGGAGCGTCTCGCGGCGCATCGAGACCTCGCCGCGCGCGACCGCCTCGCGCGCCGTCACCGGCTTCGCCGACACGTCGACCATGCGGGCCCGGCCGCGCCGGTCGAGGTGCGTGAGACGCCGTACGCCCGCCATCGTCTTGCGCGGCGTATACAACGTTCCTATAGTCTCCGGAAACCGATGGCGGACGTGCAGAAGCATCGCGTGCTCATCCTGGGCTCCGGCCCCGCGGGGTTGACGGCGGCGGTCTACGCGGCGCGTGCCAACCTGGCGCCGACGGTCATCGAGGGCACGCAGCCCGGCGGCCAGCTCACCATCACCACCGAGGTGGAGAACTACCCCGGGTTCGCCGACGGCATCCTCGGTCCGGAGCTGATGGAGATCTTCCGGCGCCAGGCGGCGCGCTTCGGCACGCAGTACGTGCTCGGCGACGTGACCGCGGTGGACCTCTCGCGCCGCCCGTTCCGCGTCAGCGTCGGCTCCGCCCGGCACGAGGCGGAGACGCTCATCATCGCGACCGGCGCCCGCGCCAAGCTCCTCGACCTGCCCTCCGAGAAGCGCCTCATGGGCTACGGCGTCTCCGCCTGCGCCACCTGCGACGGCTTCTTCTTCAAGGGGAAGGACGTGGTGGTGGTCGGCGGCGGCGACACCGCCATGGAAGAGTCGAGCTTCTTGACCAAGTTCGCCACGCGCGTCCGGGTCCTCCATCGTCGCGACCAGTTACGCGCCTCCAAGATCATGCAGACGCGCGCGGAGCGAAACCCGAAGATCGAGTTCGTGTGGAACGTGGTCGTGACGGAGGTCCTGGGCGACCCCAAGAACGGCGGCGTGACCGGGGTCGTCGTCGAGGACAGGGTGACGCACGCGAAACGCACCCTGGACACGCAGGGTCTGTTCGTCGCCATCGGCCACGAGCCCAACACGCAGCTCTTCACCGGCCAGCTCGACATGGACGAGCGCGGCTACGTGAAGACGAAGCCCGGCACGACGATCACGAACGTCCCCGGCGTCTTCGCCTCGGGCGACGTGCAGGACCCGACCTACCGGCAGGCGGTCACGGCCGCGGGCACCGGCTGCATGGCCGCGATCGACGCCGAGCACTTCCTCGAAGCGCAGCACGGCTAGCCCCACAGCGTGGCGAGCACCACGCCGCGGCCGGTGCGGCGGCGCCCGCCGCGGTGGCGAGCGTCACGGCGATGGCGGCGAGTGAACGCGCGCGTGCGCTCGGCGTCGGAAATGTCGCCGGGCGCGAGGGCACGTGAGTTGCACCACACGGGTGCACGATGTCCACCATGGCGGTGGTCCACGACATGCGCCTGCGGAGTGCCGGTCCGGACCTCACGGCGGAGCAGATCGCAGCCTGCCCGGCGCCCGAGCAGGCGCTCGACCTCGCGCTGCGGACGATCCTCGAAGCCGTCGGGGCGACGGCGGGCGCGGTCTGCGTCCTCGACGCGCGCGAGGAGCTGCTGCGACTGCGCGCCGCGGTGGGGCTCTCCGAGGACGGCCGCCGCTCTCTCGCCGAGGCGACGTGGAGCGCGCCGCTCGACAGCCTTCGCCGTCGTCGGGTGCACGTGGTCGACGTCGCCGCCGCGCCCGACGACGTCCCGCCGCTCGTCGAGCCGGGGACGGCGGTGCGGACGGTCGTGTGCCTCCCCGTGTACTCGGGCTCCAGTGCGCAGGGCTCGCTCGTCATCGTGACCCCGCGCGTCCTGGCGGAAGGCGACCTCTCGCCGCTCACCGCCGCCCTCGAGCAGCTCGGCTACCTCGTCGCGGTCGTGCGCCAGGAGGACATCCGGCCCGAGGTCGCCTCGCCGTCGAACCCGGTCGCCGAGGAGCTGGTCCAGCTCGCCGGCGACCTGGCGCGCATCGGGGGCGACGCGGGCGGCGTCGCGCCCGTGCTCGCCGCCCTCGAAGCGAACGAGCGCCGGCGCGGCTTCCTCGTCTCCACGCTCGAGCTCACCTTGCGCGCCGAGCGCGCGCGCATGCAGGCCGTCCTCGCGCACGCCGAGGCCGCGGTCGCCAACGCGCGCACGCTGGTGGCCGCGGCGGGCACGCCGGCCGCGACCCCGGACACGGACGAGACCCCGGACGCGCTGAGAGCGCGCATCGAGCGGCTCGAAGGCGAGCGGGACACGCTGCGTGCCGAGCGCGACCGCGCGCTCGCGATGGGGGCCGCACGCGAAGCCGAAGCCGCCCGGCTGGCCGAGGCGCTCGCCAAGGAAGTGGCCGAGCACGGCAGGCTGGCGGCGGCCATCGCCGAGGCGCCGATCGTGACCCCGGAAGCGGCCACCGTCGTGGAGGACGTCGTCGAGCCGGCGCCGGTTGCGACGCCCGCGGCCGACCTCGTCGCGCCGCGGGCCGGCGTGGTGCTCGTGGTCGACGTCGGCGGCGTCTGGCCCGTGGCGGCGGCGCCGGCCGAGGAGGTCTCTGTCGTCGGCCCCGAGGCGCTGAGGGATCGGCTCGCCGCGATCCGCCCTGCCGCCGTCGTCGCCAACCTCGCCGCGCCCGGCGTGCTCGCGGCCCTCGCCGGGCTCGATCCGGCCGGCGCGACCCGCGGCGTCCGCGGCTGCCTCGCCGTGCCCGGCGACGGGTCGGTCGTCGCGCTCGGGACGGTCGACGTCGTGCCCTACCCGGCGCCCATCGCCGCGCTCGCCCGCGTGATCGCGGCGCGCGTGCCACGCGGCGCGCGCATCCTCACCGTCGGCGACGACGTGGACGCGCTGGTCGCACTGCGCAAGGCGCTCGCCGCCGAGGCGTTCTCGGTCTCGATGGCGTGGGACGGCAAGCAGGCCGCCGACCTGCTCGAGGTGACGCGCCCGGAGCTGGTCGTCGTCGATCTGGGGTTGCCGCGGCGCGAGGGCTACGACCTGCTCGTCCGGCTCGGCGAGCCGGCGCCGCCGCCGAGCGTCGTGCTGCTGCGGCGCGCCGAGGTGCCGGTGCCCGACCTCGGCGGTCTCGTCGACCCGCGACGGGTCGCCCACGCCTGCGGCCGCGATCGCGTGCTCGCCCAGGCCGCCGATCCGCGCAACGCCTCACCCGCGGCGGCCTAGCCGCTCCCTCGTCAGGCCGTCGCGCGCGCGACGCCGCGGGGCGTGAGCGCGGCCAGGATGGCGGCGACGAGGAGGAGCGCCGGGACGTCACCCAGGAGGTGGCCATGCTCCGTCGTGTCGACGACCGCCTGGACCGCCATGATACCGCCGTGAACGGCGCTCGACCACACGGTGAACCAGATGAGGCTCAGGTGCGCTTCGGGCTCACGCGACGCCCAGATGAGAAACACCCCGAGCGTCGCGTAGACGCCGACGATCATCTCTTCGTACTCGTGCTGGCCGGGAGTCCAGGCCCACCCCGAAGGCCAGACGTGCATGAGCGGGTAGACGAGTAGAAACGCGAAGCCGAAGACGAGGAGGGCACCCTTCAGGGCGTTCCGGCGAGCGGCCATGCGTCGCTCCTTTCGGTTGCGGCCCGGTTCTCGCCCACGGCGGCACCCGAATCAACCCCGAGCCATGCGCGGAGACTATCACGACCGGGGCGGACGAGGAGGCAGGAAGATCCACCGCATCGTGCCCGGCCGCTCACGGGCCATACGGAAGATCAGCGCGAGCAGGTCTCGGTAGAGACCGGCGCGCGGGACCTGCCGGAAGAGCTCCCTCAACCAGGCCCTGGGGAGGGGCCCTCGGAAGAGAGCCGGCGCGGCGTCCACCAGGTCCGCGCGCCGCAGGAGCTCGACCTCCGGCCCGTGGCTCCACTGCGGTCGGAGCTGGTGGTGTCGCTCGACGGCGTCGAGGCAGCGACGCAGGCGGGCCTCGGGCCAGCCGAAGGGCCGCAGGATCCGCTCGGCATGGCGGCGGCCGTCGGTCGTGTACACGTCACCGGTCGAGGCGAGCGGATAGATCCCGAGCTCGAAGAGAAACGACGCGCACAGCGCGACCTCACGGTCGATCTCGATCGAGAGGAGCGCGGCGAGGCGTTCGAGAATCAAGAAGACGCGCAGGCAATGCCGCTCCATGACGGAGTCGCCGGCACCGACGGCCTGCCGCAGGGCGGCGAGGGCGGCTCGCTCGGCGGCGGTCGAGACGAGATCGTCGGCGGAGAGCGGTGTCACGGTTGCCGCGTACCGCAAGCGGCGTGCCGGAGGAAACCGTGCAGAGGGCGCGAGGGAGCCGTCGGAGCGCGGCGTTGCCGGAGTGCAACACACCCGTGCGAAGCGGCAACGGTCGCGTGGATCCTGCCTCTCGTCCGGGCCGGCATCGTTTTCGTCGACGGGGTGCAGCAGCCACGCCAGGGCAGCAAGACGCGACCGAGGGCCGCGTGATGCCCCCCACCTCCCTCACGAGGTGGGGAAGGGGACCGGTTTGCAATTGTGGATGGGTTGCGACACAGAGCCCCGTCACTTTTTGCCGTTTCGTTGAAACGATAGACGAGAGGTACTCCCATGGTGACATGGCACGAGTTCGCTGCCGCCGAGCCCGAGCTGGCCGAAGCAGGCCGCTCGCTGCTGTTTCAGTTTGGCGTCGGGCTGGCTTTTCTCGCTACCGTGCGAAAAGACGGCGCCCCGCGCCTTCATCCCCTGTGTCCCGTCCTGTCGAACGACCGCTTGTTCGTTCTGATCACCCCGACGTCTCCCAAGCGCTACGACCTGTTGCGGGATGGCAGGTACGCGCTTCAAACGTTCCTCCAACCGAAGCCTGGCAGCGACGAGTTCTACATCACCGGCAAGGCATTCCGCGTCGACGATCCAGCGGCGCGCGCCGGAATCCTTCGAGACGCGAAGCACATGGCGAACGCGGTGGAAATCCCCTTCGAGCTGTGGATTGATCGCGTCATGTTGACGAGGTGGGAAGACGTGCTGACCCCGCAGATGCGCTCCGTGCACCGGAAGTGGCGTGCACCGAGTGGCAGTTAGCTGGCTGTCCGAAAGCACTCACTTCGTGCGAGTCGCCGTGATGAGGTGTTCGCCACTCGCAGCGCGTAGTCCATCGGGCCGAGCGACGAAGTATCGCTCGTTGAGCTCGCTCGCCGACACGTGGCGCACATCCTGGAACCCGGCGGCTACCGCAAGCGAGAGGAATTGGTCCGGTGAGTAGAAGCTGATCCAAGGAAACCCTCTTGCGGCGGCTCGCTCTTCTGTGAGGGCGCGCAGCTCCTTCTCATCGGGGTCGATCAGGTCGATCGGAAGGACGAAGGTACAGACGAACGTCGTCCCGGGCGCCAGTTGGGCAGCCTCTCGCATCGTCGTCTTGATCGCATCGACGCTGATGTACTGCGTCACGCCGGTCGATGCGATTACCGACGCTTGTGCGAGATCGAATCCGCCCATCGAGATCGCTCGAACCCAGGAATCGCCGGACTCGAAGTCCAAGGGCACGAAGCGCAGGTTCTGCGGAACGGGCATGGCAAGTTCGCGTAGCCGGTCTTGCTTCCACTGCTGGGTGCTGGGCTCGTCTACCTCGAAGATTCGAAGCCGCGATGTCACGTCCAGCCTTCTCTGAGCGAAGGTGTCGAGTCCGGCACCGAGGATCACGAACTGGCCTATTCCCATCCCAACACGATCGCCAACAAAATCCTCGACGAACCGCGCTCTGCCCACGAAGGTGCCTCGCCACCTCGCGCGGGGGTCGTCCCGCGCCGCGGCCAGACGACCGTCGGACGTCAGCAGTTGGGCTGCACGAAGGACGTCCTCGTCGGCCAACTTGATGCTGAGGGTGTCCTCGAAAACGTACGGCGGATCGTCAAGGATGACATGTGCCGCTCGTCCGAACGCGGCACCGACGGCTGTGAGATCCGGACCTGACATTACCCTTACCTACCGAATGTCGGCTTCACGGGGCGAACCGAGCGGGCCGCATCGGAAGGGCGTACGATCCAAATCGGTGTCGGCATAACGACCGGCTGCTGAGCGGCCGGCGACTGCCGGTGCCCCGCGTTGTCTATCCGTTCTCCACGCATTCGATAAACGCTCGCAGCGAACCCCGAAGCGAGACTTGGAGATGGCGAGGCAGCGCCTCCGAGCGCTCCTGAAACAACGCCCTAAGGAAGGCAGGTAAGCCGCCAATGAGAGTGAAGATGACGCGTTCCACGGGAAATGTCTTCCGGGACCTCGGCTTTCCACCCGACGAGGCCGAACATCTCAGGGGCGCGCCGCTTGTCGGCGCGTCCCTTGGAGCGACGGGTTGGCCACTCATGCTCGTTTGATGAGGCGGAGAATGAAGATAAGAACGACTGCCCCGACAGTGGCAACAACAATGCTTCCAAGCAGACCCCCGCCGGCGGAGACACCAAGAGAACGGAAAAGAAATCCTCCGAGCAGAGCCCCCAATACTCCGACAATGATGTCTCCAATTACGCCGAAGCCACCGCCCTTCATAAGCACTCCTGCCAACCATCCCGCAACCAATCCGATCAAAATAAACCAAACGAATTCCATGGCTTCCTCCTTTAATATTCAGGGGCACAACGATTCATCAGCTGTGATCCAATGGCTAACGGCCTGGCGATGAACAGCCGGCGGAGCCGGTCCGCTCCATCGGCGGGTTAACCGGATCAACTGGCTTTGCGAAGTTTCCTCACCGTCCGGAGCGGTCGGCTCTCGGCGAGATCATACGCGGCTTGGAGGTTCAGCCAGAACTCAGGAGTCGTGTCGAACGCTTGTCCCAAGAGCCATGCAGTGTCGGGCGTTACCCCCCGCTTTCCGCGAACCAGCTCGTTGATGCGTTGCACCGGCACGCCGATGTGGGCGGCCAGTGCGACCTGCGTAATCCCCAGCGGAGAGAGAAACTCCTCTTGGAGGATCTCACCGGGATGCGTCGGCCGGCGATGCGTCGGAATCATGATCCCCTCTCATCATGGTAGTCGCCCAGGCGCACCTCGTGCGCGTCGGAGCCTTCCCAACGGAACACGATGCGCCACTGATCGTTGACCCGAATGCTGTGACGACCAGCCAAGTCGCCACGTAGCACCTCCAGTCGGTTTCCCGGCAGCGAGCGGAGGTCCGCCAGACTACGAGCGGCGTTGAGCATATCCAGCTTTCGAAATGCAGCGCGTTTCACGTCTGGTGCGACCCGCCGGACGTCCTTAGAAGGCCGGCCGTGGTACAGCGCCTCCGTCGCCTTGTCCCCGAACGACGCGATCACCCCACCCTGCCTCCCGATCCTGCATACCCCTTACATGGGATCCGTGCAACCGTGCAGTCTCGGGCCAGCCGCGCCTAGAAGCCGGAGCGACGGAGGAGCGGAGGCTGGAAGGCGTCGGCTGCAAACCCTTGTTTCGCCGCACGTTCACCTGAGCGTCTTCACTGCGAGAAACTCACCATTGCCCACCGACACAAGGCTCGTCGTGAAACGCGTGTCCGCCTCGACCAGGGCGACAAACGATGCCATCTCCTCAACATGCGAGGTGGCGTTATCCACCACGAGTAGACCGCCAGGTCGGAGCACGCGCTGCAGATGCGGCCACCACCCAACGTACTCGGAACGCTCGGAGTCGAGGAACACCAGATCAAAGGCGCCGTCCGCCGCACGGCCAAGCACCAGCCCCGCGTCATCGTGCACGAGCGTGATGAACGAGGCCAGTCCGGAACGCGCGAAGTTCGTCGTCGCCAGCCCTACTTTGTACTCGGCGGACTCAATGGTCGTCACCGCACCGCCGATCACGCGAGCAGCGTCCGCAAGCCAAAGAGTGGAGTAGCCGTTCGAGGTGCCGATCTCGAGTACCCGGCGTGCGACGGTCGCTCGAACCAGTACAGCCAAGAACGCGCCGGTGTCGCGCGTGATGTTGAGCATACGGCGCGATCGCTCAGTCATCGCACTGTCATTCACTTTTCCGAATTGCTCCAGCTCAGCTCTGAAGCTCTGAAGCTGATTACTCATGGGTTCCTCCTGCGGCCCAACGCCTGGTTAGGCCGCGCTCTCATTGGCCGCTTGTCACTACTCTGGCGCTGCAAATCTCTCCGACCCGAGCTGGAAGTTCGGCGTGTGCACAAGGACGAGCGTGGCCAGATCTTTGGTCGGATTGGAATAGGCAAAGCGCTGGCCCTTTCGGACGAGGCAGAAATCACCTGGGCCGAGGTGACATACCCGTCCCTCGAGTTGGAACTGGATAGCACCTGCGATGGTCAAGTAGTACTTGTCGGAACGTTCCGACCAGGCTTCGGCGTGAGACGCTCCCGCTGGAACCTCGATGACCGCAAGGGAGGAGCTGAGATCATGACCTGCGGTGTAATCGAAAATATGAAGCCCGGCGAAGTCGATCGGCGCGAGTGAGTCACGAGTAACTACCACAGATCCTCCTTTCCCCTGCGCGGCCTAATGTAGATGGATTCAGCGGCGCGCAACGCGCGCCCGCTGCAATCCGGGGTTGGGCGGTATCGATGGAATGTGCATTGTCTCCGTCAGGACAACTCGCCAACAGCGGACCAGAAGTCGAGTTCCTTGAGGATGAACTCGGAACACGCCTCGACGCCCGAGTCATAGATGCGACCACCTCTGACCGGACGGATCCGGGGGGCAGGTCACACCGACTACTGGCCTCAACGTCCGCCACCGTGATCAGGGGCTGAATTCTCATGACCGTCTCCTTTCTGGTCTCCACGGCTTTCACAGTGCCCGGTTCGGCCGCCTAGCAGCTCGCGGATGAGCGCCCGGCGCACTCGCGCTCGCCTCGCGAACCACGGCTCGTTCCGGGCCGCTCCATCCGCTTGTTGGGCGGCGTGCTCATGCCGCTCCTCGGTGGGCGGGAATCACGTGAGCGCGAACGGGTTCGGACTTGCCCTTGAGCGACAACGACACCGCCTCAGCTTGCGGACGGTGGTCCACTGCTCTTGCGTAGATCTCGTCAGAGACGACGATCTGACCGGCAAGGGCGGAGCTCTGCAAGCGCGCCGCCGTGTTCACCACGTCGCCGACGGCCGTAAAATTCTTCGTCTTGCCCTGGCCCACGTTGCCCACCGACGCCACGCCGATGTGGATGCCCACGCCGACCGGCAGCATATCCTCCGCTTGCTGACGATCGATCTCACGGAGGAGTCGCTCGGCTGCCGATATCATCACCTCGGACGTACGCTGCCCAAGAGACGGAAAGTCGGGAAGGTATAGGGCCATGACCTGGTCGCCAACGAACTCAACGAGCGCATCGTCACGCGTCAGCACACGACTCGCCAGTGCGTAGAACCGCGTGAGAGCGTCGGTAACCTCGGCCGGCGGTCGCTTCTCCGACCATGCCGTGAATCCTCGGATGTCCGCGAACAGTACCCCCACTTCCCTCTCGTACGCTCCGACGGGTGCGGCCTCCAGGCAATCAGTACAGAACTCCGGATTCTTCCGTGACGGAGTGATTCTGAGCAGTTTCCCAACGCCGCCGAACGGCACGAGGCACAACCTGCAGCGCGGATCGGAGGGAAGCCACCGATACGCCCAACGAGCTTGGGAAAGCCCCGCGCCTCTACACGCGAGGAAGATGACCTGGTCATCCCGCTCGCGAAGCCAGGGGGTCAGGGGGTTTGAGTTGTGCAGGAATGCCGGAATCGCCACGCCACACGCGATCACGAGAACTACCGCGAGTGTGATGGACGTTTGGCTTGCGATGGCCCCAACCAAGGCCAGCACGCCGAGCTGTACCCAGAGCAGGTGGTCCATGATGAACAAGACCAGCTTGACCTTCACTCGGCGTCTCCTCCGGCGGATCGACCTGTAGCCGCCCAACGGCTTGGCGCTCACCCGCGCCGAGCAGCGTTCGAATACCACGAGATGGCTCGACCGGAGAAGAAGATCAACAAGACCGAAACCTCGTGGTCGGATGCGTTGACGACTCGATGAGGTTGTCGGTCGCGCGTCTGAAAGGTCTCGCCGGTGCCGACTCGAATGCGCGTACGTTCAACCTGACCACATTGCCTCCGCGAGACTGTGGCTCCCCCCCTCAGCAGCGCAACCCCGACGGCGACGAGCGCCAGCCTGGCCACTCGCGCCACCGTGACGGAGTCCCTCGGCATCCCGAGCAGCCCGTAGTGGTCGATGACGAGCGCGGCGGCGCTCTGGCCGAGGACGACGAGGGCGATCGCCCACGCGGCGCCGATCTTTGGGAAGACGAACGCCAGGCAGAGGATGATGACAAAGCCGCAGACTCCACCGATGTAGAGCGTCCAGGGCGTGCCGGCGGGGAAGAAATTCGCGTGGGGGGCTCGTGCGACGAAGAAGACGAGGGTCCCGGCGAGGACAATGGCCGTGTTCACGACGAGCGCCGCGCCGAGACCGATCTTGGAAGTCGGGGATCCCTGACGGCACACCGTGTCACCCATGTTGCCGGTCTACTCTGCTACCCATGTCTCCGGTTGCTCACTCCTTTTGCGCCGACATGACCAGCCACAGCCCCGCCGCATGCAAACACTGCTGCTTGACGAAGCCCGCTGCCTCGAGCCGCGAAGCGAGTTCACCCCGGGAGAACGCGCCGATACCGTAGAGTCTTTGCCGGATTCGCGCCCGGACTTTCGCGATGGCGCTGTCACCACACCGAAATACCGCCAAGGTGAGTCGGCCACCGTCCTTGAGCACGCGCCGTATCTCGGTCAGCGTCCGTCCGACATCCGGAAAGAGATGCAGCGCCCCACAGCAATTGACCGCATCGAAGAGCTCCTTACGGAAGGGCAGTTCTGTCGCATCGCCGCGGACGAGGGCCAGATTGTTGAGTCTCGCCTTCCGGGATTCATTGGCGGCATAGCGAAGCATAGGCCATGAAAGGTCCATGCCGGTGACCGTCCCGGTGATGGCAAGCTCAGCCGCGAAACGGCGCGCATAGATGCCTGGCCCGCAGGCCAAATCGAGTACGCTGCGAGCGCGGGTCAACCCAAGAGCTGACGTGATCATCGAATACTCGGCATCGAAGGAAATCCCCAAGAGCGCTCGCATGGCGATGCTCCGCCGCCACAAGCGGCTCTCATACAGCCGCACGAGCAGCTCCCACTCCATCAGCGCCTGCCCGATGGTCCACCGGCGCGCGGACTGCTTTTGCGGATTGGGAATCAAGGCATCCTCTTGAGGCTTCCTAACGAGATTTGGACAGGTCAGTGTAGCGCGGCCGCCCTAGTGACCGCGCGCACCGAGCGCTGGACGACCGTCTCGTGCAGGTGGTGACGGCGCCGCTCGGCCGTGTCGAGGTCGACATACATCCGCGTGGCGGGGAGCATAGTCGTCGCGCTCAGGACCCCGCCGCCCGCCGGCGGAACTCGCGGCTCCGTCGCGTCGACGACGCCAGCTCCAGGTACAGCAGCCCGCGCACGATGCTTGCGAAGTAGAGCACCACGCCGGCGACCGCGACGCTCACCAGGCCGAAGGGGCCGGCGGGCACGATCGACAGCACCGCGCCCCACAGGCCGAGCAGCGCGAGGTTGGCGGGAAACCACTCGATCCAGTTCTCGCCGATGAAACGGTAGCTCTCGGCGAGGAGGTCCGTCGCCGAGTGCCGCCCGAGGTAGATCAGCTCGGGCACCGCGTTGAAGAAGACGAAGACGGCGAGCCCGAACACGATCGCGAGCGGCGAGCCGGGGGGCAGCACGATGCCGGCAACCAGCGACAGGATCCAGAGGAGGAAGAGCACCGAGAGCAGGTCGTTCAGGTACGCCGTGAAGCTCGCCGGCACGTCCTCGAAGCGTACCCGCCCCGTGCGGATCACCTGCTCGACGAGCGCGAGCCACGAGCTGCCGCACGCAGCCAGCGCGAGCGAGATCGGGATGCCGGCCAGGAAGCCGAGCGGCGAGGCGAGCACCATGACGACGCGCAGGATCGTCTCGTACCACACGACGATCAACCCGACGGTGAGGTTCTTCGCCGCCAGCTCGCCGCCGCGCCGGAAGACCCGCCCGTAGAGCGCCAGCGTGTCGCGGAGCCAGCCGCCGGGCGTGAGCGGCATCGGCCTAGCGCCTGACCGGCACGCCGCGCGTGGCGAGGTAGTCCTTCGCCTCGCGCACGGTGTGCTCGCCGTAGTGGAAGATCGACGCCGCAAGCACGGCGTCGGCGCCCCCGGTGACGAGGCCGTCGTAGAGGTGCTCCAGCGTGCCGACGCCGCCCGAGGCGATGACGGGCACGCCGACGCGCTCCGCGACGGCGCGGGTCAGCTCGAGGTCGTAGCCGAGGCGCGTGCCGTCGCGATCCATGCTGGTGAGCAGGATCTCGCCCGCGCCCGCCGCTTCCATCGACGCCGCCCACTCGACGGCGTCGCGACCCGTCGGCGTCCGGCCGCCGTGCGTGTAGACTTCCCAGCCGCGTGCGGGGTCGTCGGCGACGCGGCGGCGCGCGTCGATCGCCACCACCACGCACTGCGTGCCGAAGCGCTCCGCCGCTTCGCGCACCAGCTCCGGGCGCGCGACCGCCGCCGTGTTGATCGACACCTTGTCGGCGCCGGCCTTCAAGAGCGCCCGCACGTCGTCGACCGTGCGCACGCCGCCCCCGACCGTGAGCGGCATGAAGGCGCGCTCGGCCGTCCGCGCGACGACGTCGAGGATGATGGGCCGCCGCTCGTGCGAGGCCGTGATGTCGAGGAAGCAGAGCTCGTCGGCGCCCTCGGCGTCGTAGCGCGTCGCGACCTCGACCGGGTCGCCGGCGTCGACCAGGTCGACGAAGCGGACGCCCTTCACCACCCGGCCGTCCTTCACGTCGAGGCACGGGATGATGCGACGGGCGAGCATCAGGCCGCTCCCGCGACGGCGAGCGCGTCCTCCAGCCGCACCGCGCCCGTGTAGAGCGCGCGGCCGACGACGACCCCGGCGACGCCGTCCGCGGCGGCCAGGGCCCGCACGTCGTCGAGCGTGCCGACGCCGCCCGAGGCGATGACCGGCACGCCGGCGGCGGCGCGCACCACCCGCAGGGTCCCCTCGACGTCCGGCCCGCGCTCCGTCCCGTCGCGCCCGATGTCCGTATATATGATGGCGACGGCGCCGATGGCTCGCGCCCGACCGGCCACCGCTTCCGGGTCGAGCGCCGCGTCCGCGAGCCAGCCGCCGGTGCGCAGCCGGCCGTCGCGCGCGTCGAGGCCGACGGCGACCTTCCCCGGATGCGCGGCGCAGATGGCAGCGCAGCGCTCGGGGTCCTCGACGGCAACCGTGCCGACGATCGCGCGCGCCGCACCGGCGCCGAGCACGCCCGCGACCGCCGCCTCGTCGCGGAGCCCGCCGCCCACCTGCACGGGGATCGACACCGCGGCGCAGATCGCGGCGACCAGCTCCGCTTGCACCGGACGGCCGGCGCGCGCCCCGTCGAGATCCACGACGTGCAGCCAGCGCGCGCCCGCGGCGGCGAAGCGGCGCGCGACGGCGACCGGGTCGTCGCCGTAGATCGTCTCCCGGTCGAACGCGCCCTGCATGAGCCGGACGCAGCGCCCGCCGCGGAGGTCGATCGCGGGGAAGATCGTCATCGGCCGAGCGTGCGGACGAAGTTGTCGAGCAGCCGGAGCCCGATGCGCTGGCTCTTCTCGGGGTGGAACTGGCAGGCGAACACGTTGTCGCGCGCCACGCTCGAGGCGAACTCCTCGCCGTACGGCGTCGTGGTCGCGATCACCGCCGGGTCCGCCGGCACGGGGTAGTACGAGTGCACGAAGTAGACGTGCGCGCCGTCGTCGATGCCGTCCAAGTGCGGCGTCCGCCGCGCCATGCGGATCGTGTTCCACCCCATGTGCGGGACCTTCCGGCCGGGGTCGCGTCGAAAGCGGACGATCCGCCCGGGCAGGATGCCGAGCCCGCGCACGGGCCCGAACTCCTCACTCTCCTCGAACAGGAGCTGCATGCCGAGGCAGATGCCGAGGAAGGGACGTCCCGACGTGATCGCCTGCCGCACCGGCTCGACGAGACCGAAGCGGCCGAGGTTCTCCATGCAGGCGCCGAACGCCCCCACGCCGGGCAGCACCACCCCGGGCGCGCCGGCGATGCGCTCCGGGTCGCGCGTCACCTCCGCCGCGTGCCCCAGGTGCTCGAACGCCTTCTGCACGCTCCGCAGGTTGCCCATGCCGTAGTCGACGATGGCGAGCGGACGCACGTGCGCTCCTACAGCGATCCCTTCGTCGACAGCACGCCGGAGAGCCGCGGCTCGCGCTGCGTCGCCTGGTCGAGGGCACGGCCGAGCGACTTGAAGATGGTCTCGACCACGTGGTGCGGGTTCCGCCCCGAGGCGGTCCGCACGTGCAGGTTCATGCCCGCCTGGTTCACCAGCGCCAGGAGAAAGTCGTGCACCAGCTCGGTGTCGAACGTGCCGATGCGCGTCTGCGGAAGCTTCACCTCGTAGGCGAGGAACGGCCGGCCCGAGATATCGACGACGCTCGTCGTCAAGGCCTCGTCGAGCGGCACCGTCGCCTCGCCGAAGCGCCGCACGCCGGACTTGTCGCCGAGCGCTTCGCGGAGCGCCTGGCCGAGCACGAGGCCGACGTCCTCCACCGTGTGGTGCGCGTCGACCTCGAGGTCGCCCTTGGCGGCCACCACCAGGTCGAAGAAGCCGTGCCGCGCGAAGGCCTCCAGCATGTGGTTGAAGAACGGCAGCCCGGTTTCGACCTCGTAGCGACCACGGCCGTCGAGGCCGAGCTCGAGGCGGATGTCGGTCTCCTTGGTGCGTCGGGTGACGGTGGCGCCGCGGCCGCCGTGACGGGCGGGCGCGCGGCGCGCGCGGAGTGGTTTCATGCGCGGGATCCTCCCATGGCGGCGAGCCGGCGGTCGACCGCACGCCCGTGCGCGTCGAGGCCTTCCAGGCGCGCCAGACGGCCCACCGCGGGACCGAGGCGGCGGAGCGTCTTCGGCGTCGCGCCGATCAGGCTCGTGCGCTTGACGAAGTCGTAGACACCGAGCGGCGAGGCGAAGCGCGCCGTGCCGCCCGTCGGCAGGACGTGGTTCGGGCCGGCGAGGTAGTCGCCGAACGCCTCCGGCGCCCACGGGCCGAGGAAGACGGCGCCGGCGGCGCGGACGCGGCCGGCCCAGCGCTCCGGGGTGCGGACGAGCAGCTCCAGGTGCTCGGGGGCGATGCGGTTGGCGAGCGCGACGGCCTCGGCGAGCGAGCGGACGACGACGATGGCGCCGAAGTTCGCGAGCGAGCGGGCGGCGATCGTCCGCCGCGGGAGGGCGGCGAGCTGGCGCTCGAGCGCGGCGGCGACGCGCGCCGCGAGCCGGCGGTCGGGCGTCACGCACACCGCGGCGGCGAGCGGGTCGTGCTCGGCCTGCGCCAGCATGTCCGCGGCGACCATCTCGGCGTCGGCGCGGCCGTCGGCGACGATCAGCACCTCGCTCGGCCCCGCGATCGAGTCGATGCCGACCGTGCCGAAGCAGAGTCGCTTCGCGGTCGCGACGTACACGTTCCCCGGGCCGACGATCTTGTCGACCCGCGGGATGGTGCGGGTCCCGTACGCGAGCGCCGCGATCGCCTGCGCGCCGCCGACGCGGTAGAGCGCGTCGACGCCCGCCACGTGGCACGCCGCCAGCACGATCGGGCTCGGGCCGGGCGACACGGCGACCACCTCCGGCACGCCCGCGACGCGCGCCGGGATGACCGTCATCAAGACCGTCGACGGATAGGCGGCGCGCCCGCCGGGGACGTACACGCCGACGCGCGCGAGCGGCCGGATCATCTGCCCGAGGCGCGCGCCGCTCGCGTCGCGGTAGCTCCAGGAGCGCTCGCGCTGGCGCAGGTGGAAGGCGCGGATGCGGCGCGCGGCGAGCGCGAGGTCGCGCCGGACGGCGGGCGCGAGCCCGCGGTAGGCCGCCGCCAGCGCCGCGGGCGGCACGGCGAGCGTCCGCGGCGAGAGCCGCACGCCGTCGAAGCGGCGCGTGAAGGCGAGGAGCGCCCGGTCGCCGCGCCGGCGGACGGCGCTCACGATGCGGCGCACGTCGGCCTCGACCCGGCCGCCCCCCGCGTCGCCACGGCCCTCGAGCCGCGCCAGGCGGCGCGCGGCGCGCGGCGTCCCGGCCACGCAGACGAGGTCCCTCACGTCTTCTCCCGCGCGATGTCCGCGCCCAGCGCGCCGAGCTTCTGCTCGATGCGCTCGTAGCCGCGGTCGAGATGGTAGACGCGCGCCACGCGCGTCATGCCGCGCGCCGCCAGCCCGGCGAGCACGAGGCAGATGCTGGCGCGGAGGTCGGTCGCCATGACCGGCGCGCCGGAGAGCGGCTGCGGCCCCCGCACCACGGCGCGGTTGCCTTCGGCACGGATGACCCCGCCCATCCGCACCAGCTCCTGCGCGTGCATGAAGCGGTTCTCGAAGATCGTCTCCGTGATCGTGCTCGTGCCCGACGCCTGGGTCATGAGGGTCATGAACTGCGCTTGCAGGTCGGTCGGGAAGCCGGGGTACGGCATCGTCTTCACGTCGACGGCGCGGAGCCCGCCGTTGCGCTCGACCGTGATGCCGCTCTCGGACTCCCGCACGCGCACGCCGGCTTCGCGCAGCTTGCCGAGGAACGCCTCGAGGTGATCGGCGCGCGCGCCCGAGACCGTGACGGCGCCGCCGGTGATCGCGCCCGCCACCAGGTAGCTCCCGGCTTCGATGCGGTCGGGGATGACGGTGAGCGTCGCGCCGCCGAGCGCGGGCTGTCCCACGACCGTGATCTCCGACGTACCGGCGCCCTGGATCACCGCCCCCATGCTCTCGAGCGCGCGCGCGAGGCACAGGATCTCCGGCTCGCGCGCCGCGTTCTCGATCACGGTCGTGCCGTCGGCGAGCGACCCCGCCATCAGGAGATGCTCCGTCGTGCCGACCGACGGCAGGTCGAGGACGATCTTCGCGCCGCGCAGCCGCTCGACCTCGGCCTCGACGTAGCCCTCGGTGATGCGGAGCTGCGCCCCCATCTTCTCGAGGCCCTTCAGGTGGAAGTCGACCGGCCGCGCGCCGATCGCGCAGCCGCCCGGCGTCGACACACGCGCGTGCCCGAAGCGCGCCAGCAGTGGGCCGAGGACGAGGAACGAAGCGCGCATCGTCTTCACCAGGTCGTACGGCGCTTCGGTGCCGGCGACGTCGCGGCCTTCGACGACGACCTCTCGACCGTCGGGGCTGCGTGTGACGCGCGCCCCCAGGTGCCGCAGCATCAGGATCGCGCTCTCGACGTCGGCGAGCTGGGGGACGTTGCGGAGCACGCAGCGGTCCTTCGTGAGAAGCGTGGAGAAGAGGAGCGGCAGCGCCGCGTTCTTTGCCCCGCTCACGCTCACCTCACCCTCGAGACGCCGCCCTCCGCGGATCACGATCGTCTGCACTCCGCCCCTCCTTCCACCCGCACCGCGAGGACGCGCTGGATACCGGCCGCGTCGCACGCCGTCTCACAGTCCACCCAGCGCGCGTCGCGCGCGATCGCTGCGCGCAACGCCTCTGCCTGTCCGCTTCCCATCTCGGTCACCAGCCAGCCGCCCGGCGCAAGCACCGACGGCGCGACGGCGACTAGCGCACGCAACACCGCAAGCCCGTCCGGACCGGCGACCAGCGCCGCACGCGGCTCGTGGTCGCGCACCTCGGGCGCGAGGGCCGCCATCTCGCCTTCGGCGCAGTACGGCGGGTTCGCGACCACGAGGTCGAAGGCGCCGGCGCGGAACGGCGCCAGCAGGTCCGCCGCGACGAGCGTCACGTCGGGGGCGTGCCGCGCGAGGTTCGCGCGCGCGACGGCGAGCGCGTCGCGCGAGCGGTCGCTCGCCCAGACGCGGGCCCGGGCGAGCTCGCGGGCGAGCGAGACGGCGATGACACCGCTCCCCGTGCCGACGTCGAGCACGCGACGCGCGTCGGGTGCCACGCGGAGCGCCGTCTCCACCACCAGCTCCGTCTCCGGCCGCGGCACCAGCACGCGGCGATCGACGGCGAACGGGAGCGACCAGAACTCCCACGTGCCGACGACGTACTGCACCGGCTCGCGCGCCCCGCGGCGGGCGACGAGCGCCTGGATGGCCGCGATCGCCGACGGGTCGAGCGCCCGCCCGGCGGCGGCGACGACGCCCGTGCGCGTCGTCCCGAGCGCGTGCGCCACCAGCACCTCGGCGTCGGCGCGCGGCTCGGGCACGCCGGCGGCGGCGAGGCGCTCGACCGCCGCGCGGAGCGCGTCGGCGACGAACGTGATGCGCGCGGCGGCGCCCATCAGCCGGCTGCCGCCAGCGCTTCCGCCTCCTGGCGCGTGATGAGGGCGTCGACGATGGCCTCGAGGTCGCCGTCGAGGACGCGGTCGAGCTGGTGGAGGGTCAGGTTCACGCGGTGGTCGGTGATGCGGCTCTGAGGGAAATTGTAGGTGCGGATCTTCTCCGAGCGGTCGCCGCTGCCGACCATCGCCTTGCGGTTGGCGGCGATCTCGCTCTGCTGCTCGGCGCGCGCGCGGTCGAGCAGGCGAGCGCTCAGGATCTTGAGCGCCTTCGCCTTGTTCTTGTGCTGCGACTTCTCGTCCTGGCAGGTGACGACGAGTCCGGTCGGCAGGTGCGTCACGCGCACCGCGGAGTCGGTCGTGTTGACGCTCTGCCCGCCGGGACCCGAGGAACGGTAGACGTCGATGCGGAGATCCTTGTCGGCGAGGTCGATCTCGACGTCCTCGGCTTCGGGCAGAACCGCCACCGTCACCGCCGAGGTGTGGATGCGACCCTGCGTCTCCGTCTTTGGCACGCGCTGCACGCGGTGCACGCCGCCCTCGAACTTGAGTCGGCTGAAGGCGCCCTTCCCGACCACCAGGGCGATGACCTCCTTGAACCCACCCAGGCCGGTCGGGCTGGACGACAGCACCTCGATGCGCCAGCCGTGCCGCTCGGCGTAGCGCGTGTACATGCGGAACAGCTCGGCGGCGAAGAGGCCGGCCTCGTCGCCGCCGGTGCCGGCGCGGATCTCGAGCACGGTGTTGCGCTCGTCGTTCGGGTCCTTCGGGACGAGGAGGCGCTTGAGGGTCGCGTCCAGCTCGGCGAGGCGCGTCTCCAGCGCCGGCAGCTCGCTCTTCGCCAGCTCGCGCAGCTCCTCGTCCTTCTCGCGCAAGAGCTCCTTGTGCTCCTCGACCTCGCGCGCGACGCGCTGACGCTCGCGGTAGGCGGCGACCGTCTCCTCGAGTCCCGCGCGCTCCTTCAAGAGCTTCGTGGACTCGGGCCGGTTGGCGATGACGGCCGGGGCGATGAGAAGCCGCTCCAGCTCCTCGTAGCGCCGCTCCACCTCTGCGAGACGATCGAGCATCGGTCACCGGAAACAAAACGGGGCGGAGGTGAACCCCCCGCCCCGCTGGATGCTGGCTACGGTCGCGCGAACGACGGCGCGATCACTCCGACGCCGGAGCGTCGGCCTTGGGGCCCTTGCGGCCGTACTTGCGATTGAAGCGCTCGACCCGACCGGCCGTGTCGACCAGCTTCTGCTTGCCGGTGAAGAACGGGTGGCAGGCCGAGCAGATCTCGACGTGGATGGTCGGGACCGTGGAGCGAGTCTCGATGACGTGGCCGCAGGCACAGATGATACTCGCCTTCTCGTACCGCGGATGTACGCCTTCCTTCATGGGTGTCTTCACCTATAACAAAGGGGGTCCGGACGCGCAACGCAGCGCGCGCCTCGCGGGGAGCGGAGTGTGACGTTCGTGGACGGGTCCCGGGAGCGCGGGGTCCCCCGCGCTCCCGGGACCAGTGTGAGCGCAGCATTCCGCTCCCCGGCGCGTGCTATGTCGTCCAGCGGTCGATCCACGTGTCCAAGGCGTCGACAACCCGCGCGCGTTCGGCCGCGGGCTCGTTCAGTAGCTCGTGGTAGTAGCCGGGCAGCATTACTAGCTCGTGCGGGCAGGTGAGCCGGGCGTCCAGCTCGGGGGCGGCCGTCGGGTCGACGATGCGGTCGGCGTCGCCTTGCAGGACGAGGAGGGGGACGCGCAGGCGGTGGGCTTCGATGCGGACGATGCCCTGGGCGGCGTGCAGGGCGCGGAGGAAGCCGGCGGTGGCGCTGCGGTGGACCAGGGGGTCGGCGAGGTAGGCGCGGCCGACGGCGGGGTCGCGGGAGAGGAGGCTCGCGTCGAGGCTCGAGCGGAGCCCCGTCCGCGGCGCGACCCTGCCGAGCAGCATCGCGATCCACATGAGGGTCGCCGGCGCGGCGTCGGGGATGCGGAGCGCGGGGGCGGAGAGCGCGCCGGCGCGTACCGTGTCGGGGTGGCGCAGGAGATAGAGGAGCGCGATCAGGCCGCCCATGCTGTGGCCGAAGAGGACGCGGGGGCTCCCCGGCCACCAGCGCTCCGCTTCGTCGGCGAGGCGGCGGAGGTCGGCGACGAACTCGGCGAAGTCGAGGCAGTGCCCACGCGGGCCGCCCGAGCGGCCGTGGCCGCGGTGGTCGATCGCCGCCACCGCCACGCCGCGCGCGTCGAGGTGCGCGATGAGCTCCTGGTACCGTCCGAGGTGCTCCGCATAGCCGTGCGCCAGCAGCACGGCGGCGCGCGGAGCGCCCGCCGACGGCGCCGAGCGCTGCCAATGAATCGGCACGCCGCCCACGCCTTCGAACGTCCCTTCCGACGCGACGCTCATCGACTCCGCACGCGCGCCACCGCCGCTTGCCAGCCGCGGTAGAGCGCGTCGCGCGCGTCGGGCCGCATCCGGGGCTTGAAGCGGCGGTCGAGCTTCCGCGCCCGCCCGATCTCCGACTGCGAGCGCCAGAAGCCGACGCCCAGGCCGGCGAGGAACGCGGCCCCGGCGGCCGTCGTCTCGACCAGGCGGGGCCGGTCGACCGGGACGCCGAGGACGTCGGCCTGGAACTGCATCAGGAAGTCGTTCGCCGAGGCGCCGCCGTCGACGCGCAGGAGCTTCAGCGGCGCCCCCGCGGCCGTCGCCATCGCATCGACGACGTCCCGCGTCTGGTAGGCGAGCGCCTCGAGCGCGGCGCGGACGACGTGCGCGCGCGTCGCGCCGCGTGTCAGGCCGACGAGCGCGCCGCGCGCGTCGGGGTCCCAGTACGGCGCGCCGAGGCCGACGAAGGCGGGGACCAGGTAGACGCCGAGGTTGCCGTCGACGCTCTTCGCGATCCGCTCCGAGTCGGCGGCCTTGGCGAGGAGCCCGAGCCCGTCGCGCAGCCACTGGATGGCCGCGCCCGCGATGAAGACGGAGCCCTCGAGGGCGTAGGCGCGACCGCCGGCGGCGTCGCACGCCACGGTGGTGAGGAGCCCCTGCTCCGAGGTGACGGGCGTCTGGCCCGTGTTCAGGAGGAGGAAGCAGCCGGTGCCGTAGGTGTTCTTCGCCATCCCGGGCTCGACGCAGCCCTGGCCGAAGAGCGCCGCCTGCTGGTCGCCCGCGATGCCGGCGATGGGCACCGGCGCGCCGAGGACGGAAGGATGGGTGTCGGCGATCCGGCCGCTCGACGGGAGCACGGTCGGCAGCACGCGCTCCGGCACGTCGAGGAGCCGGCACAGCTCGCCGTCCCACGCGCCGGCGTGGATGTCGTAGAGGAGCGTGCGCGAGGCGTTGGTCGGGTCGGTCGCGTGGACGGCGCCGCCCGTCAGCTTCCAGACGAGCCAGGTGTCGATCGTCCCGAAGCCGAGCTCACCGCGTGCCGCGCGCTCGGCGGCGCGTGGCACGTGCTCGAGGAGCCAGCGGAGCTTGGTGCCGGAGAAGTAGGGGTCGAGGAGGAGGCCGGTCTTCCGGCGCACCAGCGGCTCGGCGCCGCGCTCGCGGAGCTCGGCGCAGAAGGGCGCCGTGCGCCGGTCCTGCCAGACGATCGCGCGGTGGACGGGGCGGCCGGTCTTCCGGTCCCAGAGGACCGTCGTCTCGCGCTGGTTCGTGATGCCGATGGCGGCGATCCCGGCCGCCCGCACGCGCGCGCGCCGGCACGCCTGGCGCAGCACGCGGAGCGTGACGCGCCAGATCTCCTCCGCGTCGTGCTCGACCCAGCCCGGACGCGGGTAGTGCTGCGTGAATTCGCTGTACGCGCGTCCGATCACGCGCCCGCTCCGGTCGATGACGAGGACCGTGCTGCCCGTGGTCCCCTGGTCGATCGCCACCACGCAGCTCGGTCGGACGGGCATGCGATCGGCCTCCTAGCCGCGGAAGATGGAGTTGCGCCGGCGGAGCCCGTCCTGGACGAGCGCCTGGAGGCGCTCGCGGACGCCGTCGCGCAGGAGGCCGACGGCGCGGGCGTCGGTGGCCTCGGCCGGATCGTGGCGTGCCGCGACGTCGAGCGGCTCGCCTATGTGGAGCGTGAGCTTCGCGGGCAGCGGCAGGAGCCCCGCGACGCCGAGCCACGGGAAGGTCGGCGTCACGGGCAGCGCCGGGAAGCCCGGAAAGCCGACACGCGCCAGCACCGGCTGCGTCTCCTCGACGCCGATCACGGCGAGCGGCACGATGGTCGCGGATGCCTCGATCGCAAGCCGCGCGAACGTGCCGCGCCCGAAGCCCGCCAGGCGATAGCGTCGCCGGAACGTCTTGTCCTCTGCGCGCGAGCCCTCGGGAAAGACGACGAGCGCGCCGCCGTCGGCGAGGAGCGCGCGCGCGGCCGCCGCGCCGCGCACGGCGCCCAGCTCCCCGAGGACGGACCCGAGCACCGGCAGCCGAGCGAGCCGCTCGTCGAGCAGCGGGTGGACGCTCGCCCACGCGGCGAGCGCCGTCGGCACCACGAGCGCTTCCCACGGCAGGAGCCCCCCGCCGCGATTCGCGACCAGCATGACCGGCCGCTCGGCGGGCAAGCGCTCGAGGCCGAAGGACTCGACCCGCCACCACCAGCGGTGGAGCGCGTCCACCAGCACGCGGGCGGCGGGCGACGCGCCGGGCACGAGCCCGGCGAGCGCCCGCTCCGTCCTGCCGACGATCGCCTCGCGGAGCGACCCGCGGCCGGCGGTCGCCAGCGCGGCGAGCACCAGGTCGGCGGAGCGGACGAGGCGAGGGTCGGCCGGCGGCGCCTCCTCGGCGCCGAGCGCGGCCTCCACCTGACGCTCGAGCGCGGTCAGCCGCTCGACGATCTCCGTGGTCGGCGGCGCCGGCGTGGGCCGCGCATCCCGCGCACGACGGCCGCGGTAGATGCGGAGCGACGGCACTGCGTTGGGATCGCGTCCGCCGGGTCGATCTGCGTCCGACATGTCCTCGCCCCCGCGGGGCGCGCGCCGCACGCTAGGGAACGAGGTCCGGCATGTCAACGCGTGCCCTCGGGCGAGTGGCCCCGGTCCGTCCGCGCGGGGCCGCCAGCGTCAATCCCCAGCGGACGAGGAAGGCGGTGACGAACGCGTGCTCATCCGCCGGCTCGACGGCGAGCCGCGCGAGGGCGAGAGCCGCGGCGAGCGCGACGTGATAGCCATCCGCCCGCGACGCCAGGGCGCGACGATACGCGGGATGAGCGGCGTTCACCCAGACCGTCGACTCCACCAGGCGTCCGATCTCGGGATCGCCGGGACGGTCCTCGAACTCGATGGCCAGACCGTAGCGCACCGGCCGTCGGACGCCCGAGCCTGCGGGGAGCGTGACGTCACCCGCGGGAGGCTCTGCCGGTCGAGGATGTTCGCCGGCAGCATCCGGCGCGAGGTCCGCGCCGCCCGACGACGCCGTCGCGCTGGCAATCGACACTGCCACGAGCGCCCGTCCATCCCCACCTTCGCCCACGCGCTCGATGCGCAGCCGCTGTTGGTTCCCTGCGCGCCGCTCCACCAGCGTGCCCAGCAACGGGAAGTCGTCCGACAGGTCCATGACGACACGCTCGAGATCACGCTCGAGGGGCCGCCCCACCCGACGACGAGCCTCCTCCGTCGTGTCGCGCGCGTCGCCCCAGGCGGCGAGCTGCCGCGACACCGCCTCCTGAAGGGCCTTGCGATACGCGAGATACGTGGCTCCACGCGAGCCCACGCGTATGAAGTCCGCCTTGTTCAAGGTGAGACTTTCGGCGAGCGCCGGCACCTCGATGAGGCCGCCGACACGGTCGGGAACGAGGGGCGTCACGCCGAGCCAGTCCCAACCTCGCTTGATCACCTTCCCCAGCGTGCTTATCGCGAGGCCCCGCTGGCCTTCCGGGAGCAGGAGCGGGGATCGGATGAGATACCCGAGCGCCGAAGGCTTGCGCCTGCGCGCGAGCCGCACCTCGAGCGGCGCGAGGTCCGAGGCGTCGACCGCGTCGCGGTCCAGCAGAACACCGCCGACCTCCAAGCGTACGCCGCGCGGATAGTGACCGGCGAGCACGGGCGCGAACCGCGGCTCGAGCAGCGCCTCGTAGTTCCGTCTGAGCACCGTCTCGAGGAAGCCGGCATCGAGCAGCGGCGAGAGCGGGTTCTGGAGCCGGAGCCGCACGGCCGTCCCCCGCTCGCCGACCAGCCCGGGCGGCGTCACCCATCTCCAGGGCGCGCGATGGCGCGAGGCGAGGTGCCAGCTCGTGGCCACCTGTGTCGTGCCCCGTCGGGTCTCCGTCACGACCTCGTGCGAGACGAGCAGGCCGAGCTTGATCCCGACTCCGGCGAAGCCGATGCCTTGACCGCGCGCCTTCGTGCTCGCCGCCACGTCGTGGTAGCGCGCCAGCTCTCGGCGCTTCATGCCGCGGCCGTCGTCGACCGCCGTGAGCGTCGCCTGGGCCGCGTCGCTGCTCAGCGCGATCCGCGTCGCACCCGAGTCGAGCGCGTTGGCCACCATCTCGACGAGGATCGTCTCCTCGAGCGCCGCGGGATAGGCGTCGCGGAGGTCTTCGAGGAGGTGCAGAAGGTCGACCCGCGTCTCGCCCATGTGCGCATCGACGTTTAGACGATCGCCTCGGCGCAGCTCAAGGGCTCCCCTCTCGAAATTGACACTGCGCGCGAGCCGCGGATATGACGCCCAGCGTGCTGGTCCGCCTGCCGCTCGCCGCCCAGCGCCTCGTCGTCGTCACCGGCAAGGGGGGCGTGGGCAAGACGACCGTCACGGTCGCGCTGGCCCGTGCCGCGGCCGCCGCGCACCGTCGCGTGCTCGCGGTCGAGGTCGGACGGGGCCGCCTCGCGGCGCTCCTCGGCGTGGCCCGGCTCGGGGCCGAGCCGCGACGGATCAGCCCGGGCCTCACCGCCGCCACCATCGAAGCCGAGGAGGCGCTCGGCGACTTCGTCCACCGCGTGCTCCGCTTCCGCGTGCTCGCGCGCCGCCTGCTCGAGAGCACCTCCTTCCAGGTGCTGGCGGCGGCGGCGCCGGGGCTGCCCGAATTCCTCGTGCTCCAGCGCCTGCTCGCCTGGTTCGAAGCGCGACGCATCGGCCGGCCGGTGTACGAGCTGATCGTCGTCGACGCGCCCGCCTCCGGGCACTCGCTGCCGCTCCTCGCCGCGCCCCGGACGCTGGGCGCCCTCGCCCGTCTGGGGCCGGTGGCGGACCTCCTGGGCCGCATCCAGGCCGTGCTCACCGACCCGGCGATGACGCTCGTCTGTCCGGTCGCCGCGCCCGAGGAGCTCGCGGTGCGCGAGACGGTCGAGCTCTACGGCGAGCTCGAGCGGCTCGGCCTCCCCACGGCACCGCCGCTGGTGAACGCGGTGCCGCCGCGGCGTCTCACCGCCGAGGACACCGCCGCGCTCGAGCGGCTCGAGGCCGTGCACGGCGCGCATCCGTTGGTGCGCGCGGCGCGCTTCGAGCTCGAGCGGCGCCGCCAAGCCGAGGCCCAGGTGGCGGCGCTCCGGCGCGCGCTCGGCGTGACGCCCATCCGGCTGCCGTTCCTCTTCGAGGGCCCGGAGAGCGCCGCGGCGGCGGCGGAGCTGGCGGCCGTGCTCGCGGGCGCGACCGGGCTCGCGGCATGAGCGGGCTCGCCGCCGCGCTGGAGACCAAGCGCATCCTCATCTGCGTCGGCAGCGGCGGCGTGGGGAAGACGACCACCGCCGCGGCGCTCGCGGTCGAAGCGGCGCGCCGCGGGCGGCGGACGGCGGTGCTGACGGTCGACCCGGCCGAGCGCCTCAAGGACGCGCTCGGGCTCGGCGCGCTCGCCGGCGAGCCGCGTCGCGTCTCGCTCGCCGCCGTCGGCGCCAAGGGCGCGCACCTGGACGCCCTCCTCCTCGACGTCAAGCGAACGTTCGACGAGCTGGTGCTCGGCCTCGCCTCGAGCCCGTCGCAGGCGCACGCCGTGCTGGAGAACCGCCTCTACCAGAACCTCTCCACGACGCTCGCGGGCACGGCCGAGTACATGGCCGTCGAGCGCGTCTACCGGCTCGCTTCCGAGGGCGACTACGACCTCCTCGTCGTCGACACGCCCCCCGCGCGGCACGCGGTCGACTTCCTCGACGCGCCCCGCCGCCTGCTCGCCCTCCTCGACTCCCGCGCCTTCGCCATCCTGAAGGATCCGACGACCATCCTCCCCGCCGCCGGCTCGCGGCTGGCGCACTACGTGCTCACCTCCGTGCTGCGCGGGCTCGAGCGCTTCACCGGCATCGGCCTGGTGCGCGAGGTGGGCGACTTCATCCGCGCCATCGAGGGCTTCACGGACGCGCTGCGCGAGCGCGTGGCGCGCGTCGGCGCGCTGCTGCGGGGCGAGGACACGGCGCTCTTCCTCGTCACCGCGCCCGAGCCGCGGCTCGTGACCGACGGCGAAGCGCTGGCGCGCGCGCTGCGCTCGATCGACCTCGCGATCGACGGCGTGATCGTGAACCGCGGCGTGCCCCGGCGGCTCTTCGCCGGCGCGCCCGAGGACCCGCCGGAGCTGGATGGCGTGTCGCCGCGGCTCGCCGCCCGGCTGCGGCAGGCGTGGGCCGACCTGCGCACGCTCTCCGCCCGCCAGGAGGCGACGCTCGCGCCGCTGGTGGCGCGCGCCGGCGCGCCCGTGGTCGCCGAGGTGCCCCTCCTGACGGGCGACCCGGGGTCGCTCGCCGACCTGGTGGCGATCGCCGCCTACCTCTTCCCCAGCGCCGCGCCCGCGGCGACGCCGGCGAGCGGGCTCCGGTGACGACCCGCTACTCGGCGGCCGTCTCGCCCGCGGGGGTGGGCTTGCGGTTCGGGCGGGATCGCGTGGCGCGCGACGCCATCAAGCGGTCGACCTTGAGGTTCAGGTTGACGAGGCTCCCCTGGATCGCTTCGAGCTTGGTGAGGACGCGGTTCACGTCGCGGCGCGAGGGCAGGTTGAGCAGCCCGAGCAGCGTTTGCATGTTACGGTCCATGCGGCCCTTGGTCGAGATCGCCTTCTGGAGCGCCGTCGAAAACGCCTCTGCGAAGCGCGGATTGGAGAGGAGGTCCTCGGCGATCCGGGCGAGCGCCTCCTCGCCGAAGTCGTACAGGCGTTTCAGGATGGGTGTGTCCTCCGCCCGAGGGCGGGCGCCGGAGTATAGGGAGCGGGTACGGGGAGCGTCAATCGTGGAGACACGCCGGTGAGCGCGACCGCCGTGCTCTCCTACGCCACGGGGCTGGCGTTCGTCGCGCCCGATCTGCCGGCGACGGCGCTCGTCGGCACCGCGCTCGCCGTCAACATCTGCAACGCGATCATGTGCCGCCTCTTCGCCCACAACAACGGCTACCCGAAGACGCTCTGGACGCTCCTCGGCTTCGTCGCCGGCGTGTGGGCGGTCGCGGTGCTGATCCTGCTGCCACGCCGCACGGCGCCACCCGCGCCGCCGCGTCCGCTCCCGTAGGTCGAAGGTCGCGCTAGCACGCCGCGCAGGCGTGGCAGGTGTGGGTGTCGCAGGGTGGCGTCTGCAGCTCCGCGAAGGCCTTGCGACGCTCGGCGAGGAGGTAGCGCTTGTCGACGTTGTGGTCGACGAAGTCCCACGGCAGGAGCGACTCGGTGGGCAGCGCGCGGTGCACGAAGCGGTCGGGGTGGACGTCGCCGCGCCAGCCGCGGAGCGTCGCCCACCACGCGTCGGGGCGCTCGTGCAGCGCGCGCAGCATGGGTGCCGTGCGACGGTCGCCGCGCGAGAGGAGCGTCTGGAGGTACGCTTCGCGCGGGCTCTCGGTCTCCACCTCGACCGCCGGGATGGCGCCGAGGGCCCGCCGCAGACCCGCGAGCTTGCCGCGCAGCGACGCGAGGTCCTCCATCGGCTCCCACTGGAAGGGCGTCCACGGCTTCGGCACGAAGGGGTTGATCGAGACGAGGATGCGGCCGAACTTCGGCCGTCCGCCCGCCATGAGCCGCGCGCGCACCTTCCGCGTCAGGTCGACGATCCCCTCGACGTCCTCCGACGTCTCGCCCGGCAGCCCGACCATCACGTAGAGCTTGAGCGCCTCGACGCCGGCGCCCACCAGCCAGTCGGCGGCGCGGAGGATCTCGGGCTCGGTCAGGTTCTTGTTGATGACGCGTCGCATGCGCTCGGAGCCTGCCTCGGGCGCGATGGTGACCGACCGGTTGCCGCCGCTCCCGAGCGCGCGCGCCAGCGCCGGCGTGATGACGTCGGCCTTGAGCGACGACGGCGACGCGCGCCCACCCGCAGCGGCGATCTCGTGGCAGAGCGCCGCGATCCCGGGCTGGCTCGCCATCTCGGCGCCGACCAGGCCGATGGTCCGCCGCTCCGCGAGCCCGCGCGCGATGCTCTCGCGGAGCCGCGCCGCGCTCCGGTAGCGGACGGGCCGGTACATGTAGCCGGCGGCGCAGAACCGGCAGCCCCACTCGCAGCCGCGGCTCGCCTCGACCAGCGCCATGTCGCCGAACACCGCTTCGGGCGCGAGGACGGCGGAGTCGGTCGAGAAGGCGTCGAGGTCGGCGACGTAGCGCCGGACGACTCGCGCACCCGGACCACGCCCGGCGTGCGCGAAGGCGACGAGGTCGCCCGCGGCGTCGTAGGCGGGCGTCCAGCGGTCGGGCCGGTAGGCGCCCGCGATCTCCTCCGCCCGCGCCAGGACCGCGTCGCGCCCGCCGCCCCCGAGCGCGCGCTCGACGAACTCGCCCAGCATGCCCTCCGCTTCGCCGATCAGGAAGAGGTCGACGAACTCCGCCAGCGGCTCGGGGTTGAGGAAGGTCGCCGGACCGCCGGCGACGACGAGCGGGTCGGCGTCACGGCGCGCGGTGCGCTCGCGCCCCACGCCGGCGAGCGCCAGGCAGTCGAGGACGTGGACGTAGTCGGTCTCGAACGAGATCGAGAAGGCCACCACGTCGAAGTCGCGCACGGGGCGATCCTGCTCGAACGAACGCAGCGTGCGCGGCCACTCGGCGCGCGGGCCGTCGGGGAGGAAGGCGCGCTCGACGGTGACGCGCGGATCCTCGGCGAGCAGCCGGAGGATCGCCTGGAAGCCCAGGTTCGCCATGCCGACCGGGTAAGTGTTCGGGTAGACGAGGCAGACCGAGAGCGGCCCGTTGGGGCCGGGGGTGAAGAGCCGCCGCTCGCTGGCGAGACGGGCGGCGCGGTCGATCGTCGTTGGCGGCATGACGCGGCGCTCCTGCATAGCCCGCGGCCCGGGGCGCCTCAAGGCCGGTAGGGACCGCCGCGCGCCGTACCGAGCGCTGCGATACGTCTTCCTATGTATCGCAAGATGACATCTTCGCTCTTGTCGCGCGTGCGCGCGGGCCGGTAGCATCCCGTCCCATGCGACGAGCCTCTCTGCCGGCAATCGCCTTCGCGCTTCTCGCCGCCCGTCTCGCGGCGGCAGACTCGCGTCCCAACTTCCTCGTGATCGTCACCGACGACCAGCGCGCGGACACCTTCAACACCCGCTTCCCGCCCGACCCCGACCCGTTCATGCCCGCCATGGACACCCTGTTCCGGGACGGCGTCCGCTTCGAGCGCGGCTACGTGACGACGCCGCTCTGCGCGCCCAGCCGTGCGAGCATCTTCACCGGGAAGTACGCGCACGCGCACGGCGTCGAGACGAACAAGATCGCGCTCTCCAGCACCAACTTCCCGACCTCCGCCAAGCTCGCCCCTCAGCTCCAGACCGCCGGCTACTACACGGCGCTGGTCGGCAAGTACATGAACCAGTGGAGCGGGCCGGTGCCTAACGGGAACTTCCATCCGCCGGGCTACGATTTCTGGACCGCCATCCCGGGCGGCGGGGTGAGCGACTACTACGACTACGACGCCTACATCAGCGGCGACGGCCTGGGCGCGCGCGGCGTCCACGAGGGTCCGAACGGCAAGTACATCACCTACTTCTTCCGCGACCAGGCGAAGACGTTCCTCCAGCAGGCCGCGACGCGCGACCAGCCGTTTCTCCTGTTCTTCACGCCGAACGCGCCGCACGCCCCGGCCATGCCGGCCCCCGAGGACGCCGACCTGTTCACGGCGGCGCGCCCGCCCGTGCTCGACGCCAACCGCCCACCGAGCTTCAACGAGCCCGCGGCCGACAAGCCCGCCTGGGTCCGGGACAAGGCGCCGCTCACCCCGGCAGAGATCGCGACCAACGTCGACGCGTTCCGCCTCAATCAGCTCCGCTGCCTCGCCGCGGTCGACCGCTCGGTGCAGGAGCTCATCGACCTGCTCGCCAGCCTTCACCAGCCGGTGACCGGCGGGACGCTCCTCTCCAACACCGTCGTCTTCTTCATCGGCGACAACGGCTACTACTGGGGCGAGCACAAGCTCACCGGTAAGAACCACGTCTACGAGGAGGCGGTGCGGGTGCCCTTCGCGGTGCGTGACTTCAGGCAGCCGGGACCCGGGCGCGTCGACTCCTTCCACCTCGTCGCCAACATCGACATCGCGCCGACCGTCTATCAGATGGCGGGCGTCACGAACCCGCCGGCCGGCATGAACGGCCGCTCGCTGGTGCCCCTGCTCGCCAACCCGAGCATCGGCTGGCGGCTCGACCTCGAGATCGAGAGCTGGCCGCCGCCCGACGGCATCGACGCCGACTGGGACGGCATCGTCGCGCACAAGGTGGACGGCTGCGGCACCCCGCAGCCGAAGTACGTCACCTACGCGGAGACCGAGACCGTCGTGAACGCCTCGACCCAGCAGACCATCGTCGAGCCCGAGTTCTACGACCTCGAGCTCGACGCCTTCGAGATGGTGAATGCGGCGCGCTCGACGGACCCGAACGTCCAGAAGACCGTCCAGGCCTACAGCAAGCAGTTCCACACCGGGCCGCACTGAGCGGCCCGCGGGCTACTCGCTCGCGCCGCGGCGGAGGAAGGTCGGGATGTCGTAGTCCTCGTCGGCCGCGTCGGCGGCGCCGGTCTTGGCCGGCGCCGGCCGCTGCGCGGGGCGCGGCGGCGGGGCGACGGGCGGCTCCTGACGGCGGCGCTGCCAGGTCGGGACGTCGAGCTCATCCTCCGCGATGAGCCCGTGGCGGCGGACCGGGCGGCCGTCGGACGAGACGGTGCCCGGGGCCGCAGACCGCTCGGCGCTCGCGGGACGTCGCAGGCGAGCGTCGGCCGGGGCGCCGAAGCCGGTGGCGATGACGGTGATGCGCACCTCGTCGCCCATCGACTCGTCGATCACCGCGCCGAAGATGATGTTGGCGTCCTCGTCCGCTTCCTCCTGGATGAGCGTCGCGGCTTCGTTCACCTCGTGGAGGGAGAGGTCCGGCCCGCCGGTGATGTTGATCAGCACGCCGCGTGCGCCCTGGATCGAGATGTCCTCGAGCAGTGGGCTCGAGATCGCCTTCTGCGCCGCTTCGACGGCGCGGTTCTCGCCCGTC
>JBGQET010000005.1:0-93376 GCA_041496545.1 Binatia bacterium | reverse complement strand
TGAGCGCGTCGCGGCCTCGGTCCCGATCCGCGCGAAGCTCGGGAAGCCCCTCGGCGGAGCTGCTCCGTACGGCTACCAGTGGAAGGACCGTGAGCTGATCCCCGACCCCAAGGAAGCGCCCATCCGCCGGCTCATCTACGAGCTCTTCGTCGAGCACCGGCGAAAGAAGACCGTGGCCCGGCTCCTCAACGAAGCCGGCCATCGGACGCGCAACGGGTCGAAGTGGTCCGACACCACCGTCGAGCGGCTCGTCCGCGACCCGACGGCGAAGGGTCTCCGACGCGCCAACTACACGAAGAGCCGGGGCCCCAAGAAGGGCTGGGATCTGAAGCCCGAAGCCGAGTGGGTTGTCTCCCACGTCGAGCCCATCGTCTCCGACGACCTCTGGAACCAGGCGAACGGGATTCTCGATGGTCGCCGGAACGGCAAGCGGCCGGCGAAGAAGGCCGTCCAGCTCTTCGCCGGGCTCGTCCACTGCCACTGCGGCGGGAAGATGTACGTCCCGTCGAACACACCCAAGTACGTCTGCTACCGTTGTCGGAACAAGATTCCGGTCGACGACCTCGCCGCGGTGTTCCAGGAGCAGCTCCGCGACTTCTTCTTCTCGCCCGAGGAGATCACTCGCTACCTGGCGGGCGCCGACGAGACGATGCGCTCGAAGGAAGAGACCCTCACGGTTCTCGCGAGTGAGGCCGAGAAGCTTCGCGCCGACATGGAGAAGCTCTCTCGCCTCTACCTCGCAGACGAAATCTCCAAGGAAGGCCTGGGACGCCACTACCGACCCCTCGAGGAGCGCCTCGGTCAGATCGAGAACGAGCTGCCGGCCCTCCAGGGCGAGCTCGACTTCCTGAAGATCCGGCTCCTCTCCTCAGACGAGGTCTTTGCGGAAGCCCGGGACCTCTACTCCCGGTGGCCGAGCCTTACCCCCGAAGAGAAACGGCAGGTGGTCGAGAACATCACGGAAGAGATCATCGTCGGGACCGGCGAGATCGAGATCAGGCTCTGCTACCTCCCGAGCCCGACCCCACCTCCTCGTCCCTCCGGTCCTCGGGAAATCATGGCAAAAGGGCAACGCAACTTCACGGGTTCATCGCGGCGACGAGCAGGAACGCGGCCGGGAAGGCGACCGTGCCGGTGCCACGCGCCACCGTGATGCGCCGCTCCTCGAGCGGCTGGCGGAGCGGCTCGAGGACGTTCCGCCGGAACTCGGGCAGCTCGTCCATGAAGAGGACGCCGTGGTGGGCGAGCGTGACCTCGCCGGGACGGATCGGGTTCCCGCCGCCGAGCAGCGCCGCGTCGGAGATCGAGCAGTGGGGCGCGCGCACCGGCCGGCTGGTGCAGAGCGGACGCCCGTCGAGCAGGCCCGCGACGCTGTGAATGGCGGTCACCGCGATCGCCTCGTCGCGTCCGAGCGGCGGGAGGATGGAGGGCAGGCGCCGGGCGAGCATGGTCTTGCCCGAGCCCGGGGGGCCGATGAGGAGCACGTTGTGCCCGCCCGCGGCCGCGACCTCGAGCGCGCGCTTCGCATGGGTCTGTCCGCGGACGTCGGCGATGTCGCCCGCGGCGGGGGGTGCGGCGGCGAGCAGCGCCTCGGCGTCGACGACGGTGGGCGCGCGGGTGTCGCCGCAGAGGTGTGCGACCGCTTCCGCCAGTGTCTCGATCCCGACCACCGGCGGGCCGCCGGCGAGCGCCGCCTCGGCGGCGTTCGCCGCCGGCACGAGGAGCCCCGCGATCCCGGCGCGCCCGGCCGCGGCCGCCACGGGCAGCGCGCCGCGCACGGCGTGCACGCGCCCGTCGAGGCCGAGCTCGCCGAGGACGCCCCACGCGTACAGGTCCGGGAGCGGCGGCCCCTCCGCATCCGCCGCGAGGATGCCGAGGGCGATCGGCAGGTCGAACGCGGCCCCCTCCTTCCGGACGCCGGCCGGCGCGAGGTTCACGGTGACGCGCTTCTGCGGGTGCTTGAACCCCGAGTTCCGCAGCGCCGCACGGATGCGGTCGGCTCCTTCGCGCACGGCGCCGTCGGGCAGGCCGACGGTGGTCGTGCCGGGAAGCCCGCTCGAGACGTCGACCTCGACGTCGACGATGATGGCCTCGATGCCGCGAAGAGCGCCGGAGCGGACGCGGGCCAGCATGGGGAGGGACGTGCCCTGCGCGCCGCGCCGTCGCAATCGCTGCGAGCGGAATACGTCCTGCCGACTCAGCAGGGTGGGGGCGTCGCGCCGGCGCGGCCGAGCACGCCGATCGCGTGCGCGGCAGCGGCCAGGAAGGCGGGGTGCGGGTGCGCCGCGGGCTCGCGGAGGCACGCCTCGGTGAGCTTGATCGCGTGCTCGTCGCCGGTGGCGATCGCGCGCTCGACGAGCCCGTCGGCGTCAGTGACCGCGCCGTGCACGCCTACTCCTTCTCCTCGGCGGCCGCGGTGAACACGCCGCGCGCCATCACCGAGCGCTCGGCACGCGCACGCCGGCGGTAGACGGCGGCGCGCGTGGAGCGCACCTCGGCGTCGGCGGGGGCCGCCTGCGCCGCCAGCTCGACGAGGTGACAGGCGAGCGCCAGCTCGTCCTGCGCCGCCAGCTCGGCGGCCCGCGCCGCGAGCCGGCCGGCGCCGCCCACGAGCGCGGCCAGCTCCGTCGCGAGCGCGCGCGCCGGCGCGGGCTTCAGGTGCGCCGGGTTCCCGTCCCACCAGCCGCCGTAGAGGCGCCAGATGTTGCGGACGATGAAGTCGGGCTCGTCGTAGACGGGGCGCAGATATGGCCGCTCGAGGAGATGGGCGGGCGCGCGCACGGTGTTCAGGATGTCGTCGAGCGAGGCGCCGGCGTTCATCATGCGGAGCGTCTCGTCGTGCAGGGTCTCGAGGACGGTCGCCGTCTCCTCGAGCGCCTGGCGCACGCGGGCCGCGCCGCGGATGGGGTAGCCGTGGCCCGGGAGCAGCAGCTCGGCGTCGAGCGCGGCCATGGTGCGCAGCGCACGCGCCCACTCGTCGGGGTAGCGCTGCACCTTCTGCGGGTTGCCGGCGTTGGGGGTGGCCCAGATGAAGAGGTCGCCGGTGCAGAGCACGCGACGCTCGGGAAGCCAGACCCAGGTGTGGTCGTCGGTCTCGCCCCGCGCGTGCGTCAGCTCCAGGCGGACGCCGCCGACCGTCAGCTCGAGCGAGGTGCGGTACGTCTGGTCGGGGTATCTATAGTTGGTGGGCCAGCGGAGCCCCGGCATGCGGAACTGGCGGGCGTTGATGGCCGCGTTCCAGCCCGCCGTCTTGACGTAGCGGTCGAAGCGCGCCGAGACGTCCTCGTGCGCCACGACGCGGGGCGCGGCCCAGCCGCGGCTCGCCCCCTCCTCCTCGAAGGGCGCGACCCCGAAGACGTGGTCGACGTGCCCGTGCGTGTAGACCGCCGTGTGGAGCGGACGCGGCGACCAGCCGCGGATCGCGCCGTGCACGGTGCCGGCGAGGAGGAAGCTCCCGGTGTCGATCAGCACGAGGCCCTCGGCGGTGTCGACGGCGGTCACGTTGGCGAAGCTCGACACGAACCCGATCCCGTGCTCGACTTCCTCCAGCTCGTTGAGGGCGAGCCAGGGATGGTGGTCCTCCGGCGTGACGGTCCCGTTCCAGAGCCTCTCCGCGAGGTCGCTCACCTTGCCCATGCGGTCACCTCCAGGCGGGGACGCAGAGCGTGCTCGACCCGCTGATCGTCAGGCTCTCCGCACCGAACGCATTCTCAACCGAGACGTCGCGGGACGTGACGTGGGCCTGCCCGCGCACGTCGGTCGTGTGGTAGCAGACGCGGAGTCCCGTGCCGTCGACGATGCTGTTGCCGTCGCGATCGGCGGGGACGCAGAGCGTCTCGGGCTTGACCACCGTCACGCTGCGCGGGCCGAATTCGTCGGTGAGCGTGACGTCGCGGGGCACGAAGGCCGGCGCGCCGGACCTGGTCTTGGCCTGCCAGCACGAGAACTCGTCGAAGGGATGCGCGACCGGCGTGGGCGTCTCGCCGCTCGGCAGGCAGAGCGTCTTCGGTTTGGTGATGGTGAGCGGCTCGCTGCCGAACTGATCCATGACCGTGAGGTCGCGCGGCAGGCGCTTCGGCTGCTTGCCGGAGTTGCCGAGCTTGTAGCACTCGAGGTGGCCGCTCGGATCGCCCGCGGGCGAGACCGGCGTGCAGAACGTGGCGGGCGCGTTCGCCTTGGCGCCGGCGGAATCGAACTGGCTGGCGAGGTTCATGGTGCGCGCCACGAACTTCGGGGTGCCGGCCTTCGTCTTGGCCTTGTAGCACTTGAATTCCCGCTCGAAGCGGCACGACCCGCCCGAGCAGCCGTCGCCGTCCGTCCGGTTGCCGTCGTCGCACTCCTCGAGCGGCCCGACGAGGTGGTCGCCGCAGGTGACGACGTCGCACGCATCCCCGACGCCGTCGCCGTCGGCGTCCGCCTGGTCGGCGTTGGCGACGAAGGGGCAGTTGTCGAGCGCGTCCGGAATGCCGTCGGCGTCGCTGTCGGGGGTCGCGATCACGACCTTCTCCGGCTGGCAGACGGCGCCGGCGGGGCAGGTGCCGGGCGTACCGGGCACGCAGCTTCCCGGCACGAGGAGCTGCACGCTGCCGATGAAGCAGCGGCCGCCGGGGCTGACGAGGACCTGGTCGTTCGGCTGGGTGTCGGCCAGTGGGTCGACGGCGCTGCCCGCGGTCTGGTCGACCGTGGTGATCGAGCGCGGGGTCGCGGTCGCGAGCGTCCAGAGCTCGACGACGAGGTCGGCCATGTCGCCGTCGTGGTTCACGTCCTCGCCGAGGGCGGCCTCGGTGGTGAGGAAGCGGACGGTGCCGGTGTCGTCGAAGACGTGGTACGGCTTGCTCGGGTCGCAGGCCTCGAGCCCGCACGGGATGACGAGGAGCCCGGTGTCGTAGGCGAGGTTCGCGGTGACGTCGTAGACCACCATGTGCTGGTCCTCGGTGCGGCGGAAGGCGACCATCTGGTCCTTGCCCGGGACCGCGTCGCCGAGCACGAACTCGTCCGCCGACTGCCCCACGTCGATGAACTGCGGCAGCTCGGCGCGGTAGACCTGGAGCACGCGGTCGGTGGTGAGGCCGTTCGAGGGGATGCTGAGGTCGCCGTGGCCCTGCTTGGCTTCGGATGTGATGAAGGCGATCGTGGACCCGGACGCCACCGCGACGTCGGCCTGCTGGCGGAAGCCGCCGTTGCCGAGGGGGAAGAGCGCGGGGCAGGGGCCGCCGCAACCGGCCATCCGCTCCACGAGGAGCACGTCGTCCTTCTGGTCGCCGTCGAGGTTCCAGTCGGTACCCTTCTGGCTCTCGGAATAGAGCACGGCGAGCCAGCCTGCGACGCACGTTCCGCCGGCGCAGTCCGCGTCTCCGATGCAGCTCCGGCCGGCGAGCGGTCCCCCGGTGCACGTCGCGGCGAGGGAGAGCGACGTCGCGGGGACGTTGAGCGAGACCGGCGTGTCACCCGGCAGCCCGGGCGTCCAGAAGTAGGCGATCGTGTCGGTCGTGTCGCCGTCGCCGTCGAGGTCGACGCCGTCGGAAATGGCCGTGCCGAGCGGGCAGTTGGCCGGCGCGGTGGCGTTGCCCGCCGACTCGGGGCGCAGGAAGGCGACGAGGCCACCCGCGACGACGGTCTGATCGGCGGGGCAGAGCGTCCTCACCGTGCTGCCGTCGAAGACCTGGAGCACGGTGTCGCTCAGGTCGCAGTCGCCCGTGAGATCGCTCGCGCAATCGGTCGGGTCGGGGCGGGTGACGAAGACGTCCTGGAGCCCGTTCGAATCTCCGGCGACGATGTTGCCGTCGCCGGTGGTGAAGACGATGGTGCGGCCGTCGGCGGAGATAGGGGTGACGCAAGCCTCGCTCGTAATCGGACCCTCGCCGCTCGTCTGCATGAGCGACGGCGTGACGTTGAGGCGGGTGGTGACGCCGGTGGCGCGGTCGCGCAGGAACATGTCCGTGGTCCCGTTCGTGTCGCCGTTGACGATGCCGCTCGCGGCGCTGCAGAAGCCGACGTAGCGGCCGTCGCTCGAGAATCCGAGGGCGGCCGCGTCCGCGCTGGCCGGCTTCCCGTCCAGGCCGACCGACTCGAGCGCCGTCACCCCGCTCACCATGTCGTGGGTGAACGTCTGGAGGGTCCCGGTCAGGTTGGGTGCGAGGTTGGTGTAGGTGGAGACGAAGCTGACGACGCGGCCGTCGGCGGAGATGATGGGCACGGCGGCGCCAAGGGTGCCGCCGGTGGCCTGGCTGCCGCCGGAGGCGACACTTACCCGCACGAGCGAGGTGCCGGCGGCCCCGTTGTTGTCGAAGATGCCGTCGCCGTCCGCGTCCCGGTCGCGGACGAAGACGTCGGGCAGCCCGTTGGTGTCGCCGAGAACGAGGTTGCTCGCGGCGCTCGCGAACACCACATAGCGGCCGTCGCCGGAGATTCCCACCCCCAGGAACGGTGGGGCGCCGCCCGAGTCGCCGTTTCCCTGCGTCACGTTGTCGGCGGCCAGGCTCATGCGCGTGGTGATGCCCGTCACGCGGTCGCGGAGGTAGACGTCGTTGAAGCCGTTGGTGTCGGCGACGCCGAGATCCAGGTTGCTCGCCGAGGTCGGAAAGACGACGTAGCGCCCGTCGGCCGAGATCGCGACGTTCTGCCCGAACGGCGCGCCGGCGGGCGCGGAATGGTTGTTTCCCTGGTTGCCGATCGAATCGACGCTCACGCGGGTCACGGTGAGGCCGGCGGTGAGGTCGGCGACGAACACGTCGGTCTTGCCGTTGGTGTCGCCGGCGACCAGGTCGGTGGCGTTGCTGGCGAAGGCGATGACCTTGCCGTCGCGGCTCGCGGCCGGTCCGCTGACGACCGACGAGCCGTTGCCCGGAAGCCCGCTCAAGTGGTCGACGTCGAGTATCGTCGTCGTGCCCGCGGAGAGATTGCGGGCGAAGAGGTGCCCGATGGTGTCGCCGGCCGGGCCCGCACCGCCCGGGAGCTGCGCGGAGTGGCTCGCCCAGACGACCACGTTCCCGTCTCCGGAGAGGGCGAGGATGCCCGGGGTGTGGCCGAAGTCCGTCACCTGCGCGCCGGGGTCCGTCACGCTCGCGCGGAGCGTCTGCTTGTGCGCCCGGCCGGCTTCGGAGGCACGGTAGAAGACGAGCCCGTCGGAGATCACGACCGCGTTGCCGTTCACCAGCGGCGCCGGGTCGACGACGACGGGCGGCGAGAGGCTCGCGGTGAGCTGGGTGGCCGTGGTCGCGCCGCCCTGGAAGACGCGCAGCAGGTTGTCGGCGACGCGCCCGTTGCCGTTGGCGTCGGCGGCGAACTGGAGCGTCTCGGGCTCGAGGAAGGCCACCCGGGTCGTCTCCGCTGCGAGCGCGGGGAAGCGGAGCGGGCCCTCGAGGATCCGGGTGACGGCGCGGCCGGCGGCACTCTGACCGATCGACAGGCTCACGCCCGAGACGCGGTTGCTCAGCGTGACCACGGCGTCGGTCTGGTCGCCGTCGCCGTTCAGGTCGATCGTGTCGGCCCGCTCGAGCGCGACGAAGGAGGAGAGGTCCGCGGTCTGGACGGCGCCGTTCAGCGTGAAGGAGTCGTGCGCCTCTGCGATGAACACCGCGCGGGGGACGAAGATCGGCCCGGTGCCGCCCGCGTAGAGGGCGCCGAAGTCGAACAGGCCCGGGCCGCACTCGTTCGCGGGCGGGCAATCGGCGTCCTTGTCGCAGGCGAGCGCGTTGCGGGTGCCGCCGGCGCACGTGGCCTGCCCGCAGGTGCCGCCGCTCGGGCAGTCGTCGACGCCGGCGCACGGCAGCGCGCTCCGGCTCCCGCCCGCGCAGACGAGGAAGCGCGTGCAGCTCTGCCCGCTCGGGCAGTCGCTGTCCTCGTTGCAGGCCTTGATCGGCGAGCCGGAGCACACGGGTGCCCGGCGCGCGAGACGCAGCACCGTATAGGGCGCGTCGGCCGAGCCGAAGAGGGTCACCTGGCTCAACGCCGCTGCGTTCGGGTCGGTCTGCTGCTCGAACACCGGTCCCAGCCGTCCGCCCTCGGGCGCGAACGAGGCGAGGTAGCTGCTGCGCGGGATGTTGACCGGGATGGCGGCCGTGAGACGCAGGCGCCGCGGCGCGGGCACGCCGTCCTCGAAGGCGCGAATGCCCTGCCAGTTGACCGGTACGAGCAGATTGCCGGCGCGGTCGGTGGTGAGGCGGAGCTGCTCACCGTCGGTGGGCGTGCCGGTGCACGGCGGGCTCGTGGTGGTGCAGAGCTGCTGGTAGTCGTCCGGGGCCGGGAGCGCGGTGAAGTGGCCGAACGTGGGCGCGACGAGCTGCGGGTCGGTGCGGCAGGTGCCGTCGGGCGTGAAGATGTCGTCGACGCAGGCGGCGAGGCCGGCGAGGCCGGTCGAGTCGGCGCAGCGGGTGTTCGCCAGCGCGCAGGGAAGGGGCGCGATGGCCGACGTCACGGCGATCGTTGCCGGGCCGCTGAACGACGTCACCGGCAGCGTGAAGCGGAGCAGCGCGTCGCCTGCGACGTCGACCGTCGATCCGCCCGGCTGGTTCATCGCGACGCAGGTGGCCGTCCCGCCGCCGAGCTGCGCCTGACACGCGAGCTGGTCGGGCGAGCCGGCGAACTTCGTGCAGCTGCCCTTCACCACGACCGCGTTCCGCGGCGCGCCGGCCGCCGGCGGCGTGAAGATCACCGTGACGACGTTGTCGCTCGGCGCGGCGGCGAAGCCGGGCAGTGGGCTGTCGCAGAGCCGCGAGCCGCGCACACGCAGCTCGACGGGCTCGCCCGGCGCCGCGAAGGGGCGGTTCGTCGTGCCGACCGCGGCGCGGAAGGTGGGTGGCGCCTCGGGGATGACGTTGCAGGCGGCGTGCCCGGCGCGCGCCGACGCGAGGGTGGCCAGCGCGGCGAGCATGATCGCACGTGTCGGGGTTTTCATCGATCTCTCCGTCCTCCGTCGGGGTAGACGGAAGCCCGTAGCGCCAAGATGACAGGCCCGTCAAACAGAAAGCTCAGCCCCTAGCGCCGGGCTCCGGCAAATGGGCCTCAGCGCGTACGGGCGATGAAGTCGACGACCACCCGGGCCAGCTCCTCGCCCCGGTCCTCCTGAAGGAAGTGCCCGCCACCCGCGATCGTCGTGTGCGGCTGGCCCCGCGTGCCGGGGATCGCCTCCTGGAAGAGGCGGTCGCCGCCCTGCGTGATCGGGTCCTGGTCGCTGAAGGCGGTGAGGAAGGGCTTCGTCCAGCGCCCGAGCACTTCCCACGCAGCGCGGTTCGGCGCCGCCGCCGGGTCGTCGGGCGTGATCGGGACGAGCACGGGGAACTGGCGCGGACCCGCCTTGTAGCGGTCGTCGGGGAACGGCGCGTCGTACGCCGCGACCACGGCCGGCGCCGGCTCCGTCGTGCATCCGCCCCGCACGATGCGGCCGACGGGGAAGTCGGGCGTCGTCTGCGAGAACTGCTTCCAGGCGAGGAAGGCCTGGCTCGCGGGGCGGTCGCCGGTGGGGAGGAAGGTGTTGGCGGCGACGACGCGCGCGAAGTGCTCGGGGTGCTCGGCGACCAGCCGGAGCCCGATGAGCCCGCCCCAGTCCTGGCAGACGAGCGTCGTGTCGCGGAGGTCGAGCGTCTCGACGACCGCGCGCATCCAGTCGACGTGGCGCTGGTAGGTGTAGTCCTCACGCCGCACCGGCTTGTCGGAGCGGCCGAAGCCGATCAGGTCGGGCGCGACGGCGCGGTGCCCGGCCGCGACCAGCACGGGGATCATCTTCCGGTAGAGGTACGACCACGACGGCTCGCCGTGCAGCAGCAGCACCGGGGCGGCGCTCCGCGGGCCCTCGTCGACGTAGTGGACGCGGAGCCCGCCGGCGTCGAGGTAGCGCGGCGCGAACGGCCAGCCGGGCAGATCGGCGAAGCGTTCGTCGGGCGTGCGGAGAGACTCCATCGCTCCTCCTAGGCGCCCGCGCCGCGCGCGACGGCCGCGGCCCAGCGCTCGGGCGCCTCCATCTGCGGGTAGTGGCCGACGCCGTCGAGCACGGTGAGCGGGCCGCGCGCCATCTCGGCCAGCCGGCGGCCGATCTCGATGACGGCGATCGGGTCGCGGTCGCCCCACACGGCGCTCACCGGCATCCGCGCGCGGGCGAGGATCGGGCGCCAGCGCTCCGCGTACCACTCGCGCTCGAGGTTGTAGCGCGCGATGCGGGGCAGGATGGCGAGCCCGTTGCCCGCGGCGAGCCAGTAGGTGATGGTGCGGATGTCGACGGCGGGTGTGCGCGAAGCGTCGGCCCAGACGAAGCGGAGGCCGGCCGCGAAGGCCTCGGGGTCGTACGTCGCGGCGAAGGCGGCGGCGCCGTCGTCGGTCATGATGCTGCGCTGGAAGGGCGTGATGTGTGCCAGCTCGACCAGGTGGCTGCCGTTGGTCAGCACGAGCGCCGTCATCTCGGCGCCGAGCGTCCCCGCTTCGTGGCGGCAGAGCATCTCGACCGCGACCGTGAGCCCCATGTCGTGCCCGGCGACGGCCGCGCGTGCGACGCCGAGCGCGCCGAGCACCTCGCCCGCGCGCCGCCCCTGGTCGAGCAGCGAGTACGAGACGTCGCCCGCCGGCTTGTCGGAGAAGCCGAAGCCGAGCTGGTCGAAGCACGTCACGCGGAAGCGGTCGGCGAGGAAGGGGAGGGCGGCGGCGAAGTCGTGGCTGGTTGAGGGGAAGCCGTGCACCAGGACGAGGTCGGGTCCGCGCCCCTCCTGGAGGGTGAAGATGCGATGCCCTTCGGGGAGCGTCACGAAGCGACCGCGGCGGGCCCATTCCTCTTGGACGGCGGCGACGTCGGCGGGAAGGGGCACGGGGTGGTCGTAGTCGAATCCACGCCCCGTCGGAAGAGGGACGTTTGACCCGGCCGGCGGGGCCGACCTAGAAGGGCAGGCCATGCGCCGGGTCCTGCTCGTCCCGCTCGGCCTTTTCTTCATCGGCGCGGGGATCACCCACTTCAGTCGCCCGCGCTTCTACGAGGCGATGGTCCCGGCCTTCCTCCCCGCGCCGCTCGCCCTCGTCTACGTCTCGGGCGCCTGCGAGATCGCGCTCGGTGCGCTCGTCCTCCTGCCGCCGACGCGGCGGCTCGCGGCGTGGGGGCTCATCGCACTCCTGCTCGCGGTCTTTCCCGCCAACGTCAACATGGCGGTGAACCACCTGGGCTTCGTCGACGCGCCGGCCTGGCTGCCGCAGCCGACGCCGCTCGGCCTCTGGCTCCGCCTGCCGATCCAGCTCGTGCTCATCGCGTGGGCCTGGACGTTCACCCGTGCCGATCCACTCGATCGACGAGCTGGCTGACCCGCGCCTCGCGGACTACCGCGACCTGCGCGACGCCGCCGCGCTCCGGCGCCGCGGGCTGTTCGCGGCCGAGGGACGCTCGATCGCCCGCCGCCTGCTCGACACCGGCCGCTTCCGCGCGCGCTCGCTGCTCCTGACCGCGCCCGCGCTCGAGGAGCTGCGGGATCTCCTGCCGCCCGCGCTCGACGTCTTCATGGCACCCCGCGCCGTCATCAAGGGCGTCGTCGGCTTCGACTTCCACCGCGGCTGCCTCGGGCTCGGCGAGCGCGGCGCGGAGACGCCGGCCGCGGCACTCCTCGGCGCGCGCCTCCTCCTCGTCCTCGACCGGCTCGCCGACCCGGAGAACGTCGGCGGCGTGTTCCGGAACGCCATGGCCTTCGGCGCCGGCGGCGTCCTCCTCGCCCCCGGCACCGCCGACCCGCTCTACCGGAAGGCCGTCCGCGTCTCGTTCGGCGGCACGCTCACGGTGCCCTTCGCCGCGCTCGGCGACCGCCCCGGCGGCCTGGCCGCGCTCCGCGCCGCCGGCTTCACGCTGGTCGCGCTCACGCCGCGCGCCGACGCGCTCGACATCGCGGACCTGCCGCCGCCCGCGCGGCTCGCGCTCGTCATCGGCAGCGAGGGCGACGGGGTGAGCGACGCGGCGTGCGCCGCGGCCGACGTCGCGGTCCGCATCCCGATGGCGCCCGGCGTCGACGCGCTGAACGTCGCCACGGCGACCGGCATCGCGCTGCACCGTCTGGCGCCGCCCCGGGGCACCAGGGTCGCGCGTGCCGCGGCCCATCGCTGAGCGCGATGTTGGAGCGCCCCTCGACGTGGCTGCGCATGCTCGCCGGGTTCGTCACGACCGCGGCCTTCGTCGGCCTGGCGGCTCTCGGCTGGGGCTCTTTCGCCGGTCTGCTCGCACATCCGGCGCGCCTCGGCGTTTGCGTCGTGTCCTTCGCGCTCGCGGTCGTGTCGTCGTTCTCCGCCGTCAACCTGAGCCCGGGCCTACGAGAGGACGCCGGGAACCGATGGATCTTTCCGCCCTTCCTCGTGCTCGCGGTGCTCTGGGGATGGCTGCCGGCGTTCTCCGACCGTCGCGACCTGCTGACGCTAGACGGCGACGTCGTGCGCTGGGTGGGGCTCGTGCTGTTCGTCGCTGGCGGGACGCTGCGCGTCTGGCCGATGTTCGTGCTCGGCCGGCGCTTCAGCGGGCTGGTGGCGATCCAGGAGGGCCACGAGCTGGTGACCGACGGCCTCTACCGGGTCATCCGCCATCCGAGCTACCTGGGCGGGATCGTCTCCATGGTGGGCTGGGTGCTCGTCTTCCGCAGCACCCTCGGCTTGCTGCTGGTCGCGGCGTCGGCGTGGCTGGTGGTCGCGCGGATCGACGCCGAGGAGGCCCTCCTCGCCTCCCAGTTCGGCGAGCGTTACGCCGCGTTTCGTGCCCGGACGTGGCGGCTCGTACCCTTCATCTATTGATGCGGGACTGATGCGGGTCGTTCGGCCGCGGCCGGAAGAGCGGGCAGGCGAGCACCGGCTGGCGCGGGTAGCGCTCGGGCACGAGCGGGCAGAAGACGAAGACGCTGCGCGCCGCGCGCACGTAGCGCGGCGGCGCCGCGCAGCGATGGCAGAGGCTCTCGGGGAAGGGGAGGTCGGGGGGCGGCTCCTCGCTCACGCGACGATCTCGCCCGCGGAGTGGCGCACGAACGCGGTCCGCAGCTCCTCGTACGTCGTCGTCACGGGGAACTGGGGGAAGTCGGCGATCACGTTGGGCGGCGGGCGGAAGAGGATGCCGGCGTCCGCGGCCGACAGCATCGTCGTGTCGTTGTAGGAGTCGCCGGCGGCGACGACGCGGTAGGCGATCCCGCGCAGCGCCTCCACCGCGCGCCGCTTCCCGTCCCCGATGCGGAGCCGGTACCCCGTGATGCGCCCGCCCGGGTCCACGACCAGTGAGTTGCAGAAGAGCGTCGGCCAGCCGAGCCTCCGCATGAGCGGCGCGGCGAATTCCGAGAACGTGTCCGAGAGGATGACGACCGGGCAGCGGCCGCGCAGCCAGTCGAGGAAGGCGAGCGCGCCGTCGAGCGCCGCCATGCCGCCGATGACCGCCTGGATGTCGGGCAGGCCGAGCCCGCGCTCCTCCAGGATCGCCAGCCGGCCGCGCATGAGCTTTTCGTAGTCCGGCTCGTCGCGCGTGGTGCGGCGCAGCTCCGGGATGCCGGTCCGCTCCGCGACGTTGATCCAGATCTCGGGCACGAGGACGCCCTCGAGGTCGAGGCACGCGAGCATGGCGCGCGACCCTAACAAGGATCTGTTCGCCGCGCACGCGCTGGTGTAGAGAGCGCGCGATGTCCTGGGAGCCCGAGGTCGAGGAGATCCGCCGCCGCGAGGCGCTCGCCAAGCAGATGGGCGGGCCGGAGAACGTCGCCCGCCAGCACGCGAGCGGCAAGCTCACCATCCGGGAGCGGCTCGACCGCCTGCTCGACCCCGGCTCCTTCCACGAGGTCGGCGCGCTCACCGGCAAGACGACCTACGAGGGCGGCGCCCTCAAGACGTTCGTCCCTTCCAACTACGTCCTCGGCACCGGCCGCGTCGACGGCCGCCGCGTCGTCGCCGGGGGCGACGACTTCACCCTCCGCGGCGGCGCGGCCGACGGCTCGGTCGCGTACAAGGCCGGCTACGGCGAGCTGATGGCGCGCGAGCTGCGCCTCCCGATCGTGCGGCTCGTCGACGGCACGGGCGGCGGCGGCTCCGTCAAGACGCTCGACGAGATGAAGCGCACCTACGTGCCCGCCAACCCGGCGTGGGACACCGTCGTCGCGCTCCTCTCCGAGGTGCCGGTCGTCGGTGCGTGCATGGGCTCGGTCGCGGGGCTCGGCGCGGCGCGCGTGGTGACGTCGCACTTCTCTCTCATGGTCAGGGGCACGAGCCAGCTCTTCGTCGCCGGGCCGCCGGTCGTGGAGCGGGGCGTCGGGGAGGTGGTGACGAAGGAGGAGCTGGGCGGCTCGCACATCCACGCGCACGGAAGCGGCGCGGTCGACAACGAGGTGGAGAGCGAGGACGAGGCCTTCGCCGCCATCCGGCGCTTCCTCTCCTACCTGCCGTCGAACGTCTGGCAGGTGCCGTCGCGCCGCCCGCCCGACGACGACCCGAGGCGCCGGGAGGAGGCGCTCGTGTCGATCGTGCCGCGGAATCGCCGCCGTGGCTACGACGTCCGCCGGCTCCTCGGCCTCGTCCTCGACCGCGACTCGTTCTTCGAGATCGGCCGCCACTACGGCTCGCCGCTCGTGACGGGTCTCGCGCGCCTCGACGGCTTCCCCGTGGGCGTCCTCGCCAGCGACCCGCTCGCCGGCGGCGGCGGGCTCGACGCGCCGGCGAGCGAGAAGATGACCCGCGTGATCGACCTCTGCGACACCTTCCACCTCCCGTGCGTCAACTTCGTCGACCAGCCCGGCTTCCTGATCGGCGTGGCGGCCGAGCGCGCCGGGACGATCCGCTATGGAGCGCGCGCGCTGGCGGCCGTCTACCAGGCGACGGTGCCCTGGGTGTCGGTCCTCGTGCGGCGCGTGTTCGGCGTCGCGGGCGCGGCGCACGGCAACGCCTCGGGCCTGAACCTCCGCTACGCGTGGCCGTCGGGCGACTGGGGCTCGCTGCCGATCGAGGGCGGCGTGCAGGCGGCGTACCGGCGCGACATCGAGGCGTCGCCCGATCCCGACGCCCGCCGCCGGGAGCTGGAGCAGAAGCTCGACGCGCTCCGCTCGCCGTTCCGCACCGCGGAAGCGTTCGGCGTCGAGGAGATCATCGACCCGCGCGACACCCGCCCGCTCCTCTGCGAATGGGTGGCGACGGCGTACGACCTGCTGCCGGCGGAGCTGGGTCCCAAGCGGCGAGGCTGCCGGCCGTGAGTGCCGACGGCGTCGTGCGGAGCCCGAGCGTGGGTCGCGTGCTGGAGATCCTGGTGACGGAGGGTGCGGTGGTCGCGGCCGGCGACGAGGTGGCGGTGGTCGAGTCGATGAAGGTCGAGATCCCCGTCACGGCGCCCCGCAGCGGGCGCGTCGGGCGGCTCGCGGTCGCGGTCGGCGCCCAGGTGCAGGCGGGCGACGTGCTGCTCACCATCGGAGGCTGAGCGTGCCTACTCGTGGGCCTTGCCCTTGTACTTGGAAGGGTCGGGGATGAGCGGGTCCACGGCGGCGAGCTTGGCGCCGTCGGCGTCCGCGGCGAGCTTCTTCGCCGCCGCGCCGACCTGATCCGCGGCGCGCGACAGCTCGGCCTGGTTGTTGAGCTTCAGCTCCGCCTTGGCCGCCAGCATCTGCTCGACCTCGGGGATCTTCACCGCGTCGTCGACCTTCTTGAGCGCGTCGCGCGCGCCGGCGACGCGCCTCGCCATCGAGGTGGCGAAGACGTCCTTCTCCGTCGCCTTGGCGAGGTGGCGGAGGTTCCACTCGAGCGCCGCGGCCTGGCCGAGGACGTACATCACCCGGCGGCGCTCGGGCGAGTCGGCGGCGTTCTTCTTGCCGTCCATGTAGTTGTGGCGGACCTCGCCCTGCGACCACGAGACCAGCTCGAAGTTGCTCCCGGGCTGGTGGCCGCCGAGGTTCACCAGCTTCTCCTCCGGCACGTCGTGGCACTCGAAGCACTTGGCGGCGACGGGGTAGATGTCGTCGGGGCGGTTCATGCCCTTGGCGATGCTGTCGGCGACGCGCTTTTTCTTGTGCTCCGCGGACTCGCCTTCCTTGGTCGCGCCCTTGCCGCCGTAGTCGTTGTGGACGTCGAGCCAGTCGCGCGCGGCGCCGTGGCACGACTCGCAGGAGACGCCGGCGATGACGTCGGCCGCGTCGCCCGCGCCCTGCCGGGTGTAGTGGCAGTTCAGGCACACGCTGTCGTGCTTGATCGACTTGATGCCGAGCTTCTCGGCGATTCCCTGCGCGCGCGTGCTGCGGTGCATGCTGTTCAGGGTGTCGTAGTGGTGCGTCTCCTTCCACGCGGCGTACTCCGCCTTGTGGCACTCGGCGCACTTCTCCGGACCGACGACCTTCGCGGGGTCGGGCGCCACGGCGAGCGCGACGCCGCTCGTGAACGCCAGGGCCGCCGCGATGGTTCGAACGTGCATGCGTCGTTCCTCCCTAGAACTTGAGCAGCATCTCACAGCGCCCGCCGTAGCCGACGTCGAGGCCTTCGTGGCCGGCGACGAAGCTGTCGAGCTGGAGCACGACGTGGTGGCCGACGGCCTGCTGGAGCCGGCCGCCGAGGGCGACGGCACCCTGGTGGCTGCCGTCGGTGTCCTTGCGGCCGCCGAGCTCGACGACGAGCTGGCGGCGCGTGTTGGCGAAGAACATCTGATAGCCCGCCGCGCCCCCCACCGACTTGTCGGGGAAGTTGCCGAGCGCGGAGCCGTACTTCCCGACGCCGATCGCCTCGAAGAGGATCCCCGTGCGCCCGAGTGGCCCGCCGGCGTCCGGATGGCGCGCGGCGGACGAGAAATGATCGATGCCGACGAACCCGTTCGCGTAGGCGAAGTTCCCGGTCTGGTTCGGCGTGCGCGACACCTCACCGTAGAGGAGCACGCCGCTGCGGGTCTCCGGCGTCTCGCGCTCGACCGCGTAGGAGCCGTTCACGCGGACCGTGGTGTTGAAGCTCCGCCCGAGCACGATCACGCGCCGCACGAGACTCGTGCCGCCGTAGACACCGTCGCCGGTCTCGTGTCCGGCGGGGACGAAGAGGCCGTCGACGTCGAGCGTGCCCCACTTCGAGAAGTCGGCCGAGGAGTCGAAGCCGACGAGCTGCGCGGAGCTGTCCTGGCGGAAGTTGTTGCGGTGGATGCGGTTCCACCCGTAGAGCGCGGTCAGGCGCCAGTTGGACGCCCAGCTCGGCTCGAGCGTGTTCCGCACGATGCCGAGCGAGTCGATGAGGTCGTTCAGCAGCATGCCGTCCTGGAGGACGAGCGGCTGGCGGCCGACGGAGAAGCCGTAGTCGAGCGCGTAGCGGTCGTAGAGGTCGAGGTGGGGGAAGATCTGCCCGAAGTCGCCCTCGAAGAAGAGGCGGTCGACGTTGCCGTCGAGGTTGCTGCGGAACTTCTCGTGGGGCTCGAACTCCTGGCCGAAGTAGTGGCGGCCGTCCTTGTCGAGCGGCCGGAAGCCGATGACGGCGCGCTCGGTGCCGGAGAGCTGGAGGTTGCTGAAGACGCTCAAGCGGTTCGCCCACTCGGAGACGCGCGGGTTCTTGCCGTCGTCGAAGGTCTGTACCGCCGTTCGGAGCGTCCCGTAGACCACGAGCGACGGCTGCCAGACGGCGCCCGTGGGCAGCTCGAACGCCTTCGAGAGCGGGCCCGTGCCGAGGAACTTCTCGCCCAGCTCGAGGAGGGGCCGCGGGCGCTCGGAGATCGTGGGATCGAGGGGGATCTGCTGGTCGGAGAGGCGGCTCGCCGCGCCGGATGCTCCCGCCGACGCGAGCGCCGCCCCGAAGCACGCCCCCCGCCACCACCGCCCCACCCGCATCGCGCGCTCTACGGGCTCCCGAGTCCGAAGGTGGCGTCCCGCGCCCAGAGGACCTGGTAGCCGGCGAGCAGCGCTTCGCCCACCTGGCGCGGGGTCATGTCGTAGTCGAAGCCGACGAACTGGATGTCGTTGATGAGGTTCGGCGGCACCATGCCGCCGATGATCTCGGCGTGGAGGGTGAAGGGCGGGGTGCGGCCTGCGAGCGCGTCCCGCGGCACGCGGTACTCGGCCCAGCGCTCGGCGAGCGGCGGCAGGTTGCGTCGTTGCTTCCGGAAGCCCTCGGGGTGGCCGTAGAGGATCGTCGGGCGCGGCTCGGGGCGGAGGAACGGCAGCGCGTCGACGGAGATGTTGACGGGCGCCACCTGCTCGCGGTCGCCGCCGCGGATCATGCCGACGACGAACTTGCCGCGCAGCGTGAAGAGCTGGTCGTCGATGGGGAGCTCGCCGTTGCGGACGTAGAGCGAGTGCTGGTCGCGGAGGTCGCCGTTGGGATCCTGGTCGCCCGACTCGAAGACGAGGCGGTTCTCGGCGTCGCGCACGACGACGTGGAGGAAGACCATGCGCTCGGTGTCGAGGCCGGTCGGCACGCTGTGGCCGTCGATGCCGTTGTGGACGCGGACGCGGAAGCGGAGCCCGCCGGCGTCGGCGCGGTCGATCACGGGCTCGTCGAGCTGGTAGCCGATGCGCAGGATATTGCGGCGCTCGTTCGCGATCTCGTCGAGCGTCTTCAAGTTTTCCTCGATGACGGCGCGCGCGTCGTAGCGGTCGTCGACCGAGCGCCAGCGGGGCGGGAACTCGAACCCCTTCGCGATGTGGTCCTCGAACTCCCTGGTGCCCCAGCCGGCCTTCCAGTCGAAGGTGATCCACTCCTTGATGGTCGCGAGCTCGTCGGCCTTCGAGTTGTGCGGGAAGATGCCGGGGTGGACGACGGAGTAGTCGGGTCCGGCGAAGCGGTGGTCGGTGCGCTTGCGCGGGCGCGTCGGCACGCCGCCCACGACCGCCGCCGGCCCGACGGCGTAGCCCACGGGCTTCCCGGGCTCCGTGCTCATGTGGCAGTCCTGGCACGTCACCCCGCGCTTGGATGCCGGCGAGTGCTTCCACTCGCTGAACGCTTCTTCCAGGCGCAACCCGTTGGCCAGGTTCACGTCGTGGCACTGGCCGCAGAACGCGGACGTCGAGATGCGGGGGAAGCGGACGATGTCGGTGTGGATGCCGCGGCCTTGCTGCCCGGCCTCGGTGACGACGTGGTACTCGTCGGGCGTGGAGAGGACGCGCTTCAGCTCCGCGTTCCCGGTCGGGCCCTTCACGGGCGAGAAGATCGGGCCCTCGTCGAGCTGCATGCGGCCGCTCACCTTGCCGTAGGACGAGCCCACGCGGTGGCAGACGATGCAGGTGATACCCTCGCGCGAGGTGGGGTGGCGGTCCATGCTCGACATGAAGATCTTCTCGCCGAGGTTCATGCCCACCTGGTTGTGGCAGCGGATGCAGAAGTCGCCGTTCGAGACGTTGGTGAGCTTGAGAATGAGCCCTTGCATGGCCTGGAGGACGGGGCTCAGCTGCGCGTACGAGTGCTGCGACATCGCCCACTCGCGGTACTGATCGGGGTGGCAGGTGCGGCAGACGGTGGCGGAGGGGAAGCGGTTCTCGGCGAAGAGCTTGTCGTGCGCTTTGGCGGCGCCCTCTGCGATCGGCGCCGCCTCGGGCGCGGCAGGCTCGGCGGCGTGGTCCCCGGTGAGCAGGTCGTCGCCTGCGCGCGCGGCGCCGGTGCCCAGCAAGAGCACGAAGACGAGCGCCAGGGCAGGACCCGTCCTCCGAAGCCGCCTCACGACCATGCCTGCTCGCGGACGATGAACTGCGCGCCCTCCGAAGTCAAGAAAAGGGCGGCGTCATAGGCGAGCAAGTTCGCCGTCGTGACCGTCGAATTGCTTGACACTCGTTGACCCTGCGGCGTATCCGTCGCTTGGGGAGGGGCGGAGGCTCCAATGTGCCGTTTCGTCATGTACCTGGGCGAGCCGATCGCCCTCGAAAACCTCATCACCAAGCCCGTTCACTCGCTCATCAACCAGAGCTACCACGCCGAGCTGCGCGACCCGCTCAACGGCGACGGCTTCGGCGTCGCGTGGTACGAGCCCGAGTTCGGCCCCGAGCCGGCGGTCTTCCGCGCCATCACGCCGGCGTGGAACAACCGGAACCTCCTCCATCTGGCGCGCGTCACGCGGACCGAATGCGCGCTCGCCCACGTTCGCGCCGCTTCGCACGGGCTGCCCGTCGTCGAGACGAACTGCCATCCGTTCACCTACGGTCGGCTCGCCTTCATGCACAACGGCGCGATCGCCGGCTTCCCGCTCATCAAGCGCGCCATGCTGGCGCGCCTCTCCGATGAGAGCTTCCACGCCATCGAGGGCTCGACCGACTCCGAGCATCTGTTCGCGCTCTTCCTCGATCACCTGCGCGAGTACCGCGGCGAGGACTCGCTCGAGGCGATGGGTGACGCGCTCGAGGCAGCGGTCGAGACGGTGGTCTCCCTGCAGCGCCAGCACGACATCGGCGAGGAGTCGCAGGTGAACGTCGCCGTATCCGACGGCGTGGAGGCGGTCGCCCTCCGCTACACGACCAGCGACGTGAAGAAGGCGCCGTCGATGTACTGGCACGAGGGACGGCGCTACGAGTGCAAGGACGGCAACGTGTGCATGCTCGACCCCGACGTCCGGAGCGACACGGTGATCGTCGCCTCCGAGCCGCTCAGCCTGGACTACGGGTGGGAGGCCGTCGCGCCGCAGACGATGCTGCTCGTGAAGGAGCACCGCCGCGTCCACTTCCGGCAGCTCCGGGGATCCGGGCGCCGCCAACGCCGCCGCGCCTCGTCGGCGCACTAGGGAAGGAGAAGCCATGGGGAGCGCGCACCGGCCGACGTCGACGATCACGGTCTACAGCGACGGCTGCCGTCTCTGCACCGACGCCGTCGCCATCGTGAGTCGCGCGGCGAAGGGCAGCCCGGACGCCGTCGTCGAGCGGCGCATCGCCGATCTCGACGCCACGGCGCTCGCCCAGCTCGGGCTCCGCGCCACGCCGGCCATCGCGCTCGACGGGCAGGGCGTCGTCTCCGTCGGCTGCCCGACCGAGGATGAGGCCGCGCTCCTCGTCCGCCGCGCCGAGATCGACGCCCGCATCCTCGCGCACGCCATCCCGACCAGCGAAGCCATCCAGCGCTTCGCCAAGGGCAACACGAAGAGCGAAGCGACCGCCAAGGCGCTGGCGAGCGAGTTCTACCCCTTCTGCAACGAGTTCCCGCTCTTCCTCGCCGCCGCCATCAGCCACGTCCACGACGAGAAGTCGCGCCTGCTGCTGGTCAGCAACCTCTACGAGGAGCACGGCAACCTCGACCTCGAGCGCCTCCATCCCGCGCTCTTCCGGAAGTTCGTCAAGGGTCTCGGTCTCGAGTCCGCGAAGCTCGAGCAGTACGACCGCGGCACTCCGGGCGCGCAGGCCTCGCAGTGGGTGACGAGCATCTGCCGCGAGGGCCCCGCGCACCGCGCGCTCGCCACGCTGTACGCGGTCGAGCTGCTCTTCGCCCCCTGCTGCGACATTATCATCAAGGGGTTGAAGCACCTCCACTTAGCACCCGAGAGCGTCTACTTCTGGGAGCTTCACTCGGGGAAGGACGTCGAGCACGCCGAGCAGCTCCGTGCCGGGCTCTTGAAGGCCTGCCCCACGCCGGAAGCCTGGCGCGAGTCGGTCGAGCTGGCGAGCGACGTGAGCCTCATGTTCTACGAGCTCTTCGACTTCATCGCGCGCGCCAACACCGTGACGACGGGCCAGGAGCTGGAGGTCTTCCAGACGGTGAAGCGCCTCTGCCACGACTCGTCGGCGGCGAAGAAGCACCCGGTCGAGTACAAGGACGCGGCCTACTACTTCGGGATCAACATCGGGAAACCCGAGCACTGGTTCCTGCGCGCCTTCTGCGACACGGACCGCCACTCGATCGTGACCCGCTTCCCGCTCGAGCGCGCGAAGCTCCTCTCGCCCGGCTTCGACGTCGAGCGCGCGCCCGACGTCTTCGGGCAGAGCCGCGTGTATTTCCAGGCGCCGAAGGACCTGGAGCGCCTGCGGGCGCTGGTCGTGGCGGCGTACGAGCAGGAAGTGCAGCGCGCCGAGACGGGGGCGGACGCCGAAGAGGCCCACTGGTAGGGGGCGTTCGGGGGCTCCGTCTTCGCGGCGGCGGTGCGCGGGAGGGAGTCGCCGTCGCCGCTCAGGGTCCTCGGCGTAGGCGCGCCGCTCCACGGCGCCGCGGAGACGGAACGCGGCCGTCTATGAGGTGTGCTCTGCGGCCTTTGTTTTTCTGTTCAGTAGGCGGCGCGTGATGGTGGCGATCGTCAGGATGGCGAGGATGAGGGGAGCGCCGAGGAGCAGCTTCTGCGGTAGCGCTGCGCTGGCGGGGGCGAGGGAGTCGGCGAAGAAGACCGTCGGTGCGAGCTGGGGGACCAGACCCAGGGCGGTGGCGGCGACGTAGTCGCGGACGCGGACGCCGGTGAGACCGATCTCCCAGTTGAGGAACGGGGCGAGGAAGAAGAGGATGCGGAGCGCGAGCACCGTCCAGAAGCCGTTGCGGGCCAGGCGCTCGTCGTAGGAGCGCAGGCGGGCGAGGCGGCCGGCGAGGGCGCGCTCGAGGGGCTCGCGGGCGACGTAGCGGACCAGGAGGAACGTCGACGTCGTGCCCACCATCGACGCGAGCCATCCGTACGCGAAGGCGGCGGGGGCGCCGAGGACGACGCCGCCCACGGCGATCAGGAGGTGGGCCAGCATCGGCACGTGCGTGAAGATGGCGGCGACGAGCAGCCCCATGAAGACGAGCGCGCCGTAGGGCGCGTGGGCGTCCACCAGCGCGCGCATGCCGTCGACGCTCACGTAGCGCGGCAGGTCGAGTTGCCAGGAAGCCCACACGACGACCGCCAGCACGACGGCGCCGGCGAGCGGGCGGACGATCAGTGGACTTCCTTCGGCACGACGGCGCCGGCGAGCGGGTGGACGATCAGTGGACTTCTTTGACGCGCATCAGCTCGAGGCAGAGGTGCATGCCCTGGTGCGCGCTCGCGAGGTCCAGGTGCGACGTCGGCAGGTTGCGCAGCACCTTGTAGGCGCGGAGGTCGGCGGCGGCGCGCGCGTACGTTGCGTCGCTCGCCGTGAAGACCGACACGACGAGCGCCCGCTTCGACGGCCCGTCCTTCACGGCGGCGTTGGCGAGCGCGACCGGGTCCTCGGCGTCGTAGTAGCGGATGCCGACGGCGGGGTACGGCACCTCCTCGCACACGAGCCGCGAGCGGTCGGCGGCGCGGGCGAGGATCATGTCCTTCTCGTAGAAGCGCTCGGCGTCGGCGGAAGCGGACTCGGCGACCGCGCGGGCGGCGGGGTCGAGGGTGCCCAGGTCGGTCGCGTCGTCGAGCGGGCTGCCGCGGTGGAGCCGGTCGGCCTCGGCGACGAGGAGCTTCTCCAGGCGCTCGGCGCCGGCCCGCGGCGCGAAGACCTTCTTGGTCGAGATGCAGCGGTTGCCGCGGTCCTCGGTGGCGCCGAAGACGATCGCCTTGGCCGCGGCCTCGAGGTCGGCGTCCGGGAAGACGAGGACGCCCGAGCGTCCGCTCCAGTACGGGATCGCCTTGTGCGTCGGCAGGAAGGGCAGCGGGCCGTAGATCTTCCCGACCGTCGCGTCCTCGCCCAGGACGACGGACTGGTCGGTGGTCTGGATGGCCTTGGCGATCACCTCGCGGTCGGCGTCGTTGCTGCTGTCGAGGTGGACGAGGTTCAGCTGCTTCAACCCCTTCGCGACCGCCGCCTTGACGAAGAGGAAGGCGGAGAGCGGCTCGACGCTGCTCGGTTTCACCAGGCAGTTGGCGCCCGCGAGGAGCGCCTGCCCGAGCATCCAGGGCGCGACCGTGATGTCGTCGCCGGCGAGCACGATGGTGGCGGTGAGACCGCCGACCCGCACGCTGCCGTCGCGCACGAGCGCGCCGTTTCCGTCGATCGTGCCGAGGCGCGCGAGGTAGTCGGGGAGCGTCGCGAGCCAGCGGTTCACCCGCGCGACGGCGAAGCGCATGTACTTGATGGGGCTGCCGGTCTTGCCGGCGATCTCGCGGAGCTGGGCGTCGTCGATCCACGCGGCCTCGCGCCCGATCGCGCCCAGCGCCGCGACCGTCGCGGCGAGGTCGACGGGGAGCGGGCGGTGGATGGCCTTCAGCGCGAACGCCGCCTCGTGCGGCGGGGTGACGGGCAGGACCCACTCGCCCGTGTCGCGCTGCTCGGTCGCGGCTCGCAGCTCGCCGTTGATGATGTTTTGGAGCGTCATCCGGCGGCGCAGCCCTGCCGCAGGCGATCCTTGTCCATGACGCGCGTGATGCCCTGGAGCCGCGCGCTCGCGCGCCCGCACGTGCACGGCTCGGCGACGTACGTCGCCTCGTCGCCGATTATGTAGCGGAGGTAGCGGCTCGCGTGCTTGAAGCCGGTGAAGACGACGAGGCCGCGCTCGCCGCTCGCCACGTGCTTGCCGGTTTCCGGGTTCACGACCTCGGTGTAGGTGTGACCCTGGAAGAGGTGCACGCCCGCGTAGGCCGGGCAGTCGGCGCAGGCGAGCGCCACCTCGGCGCAGCCGTAGAGGTCCACGAACGACGCGCGCGGCGCGCCCGCCAGCTCGTTCGCCTCCCACACGCGCTCCTTCAAGCGGAACTCGGGCAGGTCGCGCGGCGCACCGGCGGTGATGATGACGCGGATCTTCTGGCCGATGTAGTTGTCGACATCGGCGTTGAGCAGCTCGTCGAGCGTCCCGCCCTTGCCGACCTTCAAGCCGGGCGGCAGGCAGGGCGGCATGCAGAGGCAGTTGAAGCCACCCAGCTCCGGCACGCCGTTGTAGAGCTGGCGGATCACGTCCTCCGGCTTCTGGAGCGTGAAGTGCTTGTTCTCCACCATGCAGCCGTGGCGGTTGAAGGTGTCCTCGAACACCTTGCCGCCGACGTGGCCGGGGTTGAAGCAACTGAAGATGCGCGAGTAGTCCTTGGACGGCAGGTGACGCAGCATGCGGACGATCTGCGCCGAGCCCGCCTCCCAATCGGCGACGGTGTAGTAGGAGACCTTCGGGCGGCCGGTGGAGCCCGTGGTGGTGAACTTCTTGGCGATCCGCTCGCGGGGATCGAGGTCGAAGAGGCCGCCGTTCTCGAGCGCCTTCACCATCGCGTCGGGGAGCAGGCTGAACTCGGCGGTGGAGCTGACGTCGTTCGGGCCAAGGAGCGGGATGCGCTCCCAGTCGGCCAGCGACTTGACGCTCCCACGCTTGACGTCCGCGCGCTCGAGGCGCTGGCGATGGTAGGTGCAGGACGCGAGCGTGTCGTCGACGAACGCTCCCATCATCGCGAGCAGGCCCGCCGGCAGACGCTCGGTGTCGAGCTTCGGGTCTCCGACGTCGAGCGTGGCGTCGCCGAAGCGCATCAGATGGCTACCCATGGCTCGCGTTTCTACGGCCGCCGTGCCGCACGGTCAAGGAACGTCGTCGCGCTTCGGCGGCTCCGGTGTTCCCCACTGCTCGTGGCGCTGGCTCACGAGCTGCTCGACCGACTTGTGGAAGTCGGGCAGGTACGCGTACAGAGCGGCGAAGTCGGATCGTCCCATCACCGCGAGCTCGACCGGCGTGAGCGTCCGCACGGTCGCCACGCGCGGCCCGGTGGAGACGAGTGCGATCTCGCCGAAGTACTGTCCCGGCCCGAGGCGCGCCAGCACGGTCTCGCCCTTGCCGGGCTCTTCCCGGAGGATCTCCACTTCCCCCTGGATGATGGCGTACATGCGGTCGCCCGGATCGCCCTCGCGGAAGATCACCTCGCCGGCGTCGAAGCGCTCGCGCGAGACGCCGTGGCTGCCGAAGAACTCGGCGAGCGCCACCGCCGCGTAGCAGACGACGCCGAGCAGGATGAACGGCTGGCCGACCACCATGAACGCCATCAGGCGGATCGGCCCCTGCGTCGTGACGGAGAGGAGCGCGATCGCGGCCGCCACGACGGCCAGCACCTCCGAGACGGCGAGGAGCCGCCGGCGAAAGCGCGGCATGCGAACGGTGACGCCGAGCGTGCTCATCGGGCGCTCGCCCGCCGGGCCTTCCACTCTTCCAGCGAGCGGTGCGCCGGCTTGTGGCACTCGAGGCAGGAGCGGACGGGCGCGCCGGTGCGCGCGTTCTTCGTGACCAGCTCGTCGGGCATGTCCCGATGGACGCCGTCCTTGGCGTCGAGGAAACGCCGCGACCCGGCGTGACAGTTGAGGCAGAGCTCGTTGCGGTACGGCCCGTAGTGCCGGATCTGCCGCTCGCCGCGTGCCGTGGGCGAGTCCGTCACCCAGTAGTAGAGGTGGTTGAGGCCGTTGGCCTTCGCCTTGGCGGCGCCGAAGATGCCGTAGTCGGCGTGGCACTGGAAGCACTCGTCCTGCGGGATGTAGCGGTTGCGGTAGTGGATGGCGGCGAGCGTGGGGCTCTCGGGATCCCACATGTCGGTCACGTACGGGTCCATCGCGCTGTGGCACGAGTGGCAGAACTCGACGCTCTTCGAGCCCTCGAAGGTGGCGAAGTTCCCGATCGGCAGCAGGAAGAGCGGCAGGGCGCCGAGGCCGAGCAAGCGGAGGAAGCCGAGCGCCGGCGCGCGAGGCCGCCGCCGCTCGAGCACGACCGTGACGAGTGCGACCAGGATGATGGCCGCGGCGAGCACGACCGTGATCGACGCCGCCCAGTCGGCGGCGCCCCCGTTACGCGGGAACGGCCGCTCGATCGAGAGCCCGGTGCTAGGGTGCGGCGTCGTCCCGCCGGAGTCCGATCCGAGCAGGTCGAGCGCGTCGTCGTCGGACGGCGAGGCCATTGCGTAGGATTCCGGGAGCCAGCCTTGTAGGCGCGGCCGGCAGGGTCGTCAAACGACCCGCGGCGCGGCGGCTAGGGATGGTTGCCGCTCGACTCGGTGACGTGCCTAGCGCGGGTTTCCGTAGAGCCGGACGAGGATCCGCGGCGGGACGCCGAGGCGGTAGAGCAGGGGGAAGAGCCGCATGGCGACGACGGAGCGCAGCGGCCGGGCGGCGAAGCGGCGCCCCGACACCCGGACGACGGCCGGCACGACGGCGATGCGCCCGAGCCTCCGGAGCCGGCGCGCCAGCTCCAAGTCCTCGAGAAGCGGCTGGTCGGGGAAGCCACCCGCGGCGGCGAAGGCGGCCCGCCGCACGAACAGCGCCTGGTCGCCGTAGGGAAGCCGCGCGAGTCGCGAGCGCAGGTCGGCGAGCCGGAGGAACGGCGCGACCCACCCCGCGTCGCCGTCGACCACGGTCCGCGTGCGAAATGCGCCCGCCGCGACGCCGGGATCGGCGAGCGCCCGCTCGACCCACACCGTGGCGTCCGGCGGCAGTGTGACGTCGGCGTGCAGGAAGAGCAGCACGTCGCCCGCCGTCGCGACGCGCGCGCCGGCGTTCGACTGCGCGCCGCGCCCGCGCGGCGTCTCGAGCACGCGGACGCCGGGGAAGCCGCGGGCGATCGCGACCGTGCGGTCGCGACTGCCGCCGTCCGCGACCACGACCTCGACCACGCCCGCCGTCACCCGCAGCTCGGCGAGCCGGACGCCGATCCGCGCCTCCTCGTCGAGCGTCGGGATGACGACCGAGAGCGTGGGCACGGCGGCGGACTGTGCGCTGCCGGCGGCCCGCCTGTCAACGCGACGTCGCTCCGCGGTCGTCGAAACGTGCGCCTTGAGGCCGGCGCTACGGGCGCGCCACCAAGCCGCTCTCGGCCGCGGCGGCGGCGGACGCGGGGAAGCTCGTGCAGGTTCGCCGAGAGCCTGGTGCCGCGGGGCGAGGGCAGAAGATGATGGACCCCCTGCCGGACGAGGCTCTTTGCCACACGCTGAGACCGTCCTGCCCCGCCCGATGCCCGCCAGAGGGGTGCGGAATCGACGCCGGACGGGGTCCCCGCCCCTGGCGCCGCCCTTGCTAAGTCCCACCGTGGCACGGCGGCCGGTCCATGGGGGGCCGGTGCGTCGTGCGCGATGGGCGCGGAGCGTGGCGCCGTAACGTCCCACCGGACGGGCCCGCTCCGCGTCACACTCGCGCCACCCGGTCCTCGCGATGCGGGTCGCGCGCCATGAGCGCCAGCCCGAGGATGGCGGAGACCGCCATGGCCGCGAACATCGCCCGGTACCCGGCGACCTCGGCCACCGCCCCGCAGAGCGGCGTGCCGAGCACGGCGCCCAGGTCCATCACGCCGGTGAAGAGGCTCATCACCGTGCCGTGGAGCCGCGGCGGCGTGCGCGCGACGGCGAGCGCGCCGAGGACGGGGAAGAGCGGCCGTGCCCCAGAGCGGGAAGAGCAGGAACATGCCGAGGCTCAGAGCGGGCTCGACTCGGGCACGGGGAATGAGCGATAGGGAGCCCCGCGCGTCAGTGCAAACGGAGGTGGCTCGGCATGCCCGGCCCGATGGAAGGCATTCGCGTCGTGGATCTCGGCTTCTGGGTGGCGGGCCCGTCCGCGGCCGCAGTGCTCGGCGACTGGGGCGCCGAGGTGGTCAAGATCGAGCCGCCGACGGGTGACCCGTTCCGCGGCCTCTTCCTCACGGCCGCCGGCGAGCAGGCGCCGCTCAACCCGCCCTTCGAGCTCGACAACCGCGGCAAGCGGAGCATCGCGCTCGACTTCGACGCGCCCGAAGCGCGCGACATCGCCGACCGCCTCATCGCCGAAGCCGACGTCTTCGTGACGAACCTTCGCCCGCGCGCGCTCGCCCGCGTCGGCCTCGACTACGAGCGCCTGGCGCGACGCCAGCCGCGCCTCGTCTACGCCGACATCACCGGCTACGGCGACGCCGGCCCCGACCGCGATCGTCCCGCGTACGACATCGGCGCCTTCTGGTCGCGCGCCGGCATCGCCGCCGCGCTGACGCCGCCCGGCGCCGACCCGCCCTACCAGCGCGGCGCGATGGGCGACCACGTGGCCGGCATCTCGATCGCCGCCGGGGTCGCGGCGGCGCTCCTCGCCCGTGCGCGGACCGGGCGCGGCCAGCGCGTCTCGACCTCGCTGCTGCGCGTCGGCGTCTTCGTCCTCGGCTGGGACACCTCGACCACCCTCCGGCTCGGCGCGCCCGCCACCCCGATGGTGCGGAAGAAGACGCCGAACCCGCTCATCGGCTGCTACCCCGACCGCGACGGCCGCTGGTTCTGGCTCCTCGGCCTCCAGGGCGACCGCCACTGGCCCGACGTGGTGCGCGCCGTCGGGCGACCGGAGCTGCTGCGCGACCCGCGCTTCGACGGCATGGCGGCGCGCCGGAAGAACTGCGCCGCGCTGGTCGAGATCCTGGACGCGGTCTTCACCACCCGCCCGCTCGCCGAGTGGGCGCCGATCTTCGACCGCGAGAACGTCTGGTGGGCGCCGGTGCAGACCACCGAGGAGCTGGTCGCCGACCCGCAGGCCGCGGCCGCGGGGGCGTTCGTCGACGTGCCCGAGGCCGACGGCGGACGGACGCGCATGGTCGCCTCGCCGGTCGACTTCTCGGACACGCGCTGGACGCCGCGCGGCATGCCGCCCGAGCTGGGCCAGCACACCGAGGAGATCCTGCTCGAGCTCGGCTACGACTGGGACGGCATCGGCGGCCTCAAGGAACGGCGGGTCATCCCGTGATGCGGGAGATCGTCGAGGGCATCTTCGGCTGGTCGTGGCTCTCCGAGCCGCACGGCTACGACTTCAACGGCTACCTCGTCCGCCATCCCGCCGGGAACCTCTGCATCGACCCGGTGGAGCCGGGCGACGAGGTGCTCGCGTTCCTCGCCCGCGAGGGCGTGGCGCGCATCCTCCTCACCAACCGCAACCACGTCCGGTGCGCCGCGCTGGTGCGCGAGCGGACGGGCGCACGGACAGCGATCCACCCCGACGACGCGGCCCACGCCCGCACGCAGGGCGTCACCATCGACGCCGCGCTCGCGGCGGGCGAGCGCGTCGGTCCGTTCACGGTCGTCGGGGTGCCGGGCAAGTCGCCGGGCGAGGTCGCGCTCCACTGGCCGGAGCGGCGCCTCCTCGTGGTCGGCGACGCGCTCATCGGCAACCCGCCCGGGCGGCTCTCGCTGCTGCGCGAGAAGGTCATGGACGACCCGCCGCGGCTGCGCGCCAGCGTCGCGCGCCTCGCCGACCTCGCGCTCGACGCGATCCTCCCCGGCGACGGCGTGGCGGTCCTCCACGACGCGGGCGCGCGGCTCGCCGAGCTGGTGGCGACGTTCCCCGCCCGATGAAGCGGGTCGCGGTCGCCGTTGGCCTGGCGCTCGCCGTCGTGGCGGCGGTCGTCCTCGCGCGGACGGTGCGCGCCCGCGCGCCGCAGGTGCAAGCCGTGGCGCCGCCGCATCTCACCGTCGACCCGAACACCGCCCAGCGCCTGGCGGGCGCGCTGCGCCTCCAGACCGTGTCGTACCACGACCGCGCGCGCACCGACGTCGCGCAGCTCCTCGAGCTGCACCGCTACCTCGCGGCCCGTTTCCCGCTCGCGCACCAGGCGCTCCAGCGCGAGGTCGTCGCCCAGTACAGCCTCCTCTACACCTGGACGGGGAGCGACCCGGCGCTGCCGCCGGTCCTCCTCCTGAGCCACATGGACGTCGTCCCGGTCGAGGCCGGCACCGAGGAGGCGTGGACGCACCCGCCCTTCGCGGGCGAGATCGCCGACGGCTACGTGTGGGGCCGCGGCGCGATGGACGACAAGGTCGGCGTGCTCGGCATCCTCGAGGCCGTCGACACGCTCGTGCGCCAGGGCTTCCGGCCGCGCCGCACGGTCTACCTCGCGTTCGGGCACGACGAGGAGATCGGGGGCTGGGAGGGCGCGGCCGCCATCGCCGAGCTGCTCCGCACGCGCGGCGTTCGTCCGGACTGGGTGCTCGACGAGGGCGGGGCGGTGACGACGGGGGTCGTGCCCGGCGTCGCGGTGCCGGTCGCGATGATCGGCATCGCGGAGAAGGGCTTCTTGAGCCTCGAGCTGGTGGTGGCGGCCGAGGGCGGACACTCCTCGATGCCGCCGCCGGAGACCGCGGTCGGCATCCTGAGCGCGGCCGTCGTGGCGCTCGAACGACACCCGATGCCGTCCCGCATCGCGGGGCCCACGCGGCGCTTTCTCGAAGCGATCGGTCCCGCTTCACCGTTCACGACCCGCCTGGCGCTCGCCAACCTCTGGCTCCTCGGGCCGCTCGTGGAACGGCAGCTCGCCGGCTCGCCGCGCGGGAGCGCGACCATCCGCACCACGACCGCGCCGACGATGCTCGAGGGCAGCATCAAGGACAACGTGCTCCCGGCCCGCGCCCGCGCCGTGGTGAACTTCCGCATCCTCCCCGGCGACAGCGTCGATGCCGTGGTCCGCCACGCGCGCGACGTCGTCGCCGACCCGCGCGTCACGATCGCGCCGTTCGGGCAGAAGGCCTCCGAGCCGTCGCCGGAGTCGCCCGCCGCCGGGCCGGCGTACGACCGGCTCGCCGGCCTGATCCGCGGCTCCTTTCCGGGCGCGCTCGTCGCGCCGACCCTGGTCATCGGCGCCACCGACGCCCGCCACTACGCCGGGCTCAGCCCGAACGTCTACCGCTTCCTGCCGTGGAGCGTCGACCCGGACGACTTGAAGCGCATCCACGGCACCAACGAACGCCTCGCGGTGCCCGCGTACGAGAACGCCGTCCGCTTCTACGCCGCGTTGATCCGGCTGGAGTGACTCACCGCCCGCGCGTGACGGTGGTGACGTCGCGGTTCTCGCGCGCGAGGCGGTGGCGGAGGAAGCAGCGGGCGCGGGCGTCGTCGCGCAGCGCGGAGTCGAAGAACGCCGCGGCGACGATCTCCGCGAGCGCGTGCTGGCGCGCCGCGCCGAGCGCCGGCTTGACGGGCAGATGCCGGCACGCCCGCGGGCAGACGCGCCCCGGGTCGGGCGCGATCCCGGCCGCGGCGCCGCCCGGGAGCGGGATCGACGGGTCGGGGCCGAACGCGGCCAGGAGCGACACGCAGCCCACGCGGTCCGGGTGCTGCGCCGGGTCGAGCGCGGTCGCGAAGCCGATGAAGCCCAAGTGCGACCCGCGGTGGACGAGCACGAGCTGCCGCGGGCCGCGCGCGCGGGCGAGCACGCGGCCAGCGTTCTCGCGCGGCGAGACGAGACGGTCGTCGGTCCCCTGGAGGACGAGGAGGGGGACGGCGGCGGTCGCGAAGAAGGATCGTTCGAGCGCGCACGCGAAGGGCGGGGCGATCGGCAGCACGGCGCGGATGCGCGCGTCGCGCAGGTCGCGATGGTAGGTCGCGAGCAGCATCGTGATGGCGCCGAAGGAGAGGCCGCTCGCGCCGACGCGCGCGGCGTCGGCGGCGCCGGCGAGGGGCGAGGTCGGGTCGGCGGCGAGCCCGAGCACGCGGTCGACGACGACGCGCACGTCGCCCGCCTGGCCGGCCACGTCGTCGACCGAGGGCCCGCCCGGCGCGCCGGCGCCGGCGAGCGGGAAGTCGGGCGCCGCGACCACGAAGCCGTGACTGGCGAGGTGCGTGGTCAAGTAGCTCTCGCCGGTCCGCACGTCGAGCGAGGCGTGGCCGTGCACGAGGAGCGGGTAGGGCGCGGCGGTGGCCGCGAGCGGCGCGTCGCGCGCCGGCGCCGCCGCGCCGCCGGCGGTGGCCGGGTACCACACCTCGGTGGTGAGCGTGCGCACCGGCGCGCCCGGGAAGGAGCGGTTGGCGGGCGTCGGCCGCGTGGTGTCGACGAAGGTGAAGGTGCGGACGCCGACGCCGTAGGGGCCCGGGCGGGCGAAGTCGCCGGTCGTCGCGCAGGGAGCCGCCGCCGCGACGCGCGCCGCGAGCGCGAGCAGCGCGAGCGTCCTCACGCGGCGCGCCCCCGGCCGGCGAGCGCGGCCTGCGCGCGGCCGATGGCGCCACCCAGGCGGTGCGTGCGCGCCAGGCGCGCGAGCGTGCGCGGGTGCGCGGGCTTCCGCGGCAGCGCCAGCGAGACGCGCGCGAGCGGCACGTCGGTGCGCGGCAGGACGACCCGTCGGGCGGCGGCGAGGTAGTCGCGCGCCGCGTCGAGCCGCCGGGCGACGGCGGGGGTGAGCGTCGGGCAGGCGAGGAGCGCCTCGAGCGAGCCGTGCGCGGTGATGAGCTGGGCGGCGGTCTTCTCGCCGATGCCGGGGACGCCGGGCAGGTTGTCCGACGGGTCGCCGCGGAGCACGGCGAAGTCACCGTACGCGCGACCGGGGATGCCGTAGCGGCGGGTGATCTCCGCCTCGTCCACCACCGCGAGCATGCTGACGCCGGTCATCGGGTAGAGCACGCGCACGCCGTGGTCGCGCACGCACGCGAAGAGGTCGCGGTCGCCGGAGACGATCTCGACCGGCTCGCGGGCGCGCGCGGCGAGCGTCGCGATCACGTCCTCCGCCTCGTAGCCGTCCGCGCCGAGCACCGCGACGCCGAGGGCGCGCAGCACCTCGCGCCCGACCTCCTCCTGCTCGCCGACGGGGTCTTCCTCCTCGGTGACACGCTGGGCCTTGTAGACGGGGAGGGCGTCGACGCGAAAGGCCGGGCGCCAGTCCTCGTCGACCGCGATGCCGAGCCGGTCCGGGCGCCGGTCGGTCACCAGGCGCCCGAGCATGTTGAGGAAACCGAGGACACCCTGCATCGGAACGCTCGGCGGGAGCGAGTGGTAGGCGCGGTAGAGGAGGCTCGAGTAGTCGACGAGGAGGAGCATGCCTTGCCCGGTGGCGGGCAACGCATTATGAGTCCCTCGCCGGGCATGGCCAAGCGGCAGAAGCGGGTCTTCATCCTGGGCGGGGGCGCCGCCCTCGGCGCGCACCACGTCGGCGCCTTCAAGCTCCTCGAGGAGCAGGGCATCCGGCCCGACGCGATCGTCGCCAGCTCGATCGGGGTGATCAACGCCTGCGCGTACGCGACCGGCGGCGTGCCGCTGCTCGAAGCGGCGTGGGACGGCTTCAGCTCGCTGCCCAAGATTTTCTCCCCCAGCCTCCGCCACAACCCGCTCGTCGGGGTCTCGCTCTTCTCGATGGACCGGCTCACCGGCTCCGTCGAGCAGCACATCGACTTCCAGAAGGTGTACGCGGGGCCGCTCGAGCTCGAGTTCGTCCTGCTCAACCTCTCGCGCGGCCGCGCCGAGGTCCACGGCAAAGCCGAGTGCGCCGACTGGCAGGAGCTGCGCACCATCTCGCGCGCCGGCTACGCCATCCCGCTCCTCTTCCCGCCCGTCGCGTTTGGCGGCGACTGGTTCGTCGACGGGGGCTTCGCGTGGAACGTCCCGCTCGACCGCGCCATCGACCTCGGCGCGACCGAGATCTACCTGCTGGCCCCGATCGCCAGCCAGCTCCCGTACCGCCGCAGCTTCCGCACCTTCGCCGGCTTCGTGCAGCGCTTCCTCGACGTCATGTGGCGCACCATCGGCAACATGGGCTACCTCTACGCGCCGATGGACGGGGGACGGCTCCACGGCGTCCCCGTGGTGGTGATCGAGCCGGGCGAGCAGTGGAGCGGCTTCGGCCCGCTCGCCGTCTTCAACGCCTACCCGAAGAAGAACCGCAACCTGATGGCCGCCGGCTACCGCGACGCCAAGCGCGCGCTCGCCGTCCGCAAGCGCCTCGAGGAGTCGTCGCGCTCGGGGCGACGGACGGCGCGCGGCGGGCAGCCGCTCGCCGAGGGCGCCGCCCCCGACGTCGAGGACGTCCCCGAGGCGATGGCGGGTGGCAAGGTCGTGTCTATCCGTGAGGATGTCCCCGACGCGATGGCGGGCGGCAAGGTCGTGTCTATCCGTTCGGGCGAGCCCGACGCGGACTGACGCGCCGGCGTCGCGCCCGTGCCCGAGCTGCCCGACGTCGCGCTCTACCTCGAAGCGCTCGCGCCGCGCGTCGTCGGGCGCCGGCTCCTCCGCGTGCGCGTCGCGAGCCCGTTTCTGGTGCGCTCGGTGGATCCGGCGCTCGCCGCGGTCGAGGGCCGCGCGGTCACGGGCGTGCGCCGGGTCGGCAAGCGCGTCGTGCTGGCGCTCGACGGCGACCTCTTCGAAGCGCGCACTCACCGACCCGCGCATCCTCTCCGGGATCGGCAACGCGTACTCGGACGAGATCCTCCACCGCGCGCGGCTCTCACCCGTGAAGCAGACGCGGCAGCTCTCCGACGAGGAGATGGCACGCCTCCACGCCGCCACCGGGGCGACGCTCCGCGACTGGATCGAGCGCCTGCGCCGGGAGGCCGGGGGCGACTTCCCCGAGCACGTGACCGCTTTCCGCGAGGACATGGCCGTCCACGGCCGCTACAAGCGGCCGTGCCCCGACTGCGGCGCGCCGGTGCAGCGCATCGTCCACGCCGAGAACGAGACGAACTACTGTGCGCGCTGCCAGACGGGTGGCCGGCTGCTCGCCGACCGGGCGCTCTCGCGCCTCCTCCACACCGACTGGCCGCGGACCCTGGAGGAGCTGGAGGAGCGCCGTCCGCCGCGCTCGGGTTGACTCCGAGCGGCGGACCGGAGTACGCCCGCGACGCCCACAAGAACGCCAAGGAGGCCCACCATGCAGGAGTACAAGCTCTACATCGACGGCGAGTTCTGCGACGCGGCATCGGGGAAGAAGGTCGACTCGATCAACCCGGCCACGGAGGAGCCGTGGGCGCGCGTTGCGCGTGCCGGCCTCGAGGATACGGAGCGCGCCATCCGCGCCGCGCGCACGGCCTTCGACGACGGCCCCTGGCCGCGCATGAGCCAGGCCGACCGCGCGAAGATCGTGAACCAGATCGCCGACGGCCTGCAGGCACGCGCGCAGGAGATCGCGGTCATCGAGACGCAGGATTCCGGCGGCACCATCCGCAAGACCGGCGGCGACCTGATGCTCGCCAACGCGCAGCTCCGCTACTTCGCCGAGATGGCGGAGAAGCTGCCGCTGCTGTCGGAGATCGAGGTGCCGCAGTTCCCCGCCCAGTCGAAGAACTTCGTCCAGCGCGAGCCGTTCGGCGTCTGCGGCCAGATCATCCCCTGGAACTTCCCGCTCATGATGGCGGTGTGGAAGATCGGACCCGCGCTCGCCACCGGCAACTGCGTGGTCCTGAAGCCGGCCACCGACACGCCGTGCTCGGCCTTCGAGCTGGCGAAGGTGATCGCCGAGAGCGACCTCCCGAAGGGCGTCGTCAACGTTCTCCACGGCTCGGGTGCGGAGTGCGGTGAGGCGCTCTGCACGAGCCCGCTCGTCGACAAGGTGGCGTTCACCGGCTCGACCGCCGTCGGCCGCCGCATCATGCAGCTCGCCTCCGACACGGTGAAGAAGGTGACGCTCGAGCTGGGCGGCAAGTCGGCCAACATCATCCTCGACGACGCCGACCTCGACATGGCGATCGACGGCTCGCTCTTCGGCTGCTTCTTCCACCAGGGGCAGGCGTGCGAGTCGGGGACGCGGCTCCTCGTCTCCGAGGCGATGCACGACAAGGTGGTCGAGCGCCTGGTCGAGCGCACCAAGCTCATCAACTGCGGCGACCCGCTCGACATGATGAGCGCCCAGGGCCCGCTCATCTCGGGCCGCCAGCGTGAGAGCGTCGAGGGGTACATCGCGGCGGGCCTCAAGGAGGGCGCCAAGATCGCGGTCGGCGGCAAGCGGCCGGCAAATCTTCCGAAGGGCTACTACGTCGAGCCCACGATCTTCGTCGACGTGAAGAACTCGATGAAGATCGCGCAGGAGGAGATCTTCGGCCCGGTCCTGGTCGTTATCCGCTACAAGACGATCGACGACGCCATCCGCATCGCCAACGACTCCATCTACGGCCTCGGCGGCGCCGTCTGGTCACGCGACGACGACAAGGCGATGGAGGTCGCCAAGCGCGTGCGCACGGGGACGATGTGGATCAACGAGTACCACATGCTGTCCGCCGCGGCGCCGTTCGGCGGCTACAAGCAGAGCGGCATCGGGCGCGAGTTCGGCCTCGACGGCATCCTCGAGTACATGCAGATCAAGCACATCCACCGCGACGAGGTCCGCAACCGCGCCGGCAAGTTCTGGTACGGGGCCCTCTTCGGGGCGTGACGGTCGTCGTCACGCCCGCGGCTCTCGACGTCGTGCGGCGGGTGCAAGCCGCCCGCCGCGCGGCGTCATGGGTGTTCGTGTTCGGGGAGGGGTGCTGCGAGGGGACCGCGCCACACCTCTTCGCCGATCACCACGTCGGTCCGACCCAGCGGGAAGTCGGGCGCGCGGGCGACGTGCCGATCTTCGCCGACGCCCACGTGCACGGGATGTATGCGGGGAGAGCCGCGACCATCGACGTGGTCGAGGACGCGCTGGCCGACGGCTTCTCGGCCGAGGTGGCGCTCGGGTATCGCTTCATCCTGCGCTGAATTTCACGGCCTTTTCTCGCGCTCTTCCGTTGACGCCCCCACCCGAGTGGGAGTACGACCGCTTCAGGTGTCATGACCGGCTTCCGCCGCAGGGCGGGCCGCAAGGGAGGAAGCGAAGATGAGAACGGTGGGTCTCGCCATCGCCGCCCTCGTGCTGACGAGCGCGGCGGCACAGGCCGTCGCCCCGCCCGACCCGCAGTGCATCCTGCGTGCGCAGAGCGCGCGCAAGGGCTGCAAGGTCGAGTGCAACGACAACTACTTCACGGACATCGCGCTCTGCCGCAACGTCGACCCGGTGTGCTTCGACCGCTGTCGCCAGCAGCGGACCGACTGCCTGGCGCCGCTGCTGGCGTCGCTGAACGCGTGCGACGACCACTGCGACGCCCAGTTGCAGATGGACAAGGACCAGTGCCCGCCGCCCGGCGACCCGAATCACGACGGGTGCGTCGACACCGCGCAGGTGAACGCCTTCGTCTGCCGCGACAACTGCCGCGAGGCGTGGCGCGCGGACCCGAACGTCCAGACCGGGCTGCACTTCTGCCGCAACCAATTCCGCCGCTGCATCCAGGTCTGCCCGCCGCCGCCGGCGAGCTGATCGGCCGCCTCATGCGCCGCGCCGTCGGCCACAGCGCCGGCGGCGCGGCATGCTCTGCTCGCGGCGCACCTCCCCGCCTGCCGACCACGCGAGTTCGCGCCTCGCGCGTGCTGCTTTTCACTCCGCGCGTGATCGTGCGAAAATGCAACGGATTTGCACTCGCTCGCTCGCTGTAGTAGCCGTCTCCATTCTTCCATGGAACGTAGGACGCCATCGCCTGTCGATGCCGCTGGTTTCGACTGGCTTGCGCTCGCGTGCCTCGATCCGTTCGCTCCGCAGCGCCTGCTGACGCTCGTGGAGCGCTTCGGCACCCCGGCAGGGGTCCTGGGGGCGAGCGCCGCGGAGCTGCTCGCCGCCGGGGCCACGCAGGCGGACGTCGACGGGCTCCCGTGGGCGCGGCTCGCGGCGCGGGCCGAGGCCGCCACGCTGGCGGCGGCCGGCGCCGCCTTCGTGCCGTTCGACGCGCCGTCCTACCCGGCTCGCCTCCGCACCCTGGCCGATCCGCCTCTCGGACTGGCGCTCCGTGGCACCCTGGTGCCGGCGGACGAGGTCGCGGTGGCGGTCGTCGGCGCGCGACGCGCCAGCGAGTACGGCCGGCGCATGGCGGAGGAGCTGGCGCGCGGCCTCGCCCAGGCCGGGGTCACGGTCGTCTCGGGCCTCGCCGCCGGGATCGACGCCGCGGCCCACCGCGGCGCGCTCGGGGCGGGCGGGCGGACCATCGCGCTCCTCGGCACCGGTGTCGACGTGGTCTACCCGCGCTGGCACACGGGGCTCGCGGCGGAGATCGCGGCGCGGGGCGCGCTGCTGACGGAGCTGCCCTGCGGTACGCCGCCGCTCGCGCACCACTTCCCGCGCCGCAACCGCCTGATCAGCGGCATGACGCTCGGCACCGTGGTGGTCGAGGCGGCCGAGCAGAGCGGCTCGCTCATCACCGCGCGCTGCGCCCTCGAGCAGGGGCGCGAGGTGTTCGCCGTGCCGGGCCCGGCGCACTTGGCGTCCCACCGGGGCCCGCATCGCCTGATCCAGCAGGGCGCCAAGCTCGTGACGACGGCGGAGGAGGTGTTGGAGGAGGTCGCGCCGATGCTCGGCGCGCGCCTGGCGACGGCGCGCGTGGAGGCGGCGCTGGTGGGGCTCGATCCGCTCGAGCGACGCGTGCTCGCGGCGGTCGACGTCCAGGGGCGGCACGTCGACGAGGTGATCCGGCGTGCCGACGTCGCCGCGGGCGCCGCGCTCGAGACGCTGCTCGCGCTCGAGCTGCGCGGCGTCGTGCGCCAGCTTCCCGGCAAGCGGTTCTGCCGGCGGGCGGCGTGAGCGCTCGGGACCTCCGTTAGACCGATGGCGAAGAATCTGGTCATCGTCGAGTCGCCGGCCAAGGCCAAGACGCTCGGCAAGTACCTGGGGCGGAACTACCAGGTGAAGGCCTCGATCGGCCACGTGATGGACCTTCCGAAGTCGAAGCTCGGGGTCGACGTCGAGCACGACTTCGCGCCCGAGTACCACGTCATCCAGGGCAAGGCGAAGGTGCTCGAGGAGATCAAGAAGGCCGCCAAGGACAAGGAGAACGTCTACCTCGCGCCCGACCCGGACCGTGAGGGCGAGGCGATCGCCTGGCACATCGCGCAGAAGCTCGGCCCGCGGAAGAAGAACATCCACCGGGTGCTGTTCAACGAGATCACGAAGAAGGCCGTCCTGGAGGCGCTCAAGAACCCGGGCGAGGTCGACCAGAACCGCTTCGAGGCGCAGCAGGCGCGCCGCATCCTCGACCGCCTCGTGGGCTACAAGCTCTCGCCGCTCCTCTGGAACAAGGTCCGGCGCGGTCTCTCCGCGGGCCGCGTGCAGTCGGTCGCGGTGCGGATCATTGTCGAGCGCGAGCGCGAGATCCGCGCCTTCGTCGCCGAGGAGTACTGGACGGTCGAAGCGCGACTCGACGCCGACGCGCCGCCCGCCTTCCTCGCGCGCCTGGCCGAGGTCGCGGGCCAGAAGCTCGACCACAAGACGTTCCGCCTCGACGCCAAGGCGCGCGTCGACGAGGTCCTCGCCGGGCTCGGCGACGCCAAGTGGACCGTCACCAAGGTCGAGCGCAAGGAGCGCCGCCGCCATCCGACGCCGCCCTTCATCACCTCCCGCCTCCAGCAGGAGGCGTCGCGCAAGCTCGGCTTCCAGCCCTCGCGCACGATGCGCATCGCGCAGCGGCTCTACGAGGGGGTCGAGCTCGGCTCGGAGGGTGCGGTCGGCCTCATCACCTACATGCGCACCGATTCGACCCGCATCTCGGGCGAAGCCCTCGCCGCCGCGCGCGACTACATCACCGGCCGCTACGGCGCGCCGTACCTCCCCGAGTCGCCGCAGGTCTACCGCTCCAAGAAGGACGCCCAGGACGCCCACGAGGCGATCCGGCCGACGGCGATGGACTGGGAGCCCGAGCGCGTCGCCCCCTATCTCGACAAGGACGAGCTGGCGCTCTACACGCTCATCTGGAATCGTTTCGTGGCGAGCCAGATGGAGTCCGCCGTGTACGACGCCACCGCCGTCGACGTCGAAGCCGGCCGCTGTCGCTTCCGCGCCAACGGCCAGATCATGAAGTTCGACGGCTTCATCCGCGTCTACACCGAGGGCCGCGACGACGACACGCGCGACCCCGAGGAAGAGGGCGAGGGCCAGCTCCCCGAGCTGGTCGAGGGGCAGACCGTCTCGCTCCGCGAGCTGCTCCCCGAGCAGCACTTCACGCAGCCGCCGCCGTGCTTCACGCAGGCGACGCTCATCAAGGAGCTGGAAGAGCAGGGCATCGGCCGCCCCTCCACCTACGCCAGCATCATGGGCACCATCCTCAACAAGGAGTACGTGGTCGAGGACGAGCAGCGGCGGCTCAAGCCCACCGAGCTCGGCTTCCTCGTCACCGACCTCCTGGTCGACTCCTTCCCCGACGTGCTGAACGTCGAGTTCACCGCCGGCATGGAGGAGGAGCTCGATCTCATCGAGGAGGGCAAGGAGTCCTGGGTGCGCGCCATGCGGCGCTTCTGGGAGCCCTTCGCGAAGGACCTCGAGAAGGCCGAGGTCGAGATGCGCGACGTGAAGCGCGAAGAGCGCCCGACCGGCCTCAAGTGCGAGAAGTGCGGCCAGGACATGGTCATCAAGTGGGGTCGTCGCGGCGAGTTCCTCGCCTGCAAGGGCTACCCCGAGTGCAAGAACACCAAGAACTTCACCCGCGACGACGACGGCACCATCAAGCCCGTCGAGGCCGAGACCACCGACGAGAAGTGCGACAAGTGCGGGCGCCCGATGCAGGTGCGCTTCGGTCGCTACGGCAAGTTCCTCGGCTGCTCCGGGTACCCCGAGTGCAAGAACATGCAGCCCATCCACAAGCCCAAGCCGACCGGCGTGAAGTGCATCCAGTGCGGCGAGGGCGAGATGATGGAGCGCCGCTCGCGCCGCGGAAAGACCTTCTACAGCTGCAACCGCTACCCCGACTGCCAGTCGGTCGCCTGGGATCGCCCGATCCCCGTCGCGTGCCCGAAGTGCGCCGCGGGCTACGTCACCGAGAAGATCACCAAGCGCTATGGCACCGTACGCCGCTGCGTGCGCGAGGGCTGCGGCTGGCAGCAGCAGGTCGACACCGGCGACGGCGGCGACTACGCGCCGCTGCCCGAGCGGCGCGAGGCCGCGCAGGTCGGCGGCCGGCGGCGGAAGCCGGCGGCGAAGCCGGGGAAGAAGCGCGCCGCGGCCGGTCGGCGCGCGACGGTGTCATGAGTGCCGAGCGCGTCACCGTGATCGGCGGCGGGCTCGCGGGCTCCGAAGCCGCCTGCCAGCTCGCGCGCCATGGCATCGGCGTCGACCTCTACGAGATGCGTCCCGTGCGCGGCACCGAAGCGCACCATACCGACCGCCTGGGCGAGCTCGTCTGCTCCAACTCCTTCCGCAACGCCACGCTCGAGACCGCCGTCGGCCTCCTGAAGGAAGAGATGCGCCGGCTCGGCTCGCTCGTCATGCGGTGCGCCGACGCCACGCGGGTGCCCGCGGGCGCGTGCCTCGCGGTCGACCGCGACGACTTCGCGGTCATGTTGACGGCCGCCGTCGAGGCACTCCCCGGCGTGCGGATCATCCGCGAAGAACTGACCGAGATCCCGAGCGGGATCACCATCCTCGCGACCGGGCCGCTCACCTCGCCGGCGCTGTCGCAGGCGCTCGCGACCGTGCTCGGCACCGCCCACCTCTACTTCTACGACGCCATCGCGCCGATCGTCGCCGTCGACTCGATCGACATGACGGTCGCCTGGAAGGCGTCGCGCTACGGCAAGGGCGGCGAGGACTACATCAACTGTCCGTTCTCGCGCGAGCAGTACTACGCCTTCGTCCAGGCGGTGGTGGAGGCCGACAAGGTGCCGACGCGTGACTTCGAGCGCTGCATCTACTTTGAGGGCTGCATGCCGATCGAGGAGATGGCGCGCCGCGGCCGCGACACGCTCGCCTTCGGTCCGATGCGGCCGGTGGGTCTCGCGGACCCGCGCGACGGCAAGCGGCCCTACGCCTGCGTCCAGCTCCGGCAGGACGACGCGGAGGCGCGGCTCTTCAACATGGTCGGCTTCCAGACGAAGATGACGTACCCGGAGCAGCGCCGCGTCTTCCGCATGATCCCCGCGCTCGAGAAGGCGGAGTTCGTCCGCCTCGGCAGCCTGCACCGGAACACGTTCGTCAACTCGCCGGCCGTCATCCTGGCGTCGCTCCAGGTGATCGGGCGGAAGCGGCTCTTCCTCGCCGGGCAGCTCGTCGGCGTCGAGGGCTACGTCGAGTCCGCGGCCACCGGCCTCCTCGCCGGGCTCAACGCGGGACGGCTCCTCCGCGGCGAGCCGCTGCTCGCGCCGCCGCGGGCGACGTCGCTCGGCTCGCTCCTCGCCTACGTCACGCAGCGTGGGAAGAAGGCCTTCCAGCCGATGAACGCCAACTACGGCCTCTTCCCGCCGCTCACGCGGACGCTGCGCGGCCGCGACAAGAAGCTCGCGCTGGCCGACCGCGCGCTCGGCGAGCTGGGGCGCTGGCGTGAGAGCGCGGGGCTCACCGCGGGGCCCGCCGCCTCGGTCGCGTGACCCCGGCGGGCGGCGGAGACGCGCCGGTGCGCGCCGCCGTCATCGACATCGGCAGCAACTCCGTGCTCCTGCTGACCGTCGCGCTCGAGCCCGACGGCTGGGCGCGCGCGCTCGACGCCAAGCTCGCGACCACGCGTCTCGGCCGCGGTCTCGCCGACGGCGGCACGCTGAACCCCGCCGCGCGTGGCGAGACGCTCGTCGCGGTCACGACCTTCGCGGCGCGCGCCCGGGCGGCGGGGGCGACGCGGGTCTGGGCGTTCGCCACCGCCGCGGCACGCCGGGCGTCGGACGGTGCTGCCTTCGCGCGCGAGGTCGCGGCGTCGGCCGGCGTGCCGGTCGAGATCCTCTCCGACGAGGAGGAAGCGCGGCTCGCCTACGCCGCGGTCGCGCACGCACTCGGCGACGGGGGGCCGCTCGTCGCGATCGAGATCGGCGGCGGCACGACCGAGCTGGCATTCGGCTTTGCCGAGACGATGCACGGGAGCGTGACGCTCCCGCTCGGCGCGCTCCGCTTGACGGAGGAGTACCTGCGGAGCGATCCGCCGACGGTGCGGGAGTTCGGCGCGGCGACGGCTGCCGTGGCGGCCGCGCTCCAGGCGAGCGGGATCGGGCTCCGTGAGCGCGCTGCGGGCGCGCTCCTCGCTGCCTCGGGCGGCACGGCGACCGCGCTGGCCGCGCTCGACCTCGGTCTCGCGGCCTACGACCCCGCGCGCGTCCACGGGCACTGGCTTCGCCGCGAGACGTTCGCGGCGCTGGTCACGCGGCTCTTCCGTGTGCCTCGCGCCGAGCGCGCGCGCTGGTCGGGGCTCGACCCGGGGCGCGCCGCGGTCCTGCCCGGCGGCGCGCTCGTGCTCCAGCGCGTGCTGCTCGCCGCCGGCCGCGACGCCGTGCAGGTGAGCGACCACGGCGTGCGCCACGCGTATCTCCGGCGCCGGCTCGCGGAGGTCGGCGTCGCGGCCGACCTCCGGGCGCTCTGGCCATGACCCCCGACGACCTCGCGCGGGCGCTCGCGGCGGCCGGTGCCGGCGATGCGACGCGCCTCGCCGAGGCGGCGCGTCCGCTCGCGGACTGGCTCGCGACGGCGCCCGAGGGCGAGGTCCGCGCCGGCCTCGAAGGCGCGGCCGATCCCGTCTCGGCGCTCCACGCGCTCGCGCGGCTGGACGGCCTTCCGGCGCCCGGTCGCATCGCGCCGGCGGTGCGCATCCTCGGCGGCAGCCCGGCGCTCGCCGCGGCGCTCATCGCCGAGGGCGCGGCGTGGCCGGTGTTGCTCGGAACCGTGCTCGACGTCGCCACGCGCAACGTCGCCGTGCACCGCGCCGCGCTCGTCGCCGCCGGTGCCACCGGGTCCGTCCCGCGCGAGGCGCTCCAGTCGCTGCTGCGTCGCCACCGCCGCCGCGAGCAGGTCCGGATCGGCGGCCGCGACCTGCTGCGGCGCTCGCCCCTCGACGAGACGGTGTGGGAGATCAGCGCCCTCGCCGAGGGCCTCCTCGAGACGGCGGTCGCGTCGGCGCGCGCGCGTCTGGCGGCCGAGTGGGGCGTCGACCCCGACGCGGGCTTCGTCGTCCTCGGCATGGGGAAGCTCGGCGGCGGCGAGCTCAACTACAGCTCCGACGTCGACCTCGTCTACGTCTACGAGCGGGACGGCGAGCTGCCCGGCGGCACGTTCGGGCAGTTCTTCTCGCGCCTCGCCGAGGAGGTGACGCGCGCGCTCGGCGAGCCGACGCCGGACGGCATCTGCTTCCGTGTCGACTTGCGGCTTCGGCCCGGGGGCGGGGAGGGACCCGTCGCCGTGTCGCTGCCGGCCGCGCTCTCGTACTACGAGGCGTGGGGGCAGACGTGGGAGCGGGCGGCGTGGCTGAAGGCGCGACCCGTCGGCGGCGACCGCGCGCTCGGCGAGCGGCTGCTCGGCGAGCTGGAGCCGTTTGTCTACCGCCGCTTCCTCGACTTCGCGACCATCGAGGACCTGAAGGCGATGAAGCGGCGGGTGGACGCTTCGTTGCGCGACCCGGAATCGGCGCGGCTCGACGTCAAGCTGGGTCGGGGAGGAATCCGGGAAGTGGAGTTCTTCGTCCAGGCGCAGCAGCTCGTGCACGGCGGGAAGGACGAGCGCTTGCGCCTGCGCGGGACGCTGCCCGCGCTGGCCGCGCTCGCGCGCTGGGGCTACGTCGACGTCGCGCTCGCCGAGCGGGTGGCCGCGGCCTACCGCTTTCTCCGCGACGTCGAGCACAAGATACAGATCGTCCAGGAGCGGCAGACGCACGCCATCCCGCGCGACCCCGATGAGCTGCGCGCGCTCGCCCGGCGGATCGGCTTTCGCGGCGGCGGCGCGGTCGAGGCCTTCTGGCAAGCGCACGCGGCCGAGACGGGTGTCGTGCGGGCCGCCTTCGACGGCCTCTTCCACGCCCCGACCGAGGAGCGGCGCCGCGAGGCCCAGCCCGAGCTGACGGCGCTGGTCGAGGAGCTGGAGCAGGAGGAGCGCGCGATGTGGCGGCTCGCGCACCTGGGCTTCCGGGACCTCGAGGCCGCCTGGCGCGACCTCCGCTTGCTGCGCGACGGGCCGCCCCACACGCCGGCTTCCGCGCGTCGGCGGCAGGCGCTCGCCGACCTCGCCCCCGCGCTGCTCGCCGAGATCGCCCGCTCCGCCGCGCCCGACCGGGCGCTCCACCACCTCGCGACCTTCATCGGCACCGTCGGCGCCCGCTCGAGCTACCTTCACCTCCTGCTCGAGAACCCGGGCGTCATGCGACTCTTCGTGCGGTTGTTCGCCACCAGCGAGTTCCTCTCCGCTTTCTTCCTCCGCCACCCCGAGCTGCTCGACAGCCTCGTGCGCGCCGACCTCGTCCGCCTCGAGCGCACGCGCGCCGAGCTGGACGCGGACCTCGCCGCGCGGCTCGCGGCGGCGCCGGACCTCGAGGCCGCGCTCGACGCGCTTCGGCGCTTCCGCCACGAGGAGTTCCTCCGCATCGGCGTGCACGACATCCAGGGGGGCCTCGGGGTCGAGGACGTCACGCGGCAGCTCACCTGGCTCGCCGAGAGCTGCCTCGCCGCCGCGCTCGAGGTCGGCCGGCGGGAGGTCCTCCGGCGCGGCGGCGTTCCGGACGGGGCCGCGGGCGCGGAGCTCGCCGTCCTCGGCATGGGCAAGCTCGGCAGCGAGGAGCTGGGCTACGCGTCGGATCTCGACCTCGTCTTCGTCTACGAGCCGGGCGAACCCGTGTCGCACGAGCTGTTCACGCGCATCGCGCAGCGCGCGATCAGCGCGCTCCAGACTTCCACCCGCGAGGGTGTCGCCTACCGCATCGACACGCGGCTCCGGCCGTCCGGCAACCAGGGCGCGCTCGTCTCGTCGCTCGAGGCCTTCGAGGCTTACCACGCCGCGGGCGCGCGGCTCTGGGAGCGGCAGGCGCTCGTCAAGGCGCGGGCGCTCGTCGGCCCGCCCGCGCTCCGCGCGCGCCTCGACGCCGCCGTCACCGAGATCGTGTACGGCCGCGGCCTGACGGACGCCGAGGCGGCGGAGATCGGCGACATGCGCGCGCGCATCGAGCGGGAACGCGCCGGCGCGGAGGCTGGCGTGGTGCACATCAAGACGGGCCGCGGCGGGCTGGTCGACGTCGAGTTCCTGGTGCAGATGCTCCAGCTCCGCCACGGCCACGCGCACCCCGCGATCCGCGTGCGCGCGACGGCGGCGGCCCTCGCCGCACTCGCCGCCGAGGGGCTGCTCGCGGCCGACGACGCGCGCGCGCTCGCCGAGGGCTGGGTGTTCCTGCGCGCGCTCGAAAACCGGCTCCGCCTCGAGCTGAACCAGCCGGTCGAGGCGATGGAGGAGGACCCCGAAGCGCAGCTCGCGCTCGCGCGACGCCTCGGCTACGGCGGCACCGACGCCGAGGCGGTCGCGGCGCTGCGCGCCGACCACGCCCGCCACCGCGACGCCATCCGCGCCGTCTACGATCGTCACTTCGCCGACGGCTAGAGGTTTGCCTTGCCGCGCGGGTTCGGGGTACCGTGCTCGTGATGGAGAAGACGGAGCGGATCTGGCTCGACGGCCGGCTCGTGCCGTGGGACGAAGCGCAGGTCCACGTGCTGACGCACACCCTCCACTACGGGCTCGGCGTGTTCGAAGGCATCCGCTGCTACGAGTGCCACGACGGTCGCTCCGCGATCTTCCGCCTGCGCGAGCACGTCGACCGGCTCTACGGCTCGGCGCACGTCCTCGACCTGCCGATGCCGTACCCGCGCGAGCAGCTCTTGGAAGCGTGCAAGGAGGTCGTGCGCGCGAACCGGCTGCGCGAGTGCTATCTCCGCCCGATCGCCTTCATGGGCGACGGCGAGATGGGCCTCGCCGCCCGCACGCCGACGCGGGTCGCGATCGCCGCCTGGCCCTGGGGTTCCTACCTCGGTGACGAGGGCATGCAGAAGGGTATCCGCGTCAAGACGAGCTCCTTCGCGCGCTTCCACCCGAACACGCTCCTCACCAAGTCGAAGGCCGTCGGGCACTACGTCAACTCGATCCTGGCCGCGCGCGAGGCGCGCAGCGCGGGCTACGACGAGTCCCTCCTCCTCGACGTCGACGGGTACGTCTCTGAGGCGAGCGGCGAGAACATCTTCATCGTGAGCGAGGGCGTGGTGAAGACGACGTCCCTGCCCACGGTCCTCGGCGGCATCACCCGCCAGTCGATCCTGCGCTTGCTGGCCGACCTCGGCGTCCCTGCCCGCGAGGAGCGCTTCACCCGCGACGAGGTATATCTTGCCGACGAGGCGTTCTTCACCGGCACGGCCGCCGAGGTGACGCCCATCCGCGAGCTCGACGACCGACGGATCGCCGACGGCGTGCCGGGGCCGGTGACGCGACGCTTGCAGGATCTCTTCTTCGCCATCGTCCGGGGCCGCGACGAGCGCTACCGGGCGTGGCTGGCCCACGTCTAGAGCGCGACGGTCGTCACACTTTTGACGTTGCCACGCCCCCTCACGCTTGCGCCGGCGTGGCTTCGCCACCGGCACGGAACCTGCACGTCGCCGCGACTCCCCGATGTTCCACGCCACCATCCGCGATGACTCGAGCGAGGCCTTCCGGCTCTCCGGCCGCGTGGAGCCGTACGACCTCGAGACGCTGCGCGAGCACCTGCTGGCCCGCCGGGGCCGTGGCACTCGCGTGGAGGTCCGCCTGGCGCCCGCGCTGCGCGCCGCCTTCCTGAAGGCGCTCGGCGACCTCGAGCGGCGCGGCGTGACCCTCGTTCTCGAGAGCTGATCCGGCCTGTTTTCCCTCGCATCCTCTCCCGAATTCCCCGTCTTGCCTTCCCCCCGGACCCCAGGTAGCTATGCCGGGTTTGCCGGCCCTCCGGTCGCCGGCCTTAGGGAGGAACTAGCTGATGCGATCGACCCTGTTACCCGCCGCGCTGATCGCGGGGCTCGTCACGCTGCCTGCCTGCGGGGGCTCCGGTAAGACCACGGGCACGACCACCACGACCACGGCGGCAACGGGGACGACGGGCACCACCACGCCCGGGAGCGAGGACGAAGAAGCCGAGTACGAGCTGGACGTCATCGCCGAAGCGGAGCCCGACGAGGGTCCGCCGCCGCTCAAGGTGCAGTTCACGGCGTCGGTCGAGGAGGAGAGCGGCGGGCCGTTCACCTTCGGCTGGGACTTCGGCGACGGCAACAAGAGCACGGAGCAGAACCCGACGCACACCTACGACAAGGTGGGCGAGTACACCGCCACGCTCACGGTGACCAACCAGAAGGGCAACAAGGGCACCGACGAGATCGACATCTTCGTCGAGACCGAGGACGAAGGCGGCGGAGGCGAGCAGCCGAAGCAGTAGGTGGGCTCGCCGACGCGCGGCGCGGATCCAAACGCTATCTGCAGGTGTCGTCCACCTGCTGCTCGCTCCATTCGAGTGAGGTGAGCGCAGGCGCCAGGGCCGCCGCCTCGGCGCGGCAGTGGTAGCCGCCAGCGGCGAGACACCGACTGAGGGAGGCGGTCCGCTCGCCGGCGTCGGCGGCGGCGTCGCGCCAGCGGGCCCGGGCTCGCTCGCACGGGTCGATCTGCGCCAGCTTCTGGCCGACGGCTTCGGCGAGGCCGCGCGCGGGCGGCTCCTCCGCGGGCTCGGGCTCGGGCGGCGCGGCGCGCGTCGGAGCGGCGGCGGGTGCGGGTCTCGGGGCGGCGGCGACGGGTGGCGGCGCCGGGGGTGCTTTGGGCGTCGGGGCGGCGGCGACCGCCGGCGGCGTGCCGAGGTCCACTACCTCGATCTGCGAGGGGCTGTGCAGCACCATCTCCGGGCGGCCGGCGAAGCGCTGCACGCGTCCGCTGACGCGCACCCGCTTGCCCTCGTAGAGACGCTCGGGGTGGCGCGGGAGGCTCGAGAGGATCGGCACCACGAGCACCGCACGGAAGGCGCGTGGGTCGTCGGCGGAGAACTCGAGCACGCACGTGTCTCCGGCCACGCGTGCCGTGGCGACGTCGCCCTCGACGGTGACGATCTCGCCCAGGTGAGCCGACGCGGCGGTCCACGGCACGACGGGCGGCGCCACGGCGGCGGCGCGGATGGCGAGCGTGGCGAGGAGGACCGCGGCGGCGGCGAGCGGCCGTCTCACGAGCGCGGTTCGACGGGGACCACCTGGCGCACCACGCCCCCCTCGCCCTCGTCCGTCACCAGCAGCACGACCGCGACCGCCGTTCGGCGCGCGCCCATGGCGCGTGCTTAGCGGTCGAATCCGCGGAGCGCAAGCGTGCGCGGCGTCAGGCGCCGAAGTCTTCCGTCCACCAGTAGCGGCCGGCGCCGTCGATCACGCAGCCGACGCCGGTGTCGCGGTAGCCGCCCACGATGTTGGCGTGGTGCCCGGGGCTGTCGAGCCACCCCTGCACGACGGAGGCCGAGCTCTGGTAGCCGTAGGCGATGTTCTCGGCCAGGAAGCCGCCGGTGTAGCCCGCGGCGCGGACATAGCCGATCCATCCGGTGTGCGAGAGATTGTGCGCCTTCGCCATGTCGATCGTGTGGGCGCGCGCGGCGTGCGCCAGCGCGGCGTTCGCGTGCAGCGGGGGAAGGTGTTGCTTGTCCCGCGTGGCGTTCACGCGCACGAGGACGTCCTCCACCGACCCGGTGGGACACTCGCGCTGACCCGTGGCGAGCGGGGGATCCCCCGTGCCGCCGCCCCCCGTCGAGCCGCCGCCGCCACCGCCGCTTCCGCCTGTGACCGCGACCGATACGGTCTTGCTCCACGCCGAGACGTCAGCGTCGGCCTCGACGCGGGCGCGGTACCACCAGGTGCCGCCGGGGGCGTCGTCCACCCAGGTCTGCCGGCGGTGGGGATTCTGGACGGTCACGAGCGGCGCGAAGCTCGTGCCGTCGGCGCTCCGCTCCAGGTGCATGAGCGTCGCGGCCGGCGTGCTGGGCGAGCCGTAGCTCCAGCGGAGATGCACGCCGTCCGTCTCCGCCCGCGCGTGCAGTGCCGGCGCCGATCCCGCATGGGCCGCGGCTCCCCACGCCAGCACCATCCCCGCCACCGCCAGCCACCGTCCGCGCACCGCCATCCCGTACCTCCGTCCAGTCAAAGTCCGGACGGTCTACAGGGTGCAGATCTTCAGCACAACTCACAAACTTCGAGACCATGGCAGACGCTGTGTGGCCGACCGCGCCGGCCTGCGCCCTGACGCGCGCCGGTCCCGTGCGAGTTGGGTGCCCGGCGGCGGCCCGTGCGCGCCGGGCGAAAGGAAGTCGCTAGCCCTGACCCTGCGACCGGAAGCCGCCGCGCCCGCCGCCACCCCCGCCGCCACCGGGCGTGCGCTCTCGCGCTTCGCTCACGGTGAGCGGCCGTCCTCCGAAGGGCTTGCCGTGCAGGGCGCCAACTGCGGCCTGCGCTTGTGCATCGGTCGCCATCTCGACGAAGGCGAAGCCGCGTGGCCGGCCGGTCTCCCGATCGGTCACGATCTTCACCTCCTCGACCTGGCGCCCGTCCTGCTCGAAGAGGGCGCGCAACTGGGCCTCTTCACACTGGTAAGGGAGGTTGCCGACGTACAGTCTCTTTCCCATTCTAGCTCCCGCGGTGCGTCCCCGACGGCGCGACCTGCCGCTGCCGTCGTCTCGGCGGCCTTCTAGCATGCACGCCTCGTGACCGTCTAGGTGGGGCATGACGGCCGAGGACCCGGGAAAAGGGTGCTTCGGCGGCGCCGACGGGCCTCCCCGACGAGGCCTGAAGGGGGCGACGGGGTGGGGAGGAGACGGGAGCGCCGGCGCGGGTGCGCGGCAGCCGCGGGTGCTAGCGCGAGCGCGCCGCGCGGCGGAGCGCGACCGCGAGCACCGCCACCGCCAGCACGAGCGCCGTGCCGCCGACGACGAGCGGCCGGCGCTCGCCCTCCTGGACGACGACGAGCACGTCGCTCTTCGCCACGACGGTGTGGTGCACGCCGGCCGCCTCGTACTCGAAGACGGCCCAGACCACGGGCCGGGTTCCGAGGCGGGCCCGGCTCGCGTCGAGCGTCATCGGTACGGTCGTCTCGCCGTGCGCCGGCACCTCGGCGGGCTGGGACTCGGGTTCGGTGCGCAGCTCGCCCGGCAGGACGAGCGCGACGCGACCGGCGGCCGCCCGCGCGCCGCGGTTCTCGAGCCGCAGGCGCACGCTGCCGATGCGGGACATCGGCTCGGCGTCGAGCGTCGCGACCACCTCGCTCGGCGGCGCCCCCGGCCCGGCGAGCACGGCGACGACCGGCACCGCGCCCCCCGGCCAGCGCACGCGCGCCGTGACCGGGAAGGTGCCCGGTTCCTCGGGAGGCGGCAGCGAGAACGACCACTCGTGGCGTGCGCCGGGCGCGAGCCGGACGAGATCGCCGCGCAGTGTCTGGTGGCGGTAGAGGACCTCGGGGGTGGCGCCGGCGACCTCGTCGCCGGTGTTGCGGGCCGCGAGACGGAGCCCGGGCGCCTCACCCGCCCGCACCTCGGCTTCGACGTCCAGGCCCGGTGCCGCCGTGGCGACGCGGGCCACGACGAGGGCGACCAGCGCCACCGCTCGCATGCGCGCTCCGCTAGCAGCGCGCGCGGGGTCCTGCAACGTCAGGCGGTGCCGGCAGTGGGGAAGGCCACCTGGAGGATCTGCTCCAGGAGCTCTTCGACGCGCTGGACCCGCTCGGTGACGGCGGTGAGCGTGGCGTGGTTCTGGGTCGAGAGCCGGCGGAGCGAGCTCTCGGCTCGCTCCACCGCGTCGCGCAGCGCCGAGTCGTCGTGGGGGCCGGCGTGGAGCAGCGACTCGACGGCGCGCGTCGTGTCGGCCAGCTCGTGCGCGAGCACGCCGAGGTCGACGGCCGGACCCTCGAGGCGGCGGCTGGTGCGGTAGAGGAACTCGAGGATCTCCGCGCAGCGGGTCTCGACCAGGTGGCAGCGGCGCGTGAGGGTGGAGAGCGCTTCGTCCTGCTGCGAGCCGCGCGCGCCGAGCTGCATCATCACGTGGACGGCGTCGCCGAGGGTGTTCTCGCGGAGGAACGCGAGGAGTCCTTGCACGAGATCCGTCTGGGTCACGATGCCGGCGAGCAGGCCGCCGGTGTCGACCACCGGCAGGCGGCGGAAGTGTCGGCCGCGGAGCACCTCGAGCGCTTCGAGCGTCGTCGTCTCGCCCGGCACCGCGAGCACCGGCGCGCTCATCACGTCGCGAGCCCGCAGCGCCCCCGTGTCGCGTCCCGGAGCGACCACCTTGTGCACCAGGTCGCGCTCGCTGAGGATGCCGACCGGCTGGCGACCCTCGCAGACCACCACGCAACTGATGGCGCGGGCGGCGAGGAGCCCGGCGACGGTCGAGAGCGGCGTGCCGGGCTCGGCGGTGGCGACCTCCCGGCTCATGATGCTCGCGACCGTCTGCATGTGTCGGACCCCCGTCAATCTATCGGCAGACCGGGGACGGATCTGAAGCCGGGTAAGTCGAGACCGCGCCGGTGCCGGTATTCGGCCATGTCGTCGGCGAGGGCCAGGAAGTCGATGGGGGCGTCCTCGGGCTCGCCGCGGCTCTCGCGGTAGCCGCGTGCCACCATGGCGACGACCCGCTCGGGCTCCGCCCAGTCGGCGTAGGGCCCGAGGTCGACGGCGAGCGCGGCGTCGAGGACGGAGAGGCCGCGGGCGAAGCCGCGGCGCGCTTCGGCCCCAACGTGCTCGAGGTAGGCGCGCTGCTCGCGCAGCCCTTCGACGCCCGAGACGGGACCGTGGCCCGGCACGACGAGCGCCGGCTCGAGCGCGGCCATCGCGTCGAGCGCCTCGATCCAGCGCTGGAAGGTGCCTTCCCAGCCGAGCGGGGCGCAGTGGCGGAAGACGAGGTCGCCGGCGAACAGCACCCGCTCCGCGGGCAACCAGACCGCGACGTCGCCCACGGTGTGCGCCGGGCCGAGGTAGATGAGCTCGACCGGCAGGTCGTCGACGTAGACGGTGAGGCGGTCGTCGAAGACGGTCGTCGGCGGCGTGAGCTTGATGCCGCGGAAGTCGAAGCGCGTCATGCCGGCGCGCAGCATGGCGACGCCGGGGCGCTCCAGCGGCGCCGTGCGGAGTCGCTCGAGCAGCTCCGGGGGCAGGCTCGCCATCGCCTCGCGACAGCGGCGGTGGCCGATGATCTCGGCGTCGCGGCAGAGCTGGTTGCCCCAGCAGTGATCGCCGTTGTGGTGCGTGTTGACGACGCGCCGCACGGGCGCCCGCGTCTCGGCCTCGACGCTCTCGAGGAGCCGGCGGGTGTGGGCGAGGTCGAAGAAGGTGTCGACGAGCGTGGTCGCGTCGCGCCCGAGGAGCACGCCCGCGTTGGAGAGCCCGAAGCCGCCGTTCGGCTGGAGGTAGGCCGCGGCATGGTCCGTCAAGCGGACGTAGCCCGTCGTGAAGGGTGGGAGCGCCATGCCGGGGGTGTGCCACAGGGACGCCGGAGCCGACAAGCGGTTGACCGCCGACCGTCGCTCCCCCAATCTCCCGCCCATGCGCGTCGGGCTCGCCGTCGGGGTCCTCTTCCTGGCCGCCGTCGCGCGCGCCGACGAGCCGCCGGGCTCACCGCGCGCGCGCCAAGCGCTCGCCACCTGCGAGCACGCCGACGGCGTGCCGGATGCCGAGAAGCGCACGCGCCTCGCGCAGAGCCTCGGGGAGGCCGAGCAGGCGGAGGCCGAAGACGAGCGCGACCCGGTCGCGCACTTCGCCATCTTCTGCACGGTCGGCAAGCAGACCCAGATGGCCGGCCTCAGCACCAAGGTGATCGGCAACGTCCGCCGCTGTCGCCGCGAGGTCGACCGCGCCCTCGAGCTCGCCCCCGACTACCCGGCCGCCCTCGCCGGCAAGGGCGCCTTCCTCATCGAGCTCCCCCGCCTCTTCGGCGGCGACGCCAAGGAAGGCGAACGCCTGCTGCGCCGCGCCCTGGAGCTGGACCCCGACTACGTCCGCCCGAGACTGGACCTCGCCCGCGCGCTCCAGTCCCGCGGCGCAAAGACCGAAGCCCACACCGAAGCCGAGCGCGCCCTCGCCTCCGCCCAAAAGCGCAACGACGATCCCGGCACCGCCGACGCAAGAGCCCTGCTGGAGAAACTCAACAAGAAGTGACCGCCCGGCGTTGGTGTCGGACGTGATCGCGATCCTGGCCGCGTTGCCGCTCGGCCAGCGACCCGCGCCTCGCGCGAAGACCCCTCAGACCGGCGCCCGCCCGCCGATCGCCGCCACGTGCTCGGAGACGACGTCGGGCGGACACAGCATCACGAACCAGCGAGCTGCGAGCAGCACGACCACGAGGTCGTCGATCTCCCCGATGACGGGGATCGCGTCGGGCAGCAGGTCGAACGGCATGACGACGTACGCCAGCGCCGCGACCAGCAGGGCCTTCGGCCACACCGACACCCGCCGGTCGCGGAACAGCCGCCAGTAGAGCCGGAGAAAGCTCGGCAGGTGGAGGAGCACGTCCAGCGTCCGCGGTCGGCCCGACGGGGACGGGGCGCTCCGCACAGCCATGGCCGCACGCTACCCGAGCGCGACGGCACACGCCAGCCCGCGGCTCTTCCTTCGGCCCGTGGGGGCGAGGTAGGAAGAAGGCCAGGAGGACCTCACCGTGGAGGAGATCCGCTTCGACGACATCGAGAAGATCCGCAGCAAGATCAGCGACACCTTCGGGGCCTGGAGCGAGCCGGCCGAGGTGACGCAGGAGATGATCAACCGCTTCGCCGAGCTGACGGGCGACCACCAGTGGATCCACGTCGACGTCGAGCGCGCGAAGCGCGAGAGCCCCTTCGGGACGACCATCGCGCACGGCTTCCTGACGCTCAGCCTGCTGCCCGCGATGCGCGGCAAGCCGAGCTGGCAGCTCGTCGGCTACGGCAACGCCACCAACTACGGCGCCAACAAGCTGCGCTTCGTGATGCCGGTACCGGCCGGCGCGAAGGTCCGCTCGCGCTCGCGCCTGGTCGGGGTCGAGGCCAAGCCCAAGGGCACGCAGCTCACGCAGGAGCTGCACGTCCACGTGGTCGGGAAGGACGACACGCCCGCGCTCATCTACGAGATGGTCGTGCTCTACCACCCGACCATGAAGCGTGGCTGATCGAGAGCGTGACCACGGTCGTGCTCTACCACCCACCCATAGAGCGTGGCTGATCGAGAGCGTGGCTGAGGAGCCGCTCCCGGCGGCCTTCCTCGACGGCGTTCGTCGCTTCAACGGCGGCGACTTCTTCGAGGCGCACGAGGCGTTCGAAGCGTTGCTCGACGAGGTCGAGGGTGACGCGCGCTGGGACCTCCTGCTGGCGCTCGTGCAGATCGCGGTCGGCTACCACAAGTGCGCCGCCGGGCACCCGGGCGCGGGGCGCATGCTCGGCCTCGGGGCGGCCAAGCTCGACGGCTTCCCGCCGCTCGCCGCGGGGGTGGACGTCGCGGCCCTGCGCGACCGCCTGCGCGCCGACCTCGGGCGGCTCGAAGGGGGCGAGGAGCCGGCGGCGCTCGTGCGCGCCGACCCGCCCCGCATCCGGCTCGCGCCGCGCCGCCCGTAACGACCGACCGGCGGCGTGTCCGCTCTGCCCCCGGGAGCCCTATTCGCGGCTCGCACGGGGGGTTGCAAGCCGCTGCTTGATCGCGGGCTCGAGCAGCGCGGCCAGACGCCATGCGCCCTCGGCGGTGTAGTGGCCGCCGGTGTCGCGAAACTCGGAGCGCGGCAGCGCCGTGTGGAGGTCGAGGAAGACGCCGCCGTTTCCCTCGACGACGGTGCGCAGGAGCGCGAAGCGAGCAGCGTAGCGCGGCGCGTCCCAGGCGGCGATCCTCTCGAGCGCCTCGTAGGGGATCGGAATGCCGACGACCAGGACGCGGACCCCGTGCTCGCTCGCCAGGCGAACCGTCGCCGCCATCATGCGAAGGACGGGGTTCCGGCGGCCGAGCGGCGTGGTGTAGTGCTCGAGGTTGGCGCGCGTGAAGGCGAAGAACTCCCTCTGCCGGGCGCGGACCGACCTGGCGGGTATCGCTGGACCGAGCGCGTCGCGGGCGGGCAGCAACCCGAACATGGCGCGCAGACCCTCGGCGCGATAGAGGACCCGCTCGGCGAGACCGGTGCGCAGCAGACGGGCGAGGAGGACCCGCGCCGGCGACAACCCTCGCGCCTGCCACGGGAGCACGAGCACGCGCGGCAGCTCCGTGGCCGGGACCATCGACGCGAGGTCGTTGTGGGTCATCCGCCGCCAGCGCTCGTCGAAGAGGGAGAGGTGCGCGGGCAGGACGACGAGGTCCGGGTGCATGTCGATCACCCGGCCCATGAGGAAGTAGTAGGCGTAGAAGTCGAAGGCCATGTCCGCGAGCGCCACCGTCGTGACGCCGGCCGCCCGGAGCGGGGGGCCGAGGATGGTCGGGTACGAGGTGCCCATCATGGTCGAGTCGCCGAGCCAGACGACGAGCGGGCCCACGTGCGCGAAGGGCCGGGAGAGCGCGTGCAGGCGATCGCGGTAGAGGTAGAAGTTGCGTCCCGTGCGCTCCGCTTCCGCGCCGAGCGTCGCGAACGTCAACCCGACTGCGGTCACCAGCGTGAGCGCGAAGGCGACCGCGATCCCGGCGACGCGCTTCACGGGGTCGCGCGTACGGCGATCGCCTTCGTCACCACCGGCTGGAGGAGGTTGGCCATGTGCAGCGCGCCCTTCTCGTTGAAGTGGCCGCCGGCGTCGGCGAACCCCTCGGTGGTGATCGCCTCGTGCAGGTCGAGGAAGGTGCCGCCCGCATCTTCCACCGCGGCGCGCAGGACGGCGTACCGTCGGGCCCACACCGCGGAGTCGTACCACCAGCGCTCGCGCATGAGCATGTGCGGGATCGGAGACCCGATGACGATGACCCGGCGGCCGTGCGACGTCGCCATGCGGACCGTCGCTTCCATCATGCGAACGGTCGGGTTGCGGCGCGTGAGCGGCACGTCGTACGCGCGGACGGCGGGGTAGATCGCGCGCCAGTCGATGATCGGCGGCGGGGTCTTCGGGCCGAGCACGTCCCACGCCGCACCGTCGGCCCAGAGCGTCCGTAACCCCTCGGTGACGTAGAGCGCCTCCTCGCCGGCTTCCGTCCGGAGGAGACGGGCCAGCAGCAAGCGGGCCGCCGACAACCGCCGCGGCGCGAGCGGCAGCCGCAACGCGTGCGGCAGCTCGTCGGTGGGGATCATCGAGCACAGGTCGTTGTAGGTGAACTTGGTGCCGCGCTTCTCGTTGAAGGAGGCGAGGTGCGCGACGATGACGATCAGGTCCGGCTCGAGGTCGAGCACGGGTCCCATGAGGAAGTAGTAGTTGTAGAAGTCGAAGGCGGCGCCGGCGACGACCTGGCTCGCGATGTGGCCCTCGTCCAGGAGACGCGGCGCGAGGAACTGCGGATAGGAGGGCTGGGCGATCCCCATGATCGTCGAGTCGCCCATCCACACGACGTACCGCTGGTAGCGCGGCGCGAAGCGCTTGATCATCGTGCGGTAGCCTTCACGATACGCATACAGCTTGTGGCCGGCGAACCTGGCCACGTCCCCCCAGCTCTGCACCGTGAGCCACGCGCCGGCCGCGAGCGCCAGGACGAAGGAGAGCGCGATCACGATCACTCGTCGCATGCCGGTCCCTAGAACTGGAAGTAGATGAAGCGCTCGCTCGCCGGCGAGAAGAGAAAGACGAGGCCCGCGACCGCGGCGTAGCCGATGCCCTGCGTCCACGCCGGCAGGCGCGTCCACGCCGCGCGGGCTTGCGGCGCCCGTGCGATGCCGTGCAGTCCGAAGGCGAGCACCATGGCCACCATGGCCTCGCCGGCGGCACGCGAGGGGACGAACCCCCAGTGACCGAGGCCGCGGACGACGGCCCACACGTCCTCGAGCTTGCCGAGCCGGAAGAGGATCCAGCCGGCGCACACGAGATGGAAGGTGACGGCGCGACGGAGCCACGCGCGGACCGCGCCTGCGCGCCACGGCTGGTCGCCGAAGAGGGCACGCTGCCCGGCCAGCAGCGCGCCGTGATAGCCGCCCCAGAGCACGAAGTTCCACGCCGCTCCGTGCCACAAGCCGCCGAGCAGCATCGTGACCATGAGGTTCACGTAGCCGCGGGCGGGCGAGACGCGATTCCCTCCGAGCGAGATGTAGAGGTAGTCGCGCAGCCAGGTCGAGAGCGAGATGTGCCAGCGCTGCCAGAACTCGCGCGGGCTCTCGGCGAGGTAGGGGCGGTCGAAGTTCTCCGGCAGGCGGAGCCCGAACAAGCCCGCGAGCCCGAGCGCGATGTCGGTGTAGCCCGAGAAGTCGAAGTAGATCTGGAAGGCGTAGCCGTAGATCGCGAGCAGGTGGTTGCCGGCCCCGTAGCCGAAGGGCGCCGACCAGACGATGTCGACGTACGTCCCCAGCGTGTCCGCGAACACCACCTTCTTCACGAACCCGGTGGCGATGCGCGCGAGCGCCGTCTCGACGCCCGGTCCTGTCACCACGGGCGGGGCGGCGAGCTGCGACAGGAAGGCGCGCGGCCGGACGATCGGGCCGGCGACGAGGTGCGGGAAGAAGGAGAGGAAGAGCGAGAAATCGAGCAGGCTGCGGTAGGCCGGCATGCCGCGGAAGACGTCGATCGAGTAGCTGAGCGACTCGAAGGTGTAGAAGGAGATGCCGACCGGCAGCACGATGTCGAGCAGCGGCGGGTCGACCCCGTTCACCCAGGGGCCCAGCAGCCGCATGCCGTTCGCGACCACGAAGTTGCCGTACTTGAAGAAGCCGAGGATGCCGAGGTTGACGATCACGCTGATGGCGAGCAGCGCCTTGCGACGTGCGCGCGGCTCCGTGCGCTCGATGGCGCGGGCCAGGAAGAAGTCGAGCAGGGTCGAGGTGAGGAGAAGGAGCCCGAAGAACGGGTTCCAGTTCATGTAGAAGAGGTAGCTGGCGACGACCAGGAAGGCCTTCCGGCCTCGCCACCACCGCCTCGGAATCGCGCAGTATCCGAGCAGGACGAGGAGCAGAAAGACGGCGAACTCGAGGCTATTGAACAGCACGCGGCGGACTCTCGGCGCGAGGTCTTAGCGCACCCGCTTCCCTCCGCACAAAGGGCGACGCCTTGACCCGTGGCCGGCAAGGTTTGCCGCGGCCGGCACGGAGTCGCTCCCGGCGCGCGGGTCCGGGCGTCGGCACGCCGCCTGCATCCCGGGGCGACGATGGGAACGACGGCCGACGACCGGCTCTCCATCGGCCGTGCGACGGCGCTCCTCCGGGCGGGGCGGCTCGTGGAGGCCGAGCCCGAGTTCCGCCGCGCCTGGGAGGCCGGCGCCGCGGAGGGCGCGATCGGCCTCGCGCTCTGCCTCGGACGGCGGGGGGCGGCGGCCGAGGCCCAGAGCCTCCTCGCAACGCTGTGCGCGAGCGAGGAGGGCGTCCGGCGGGTCAACGCCTTCGTCGCCGAGGTCATGCCACGGAGTGAGCTCCACGACTACTGGCGCGATCCGCCCGACGCCGACAACGCCGCCGCGGGCTACGCCGCCACCCCGCCCGGGCGGAGCGTCTACCTGACCGACCTCGTGCGACGCTTCATCCCACGCGACGCGCGCCTGCTCGAGATCGGCTGCAACGCCGGCCGAAACCTCGCCGTGCTCCACCTCGACGGCGGCTACGCGAACCTGGCCGCGATCGAGATCAGCCGGCGCGCGCTCGACACCTTCCGCGCCAGCTTCCCGCGGACCTTTGCCTCCACTCGGGTCGAGTGCGGGCCCGCCGAGGAGGTGCTGGCGCGGCTCGCGCCGGCCTCCTTCGACCTCGTCTTCTCGATGGCCGTGCTGGAGCACATCCATCCCGACTCCGAGGCCGTGTTCGCCGACGTCGCGCGGGTGGCGGCGTGCTTCGTCCTCACCATCGAGGACGAGGAGCACGTGACGGCGCGGCAGTTCGCGCGCGACTACGGGCGGGTGTTCGAGGGGCTCGGCTTGCGCTCCGTCCTCGCCGAGCAGACGCCCGGAGGGCTCGGGCTCGGCGCCGGCTTCGTGACGCGCGTCTTCGCGCAACGCTGACTCACCGGGGTCGGAGGACGAGCGCCTGGTCGGCTTCGAGCCGGCCCGGATAGGATCCGCCCTCGCCGACGCCGTCGCTCGCCACCTCGACCGTGCAGTCGGCCGCGACCGGCACCTCCACGGGCACCGCGGTGAAGTTGACCAGCACGACGCGGCGATCGCCGTCGTGCGTCCGCTCCCAGGCGAGCACGCCGGCCGCCGCGTCCAGGGCCCGCCACGCGCCGAGCCGCAGCGCGGGCGAGCCGCGCCGCGCCGCCAGCAGCCGGCGATAGAGGTGGACGATGGACGTGGGGTCGGCGCGGAGCGTCTCGACGTTCCGCCGCTCGGGCTCCGGCGGCCACGGGAGCCACGGCTCGGCGCTGCCCCAGCCGTGCGTCGCGGTCGCGTCCCAGGGGATGGGCGCGCGGCAGCCGTCGCGTCCGCCCGGGTCGAGCCGGCGGTCGGGCGCGATCGCGGCGTCCTCGAGCCCCAGCTCCTCGCCGGCGTAGAGGAAGGGCGTACCGCGCGCGGTGAGGAGCAGCACGGCGGCGGCGCGGGCGCGCGCTTCGCTGCCGTAGCGCGAGCGATGGCGGGGGTTGTCGTGGTTCGAGAGCACCCAGGTCGGCCACGCGCCGCGCGGGTCGAGCTCCGCCGCGACGTCGTCGAGCTGCTGGCGCCACGCCGCCGCCTCCCACGGCGCGAAGATGGGCGGGAAGTTGAAGGCGAGGTGCAGCTCGTCGCCTTTCCCGTAGTAGCGCGCCACGGCCGAGGTCGAGAGGAGGAACACCTCGCCCACCATCACGCGCTCGCCCGGGTACGCGTCCAGCACGGCGCGGATGCCGCGGATGTGCTCGTGGGTGGAGGCGTTGTCGTTCAGCGCCGAAACGGGAACGTGCGCCAGCGGACGCGGGACGTCGGAGAGCTTCGGGTCCTTGCCGAGACCGTGCACGACGTCGACGCGGAAGCCGTCCACGCCGCGGTCGAGCCAGAAGCGGAGCGTGTCGTGCATGGCGGCGACGACGGCCGGGTTCGCCCAGTTGAGGTCGGGCTGCTCGGGCAGGAACATGTGCAGGTACCACTGCTTCGTCGCCGCGTCCCACGTCCACGCCGGCCGGTCGCCGAACGCCGCGCGCCAGTTGTTCGGCGGGCGCTCGGGGGTGCCGTCGCGCCAGACGTACCACTTGCGCTTCGCGGAGCGTCGCGAAGCGCGCGCTTCGCGGAACCACGGGTGCTGGTCGCTGGTGTGGTTGGGCACCCAGTCGACGAGCACGCGGAGCCCGCGGGCGTGGGCGTCGGCGCGCAGGCGGTCGAAGTCGGCGAGCGTGCCGAAGAGCGGGTCGACGTCGCAGTAGTCGGCGACGTCGTAGCCGTAGTCCTTCATCGGCGAGCGGTAGAAGGGCGAGAGCCAGAGCGCGTCGACGCCCAGCCACACGAGGTGGTCGAGGTGGCGGCGGACGCCCTCCAGGTCGCCCACGCCGTCGCCGTTCGTGTCGCAGAAGCTGCGCGGATAGATCTGGTAGACGACGGCGCTTCGCCACCAGGGGAGGGCGTCGTGGCTCAAGAACGCGGGCTCACGGACAGGACGGCAAGGCGGCGCCCGTCGAATGGAGGTTGGCCGGCCGGTTGCCGTCGAAGCAGTTTCCGGTGCCGCCGCCGGGTGCGAAGACAACGTCGATCGCGTTGCCGGCGAAGCGGTTCTCCACGATGCGGTTGGCTTCGGGGTGCGGGTCGATGTCGAAGCCGGGCTCGGCGCACGCGCCGGGGTCGCCGATGCAGAAGTCCGTGATGGTGAGCCCGGCGAAGCCGTTGCGCTCGACGCGGTTGTGACTCACGAGGGTGCGGTCGGCGCCGTTGATGATGATGCCGATGCCGGATGGAATCTGGGCCGTCTCGGTCCCGGGCGGCGAGGTGTTGGGCCGGTTGTTGTCGGTCACCTCGTTGCGGCTGATCTCGTTGTCGGCCGCCACCTTCGTCTGCCGCTTGTCGATCACGTCCACGATGACGCCGGCGGTGTTGCCCGTCGACCGGTTGCTCCGCATGCGGCAGTGCAGCGTGTTCTCGAGCTGGAGGCCGATCAGGCAATCGGAGGCCCGGTTGCGGTCGACCAGGACGTCCTCCGACTGCCCGACGTACAGGCAGGCGTCGGCTTTCGTGCCGGTGCCGAGGTTGCGGCTCAGGCGGCCGTGCGCGGAGCGGACGGGGAAGATCGCGTAGTAGTAGTTGTCGCTCGCCGTGTTCTTCTGGATCACGAAGTCGTCGACGCAGGCGAGGAAGATGCCGAAGCCCGCGAAGCCGCGTACGGTGAGGCCGCGGACCTGGAAGCCCTGGATGCGCTGCCCGCTCAGGCCGCAGGGCGGTCGCTCGGAGTCCTCGGGGTTGAAGGGTTCGATCGCGGCGACGTCGACGGAGTCCGCCGGCGACACCCACAAACCGGCGATCTGCGTCCCGGACGCCTCGAGGACGACCGGCCGGCCGTGCCGCGGCAGCCCGACGAGCCGGATGCCGTGCTTGGTCACGGTGAGCGCCCGCGGCCCGCCCGCGTGGTGATAGACGCCCGGCATGATGCGGATGGTGGAGCCGTCGGGGGCGGCGTCGATGGCGGTCTGGATCGACTCACCCGGATGGACGGTGAGGGTGGTCGCGAGGGCGGGCGCGGCGAGCAGACAGAGGGCGGTGGCGAGCGCGCGTGTCATGGCTCCCGAGGCCTACGGCGGCGGCCCGACCGGCGTCAAGAGGCGGCCGCGGCGCGGCGGCGCGATCGGCGGTCCTACGGCCCGATGCGCGCCGCCGCCCGCCGCCACTGGCGCGCGGCGAGCAGCCGGCAGGTCCCACGCGACGACTTGTCTCGCGCCAGCCGGCCGAGCTCGGCGACGACGGCACGGGTGACGGCGCCCTCGTTGTGCGCCGCGAGCCGATAGTAGTCGAAGAACTGCGTCGGGAAGCCGCGGTCGCCGAGCGGGTCGCCGGCCCCGTCCGAGGCGGCACGGACGCCGAGGAAGGGAACACCCTTGCGCGCCGCCTCGCGCGCGACCGCCGCGGTCTCCATGTCCTCGACCGCATGCGGCTCGTCGGCGGCGCCGGTCGCCGTCGGCACCGGCAGCTCGCAGCCGAAGACCTCGGTGCCGCCGGGCGTGCAGGGAAGCGCCGTGCCGCCGAAGGGGTCCGCGCTCACGCCGGTGCCGCCGAAGAAGACGGTGGGCACGAAGGGAAAGCAGATGATCTTCGGGGTCGCCGACGTCGGCGGGACGGGCGTGCAGTTCTCGAGCGGCGCGGGGAGCGCGCTCGCGGCGCGCCGGGTGAGCGCCAGCAAGGCGAGGTTCGAGGGGTACGTGCGCGCGCTGTCTCCTTCCCGCCAGCGGTCGGCGATGGCGACGTCGCCGATGCGGTGCAGCGTCCCCGCCACGCCGCTCATGACGAACCCGGCGACCTTGAACTTCCTGAGCACGGTGTGCGCCGTGGTGGCGGCGTTCACGAGCCCGATGCCGGTGAGGCCGAGGATCACGCTCACGCCCTCGAGCCGCCCCTGGTAGTAGTGGCGCCCGTCGACCACGACGTCCGCTTCGACCTCGGTCGCCGCCACCAGCGGCGCCAGCTCGGCGGGGAACGCCGAGACGATGGCCAGGTAGGGCGCCGCGGCGTGCGCTCCGGCCGCCGTCGCGCAGAGCCCGCGGCCTCCCGCCTCCGCCCCGGACGGCGCCAGGCCGAGCGCGAGGAAACCGGCCGCCAGCCACGAAGGGCCCTCGAAGGTGCGCATGCGGTCGATCCCTCACATGCGAGCGGCGTAACGGTCAATCGGACGGTTTGGGGTCCAGTCGGGTCACGACGACGCGGCCGCCGCGTCACGGACGACTTGCAGGAAGGTGGGTAGAACCGTCGACGCGTCGTCGGAAGCGTACGCCATCGCCATCTCGACGTGCGCGCCCGGCGGCGCGAGTGATCGGTACACCACTCCCGTCCGCTTGAGCGCGCGCACCGACGCCGGGAGCAACGTCACTCCCAGTCCGGCCGCGACGAGGCCGAGGTTCGTCTGGATGCTGCCCGACGCGAGCAGCATGCGCGGCGTGAAGCCGCTCTGCCTGCACAGCACGACGAAGGAGTCGTGGTAGGCGGGCGCGATGCGACGCGGGAAGAGGATGATCGAATCGTCGGCGAGGTCGGCCACGCGGACGCGCTTCCGGCGCGCCAGGCGGTGTCCCTGCGGCAGCGCCACCACCAGCGGCTCGCGCAGGATCGGCTCGACGGCGAGCCCGTCGTCGTCGATCGGGAGGCGCAGGAGCCCGACCTGGATCTGACCTGCGCGCAACGCGTCGACCTGCTGCTCGGGGTACAGCGCGCGGGGGTCGATCTCGAAGTGGGGAAGCCGGACACGCGCGGCGGTCAGCACGCGCGGCAGGAGGTCGAGGCCCGCGGAGGGCACGAAGCCGACCACCAAGCGGCCGCCCTCGCCCTGGCCGGCGCGCTGCGCCACGTGCACGGCGCGCTCCGCTTGTGTGAGGACGCTCCTCGCCTCCGGCAGGAACGCCTGGCCCGCCGCCGTGAGCTCGACGCGGCGCTTCGTGCGGAGAAAGAGCGTGGCGCCGAGGTCCTGCTCGAGCCGGCGGATCTGCTGGCTGAGCGGCGGCTGCGCGATGCGCAGCCGGCGCGCGGCGCGCCCGAAGTGCAGCTCCTCGGCGACGGCCACGAAGTACCGTAGGTGGCGCAGCTCCACCGCGCGGCATTCATACACGGGACGTCTCACCGCGGCCAGGGGACGTATTGGACGCCAGCCGCCGAGAGCGCTATCAGCCTTGCACACTCAGGGGGGTGACAGATGACCAGCGGACGAGTCGTCGGTGTGCTTCTGGCGCTTCAGCTCGTGGCGGGGCCGGCGCTGGCGACGTGCGGCAACGACGTCGTCGAGCCGGGCGAGCAGTGCGACGGCGCGGCCGACAGCGGCTGTCCCGGCTCGTGCGACACGCGGTGTGCGTGCCCGCCGGTCACGACCGTGGACGTGCGGAGCGGCGCCCATCCCCGGAACACACCCGGCAGCCCGGGCGTGAGCGTCACGAACCCGAAGCTGCTCACGCAGCTCGGCGCGCACCCCGACTTGAACCGGGCGCGCTACACGCGCTTCCAGCTCGACGATTCCGGGACGAAGCCCGATGCGATCCTCATCCTCATCCCCGGTTTCGAGGGCGGCGCGAACGACTTTCGCGTGCTCGCGCAGAATCTCTTGAAGCGGGCCAAGACCGACCACGGTCTCGTGCTCGAGGTGTGGGGGTTCGACCGGCGGACGAACCAGCTCGAGGACACGCTGGGCCTCGACATCGCCGAGCAGCTCCAGGTGCCCCAGCTCGGAGAGGACTGGCTCTTCGGCGCCGAGCTGGGCTTGTCGCTCGACCCGCGGCTCCCGCGCCGGGCCGTCTTCTACAACCCGCAGGACGACGTCCCCTTCCTCGCCGACTGGACGAACCTCGTCTTCTCCCGGGACATCGACGCCGTCGTGCGCGTCGCCCGCGGGCAGGCCAGAAATCGCAACGTGTTCCTCGGCGGGCACTCGGCCGGGACCGGCTTCACGGCGCGCTACGCCGCCACGGACTTCCACATCACGCGCAACTGCACCGGGACGCCGAGCCCCGGGTTCAGGAAGGTGCGCGGACTCGTGTTGCTCGAAGGCGCCGGCGGATCGACGGCGGGCGGTGCCGATCTCACGGCCGACTCCCTCGACCGCATGATCGCGAAGTTCGACGGCGGCCTCTACGGCGCCGTCCGCGACAACGGTCCGCGCTGCGTCGACGGCACCACGCCCTGCACGATCGCGACCGAGGCGACCGCCTGCACCGGACGGACGCCGCCGAAGTGCACCCCGGCGGCGACGTCGTACGCGCTGCTCCCCGGTCTGCTCAACCCGCGCATCCTGGCCTCGAGCGAGGCGACCGCCATCCAGAGCATCTCGGATCTGAACACAGGTGCGACCATGGGGCGCGAGGCGATCATGAAGGTCCCCGACCTCGCCAGCCTCGCCGCCGTTCCGCCCGCGACCGTCGAGGGCAGCTTCGGCTTCTTCCTCGACAAGCGGAACTTCATCGCGCAGCTCGCTTCGTTCGTCGCCATGTCCGTTGGCCAGCAGGGGCCCGTGGTGAACGGCATCCTCACCTGGCAGGACATCCTGCACGGCGGCGCCGTGCCGCGCCCCGACCTCGGTCCGCCGCCCACCACGCTGCCCGCGGCGCGGTGGGGCGCCGACAAGGACGTCACCCGGCTCGACCGCGTGCTCTGGGCGTTCTTCGCGGGGCGGACGAACTTCAGCGACTGGTACTATCCGGCCGCCGGGCCCTCCGTCACGACCGCGTCCGGTCTGTGTACGGCAGGGAAGTGCGCCGCCGGTCGCGTCGGGGCGGCGTGCACGTCCGACGCGCAGTGCGCGCAGGCCGTGAACCTCGACTCCACGCTGCTCTCGGGCCCCGTGCCGGTCGGCCGCGGACGCTGCGACATCGAGAACCTGACGCAAGCGCCCCACATCGACGTGCCGGTGATCGCCTTCGGCGGGAGCAACGGGCTCGCGACCGTGCCGGGCGTGTACACCGCGTTCGCGCAGAGCATCGGCAAGTGCGCGGCGCCGAGCTGCGACGGAACGACGCCACGGGTGGTCTCCGCCACCAGCCCCAACCCGGCCTTCCCCACCTTCGGCAACGTCGGGGGCGGCTTCGAGGTGTACATCAGCCAGGGCTACGCCCACCTCGACATCGTGACGGCCGAGGACAACGCCGACAACCACGTCATCGGCCCGCTGTCGGACTTCATCGCACGGAACGTGCGCTAGGACGCGACTCCGCGTTCGGCTGGCTACTCGCCCAGCGCCGCCAGCCACTCGACGAGCGGCACGACGCGCTTGGTGTGCGTCGCGAGCCAGCCGACGAGCGCGCGTTTCACGAGCAACCCGCGCGGCGGGTCGGGGAAGGTGACGATGAGTCCCTTCCGCTTGAGGAGATCGGCGCGCGGATGGTCCGGATCGAGCCCGCGCGGCACCCGCTGGAGCACGTCGTGTGAGCCGACGGCGAAGCCGGCCCGCCCAAGCTTTCGCAGGATCGCCGCCAGCGCGCCGCCGCGGCGGTCGTCGAGGACCGCGGCGCGGAAGCGCGCGAGTTGCCCCGGATCCATCGTGTACTGGCCGGCCGCGACGAACACCTCGCCGGCGCCGAGGTGCACGTATAGCGGCGCCGCGGCGGAGGGCCCCTCGCCTTCGCCGTCGATCGCGAGGTAGCCGCCGATGTGCGTCTTGTAGGGTGACTTGTCCTTCGAGAAGCGGACGTCGCGGTAGATACGGAAGACCTTCGGCTCGGCGAGCGGGTGGTGCGGGAAGAACGCGTCGATCCGTTCCCGGACCTCCGCGAGCAGGGCCTTCATGGGCGCGAGCCAGCCCTCCTCGTACTCGCGCCGGTGCGTCTCGAACCACTCGCGGCGCTGATTGCGCGCCAGGGCACGGAAGAACCGTCCGTCGCGGTCGGCGAAGCCCTCGAATCGCACGGGTGTGGCGTGTGCGGTCTTCGGCAAGTCGCTCCCGGTCAGTCGAGCTTCAGCGTCGCGGCGTGCGTGAAGCAGCGCGTGCCGATGGTCACCGTGAGCTTCGTGCTCCCCGCCGAGCCGTTCGCGCCCGCCGCCGTGAACCAGCGCTTGCTCTTCACGACGAGCTTGAGCTGCGGCGACACGCCGACCTTCGTCAGCTGGACCTGCTGCACGCCGTCGGCTTTCGTCTTGAACAGCCACTTCTTCCCCGACTTTCCCACCGGCGGGAGCGCGCCCACCGCCTGCCGCACGATCGGCGCGGAGTCGGCGTCGTCGAGCCGGACGGTCACCGGCTCACCGTTGTAGCTCGCGAGCGCGAGCGTGGCGGTCACCGCGAGCTGACCCGCTCCGTTCCTGGTCTTCACGATCACCTTCGTCTTCGGGTCCGCGATCGTGTTCGCGCAGGCCGCACAGGTACAGTTGGGCAGGCAGCCGCCGGTGCAGGCGCTCGCCATGGTGCCGTCGCACTCCTCCTCGTACTCGAGCACGTTGTTGCCGCAGGTGGCGAGGTCGCAGGCGTCACCCACGCCGTCGTGGTCGGTGTCCTTCTGGTCGCCGTTCGGCACGTCGGGGCAGTTGTCGAGGTGGTCGGGCACGCCGTCGTGGTCGGTGTCCGGGCTGGCGGGAGTCGTGCCGCTGCCGACGCTCGTCGTGTCGCAGGGGATGTTCGGCGGGCAGTCGCTCGTCGTCCGGCACACTCCCTGGTCCTTCTTGCAGGTGTTGGCGTCGCAGAAGGCGCCCGGGTCGCAGTCGGCGTTGGCGTTGCACGTCCCGCCGACCGTCTCGATGCAGCGGCCGGCCGAGTCGTATACGCTTCCGTCGCCGCCACCGACGTTCCCGTCCTGCAGGGAGTTGCCGTCCTTGGCGGTGCCGTACGGCGTCGAGTGGTCGGTCTGGATGTCGTACACCTGGATCACGATGTCGGCCGCGTCGCCGTCGCCGTTGAGATCGGTGCCGCCCGGCGCGGGGCATCCCACCATCACGCCGCCGCCCTGGTCGCACTCGAGCGTCAGGAACTTCACCGAGTGCGCGAAGACGCGGTACGGGATGCGCGGATCGCACGCCTCGAAGGGGCAAGGGATCACCGCCTGGTGGCTGTTGCCCAGGCAGTTGCCCGGCGCGGGATTCGCGCGGCAGGCAGCGCGCGAGATGTCCCACGTCTGGAGCACCTCGTCGTTCGTGTCGGTGTCGTTGTTGAGATTCCCCTGCACGCTCTCCGGCGTCCGGAAGGCGGCCAGCGTGTCGCTGCACACGACCTCCTCCGCCGCCTGGCCGGTGTCGACGACCTGCGGCGTCATCGCCGTGGGATCGTAGACCTTCACGACGCGGTGGCCGCCGACGGGCGCCAGGAACACGACCGTGCTGCCGCAGAACTGCAACGAGTCGGCCACGGCGCCGGTGTCGGTCCACGAGCCGCCGGAGATCGCGTGCACCTGCACGGTGCCCGAGGGGCCGCCGATCGCAGCCACGTGCGTCGCCGAGAGCGCCACCGCCGTCGCGGGGAGCCCGAGGTTCTGTGCGCTGCCGGTGCCGGTCCAGAGATGGACGACCTCGTCCGCCGCGTCGCCGTCCATGTCGAGGTCGACGCCGCCCGTGACGGGCGAGCCGGTCGGGCACTGCGGCAGCTTCAACGCCGTCGTCAGGCCTCCCGCCTCGGGACGGAGGAAGGCGGCCTTGCCGTTGTTGACCACGACGGTGTCGGCCGGGCAGAGCGAAGTGACCGTGCTCGAGGTCGTGTCGAACACCTCGAGGATGGTGTCGTCGATCGCCCCGTCGCCGGTGAGATCGGCGGCACTGTCGCCGGGATCGGTGCCGCGCACGAAGATGTCGGTCTTGCCGTTGGTGTCGCCCGTGACGAGGTCCGTCTGATCGCTCTCGAAGGCTACGAAGCGACCGCCCGCGGACACGACCGGGAGGCTCGCGCCGACGGTGCCGCCGGTGCCGGGTGGGTTCGTGGCGGCGTTCGTGCGGCTCACGAGCTCCGTCGTCCCGGTCTCGCGGTCGTGCAGGAAGACGTCGCGGACACCGTTCGAATCGCCCGGCACGAGACCCGCGTCGGCGCACGTGAAGACCACGAAGCGTCCTTCCGGCGAGATGGCGGGAAACGCGCACGACCCCGTCACCTCGATCCCTCCCGTCTTCACGCTCACGCGCTCGGTGGTGCCGGCCGTGCGATCACGCACGAAGACGTCGTCGGCCGAGTTGCCGTCGCCGGGGACGAGGTTGCTCGAGCCACTGGAGAACGCGACGTAGCGTCCGTCCGCCGACATGCCGACGCGTTGCCCGGCAGGGAGATTTCCTGGGGTGCCATCGCTGGCGACGTCGATCCTCTCGGTCGCCTGGGTCTGGCGGTCGTGCACGTAGACGCCCGTGGTGAGGGCGCCGCCGGGTACGAGGTTGGTGGAGGGGCTCGAGAAGGCGACGTAGCGACCGTCGGCCGAGATCGCCCCAGAGACGCTCGCGCCGGCGTTTCCCTCCCCTACGCCACCATCGGGCACGCTTACGCGCTCGGTCGTGTTCATCACGCGATCGTGCACGAAGATGTCGATCTTGTTGTTCATGTCGTTCGGGACGAGGTCCGGACAGTCGCTCACGAAGGTGACGAAGCGACCATCCGCGGAGATCGTGGGTGCGCTCGAGCCCGCACAGGACGCGGTGGGCAGGGCCCCGCCCGTCTTGACGCTGACGATCTCGGTCGTGTTCGCGAGCCGGTCGCGCACGAAGACATCGGGCTTACCGTTCGTGTCGCCGGCGACGAGGTCGCTGTCTCCCAAGATCATGAACGCGACGTAGCGGCCGTCGGGTGTGATCGCGTAGTCGCGCGGCGGGTTGCCTATGGTCATCTGGGCGCCGCCGGTCTTCACGGTTACGCGCTCCGTCGTATTGGCCTGGAGGTCGCGGATGAAGCCGTCGGGGACGCCGTTCGTGTCACCCACCACCAGCGGCGACGCGCTGCCGAACGCGACATAGCGCCCGTCGGCCGAGATCGCGGTCGCCGCGTTGGCAACCACGCTCACGTCGTCGCCCTGGGGCGCTTGCGCGCCGGTGTTGGAGACGCTCGCGCGCGTCGTCAGCTCCTGCACGCCCTGCGCCTCGGTGCGACGGTAGAAGACGCGGCCGCTCGAGACGACGAGGCTCCTGCCGTTGACGGCCAGCGCCGCGTCGGCCGTCCGCAGCGGGCTCGGGGTCAGCTCCGGCTGCCCGAGCGCGAAGACGCGGAGGACGGAGTCCGTGTGGTCGTGGTCGCCGTTCTCGTCGCAGAAGTTCACCTCGCCCTCGCTCTCGAGGAAGGCGACGAGGTCGCCCTCGCTCGCGACGGCGGGGAAGCTGTAGGGCGGTTGCTGAATGCGGACGATGGCGCGGCCGAGCGGCGTGCTCGGCAACATGCAACCCGTGGGGGAGCCGAGGTCCTGGAGGGCGCCCGTGGCGCGGTTGCGAAGGGTCACGACCGAGTCGACCTTGTCGGTGTCGCCGTCGAGATCCTTCGAGGCGATGGACTCCTCCACCGTGAACGCGAGCACGTCGTCGGTGCCGCTGCTGAGGCTCTCGAGTGGCACGGGCGTACCGGCCTCGAAGGCGTAGGCGACGCACGAGTTCGTGAGACCCATGCAGTCGCCGTTCGAGGTGCAGGTGTGATGCGGCTCGAGCTGGCAGATCCCGGGGACGGCACGCGGGAGCACGAGCGGGCCGCCCGTCTTCACGAGGGGCCGGAAGTCGGCGAACAGCGCGCCGCAGCGGCCGGCGGTCTTGCAATCGCTGTCCTTCAGGCAGACGGCGTCCGGGGTCGGGCCCCCGACGCACGTCGTGGGGCACGTGCTCGACGGGCAGTCGCGGTCGTCGACGCACGGCTGGTTCACGTTGGCTCCGCCGGCGCACCGCCCCGTCCGGCGCGCGATGCGGAGGATCGTGTACGACGCGTCCGCCGATCCGAAGAGCGTCATGACGTTCGGATCGGTGATGGCCGAATCGCTCTCGGGCTCGAAGATCGGCGGAAGCGTCGCGCCCTCGGGAGTGAAGGAGCCGAGCGCCACGGCCGGCGGGTTGGGGAAGGGGATCGGCGACTTGACCGTCGCGCGCATCAGGCGCGGCACGGGCACCTTCCCGTTCCGCACCAGGACGCCCGACCAGTTCACGGGCAGGAGGAGGTTGCCGGCGGCGTCGACCCCGACGCGCATCTCGCTCGCGAGCGCGGTGCACGGCGGCTGGGTGTCGAAGCAGTCGGCCTGGTAGTCGTTCGGCTGTGGGAGCGCCGTGAAGTGGGAGAAGGTCGGATTCGGAGTCGGCTGGCAGGCGCCGTCCGCCCGGAAGAGGTCGTCGACGCAGGCGATCACGCCGGGCTGGGTGACGCAGGTCGCCGTGGCGAGACCGCAGGGCAAGGGGTCGCTCTTGTTGGTCACCGCGATCGTCGCCGGGCCGGTGAGCGTCCGGTCGTCGCCGTCGGGCGCGAAGAGCAGGTCGGTGTCCGGGAAGCGGAAGGAGAGGGCCGGCACGTTGTTGCGCGTCACGAGCGCGAGACCTGCTTCCGGCTGGCTCACGCACTGGACGTTGCCCATTCCCACCACCGCCTCGCACGCCTGCTGCTTCGTGGTGGACGCCACGCTGCCGCAGGGGTCGGCCGTGAGGAAGGCGACCCGCGCCGGCCCCTTCTGCGGCGGCGTGAACACGATCGTCACGATGTGGTCGCTCGCCATCGCCCCGAGTCCGGGCGACGCCAAGTCGCACACGTCGCGGCGCACGTTGACTTCCACGAAGTCGCCCGGCGCCGCGAATGGCTTGTTCGTCGTTCCGAGCGTGCCGCGGAACGCCTGGGTGGCGCTCGGGATGAGGTTGCAGGCGGCGTCGGCCCGGTCAGCGAGTGCGAGCAGCGCGCCGAGGACGAGCAAGCGAGGGGCGATCTTCATCGTTTTCTTCGACGTGGGTCCCTGGACGGGTACGGCCGCCTACCTACGCGGCGGACGTGCGAGCCGTCAACCCGAACGGAACGCCCGGCCGGAACGCCAGGGGCTGGACACGCTTGACGCTCACCTCCCAGGCGGCATAGTTGCCAGCCCACACTTGGGAGGAGGCGCGGGATTCGGCACCTAGGGGGCAGAGCGCTCGACGCCGGCAGCGAACCACGGGGGCTCGCGACAGTGCCGCGTCGCTCGGCCGGCGGGTGACGATCGGCTCGCCTCAGTCCGGCGGACCTCCCGCCGTCCGGTTGCGCGACGTCTGGAAGAGCTACGGCGCGGGCGAGCTCGAGGCCTCGGTGCTCCGGGGCTGCACGCTCGCGATCGAGCGAGGCAGCTTCGTCGCCCTGTTCGGCGTCTCGGGCAGTGGCAAGACGACGCTGCTCAACTTGATCGGCGGCCTGGACGCACCGAGCCGGGGGACGATCGAAGTCGCGGAGACCGACCTCACGCGGCTGTCGCGCGGCGGGCTGACGGAGTTCCGCAGAGCCCTCGTGGGTTTCGTCTTCCAGTTCTACAACCTGCTTCCGACCCTCACGGCGCTGGAGAACGTCGAAGCCGCCGCCGAGCTGATCGGGCTCCGCCGAGCCGAGGTCCGACGTCGGGCGCACGACGAGCTCGCGCGTGTGGGCTTGGCCGGCAAGGAGCACCGGTTCCCCTCCGAGCTCTCGGGTGGCGAGCAGCAGCGCGTCGCGATCGCACGCGCGCTCGCCAAGGCCCCGGCGATCCTGCTCGCCGACGAGCCCACCGGGAGCCTCGACCCGACAACGGCCCTCGGCGTCCTCCGGCTCCTCCGGCAGGTGCATCGCGACTCGGGCGCCACGCTCGTGGTGGCGACGCACGATGCGCGGATCGCCGAGATCGCCGACCGGGTGATCCGTATCGTCGAAGGCCGCGTCGAGGACAGCGCCGCGATGCACGTGGGCGGGCCCTCCGCGCCGCGGAGCTGACCGTGTGGACGATCGTCCGCAAGCCGCTTCGCGATCTGCGCGCACTGGGCGGCCGGGGTCTCGCGCTGGCGGCAATGATGGCGCTCGGTATCGGCGTCGCGGCCGGCGCGCCGATGTCCCGCGCCAGTCTCCACGAAACGCGGGATGCACTCTACCGCGAGCTCTTGCTCTCCGACCTGGTCATCGAGGTCGTGCCGGTCACCGACGAGGAGCTCCCTCCCCTCGGGAGCGTCGCGGGGGTTGCGGCGAGTGCGCGCCGGTACGTGGCCGGAAACTTCCTCGAGCTCTCCGACGGCACGAGCGCCGCGGCGCTCGTGGTGCACCTCGAACACCCCGCCGGGAGCGGTGTCGACGAGATCCGCATCGTCGAGGGGAGGCTCTTCCGGGACGACGAGACCGATGCCGTCGTCGTCGACAACAACTTCGCGCGCCGCAACGGCCTGCACGCCGGCGACACGGTGTTCCTCGAGACGCTCGGATCGCCGCGCCCGGTCCGGGTGGTGGGAATCGGGTTCAGTCCCGAATTCCTGATGGCCAGCGCCAACCCGAATCTCCTCCTGCCGGTGAAGGGCTCGCTCGCAGTGCTCTTCGCGCCGATGCGCGCGCTCAGCGACGCCTTCGGCTACGCGCTCTACAACAGTCTGACGTTCCGCTACGCGCCGGGGGCGGACGGGCGCGCCGTCGAGGAATCGATCCTCGCCCGTTTGGACGGCGTGCACGTGCAGCGCGTGACGCGACGCGAGCAGGCGTTCGTCTACCGTCTTCTCGAGTCGGGGCTGAAGGCGTTCGACATCTTCATACCGGCGGCGATCGCGCTCCTGGAAGGGCTCGCGTTTCTCGGCACGCTGCTCGTGGTCGACCGAATCGTGCGCCGTCAGGAGCGCGAGCTGGCGGCGCTCTCGGCGCTCGGCATGCGGCCGTGGGAGATCGCGGCGTCCGTCCTGCTCCTCGCCGGGGCGCTGGCCGCGGCGGCCGTGGTCCCGGGGATGGCGCTCGCGCGGGTGGTGCGCGACCTCGCCGCCGACGCCTACGCCGGACCGTTCGGCTTCCCCGAGCTCGTGCGCCCGTTCTCGGTGCGTGCGGTGCTCGCCGCCGCCGCGTTCACCGTCGTCCTGGCGCTGGTCGCCGCGCTGCGGCCGGCGGTGCGGGCTGCGCTCCGGCCCCCGCAGCGCGGCATACGGGAAACCCGATCCCGTCCGGCCGCGCTGCACGCGGTCGACGTAGCGCTCGGGCGGGTCGTGTCGAGCGTGGCCGGGCGCGCCGCCCTGCGAGGACTCCTCCGTCGCCCCGGCTCGACGCTCGCGACCGTCGTCGGCATCGCCTGCGCCGCCGGCTCGGCGATCGCCTTCCGCGGCTCGCTCGCTTCCTTCGAGCACGCCGGTGCCGGCCTCATCGCGCGCGAGCACTGGGACGTCGCGATCGACTTCCGTGTGCCCTTAGACGCCGACGATACGGCGCGCATCACGCGCACGCCGGGGCTGGCGCACACCGAGCCGTATCTGCGCGGCTTTTGCACCGCGGATCTGCCCACGGGGACGGAGGACTACGTCGTCGTCGGCCTGCCGCCAAACCTGTCGCTGCGGCGGCTCACGCTCGCCTCGGGCCGTGACTTCTCCAGCCCGGACGCGCGCGAGGCGATCCTCAACCGGGGCTACGGCGCGGCGCGGGGCATCGCGCTGGGGGACCGCATCGGGATCCGATCCGCAAAGAGACGCGTCGACGTCGTGGTGGTCGGCCTCCTGTCCGACGCCTCCGTCGGGGAGCTGTACGTGCCGCTCGAGGTCGCGCGGGAGGTCTTGACCGCGCCCGGCGGCGCCTCGGGTCTGTTTGCGACGGTCGATGCCCCGCTCGAGGGCGTTCTGCGCGAGCTCCACCGCACGAGCGGCGTTGCGCGCGTGTTCGACAAGGCGGATCTACGCGCCGGCGTCGCGGAGTACATTCGCCTCGCGCGGGCGGAAGCCGATGTCGCGAGCGGCCTGCAGCTGGTCATCGCGGTGCTGCTGGTCTTCACGACCCTCCAACTTCACATCGACGAACGCGAGCGCGACTTCGCGATCCTCCGCATCCTCGGCCACCGCGCGCGGACGATCGCCGGCATCGCGTTCCTCGAGGTGTTCGTGGTCGGCGCGGTGGGCCTCCTCTTGAGCCTGCCCGTGGGTCGCGGCCTCGCCGACTTCCTCGTCGCCAGTATGAGTGCCGCCTGGGTCGACATGCCGCTCGTTCTCACCCCGGTGGACTACCTGACGGTGGTTCTCTTGACGTTCGCGCTCCTGCCCTTCGCCGCCGCACCGGGAATCCGTCGCGTGCTCACTCGCGACCTCGCGTCGGTGACCGGCGAACGGGAGCTTGCGTGACCGAGCGAAGCGCGGGGCGATGGGAGCGAGCGGTGTTGCTGCTCGTCGGACTGTGGTTCGTGCTGGACGGGCTCGTCTGGCTGCTCGCACCTGCGGCGGCGGCCGGCTTGGCGGGTATCGAGCTGCACACGGCGAGAGCGACGACGGAGATCCGCGCGACCTACGGCGGGGTCGGCGTCGGGTTCGGCGGGTTCTTGTTGTATGCGGCATGGCGCCCGGCGCTGTCCATCGCGGGCCTCGTCGGCGCGCTCGGGCTCTGCGCGGGGATCGCCGGGAGTCGGTTGGTCGGGGTGCTCGTCGACGGGAACGCCGACGGCTTCACCGTCGGCTCGCTCGCCATAGAGCTGTGCGGCGTCGGGTTGGTCGCGACGGTGCTTCGCCGACGGCGATCCGCGGCCCGAGACGGGAGCGGCTAGGTCAGAGCACGAAGCGGGGCCACGGGCGGCGTCCTTGAATGTCCGCGAGCATGCCCTCGAGCGCCCCGACGACCTCGCGGTGTCCGGCTTCGACCGCTTGCCGGGCGGCTTGGGGATCGGCCCCCGCCGGTACCCGGATCGGATCGCCCACGCGGACTCGTACCTTCGCCGGTATCCACGGGAAGAAGAACAGGAGATCGAGGTAGACGCTCGCGAAGAGGAACGCGAACCACGCGAGCGGGGACCGGGCCCAGGGGGAGAAGAGCAGCAGCAAGAGGCCGACGACGTGGTAGAGCGTGAAGGGAAAGCGGGTTGCGCCTGCGTAGAGCCGCTGGTAGCCGGGCAGCCACTGCCACAAGAGCCGGCTGCCTCCCAGGATCGGGACCGCCTCGTGGCTCCCGGAGATCGCGATCGGGTAGATCGGGACGCCGTGGGTCTGGGCGAGCCGCACGTATTCCCGCTGCCAGCCGAAGCGCACCCGGTTTCGCTCCCAGACGGGTCGGAAGATCTCGCGCTCCCCGCCCGGTGAGAGGAGAAGACGGCCGCCACCCCGCAGAACCTCGTCAGCCAGGCCGACCGACGCCGGTAAGCCCCCCATCCGGGCGAGGAATTCGCGTAGCACAGGCGTTTCGAAATGCGCGCCGCGTCCGGGCGCGACGAATGGAATGCCGTCCCACGCCCAGGGCTTGAGCACGTGCAACATCGCGAAGACGTCGATGAAGAAACCGGCGTTGTGGTTGAAGACGAAGATCGCCGCTCGCGGCGCACGGGCGAGCTTCTCGGTGCCCTCGGCTTCCAGCCGATGGTAGAGCCGAAGCCAGGCCCCGGTGACGCGGTCCACCCTTCGGAGAAGCGTCGGATCGCCGCCCGTGACTTCGCGGGGGCCGGCCTCCGCCGCGCCCGGCTCCTCGACCTCGCGTTCGCTGACCGAGGTGAGGCTCCGATCACACTCGTCGCGGCGTGCGGGCTGCACCATATGGATCGCCTGGGTAGCAGCACGCGTGCCACCGGTGAGCGTCGGCGGGTTTCAGGTGCCGCGTGCGGGGCGGCGCGCGGCGTCGGTCGGCCGCGGCCGGCCTCTCCACGTGCCGGCCATCCGTGACCGCCACCTATGGCCGAGATGGGAAGGTTCGCGACGGGGCAGCCTCGAGAAGTTGACGTCGTATCGTGACCCCGGAGGCGCAGGTCTAGAGCTTCTCGTCGCGGTATCGAGGGGGAACGCACGCGGTGTGAGCCCTGTTCCGAGCGAGCCGGACCACGGGTGGCACACTACTTGGAAAGTCGACCACGAACAGGCTGCAGGCCTACCAAGAGGGCAGAGAGGCGATGTCAGATCCGCGTGAAACAATCGAGCGCGCTTCATGCGGAGAGCCGCGGCCAGCGCTGCAGCGCAACGCATCGCATGGCGCCACAGAGGCGGGTTGCCTCGTGGAGCTGTTGGCGCGACAAAGCGCACGCCTCGGCGATCGCGTGTGGCTCCGCTTCTTGGGCGACGGCGAGCCGGAGTCGGCGGGGTTCACCGAGATGTTCTCCGCGGCGTGCCGTACCGCGTCGGGGCTCCGGCGAGCGGGGTTGAGGCCCGGTGATCGCGTGCTGCTGATGCTCCCCGACTCGCGTCAGTTCCTTGAGGTCTTCTTCGGCGCGCTGGTTGCCGGCGGCATCCCCGTTCCCCTGTCGCCGCCTTTCTCGCTGCGCAAGCTGGACGCGTATTCCGAGACCGCGCAGCGCATCGTCCGCGACTGCGGGGCGCGATTCTGCGTCTCCACCGGGAAGATATTCGCGGTGCTCGCAGCCTCGCTGCGATCCGGCAACGCCGTCACGCTGCTCACGCCCGCCGATGTGCGCGCCGAAGCGCCGTACCCGGCCGCACCGGTCGGAGGCGAAGCCCTGGCGTTCATCCAATACACGTCCGGAAGCACCAGCGCCCCGAGCGGAGTGGCGCTGACTCACCGGAACCTCCTGAAGAACGTGGAGGCGATAGCGAGCACGCTGGAGCTCACCGAGCACGACGTCGGGGTGAGCTGGCTGCCTCTCTACCACGACATGGGTCTCATCGGGACCCTGCTCACGACGCTCTACGCCGGAAGCACCCTCGTCCTGATCACCCCGGCGTCGTTCCTGAAGGACCCGGCGCTGTGGCTGAAGGCGATATCGCAGTACGGCGCGTCGCTCTCCGTAGCGCCGAACTTCGCGTTCGCTCTCTGTCTCAAGCGGCTGGAGGACGAGGACCTCGCCGGCATCCGGCTCGACTCCCTCCGCGCCGTGCTGAACGGGGCCGAGCCCATCGACCACGACGTCGTCCAGCGCTTCGTCGAACGGTTCAAGGCGTATGGTCTCCGCGAAGGGACGGTAGTTCCCGTCTACGGCCTTGCCGAGGCCACGCTCGCGGTGACGTTCTCGCCACCGGGAGAGTACGTCATCGATCGCGTCGATGCCGATCGATTGGAAGGCGAGGGAGTCGCCGTTCCCGCGTCGGCGTCGGGTCGTGGTCGCAGTCTCGTGTCGGTCGGAGCACCGCTGCCGTTCAACGAGGTGCGAATCGTGGACGAGGCTGGCCGCACGCTGAAGGAGCGTCGCGTTGGTGAGATCGTCGTGCGCGGCGCCTCGGTCATGCGCGGCTACTACAACGACCCCGGCAAGACGGCACGGAGCCTGCGGGATGGCTGGTTGTACACCGGAGACCTTGGATACTTCACCGATGGCAGGTTGTTCGTCGCCGGGCGCAGGAAGGACGTCATCATCCGGCACGGGAAGAACTACCATCCTCAGGACATCGAAGGCGCGGTGGCGAAGCTCGACGGTGTCCGGACGGGCTGCGTCGCCGCATTCGGCTACGAGTCCGACGGCCGGGAGTGCGTCGGCATCGTTGCCGAGACGCACCTGCGACGCGAAGCCGAGCGTGGAGAGCTCGAGGCGGCGGTGATTCGCGAGGTCTCGCGGGCCTTCAACTTTCGTCCCGACGCGATCGCCCTCGTTCCACCGCGTACCATTCCCAAGACGTCGAGCGGCAAGTTGCGACGGGCCGCGTGCAAGGAGCTGTTCTTGAACCGGCGCCTCGACGGTCGCCGCTGGAACGCCCTCGTGGTCACCAGCGCGACCCTTCGCTCCGCCGCCGTCATGGCCGCGACGCGTCTGGCGGGCTACGTCACCCGCGCGGTCGGTACCCAGAAGAGCGACGTCGTGTCTCGCGTCGAGACAGGTTGAACGGGTTCCCCCGGAGCGGGAGGTCAGATGGAACGAGACGTGGCCAGGATCCGGAAGATCCTTCTCAAGTTGATCGACGTCAGCGACGAGGCGTTGGACGACGACCTGGACCTCATCGACGAGGGTCTCGTCGATTCGTTGCTGGCGCTCCAGATCCTCAACGCACTGGAGCGCGAGTTCGACGTCCTCATCCCGTCGGAAGACGTCGGCAACTACGTTTCGGTGAACACGATCGCCACCGGAATCGAACGTCTCAAGGCTCGGCAGTCCGGCTCGCCAGTGGCGGACGGCGCCGACGATGAGGACGGAGCCAATTGGAGGGTCAGCTCATGAGCGTACACCCCGGACTCCAAGCGCGCGTCGAAGAGTTCCTCGAAGCCTTGAGGGACCATCCGGCCCCGGGCCAGTACTATCCCGTCCTCTCCTCGCCGTCGGTGGCGCACGTGCGAATGCAGAACCGCCAGATGTCCGAGCCGCGCGAGTTCCTCAACTTCGCCACCTCCAACTACCTCGGCTTGTGGCATCGTCCCGAGGTTCGGGTGGCCCTGCTCGAAGCCTATGACCGGTACGGGTCGGGCGCGAACGGGTCGCCGGTCCTCAGTGGCTACTACGAGGTGCACCGCGACCTGGAGAAAGAGCTCGCGGAATTCCACGGCGCGGGTGATGCCGTGCTCTTCTGCTCGGGAATCGGCGCGAACATCGGCGCGGTCTCGGCCCTCATGGGGCCCAAGGACGCCGTGGTCCTGGATCAATCCGCGCACGGCAGCATCTTCGAGGGGGCGCGCCTCTCGGGAGCCAGGCTGCGCGTGTACGGTCACCAGGACTACGACGAGCTCGACTGGCTCCTCCAGCGCCTGCAGGGACAGGCGAAGACGGTGCTCGTCGCGACCTGCGGCATCTTCAGCATGACCGGCGAGATCGACGATCTTCCGCGCGTCATCGAGACCTCGCGGCGCCACGGCGCCGCGGTTCTCGTCGACGATGCGCACGGGCTCGGGGTGCTGGGCAAGACCGGCCGGGGGACGCTGGAGCACTTCGGACTCCCCGAGGACGCGGTCGACATCCACATGGGGACGATGAGCAAGTCCCTCTCCGCCTCCGGCGGCTACATCGTCGCGAACGGCTCGATCGTTGAGTTCCTCCGCTACAGCGCGAAGTTCCATCTCCTGACCGCGAGCCTGCCGCCGTGCGTCGCGGGAGCCAGCCTCGCCGCGCTGCGCATCCTTCGCCGCGAGGGCGCGGAGCTGTCGGCCGGAGTGCGGCACAAGGCGAACCTGTTCCGGTCGCTGTTGACGGATCGGGGCGTGGACGCCGGCGGAAGGGACTCGGGCATCATTCCGGTCAGGCTCAACAGCGAGGACAAGATCTGGCCGGTGAACGAGCGCCTGCTCGAGCGGGGGATCTTCCTGAACCCCGTCATCTATCCGGGCGTACCGAAGGGCAAGGGCCGCCTGCGCTTCGCCGTCACGCTCACACACCCGGACGAGGAGATCGCGCGCGCGGCCGCCGCGGTTGCCGAGTGCATCGCCGAGTGTGGGGCCGGTTGCGGCCGGCGCGCTGCATGAACGCGCGATCGCGCACGCACGCTCTCTGCTCCTACGTCGTCTATCCGGTTCTCCTCGTGGCGCCGTGCGTGCTGACGGTCCTCGCCTACCATCGGGGGTACGACCTCGAAGGCGCCATCGCCGTGGTCACGGTGGGAATGCTCGCGTCGCTTGCCGTGTGCGAGCGCGTCCTTCCGTACGAAGCGCGATGGAACGGCCCGGACGGGCAATTCTGGAACGACGGCGCGCTTTCGCTGGGCGGTGTGGCGGTGAGCAGTCTCGTCCGCCTGGTCCTCGCGAGCCTCGCCGGAGGCCTGGCGAGCGTCTGCGGCCTGGCGCTCTGGCCCTCGCACCTGCCTCTGGCCCTCCAGGTTGCCCTGGCCCTGACGGTCCTCGAGCTGGGACTCTACGGGATTCACCGCGCGCTGCACGAGCTGGAGTCCCTGTGGCCGATCCACGCGCTCCACCACAGCACGACCCGTCTGTACTACCTCAACAACTTCCGCATCCATCCATTCGAGATCGCGCTGCTGACGATCTGCGGCACCGGCCCTCTCGTTCTCCTCGGCGCGGACAGAGACGTCATCCTCTTCGCAACGGCGTTGTCGTTCTACCCGAGCGTCCTCGCCCACGCGAACGTCGATGCGCGGATCCCGGAAGTCTTCCAGTACGTCTTCAACACTCCCGATCGTCATCGCTGGCATCACTCGATCTCGGTCGACGAGTCGAACGCGAACTACGGAGAGGGCTTCAGCATCTTCGACGTGCTCTTCGGGTCCCACTTCCTGCCTTCGAATCGGCGGGTGGGCCCGCTTGGCATCAGGGACCAGTATCCTTCGGCGCTGCTCGCCCAGGTCGCGGCACCCGTCCGAGCCTGGCTGGCGGCGAAGCCCTCCTGACGATGAACGCGGCACGGAGAGTGAGAGCGACATGAAAGAAGACGGTTTGAGTGGCGAGCGGCAGGAAGTGTTCGAGCGTCTCACCAGACGGCTGCGCGAGGAGTGTCCGGCCGCGACGGAGGGCATCGTCCTCACGTGGCAGACCAACTTCCAGACCGACCTGAGCGTGACGTCGATCGAGGTCATACGGCTCATGGCTGGTCTCCAGCACGAGTTCCGTGTCTCACTCGAGGACCAGGACCTTTTTCGATTGGTGACGCTGGGGGACGTGGTCGAGCTGCTGCTCACGCTGCGGAGGCAGTCCTCGGGGAGCTTCTCCTGGAGACGGCTCATCCTGACGCCGTAGCAAAGCGACTCCGCGTCTTCCAGGCGGAGCAGGTGAGGGTCACATGACGATTGCGAACGGCCGTCACACGAGGATTCTCGGGATCGCCGGCTACGTGCCTCCGCGGATCTGGACGAACGACGATCTCGGTACTCTGATGGATACGTCGGACGAATGGATCCAGAAGAGAACCGGGATCAAGCAGCGACATTGGGTCGAGCAGGACTCGGATACCGGGACTTCCGATCTCGCGCTGGAAGCGAGCCGAGCCGCGCTAGAAGCCGCCGGCGTCGACAAGCAGGAGCTCGATATGATCCTGCTGGCCACCCAGACGCCGGACCATGACGTGCCGGGGACCGCCTGCTTCCTGCAGGGGAAGCTCGGCGTGCCTGGAATCCCTGCGATCGACTTGCGCCAGCAGTGCCCCGGATTCCTCATCGCGCTGTCGATGGCGGATCACTTCATCCGCGCCGGAAACTACCGCAAGATCCTGGTCATCGGGACGGAACTCCACTCGAAGGTCGCCGACAAGTCCACGCGGGGAAGAGACACGGCCGTGCTGTTCGGCGACGGAGCCGGTGCCGCGGTCGTGGGAAGTGAAGACGGCCCGATCGGCCCGGACACCTCGCGCGTGGTCTCCTGCCATCTCCATTCGGACGGACGCTACGCCAAGGATCTCTGGATCCCGGATCCGGGAACCGCCCATCCGGGAGATCGCCTCACGATGCAACGGCTGGAGGAGGGTCACCACCTGGCCCGCATGAACGGCAAGAGCATCTTCATGCACGCCGTGAAGCGCAGCGCCGAAGCGTTGACCGAAGCGCTCGAGACGAACGCGCTCACGATCGCCGACGTCGATCTCTTCGTTCTCCATCAGGCGAACTTCTGGATCAACGACACCATCGTGAAGCAGCTCGGTATTCCGCCAGAGAAGACGTTCGACACCATCGACCGGCTGGGAAACACCGGCTCCGCTTCGGTTCCGATCGGGCTCGCCGAGGCGGTGCGCGTGGGAAGGCTGAAGCGCGGGATGCTCGTCGCCTCGGTGGCCTTCGGCTCGGGCTTCAACTGGGCTTCGGCCATCATCCGCTGGTAGGCGGCGCGCCGCTCGCCCGCCGGCGTTGCTGCTACGGACCCCTGAAGGCGGCGAGCTGCAGCAGCCACGTGCCGCCGCTCAGCGACGCCGTGGCGTTGTGGCTGCCGGTCGACGTCGCCACCGCGTCTTCGACGAGGTCTCCGTCGGGCACGGTGATCACCCGGCTGGTGAAGCCGGCCCCGGGGGCGGTGAACACGGCGCCGGTCATGCCGGCCGCGAACAGGAGCTCGGACGGAGCGGCGGTGGTGAGCGCGCCGCTGCTGGCGGTGCCGCCGCTGCCGCCGCTGTTCGACGCGCCGGCGTCGAACGGGCTGGTCGGGCGGAGACCGGAGTACTCGGTGACGCGGAGGTCGACGAAGGCAGCGGGTTGGTTGAAGGTGACGGTCACCGTGTTGGTGCCCGCCGCCGCGGCGTGGATGTTCGCCGCATAGTAGACGGCCTGGCTGAGGCCGTTGCCGCGGAAGGTCGCGATGGCCGTCTGGTAGGTGTTGCCGGCGCCGTGGGTGACCGACGTGATGGTGGACGTCGTGTCGTTCCAGCCGATGGCGACGATGTTGGTGTCACCCGCGGTCTCGGCGCCCGCGTAGGTCGCACCGACGGGGGTTTGCGGCGACTGCGGGGTGGCGAAGCTCTGCTGGACGAAGGTGGGACCGGGGCCCGCGGTGGTCACCACGAGGGGCGCGGACTCGGCCGACAGGTTGTCGAAGTAGTCGGCGGCGGCGACCGTGTAGGAATAGGAGGTGAGCGGGGACAAGCCGGTATCGGCGAAGGACGTCGCCGGCGTCGTCCTCTGCAGGACTCCGTTCCGGAAGACCTGGTAGCCGGCCACCGCCGAGCCGTCGGCGGACGGCGCCCACGAGGAGTCGATCTCCGAGGAGGACACCCCCGTCGAGGACAACCCGGCGGGAACCGACGGCGCCTGGGTGTCGGGCGGGACCGTGGCTTCCAGCACCAGCACCCAGTCGGCGCTTCCGTCGCCGTGGCTGCCCGACGGCGTGAAGGTATGCGTGCCGGCGTTCGCGAACGGCGAGCCGGGAATCGCGGCGAAGGTGCCGTTGGTCGGATCGTACCACCACGCCTGCGCCGGGGCGGCGAGCTTCGTCATGTTCACGCCATGACCAGTGCGCCGTCGGGCGTCCGGGCCGCGGTCAGTCCGACCGGGCGTGCTGCGCGGCGGGTCGGCCTCATGCTGACGCACGCCTCGAGCACGCTCGCCCCTGGCCTCTAGTCGTCCCCGCCGCGGTGCCCGCGTCGGCCACGCCAGCGCTCGCCCGTCTCGCGCTCCGGCGAGGAGACGCGGTCCTCAACGCACCATACGTGAAACGTCTGGTCGCAGCGGCGGGAGCCGCCGTCCCAGAGTGGCCCGCCGAAGCGGTCGGAGAGGAAGGCAACGGTGCCGGAGGCGTCGTGGCTGCTCGTCGACCAGGTGGAGCAGTTGGTGAACGCCGAGCCGGGCGCGCCGTTGGCGTCGGTGTACTGCGACCCGCCCCCGGTGCGCACCCAGCCCGAGGGGCCAGGCGCGTCGTACACCGCCGCCGCGCTCGGCGGTCCCGCTCCCGAGTCGTCGGTGGTGACGCCGAGCGCCGTGTCGTAGGCGAGGAGCGAAGGGTCGGTGAGCTCGAAGCGCGATCCCATGTGGAAGCCGGGGGCGCACGCGCCGGACGCCTGGTTGCCGGGAACCGCGCGCTTGGTCAGGTAGAACCGGCGCGCGCCGCCGCCCGAGATGCCGGGCGAGCGGGCGAGCGAGCAGCCCCCCGCCGCGGCGAGCACGAGGAAGAGGTATCCACGCGTCATCCCGCGGGGCTGCCTAGCGTCCGCAGTGGCCGGGCTTGCCGGTGTGCTGCTGGGCACGCTCGGCAGCATGAGCGTTGATCTCGTCGAGAGATACCTTGCCGTCACCGTTGGCGTCGAGGCGCTGGAACCTCAACTCCGCGCGCTTCTCCGCGACGAGTTGCTTGAACGTCTTGAACTCGTCGAGCGTCAGGCTGCCGTCGCCATTGGCATCCGCCTGGGCGAAGAGCCCTGGCAGTTCGGCTTGGAGCGCTTGTCCAAAGCCGTGCCCGCCGTGCGCCAGGACGGGCACAGCCGCGAGCGTCGTCGCGGCGGCCAACACGAAGACACCGAGCTTCATTCGATACCTCCTCTTTGAGCGGGCCCCGGGTGGGTCGCACGCCCTCTGATACATAGACGCATGGGGAGGGGGATCCGTTGACACTACCCCCGTACGGCCTTCCCGTCCGGTCGCATCACGGGGGCAGATGAGCTTGGGGGCCGTCCGAGGGGTAGGCAATCTGCTCCGGGGGGCGGTACGTCCTGCCGCTGGACGTGGCCCGTCATCCAGGCCGCCCGGGCTTCAGCCACTTGGTACAGACGTTGCTGCACCGTCACCCTTGCCGGGGCGACGACGGCTCGCCACCTTTATGATCAGGCAACCGGCTAGAAGAGGGTGACTCGGAGGTTCGTTGATGACCATTTCCAGCATCGACCCGAATATCAGCCAGGCGACCTTGTTGAACTCCGTCTCTGCGACTCCCGGCGTCACGTCTGGCGTGGACACGGACGGCGATCACGACGGCTCTGGCGGTGCCTCCGCCTCCGTCTCCCCCCTGGCGCAGTTCTTGAGCCAGCTCCAGCAGCTACAGCAGAGCAACCCCAGCGCGTTCAAGACCGTCCTGACCGACGTCGCCAACAAGCTCCAGGCAGCGGCCCAGCAGGACGGTGGCGGCCAGGGCCAGGCTCTGTCGAACCTGGCGAGCAAGTTCCAACAGGCCGCGCAGACGGGTAACCTGTCCGCGCTTCAGCCCGCCCATCATCATCACCACGGGCATCACCACGGGGCGGCGGCCGCCTACCAGCAGACGAGCAACCAGACCTCGCCCGCTCAGGCCGCAGGAAACAGCCAGAGTGGGTCCTCGACCACCGACCTGCGCTCGCAGGTGCTCGACATCATCAGCCAGGTGACGACTCAGGACCTTGGCAGTACAGGCACCACGGGCAGCTAGGCCCGCGCGTGCTCGCGACGCGGGGCAGGATCTGCGCCACGGCCTGCCCGCTGAAGTGCCCCGCCGCGTTTAGGACGATACACTCGCGCGTGTAGGCGTCGACCGGGGTGAAGACGCGGATCCGCTGCCCGGTCTAGTGCCGTCGATTTCGGCGCGTCTCTCGCAGCGCGGCGGCGATGGTTGCCCGGGCCTCGTAAGCGTGTCAACCGTAGCCTCGACTGTTGAAGGCCTTCGTTTCTCCGCCTGCGCTCCTCCTCTGGCTCTGCCTCGGGCTCTATCTCCCGGGGCTCGCCTCGCTTCCGCCCGTGGATCGTGACGAGGCACGCTTCGCGCAGGCCACTCGCCAGATGCTTGAGAGCGGCAACTTCATCGAGCCGCGATTTCGCGACGCGGGCCGCTACAAGAAGCCGATCGGCATCTACTGGCTGCAGGCGGCTGCCGTGACGTTCGTCGGCGCTCCGGGCTCCATCTCCGCCTACCGCCTGCCATCGCTCCTCGGTGCAATCCTCGCAGTCCTCGGAACCTACGCGATCGGCGGCCGGCTCTTCGGGCGCAGCGTCGGGTTTCTCGCCGGCGCGCTGCTCGCGTGCTCGGCACTCACGATCGTCGAGGCAATGCTGGCGACGACCGACGCGACCCTGCTTGCCGCGATCGTCGCCGCTCAGAGCTGCCTCGCGATCGTCCTGCTCACGCGCCTGCGCGGCGAGCGCGCGAGTGCTCGCGTCGCGCTCGGCTTCTGGGCGGCGCTCGCCTGCGGGATCCTGCTGAAGGGACCCGTCGCTCCCGCGGTCGCGCTGCTGACGATTGCCACGCTACGCTGGAGATGGCGCGAGCACCCCTCGTTCCGCGGGAGATGGTGGGGCGATCTCCACATCGGGCCCGGGCTCCTGCTGCTCACCGCGATCATCGCGCCTTGGGCGGTCGCGGTCGGCGTCGACACCGATTGGCGCTTCTTTGCGGACGCCCTTCACCGCGACATCTTGCCGAAGCTCCTCCGCGGCCAGGAATCGCACGGTGCACCGCCCGGCTACTATCTCGTGCTTTCGCCCGCCACGCTCTGGCCAGGCTCGCTCGTGGCATTGTCGGGACTCTATGCCGCCGTGCGCGACCGTCGCGAGCCGGCCGTGATGTTCTGCCTCGCCTGGCTCGCTCCTGCTTGGCTCCTCTTCGAGCTCCTGCCGACGAACCTTCCGCACTACGTGCTGCCGACGTATCCAGCGCTCGCCATCCTCGGCGCGCGAGCCCTCGTGGGCGACGTGCCGGAGCTCCGCGCACGACCCGGACGCATCGGGCTCGTGCTCTGGATCGGTGTCGGCACCCTGTTCCTCACCGCGAGCCTGCTCGCGCCGGTCGTGCTTTCCGGGCGAGCGAACGCGTTCAGCCTCGCGCCTGCCTGCGCCACGCTGGCCACGGTCGTGGTTGTCGTCCGTTCCTGGCGGAGCGGCCCGTTCGAGCGCGCCGCCTGGGTCGCCCTCCTCGGCGGCGGATTGGCGCTGGCATCGGTCTTCGGCGGGCTCTTACCGCGGATCCCGTCGCTCTGGCCGAGCCAGCGGATCGCCGAAGCGGTCGCCGCGCCGGCGGCCCCCGGAAGCGGGCGGCCGGTCGCCGTCGTCGGCTATGAAGAGCCGAGCCTCGTCTTCCTGCTCGGCAACGAGGTCGCCACGCTCGGGCCCGCCGAGGCGGCACGGTTCCTCGCGGAACACGAAGACGCGCTGGTTTGGGTACGTGAGGACCTCCGCGGCACGGTCGACGCGGCGAGTGGCGTGCCGCTGCACGCGATCGCCGTCGTCGACGGCTGGAACATCTCCAAGGGACGCCGGCTGCGGCTGATCCTGCTCGCGAGACGCTGCGCCATCACTATGGCACGTGGCTGCGCGCGGAGGGGGGCGATCAGCTCGAAAAACTCGCCCGTTTGGCCCCCTACGACGCCGACGACGCGCAAGTCCCCGACATCACCGAGCGAGAAAAATGCGAGGAGGGGGATTTGAACCCGAAGCGGAGGCCGAAAAGCTGAGGGTTTTCACGGGATGAGCCCCCCGGGGGCCAAACTCGGGAAGGCGACAGGGGTAGGGCCTCGACAACTTCCCTGTGCTCACCGTCTTCGATTGCTCTGAGCGGACACCTCTGCTGGAAGGGCGTGGAATTCAGTACTCGTCTAAGTGCTCTCTGACGATCATCTTGAGCATCGTCTGATAGCCGAGCCCCCGCTTTGCCGCCTTCGCCCGGAGCTCCTGGACGAGGTCGTCGTCGAGCAGGATCGACGTGGGCTTCGGCCGTGCCCTTAGCAGCCGGGCGGTGCGCGCAGCCCGGATTTCCTCGCCCAGATCGCGCCGCTCGAAGGCTGCGACCTGGGCATCGCCGACCTTATGCGTTGCCGCCTTGGCCTTCCTCACGGATCGCTTCTTCATAGACTTCCCTCTCGTTGCGACGCATAGCCCGGCAACTGATCGGTCGGACTCGTTCGCCGCGCCTGGTGAAAAGTAACGCCAACTTCCTGCTGCGTACGTTCCTTCCGAGCACGAGCCATCGCGGCTCGTCGTGAGCGGGCTCGACGACGCGACCGGCAAAGACGATCGGCGACTGGAACATCGACTCGACGTCTTCTTGCTTGACCCCATGCTTCTGAAGCTTCGTGCGGTTGCCCGCGTCCCACTCGAAGTTTTGAGCCTCGCCCTCCAACCCGTCCAGCCAGTAGGCAGTATCCGGGTCCTCGACGAGCTGCATCTCCCGATAGCTATAACATAGCTATCACCTCGAGAACAGCCGCAGGTTAAGCATGCGACGCGCCGGGCCCTGGCGATGACGAGTGGCGACCACGGCAGGTTTTGAGGCGCACAGTTGCTGTTGCCAACGCTCCATCTAGGGAGGCGAGAGGGCCATGAACGGGAACGCTTGGATCATCGTCCTAATCGTCGTGTATCTCGGGGCCGAGGTGCTGAAACTAGTTGGCAAAGCGTACACCCGCGGCAACGACATTTCCGGTTTGGAGCGGAAGGTCGATCGCATCCCCGTGCACCTTGGACTCCTCACGCGGCGATGGCCGGACGCGTGCCCGACCGAGGTGTCTCCCGAGGTGTGGAAACCGCTGGTCACAGGAAGGAAGATCCAGGCTATCAAGAAGTACCGCGAAAGGACGGGTGCCGGACTCAAGGAGTCGAAGGACGCAATCGAGGCATTGGAGGCCAAGTACGGTCCCGTGTGAGTGTGCTGTCAGCGACCCGTGCGTCCCGCATATCAGAGGTGGAGAATCTTTCGGGAGCGACCATCCTTTTGGCGCTCGAGGACTGCACGCACGAATCGGCGCGAGAGAGCATGCGGCGTTCTGGGAGGAAGAGTTGGCGGTTGGTCCAGGACTTCTGAAGACCGCGACGCGAGGCAACATCGGGTCCCAAAACGCAAAGGAGCTTCGGCACCCCCGCATTTCCCAGATGACCGCGCCGCCTGATGACGGGGCCGCGCGATTCGAGTATGAACCTCAAGGGGTTCGCGGTCATGGAGGGGACGGCGGATGGAGGGTGCGCCGGGTGAAGCGCATGGGAGCGGGCTGCGGGTCGCCTTCGACCGCCGACTGAAGCTGGAGTTCCACGGCCCCACCGTCACCTCCGACGCCGGTCTGCTCGCGTTCCGGGAACTTGATGACGCCCTCGGACTCGTTCTTGCGAAGCTCGGCGCCGTGGCCGCCGCCCTCCATCGGCGCGTTGAGGCCCGCTTCGTCCCTGCCACCCGCAAGCACCGCGCCGCCTGAGGCGGCTCCTTGAGGGCCCGGCGTTGAGCATCCGTGACGAGCGGCGGAGTCCGGGACAACGGAGGCCGCGAAGCGACCGGCACGCGCCACCCATCGCCGCGGGCGAGTGGGTTGGCGGGCAGCTGGCCGCCCCGGCCTACGTGACTGCGGGCGAGCCATACCGGGTTGAGGTGGTCCTCTGGCTTGAGCTGCCCGACGACGTCGTGGTCGGCACGGAAGTCGTGAATCCGCAGGCCGCTGTGTCGGTCGCGCAGATTCTCGTTCGCACCATGGCGCAGCCGCTAGTCGGTCCGCCCCGCCGGCCGGCGCGCATCCGCGTGGCCGAGGCGGCGCTCGCAGCTGCGCTACGTGCCGTGGTGCCCGACATCGAGGTGGTCGTGGCCCCGACGCCGGAGCTGCACGCCGTGCTGGCCCACATGGCTGCGGCCATGCCGGCGAGCGACGAAGGGGACAGCTATCTCGAAAATGGGCGCGTGCCCGCCGCGGTCGTCGGCACGCTCTTCCGCGCGGCGGAGATGCTCTATCGCCTCGCGCCGTGGAAGACCGCGAGCGACGACCAGGTCCTCCGCGTTGATATCCCTGTGCTCGGTGTCCATGGGGCGTGCGTGTCCATCATCGGCGGCCTGGGTGAAAGCCTGGGGTTCGTGCTCTTCCCGTCGCTCGCGGGCTATGAGGCGTTCGTCGATGCCGGGGACGCGCCCCGCCGTCCGGGGCTCGACTTTGGCACCACGGCCCTCTCCCTGACCTTCGCACGCGGGGCCGACCTGGCCCCGTCACGGCGGCGCGAGGTCGCGGCGCACGGCTGGCCCGTGGCCGACCCGCACGCCTATCCGCGGGTCGACCACCGGGACCGGGACGGGCTGCCGCGCCCCCTCACCGCACGCGATGTGCGCGTGGTGGCCGGGTGCGCCCAGGCGCTCGGCACGCTCAACCTTCGGCACCCGCAGGTCCTCGCGCAGGCGCCAGCTGAGCCCGTCTGCGAGACCTACACCGACGAGGCCGACCTGGCCGTCCGGGTAACCGTCCCGTACGAGGCGTACGACGCGTTCGAGGTCGACGACCCCTCGCTCGAGTCGAGCCGGCGGGCCGCGCCGAAGGTCTCGCGGAACGCCCCCTGCCCGTGTGGCAGCGGGAAAAAGTACAAGAAGTGCTGCCTCCGCGCCGGCGACGGGACCGCGGCCCCAGACCAGCCGGCGCCCATCCACGCCATCGACGAACGGCTCGTCCTCGACATGATGCGCTACGCGCGTCGCCGCTTCGGCGACGCGGTGCCGCGGGCGGCCAAGGATTTCCGTGACCCCGAGAGCACCATGCAGCTCTTCTGTCCCTGGGCGGTCTACGGCTTCCATGTCGAGGGACGGCCGATCGTGGCCTGGTACCTGGCGGAGCGCGGCCGACACCTGCCCGCCGCGGCGCGCGACTGGCTCACGGCGCAGCAGCAGGCGTGGCTCTCGGTCTGGGAAGTGCTCGCCGTCGACCCCGGCACGGGGATCACGGTGAAGGACCTCCTCAGTGGGGAAGAGCGGCAGGTCCACGAGGTCAGCGGCTCCCGGACGCTTGCCCGGCGCGATGCCGTGCTCGCGCGGGTGGTCGAGCACGCCGGGGACTCCGTCTTCTGCGGCAGCCATCCCCGGCCGCTCTCGCCGGCCGCCGCGGCCACCGTCGTGCGGCGCCTGCGCACCACGCTCCGCACCAAAGGGCCCGTTCCCGTGGAGCGCCTGCGCGACGAGACGATCGGCCGCAGCCTGATTGCGCGCTGGGAGGCGGCCGTCGCCGACTTGGACCGCGCGCAGGCGGAGCCACCCCAGCTCCACAACACCGACGGCGACCCCCTCCTGCTCACGGTGGACCACTTCGTCTTCGCGCTGACCGGCCGCGCCGAGCTCGAGGCGTGCCTCGGGGCCATGGATCATGTGCAGTCCCCTGAGGCCGATGAGCCGGAACCGCACTTCACCTTCCTCCGGGCGGGGAACGCCATGCACAAGAGCTGGGACACCACCGTCATCGGCCGGGCGGTCGTGACGGACGGCACGCTGAAGCTCGAGACGAACTCGGTGCGCCGGGCGGACACACTTCGCCAGCGGGTCGAGACGGCGTGCGGCGACCGCCTCCGGCACCGGGCGCGTGAACATGCCGATCCAACGTCCCCGCGCGTCCAGGCGGCGAGCGGCCGGGTGCCTACGCTGCCGCTCGAATCGCCGGAGGCGGCAGAACTCCTGCGCGCCTACAAGGAGCGCCACTACGCGGACTGGATCGACCAGCCGCTCCCGGTGCTCCGCGGCCAGACGCCCCGCGAGGCGGTGCGCACCAAGGTCGGCCGCGAGCGGGTGGACGTGCTCTTGAAGGAACTGGAGAACCACGAGAGCCGCCTGGCGGACGGCACGCGGTTTGACTTCGGGCGCCTGCGCGCCGCGCTCAGCCTCGAAGGGTAGGGGGGCTCCGCCACGCGCCGGCCGGCGCGGCGGTCTGTCACGAGAAGCGCGCCACGAATTCCCGGGGGCTGAGAATCGGAATCCCCCGGAACGCCTTCAGGGGGAGCAGGTTAAAGGTTCGGGCGAAGCGCCGGCTCGTGGGCTGACGCCCGTGTAGCCCAACCGGTGTCCAAAGAAATCTGGGGCGGTGGACCTTCTACAGCTCGTCGTCGGTGATGTAGTCGCTCGTGTTCATGTGCTTCCTCGTCCTCGGACGCCCAGCCTGATGCGTCCGCACCCTCGAAATTGCGCCCGCTCGAGACCGCCGCCAGGCGCAATTCGAAAAAAGCGTGGGAACGGCTGGGGCTCTGAAATGCGAGGAAGGGGATTTGAACCCCAAGGTCCGCGCGGAAATCCTGAGGTTTTTCCGCAGGCCGACCGCCAAGAACCGCCATCAACCGCCACGAAGTGTGTCCGGCGGACACAGCGGTGGAAGCGGCGATGATCACTCGCTCGAGCTGCTGCACGCTCGAGCGCACGGCCCCGAGCGCCCGGCAGGCCCGCCGCTGGCTCAGGCGATACGCCGCCTGCGCCCACGCGACCTGGACCCGCCGTCGGGTCGGCGTTAGATCGGCGGGGACTCAGAGCCTGTGAAGGAATCCGGTTGTCTCGCCGGTTCCTGTCCAGCCGATGGGTGTTGCGGTCGATGCGGTCATGACCCGCGGCGGCGGGGCGACCGAAG
>JBGQET010000004.1:0-94861 GCA_041496545.1 Binatia bacterium | reverse complement strand
TCGCCGGTCTCGATGTTCCAGTCCCACACGCCCATGCGACCGGCGTCGAGGGCGAGCCGCAAGCGCTCCTGGCCCACCTCGAGCCGCTCGTAGTCCGCGGTGTGCCGTCGCTCGGCCACGTTGCGCTCGGCGATCACGGCGCCGAGGAGCAGCGCCGTCACGCCCATCACCGCCATGAAGAGCTGGAGCATGATGAGACTCTCGTTGGCGTTCCCGAGCGCGAAGGGGCCGGCGCCGTGTGCCGTCGCCCAGGTCGCGAAGCTCGCGGCGACGAAGGTGACGAGGGTCGTGCCGCGCTGTCCGAAGCGGAGCGCGGACCAGACGACGATGGGGAAGACCGTGTACTGGAGCGGGTACTCGGCGATCGACCGGCCGAGCCGCCCCCCGAACACGTCGAGCTCCACGACCAGCAGGACGGCGACGAGCGCCGCCGCCTCGACGAGCGGGCGTCGCGCCACGCCGCGCTCGAAGGACCGACTCCACACGAGGAGCAGCGGCGCGACGACGAGGTCGCCCATCGCGTCACCGATCCACCACGTCCACCAGAGCGACGGGAAGGCGCCCCACGCGTAGACGCGGGCGCGGCAGAGCGTCGCGACGCCGATGGTGGCGCTCACCGTCGTGCTCAGCAGCGCGGCGAGGACGACCAGCGCCAGCACGTCGCGCAGCCGGCCGAGCGAGCGCTGGAAGTCCGAGCGGCGGAGCAGCTCGGCGCCGATCACGGCCTCGAGCGTGTTGCCGGCGGCGATCGCGAACGCCGTCCAGACGGGGGCGCTCGTGGTCGCGTTCGCGAGCAGGGCCCCCAGGGCGACGCCGGGCCACGCGTCGCGGCCCAGCACGAGGAGGGCGGCGAGGGCGATCCCCGTCGGCGGCCAGGCCGGGCTGACCTGCTCGGCGGCGAACGCCATGGTGAACCCGAGCTTGGCGGCGGCGAAGTAGACGGCCGCGATCGCCAGCACGAGGGCGGCGCGGCGGGAGACGAGCCACGGTCGCAGAGCGTCGGACATGCCGGACGTTCGAGGGTCTTATCCGTTCCATGATCGCGGGGGCAAGACGGGTCGCGCGCTGACGCGGCGCCCCTTGCCACACGCCGGTCGGGGCTGCGAATTCTCCCGCCGAACGCTCGTGTAACCCTTCCCCGCCCGCACGGAAGTATCCTACTGGAGATCTCCCATGACACGACGACGCGAATGGCCTCTCACCCTGCTCGCCGCATTGGTCCTCGCCCTCGTGGCGCGACCCGCCGCGGCCGTCTTTCACCTCTCGCTCATCGACGAGGTGATGACGAGCTACGGCGGCGACCCGACCGCGCAGTTCGTCGAGATCCGCATGCTGAGCCCGTTCCAGAACGTCGTCGGCAACAGCGTGCTCGCCGCCTTCGACGCGAGCGGGGCCTACGTCGGCGACCTCCTGGTGGTGCCCGGCAACGTCACCAACCAGGGCGCCGGCGTACGCTGGCTCATGGCGACGACCGCGCTCGAGACGGCGGCCAGCATCGCGGCGGACTTCGAGTTCCCCGCCGGCTTGCTCACGGGCGGGGGCATGGTGTGCTGGGGCGCCCCCACCATCGTACCGCCCGCGCCGGGCACCTGGGACCACTCGCTCATCCAGGCCTGCCACCTGAACCACTTCCAGGCCTGCTCGACGAACCCCCAGTGCACGGGCGCCGGCAACTTCTGCGAGAACAGCTACGTCGACTGCGTGGCGTACGGCACCTACAGCGGGCCCTCGAACGTGCTGACCGGCACGCCGACGACGCTCGACGCCGACGGTCGGAGCGTCGTGCGCGCCACCGACGTGCACAACAACGCCACCGCCTTCGTGTGCGCCGACCCCGCCACCCCGACCGCCAACGACGGCAGCGCCGGGTCGCTCGCCGCGTCCCCGGCGTGCGGCGTGACCACCACGACCACCACGTCCACCACGCTGCCGCCGCCGCTCACCAACCCGCTGCCCAACATCCCCACCGGCACGGTGCGGATCGACCTCGAGACCGTGGTCGACGGGCTCGTCTCGCCGCTCGGCGTCGTGCCCGCGACCGACGCGACCGGGCGTCTGTTCGTCTACGACCAGTCGGGCACGGTGCGCATCATCCAGGCGAACGGGCTGCTCGCCGCAACGCCCTTCCTGGACGTCAGCGCGCGGCTCGTGCCGCTCGGCGCCTTCGGGCCGGGCAGCTACGACGAGCGCGGCCTGCTCGGCTTCGCGCTCCATCCGAGCTTCGCCAGCAACGGTAAGGTCTACACCTATACTTCCGAGCCACTGTCCGGCACGGCCGACTTCACGACCCCGGTGCCGGCCACCATGGATCACCAATCCGTCATCGCCGAGTGGAAGGTCTCCACGGGGGATCCCAACGCCATCGACACCAGCACGCGACGCGAGCTGCTGCGCATCGACAAGCCGCAGTTCAACCACAACGCGGGCACGCTCCGCTTCGGACCCGACGGCTTCCTCTACTTCGGGCTCGGCGACGGCGGGAACGGCGACGACGAGGGCCCCGGCCACCTCCCCATCACCGGCAACGCGCAGGACACCGGGAACGTCTACGGCAAGATCCACCGCGTCGACGTCGACGGCAGCAACTCCGCGAACGGGCACTACGGCATCCCCGCCAGCAACCCGTTCGTCGGCGGGCCCGGCCTGGACGAGATCTGGGCCTACGGGCTGCGCAACCCCTACGCCTTCAGCTTCGACACCGGGACGGGCGACCTGCTCCTCGGCGACGCGGGGCAGAACCAGGTCGAGGAGATCGACCTCATCACCAGCGGCGGCAACTACGGCTGGCGCTACAAGGAGGGCAGCTTCTTCTTCGTGCCCAACGGCGCCTCGCCCGGCTACGTGAGCAACACGCCGCCCGGCCCCGTCCCCGGCGGCCTGACCGACCCGATCGCGGAGTACGATCACGACGAGGGCGTGGTGGTGATCGGCGGCTTCGTGTACCGCGGCAGCGCCGTCCCGGCGCTCGCGGGTCGCTACGTGACGGGCGACTTCAGCCAGGGTTTCGTCGCACCGGCCGGCCGGCTCTTCTACCGCGACCCGGCGGTTCCCATGACTCACCTCGCCGAGCTCCAGCTCGGCGACCCCGTCCGCCCGCTCGGACTCTTCCTGAAGGGCTTCGGGCAGGACCTCGCGGGCGAGGTGTACGTCCTCGGCTCGACCGACCTCGGGCCCTTCGGCACCTCCGGCCGGGTGCTGAAGATCCTCCCGCTCGCCGACCACCTCCTCGGCTACAAGGTCGCCTTCGACCCCAAGGGCACGCCGCCGGGAACCAAGTTCCCCAAGGGCGTCACGCGCATCCTCCACGACCAGTTGACGACGCAGACGTGCGGCATCTTGAAGGAGCTCGGCGTCTACAACCCCGCCACCAAGAACGGCGCGGCGCCGCAGCGGAACGTCCACTTCGTGTCGTACCAGACGAAGTGCCCTGTCTTCACGGCGACGACCAAGACGTTCTTCGACCAGTTCTTCCCGGCGGGCGTGCCGGTCATGCTCTTGAAACCGAGCGTGCTGCTCGTGCCGTCCGGCAAGGCACTCTCGCCCGCGCCCACCCCGCCCGTGCCTCCCGCGGGGACCAACCACTACCTCTGCTACAAGGCGAAGGGGCCGAAGCTCGCCTTCACCGCGACCGTCACCGACCAGTTCACGCCGTCCGTCGTCGTCACGCTCAAGAAGATCACCCAGGTCTGCGCGCCGGCCGACAAGAACGGCGAGGACCCCGGCGCGGTCGCCGACGCGAACCACTACGTCTGCTACCAGGCGAAGCTGCCGACGGGCGTGAAGCACGTGAAGACGAAGGTGCGCACGAACAACGCCAACTTCGGCGCCAACAGCCTCGAGTCGAAGGCGCTCCTGGAGCTGTGTGTACCCGCGCGCAAGAACTAGCCTCTACGCCGCGCGGGAGCTAGCGACCCCGCCCGCGGGTCGGTAGCCGTGAGGTGCGCACCTTGCGGTCGCCGGCGCGGACCTGGTGCAGCACGCGGTCCGGCAGCTCCAGCGCCGTGAGCGCGCCGCCGTACACGCAGCCGGTGTCGATGCCGATCTTGTACGGGAGGTCGACCAGCACCTCGCGGTGCGGAGTGTGGCCGAACACGACCGTGTGCGGCAGCCCGTGCGCGTGCGTGATGAACTCCTCGCGGATCCAGAGCAGGTCTTCCTCGTCCTGCTGGGCGAGCGGCAGCCCGGGGCGGATGCCGGCGTGCACGAGCAGGTGCCCCGGCGCCGCGTAGGAGGAGAGGAGGGCCTCGTAGAACGCGAGGTGCTCGAGCGGCACGCCGGCGGCCGCCTCGGCGCCCGGTGTGCGCGCGTCGAGACCGTAGCTGCGCAGCGTGGCGGCGCCGCCGTTCAGCCCCCACGCCTCGCCGTAGCGGCCGCGGCGGCCGAGGAAGGCGAGCGCCATGTCCTCGTGGTTGCCCTTGAGAAAAACGGTCGCGACCTCGCCGCGGGCGCGCAGCGCGAGCAACAGGTCCACGACGGCGGACGACTCCGGGCCACGGTCGATGTAGTCCCCGACGCAGACGACCGTGTCGCCGCGGGCAAGCCCGAGGCCCAGGAGGAGCGCCTCCAGCTCACGGGCGCAGCCGTGGATGTCCCCGATCGCGAACAACCGCTCCGTCATCGCCGTCCGAGCAGTCCACCCAGCGTAGAAACGTCGTCGAGGATGCGCAAGGCCGCGCTGTAGGGATCGAGACGGCCGGCGCGCACCTCGGCGAGCAGCGGGCCGAGGCCGTCGGCGGTGGCCCCGAGGCCCTGCGCCAGGCGCCGGCGGACCTCCTCCTCGAGGATGTCGAGCAGCTCGCACTCGCGCCGCGCCGGCGCGGCTGCGGCGCGCGTCGCGTCGCCCGCGACCGCGGCGCGGTGCTGGCCGACCGCGGCGACGACCTCGTCGACGCCGACGTCGTTGGTTGCTTGCGTGAGCAGGACGGGGATCGTCCAGGCGCCCGCCGGCCGCAGGTGGAGCATCTGCACCAGCTCGGACTTCATGCGCTCGGCGCCCTCGCGGTCGGCCTTGTTGACGACGAAGACGTCGGCGATCTCGAGCAGGCCCGCCTTCATCACCTGCACCGCGTCGCCCGCCTCGGGGACGAGGACGACGACGGTCGTGTCGGCCATCCGCATGATGTCGAGCTCCGTCTGCCCGACGCCGACGGTCTCGACCAGGATCACGTCCATGCCGTACGCGTCGAGGAGCCGCACGACATCGCGCGTCGCGCGCGCGACGCCGCCGTGGCTGCCGCGGCTGGCGAGGCTCCGGATGAAGACGCCCGGGTCGAGGAAGTGCGCTTGCATGCGGATGCGGTCGCCGAGCACGGCCCCGCCGCTGAAGGGGCTCGACGGATCCACCGCGACGATGCCGACCCGCTTCCCGGCGGCGCGGAGCCGCACCGTCACGCGGTCCGTCAGCGTCGACTTGCCGGCGCCCGGCGGGCCCGTGACGCCGACGACGTGCGCGTGGCCGAGGCGCGGGTAGACGCGGCTCATCACCCCCGGCAGCTCGGGCGCGCGGTTCTCGACCAGCGTCATCAGCCGCGCCAGCGCGACGCGGTCGCCGCCGAGCATGCGCTCGACGAGATCCGCGCCCTCACTCACCCCGGTACTCCGGCGGGCGCTTGCCGAGGAACGCCGCCACGCCCTCGGCGAAGTCGCGGCTCGCGAACATGCGGCGCTGGGCGACGCGTTCGTCCTCCAGCACGGCGTCGAGCGTGGGGCCAAGGCCGGCGTTGATGGTCTCCTTGATGGCCGCGAGCGCCAGCGGCGGACCCGCGGCGAGGCGGCGCGCGAAGGTCTCGACCTCGGCGCGGAACGCCGCTTCGGGGTAGACGTGGTTCACCATCCCGAGCCGCCACGCTTCCTCGGCCGAGATCATGTCGCCGGTCATCGCCAGCTCGAAGGCGCGCAGCCCGACCAGCCGCGGGAGGAACCAGCTCGCGCCCCCGTCGAGCGCCAGCGCGATGCGGACGAAGATGAGCGAGAAGGCGGCCCGCGACGAGGCGAGGCGGATGTCGGCCGCGAGCGCCAGGCTGGCGCCGTAGCCGGTCGCCACGCCGTCGACCGCCGCCACCACCGGCTTCTTCATGCGACGGATGGCGCGCACGGCCGGGTGGTAGGCCTGCTCGATCACGTCGTTCAGCGGCGGGCTCGTCGCGGCCTCCTTCAGGTCCGCGCCCGAGCAGAAGGCGCCCCCCGCGCCGGTCACGACGACGACCCGCGCGGCGCGGTTCTCGCCCGCCGCCACCAGGCGGTCGCGGAGCCCCGTGATGGTGGCAACGTCGAGCGCGTTCCTGAGACGCGGCCGGTTGATCGTGATGGTGAGGACGCCGCCGTCGAGGCTCTCGAGCAGGGAGGGCTCCATCCGGCGCACCCTACCACAGCGGCTTGACCACGCACGCGCCGCGACGGAAGATCCCCGCCCCATGGCGGCCCCCGGCCTCGGCGCACCGTTCACGCAGCTCCTCCGCAGCTCCCTCGTGGTCGCGGGCATGCTGCTCGCCGGGGTCGGCATCGGGGACACCGTCGCGGGACGCTCCAAGATCGGGCAGTACCAGGAGCTACTGCGCACGACGGCCGACCCCGCGCCCGCCGATCCGGCGGCGCTCTTCCCGACCGCGAGCGAGTCGCAGGAGCGGCACGAGCTGGCGCGCGCCAAGCTCGGCTTCTACCAGCTCCTGCTCACGGTCGGGCAGCTCCTGACCGTCGTCGGCTTCGTGCTGATGGCCCTCGGCGTCCTCCGGCTCCGCTTCCGCGCGCTGCGCCCGGCGCCGGGACCGGCGCCGTGAATTGACTTCCGCCCCGCGGGCGTTTACAAACCGGACAAAATTGCACACCGGCCGCGCGCGGGCGCGGCCGTGAGACGACCGGGGGACGCGGGGCGGTGGCGGAACGGGGAAACCGGGTGCGAGGTCGTCGGCGACGCGACGACGACGGCGAGCCCGCCACCCTGGCGGCGGCGATCCTGCGCGTGCTCGTGCGCGCGCTCGGCCTCGAGCGCGCCGCGTTCCTGATCGCGGAACGACCCGGGCTTCCGTTCGTACCGCTCGCGACCCTCGGCACGGGCTCGCTCGCGCCGCTCCGGCCGGGCGAAGCGCCGGGCGGCGGCCCCTGGAGCGCCGAGCTGACGGTCGGCGGCGACGGCGGACCGGCCGGACTCCTCCTGCTCGCGCGCGCCGACGCCGCGACGCTCTCCGCGCCCGACTGCGCGCTCGCCGAGCGGCTCGCCGAAGCCGGCCTGCGCGTGGTCGAGCACGCGCGCGTCTCGCTCGACGCCGCCCGCTCGCGCGAGCTGCTCGCGCGCGCCGACCGTCTCGCCGCGCTCGGCACGCTCGCTGCCAGCCTGGCGCACGAGATCCGCAACCCGCTCGTCTCCGTCCGCACCTTCATCCAGCTCCTGCCCGAGCGCCTCGCCGACGAGGAGTTCCGCACCACCTTCCGCGACCTCGCGCTCGGCGAGGTCGAGCGCATCGTCAGCCTCATCAACGACCTGCTCGCCTTCTCGCGTCCCGCGCCCGCCGAGCTCGAGCCGAGCGACCTGAACGAGCTGGTGGGGCAGATCGTGCGCTTGCTCGACGCCGAAGCTCGCCGGCACGACTTGGCGCTCGCCTCCGACGCCGACGACGCCCTGCCACCCGTCGTGGTCGACGTGGCGCAGGTGAAGCAGGTCCTGATGAACGTAATCCTGAACGCCATCCAGGCCTGTCCGCCGCACGGCCGGGTGGAGATCACGACGCGCAGCGAGGGGCGGTCGTGCGTCGTCGCCGTCGCCGACACCGGGCCGGGAATCGCGCCCGAGCACGTGGGGCGGATCTTCGACCCGTTCTTCAGCACCAAGGACGCGGGCAGCGGGCTCGGGCTCTTCGTCGCGCATCAGATCGTCTCCCAGCACGGCGGGCACATCGCCGCGGTGCCGCGCCCGGGCGGCGGCACGGTCTTCTCGATCCACTTCCCAATGCAAGCGAGGTCGCGGGATGCGGACGCCGTCTGAGCCGCGCGGACGGGCCGTCGTGCCGCCGCTCGCGCCCGCCGCGGCGGCTGCGGCGCTGGCGCCGCCGCGCCTTCCCGCCTCGGCGGCGGAGGTCGTGCCGCTCGCGCGGCGCGCCGCCGCGGCCGGCGTTCCAGTGCTCGTGACGGCGCCCGCGGGTGCGGACCGGCTCCGCCTCGCGCGCGCGCTGCACGCGCTCGGCGCGCGCGACGGTCCCCTCGTCGCCGTCACCGGTCGCCGTCCGCCCCTCGACCGCCTGCCCGCCGGCGCTTCGCTCTACGTCGAGCCGGCGACGCTCGCGCCCGAGACAGCGCTCGCGCTCGACGCGCTCGCCGACGACGGCGCGGTGTGGGTCGTCGCCGGCGTCGAGCCGGGCGCCGCCCTCCCCGCCCCGCTCGCCGCGCGGCTGGTCACCGTCGTCCTCGCCGTGCCCCCGCTCGCGGACCGGCGCCAGGACGTGCCGGCGCTCGCCACCGGCGTGCTGGACGCGCTCGCCGCGCGCACCGGCGGGCACGCGGCGCGCCTCTCGTCCGGCGCGCTCGCGCGTCTCGTCGCGCACGACTGGCCGGGAGACGTCGCCGAGCTCGAGCGGACGCTCGTCGGTGCCGCGCTCCGTGCCGGCGACGCTGAGATCGTGACCGAGCACCTGGGGCTCGGACCGGCCGCGGCGGCGACGCCCGCCGCCGCGGCCGCGTCCTCCGCCTTCGGCGCCGAGCTCGAGTTCGTGCTCGCCGAGCTGGCCCACGAGCTGCGCAACCCGATGGTCACCATCAAGACGTACGCCGACCATCTGCCGCAGCTCCTCGAGGACGCCGACCTCCGCCGCCGCTTCGCCGCGCTGACCGACGACGCGATCACCCGGATAGACGACCTCCTCGACAACCTGCTCGCCTTCGCGCGCCTCGGCCCGCCGCACCCAGCCCCCATCGAGCTGCCCGCGCTCCTCGACCGCGTGGTGGCCGACGTGGAGCCGGCGCTCGGCGGGCGCGCGGTGCGCGTGCGGCACGCGGGGGCCGGGCACTGCACGGTCGACCCCGAGCACCTCGCCTTCGCGCTGAAGAACCTCTTCGCGGGCGTGGCGCGCGAGGTGCCGCCGCGCGAGGAGCTGGTGGCCGACGCGAGCGTGAACGGGGTCGTCACGCTGCGCTTCGCCGCCGCCGGCGCCGCGCTCGAGCGGCTCCGCAAGCTCGCGGCGCCGGGTGAAACGACGACCCTCGCCGACCCGACGCTCCAGCCGCTGGCCTTCCGGCTGGCGCGCTCGGTGCTGGAGCGGAACGGCGGCAGTCTGACGGTGGTGGCGGACGGTGAAGCGGCGACGACGCTGGTCGTCAACCTGCCCACCGAGCACACGGGGAGGGGATGAGGTGGAAACGCGGGTTCGATCGAGACGCCGGGTGCTCGTGGTCGACGACGAGCCGGGAGTGCGGGAATCGCTCCGCATGGTCCTCAAGGACAACTACGAGCCGCACGCCGCCGGCTCGGGCAAGGAGGCGCTCGATCTCCTCGCCACCACGGCGGTGGACGTCGTGCTGCTCGACGTCGTCATGCCGGGCATGGACGGGATGCAGCTCCTCGAGGACCTGCGGACGCGGTTCCCGCAGCTCCCCGTCGTCATGCTGACCGCCACCAAGACGGTGAAGACGGCCGTCGGCGCGATGAAGCTCGGCGCCTTCGACTACGTCACCAAGCCGTTCGACATCGACGAGCTGCGCTGCATCCTCGACAAGGCGACCGAGCAGGCGGCGCTGGTGCGCGAGGTCGAGGAGCTGCGCACCGAGGTGGGGCGCCGTTACCACATCGACAACATCGTGGGCCGCTCGCCCAAGATGCAGGAGGTGTTCCGGACGGTGCTCACCGTCGCGCCGCTCAAGACGACGGTGCTGATCACCGGCGAGAGCGGCACCGGCAAGGAGCTGATCGCCAAGGCCATCCACTACCAGAGCCCGCGCGCGCAGCGCCCGCTCATCACGCTCAACTGCGCCGCCATCCCGGAGACGCTCCTCGAGAGCGAGCTCTTCGGCCACGAGAAGGGCTCGTTCACCGACGCGCACACCAAGAAGCTCGGCCAGTTCGAGCTGGCGCACGAGGGCACGCTCTTCCTCGACGAGATCGGCGAGATGGGTCCCGCCACGCAGGCGAAGCTCCTGCGCGTGCTCGAGCACGCCGAGTTCCTGCGCGTCGGCGGCATGAAGCCGATCAACGTCGACGTCCGTATCATCGCCGCCACCAACCGCGACCTCGCGCTCGGCATCAAGGACGGGACGTTCCGGCCGGACCTCTACTACCGCTTGAACGTCGTCACCGTGGGCCTGCCGCCGCTGCGCGAGCGGCGCGACGACCTGGCGCTCCTGATCCGGCACTTCATCCAGTCGAAGTCGCGCGACATGGGCATCCCGGAGAAGACGCTGCGGCCCGAAGCGGTGGACACGCTGCTGCGCTACCCCTGGCCCGGGAACGTGCGCGAGCTGGAGAACCTGATCGAGCGGCTGCTCGTCCTCGCCGAGGGCACGACGGTCGGGGTCGAGGATCTCCCTGATCAGGTGCGCCGCAGCGACCAGGACCCGGGCACCATCAAGGAGCAGGTGCTCCAGGGCCGGAAGTCCCTGGGCGACGCGGTGGACGAGTTCGAGCGCGACATCATCCAGGACGCCCTCGCGCAGACCGACTTCAACCAGACCCGGGCGGCGGACATGCTGGGGACGACGCGGCGGATCCTCAAGTACCGGATGGACAAGCTCGGCATCCAGCCCGAGCGGTAGGAAGGGCCGCCTCCCGACGTGTCGACGTCTGTGTCATCGGCGTCACGGCGCGTTCAAGGCTGAACGGCGCCGGCGCCCGCGCGCGGCGCCCCGGCGCGCTTTTCGGCGGCCGGCAGGTGGCATGCTTTCTGCTCACCTTGCGCGCCATGAACGCCCCCGAGCCGCGGCCCCGCGTCCTGATCGTCGACGACGAGCTGGGCGTGCGGGAGTCCCTCCGGGCGATCCTCCAGACGGACTGCGAAATTTTGACCGCCAGCTCGGGAGAGCAGGCCCTCGACACAATCAGCCGCGAGCCGGTCGACGTCATGACCCTCGACCTCAAGATGCCCGGTCTGGGCGGCATGCGCGTCCTCGAGCAGGCGAAGAAGATCGACCCGGACCTCGAGGTCCTCATCATCACCGGCTACGGCTCCTTCGACACCGCGGTCGAGGGCCTGCGCTACCACGCCCTCGACTACCTCTCGAAGCCCTTCGACTGCGACCAGGTCCGCCGCCTGATCGAGAAGGCGTGGGCCCGCCGCGCCGAGGCGCGACGCGTGAAGACGGTGCCGGAGCACCTCCTCGCCACGCTCTCGCACGGCATGCGGAACCCGCTCAACGCGATCGTCGGCTACTCGACGATGCTCCAGGAGGAGATCGCCTCGAGCCTCTCCGACGACAACCGCCAGGCGCTGGAGAAGATCCAGTCGAACTCGGCGAGCTTCCTGGGCTACGTCGAGACGCTCTTCTACCTCTCGGAGCTGAACGCCGGGCTCCATCCGCTGAGGCCGTCCGCGGTGCGCGTCACCGACGTGCTGGCCCGGCTCGCGCTCGAGCAGGCCGCGCCCGCGCAGGCCAAGGGCGTCATCGTCCGGGTCGAGTCGCCGGCCGACCTCGTCTTCCGCACCGACGAGGACAAGCTCGCGCGGTTGGTCCGGGCGCTTGCCGACAACGCCGTCAAGTTCACGCCCGCGGGCAAGGTGACGCTCACCGCGGCGGCGGCGCCCGGCGGCTTGCGCCTCGAGGTCCGCGACACGGGCCCGGGCCTCGACGGCGAGATGGTCGCCGAGACGCTGATCGAAGCGTCGGCCGAGGCCGCGCAGCGACCGACGCGGCTGCTCGGTTTCGGGCTCCGCCTGGTCGGCCGCCTGGTACGCGCGCTCGAGGGAACGATCGACGTCGCGACGGCCGCGAACGGCACCGTCTACCGCGTCACGCTCCCGGCGCTCGCCTAGATCGTCGTTCTGGACGCCGGGTCCGGCGTGGCGCGGCCTACCCTACCCCGCGGCCGCGAAGCCGAAGACCGCCTTCAGCTCGAGGAACTCCGCCAGCCCGGCTTCGCCCCACTCGCGGCCGTTGCCCGACTGCTTGAAGCCGCCGAAGGCGCCGCTGAAGTCGGGCTGCGCGCCGTTCACGTGGACGTTGCCGGAGCGGATACGCTTGGCGATGCGCCGCGCACGCTCGACGTTTCCCGAGGTGACGTAGCCGGAGAGCCCGTACGGCGTGTCGTTGGCGATGCGGACGGCGTCGTTCTCGTCCTCGTATGGGATGATGGAGAGGACGGGTCCGAAGATCTCCTCGCGCGCGATGGTCATGTCGTTGCGCACGTTGGCGAAGACCGTGGGCTTGACGAAGTAGCCCTTGCCGAGCCCGTCGGGACGGCCGGGCCCGCCCGTCACCAGCTCGGCGCCCTCCTTGACGCCCTGGTTGATCAAGCGCTGCACCTTCTCGAACTGCGCCGCGCTCGCCAGCGGGCCGATGTTGGTGCCGTCGGCGTCCGGGGCGCCGACCTGGACGGCCTCGGCGGCGCGCTTGGCCGCGGCGGCCGCCTGCGCCATCTTCGCGCGCGGCACGAGCATGCGCGTCGGCGCGTTGCAGGACTGGCCCGTGTTGAGGAAGCAGCTCTGCACGCCGGCGGCGACGGTGGCTTCGAGGTCGGCGTCGTCCAGGATGATGTTGGCGGACTTGCCGCCCAGCTCCTGGGTGACGCGCTTCACGGTCGGCGCGGCGGCGGTGGCGACGGCGACGCCGGCCCGCGTCGAGCCGGTGAACGACACCATGTCGACGTCGGGGTGGGAGGAGATGGCGGCGCCGACGGTGGGACCGTCGCCGTTCACCATGTTGAAGACACCGGCGGGCACGCCGGCTTCGTGCATGATCTGCGTGAAGAGGTACCCGGAGAGCGGCGCGATCTCGCTCGGCTTGAGCACCATCGTGCAGCCGGCCGCCAGCGCCGGCGCCACCTTGCAGGCGATCTGGTTCACGGGCCAGTTCCACGGCGTGATCAGACCGCAGACGCCGATCGGCTCCTTGCGCAGCAGCGTGGAGCCCCGCAGCTCCTCGAACTGGAAGGAGCCGAGGACGTTCAGCATCTCGAGGAAGTGCCCGAGCCCGGCGGCGGCCTGGGCCGCGCGCGAGAGCCACATCGGGGCGCCCATCTCCTCGGAGATCGTGGTGGCCATCTCCTCGTACTTCGACTGATAGACGTCGACGATCCGCTGGATCAGCGCCAGCCGCTCCTCGCGGCTCGTCTCGGAGTACGACGCGAAGGCCTTCTTGGCGGCGGCGACGGCTTTGTCGACGTCGGCCGCGCTGCCGAGCGAGATGACCGCGATGGACTCCTCGGTAGCCGGGTTGACGACCTTGTAGTCATTGGGCTTCGTCGGGGCGACCCACTTCCCGTCGATGTAGAGCTGGCGGCAGTCCTTCATGGTTCCTCCTGCCGTTTCCATACCGCGGCCCACACCCCGTTTCCACCACGCGCCACGGCTTGACAGGTCTGAACCCGTCCGATAGCCGGAAGGCGGTCTTCTTATGCCGCCCCCTGCGTGTGGCGCCGACGCGCCCCCTGCGCCGGAAGCGCTCCGCGACGCGCTCGCGCGCGCTCTTCTGGGCGCGGACTTGACGCGAGCGGAGGCGACGGCGCTGCTCGACGACGCCGACGCCACGCCCGTGCTGCTCGCCACGGCCGGCCGGCGCCGCGATCGGGCGTGGGGGCGGACCGTCACCTTCTCCCCGAAGGTCTTCCTCCCAGTCACGAACCTCTGCCGCGACCGGTGCACCTACTGCACCTTCCGGAAGGACCCCGACGACCCCGACGCCTGGACCATGACGCCCGAGGAGATCTCCGAGTGGAGCCGCCGCGGCCGCGCCCTCGGCTGCAAGGAGGCGCTCCTCTGCCTGGGCGACAAGCCGGAGGTCGCGTTCCCGAGCTACCGCGCGCTCCTCGCCGGGCTCGGCCACCGCACCACGGCCGAGTACGTCCACCGCGCCTCCGTCCTGGCGCTCGAGGCCGGGCTCCTGCCGCACACCAACGCCGGCATCCTCACCCAGGACGAGATGCACCGTCTGAAGGACGTCAACGTGAGCCTCGGGCTCATGCTCGAGAACGTGTCGCCGCGTCTTCGCGCCAGGGGTGAGGTGCACCAGTGGGCGCCGGACAAGGAGCCCGCGCTGCGTCTCCGCATGCTGCGCGAAGCCGGCGAGCTGGCGATTCCCTTCACCACGGGGCTGCTGATCGGCATCGGCGAGACGCTCGCCGAGCGCGTCGACACCCTCGTCGCCATCCGCGACCTGCACCGCGCCTACGGTCACGTGCAGGAAGTGATCGTCCAGAACTTCAAGGCGAAGCCACTGATCGGTCGCTCCGACGCCGCCGAGCCCGACGCGCTCGACCTGGCGCGCACGGTCGCGGTCGCACGCCTCGTCCTCGACGACGAGGTGAGCGTGCAAGCGCCGCCCAACCTCTCTGCCCCCGAGGACGTGGCGCTACTGCTGGCCGCCGGGGTGAACGACTGGGGCGGCATCTCGCCGCTCACCCCCGACTACGTGAACCCCGAGGCGCCGTGGCCGCACGTTGCGGCGCTCGCCGGCGCGTGCCGCGCGGAAGGCTTCGGCCTCGCCGAGCGGCTCGCCATCTACCCCCGCTACATCGACCGTCCCGACTTCCTCGCCCCAGCGCTCCGCGGCCCTGTCGCGGCGCTCGCGGCCGAGGCCGCCGGCACGGCCGCGGAGGCCACCCTCTCATGAGCTGGATCGACCCCTGGGACACTATCGAGCGCGTGGTGCTCGACGACGCGCCCCTCCCGACCGTGCTCGACCGCGCCCGCCCCGCCGTGCGTCGCATCCTCGACCGCGCGCTCGACGGCGCCGAGCTGACGGCCGACGAGGGCGAGGCCCTCCTCGGCACCGCCGACGACGACCTGACCGCCCTCGTCCGCACCGCCGACCTGGTGCGCGAGACCGACGTCGGCGACGAGGTCACCTACGTCGTCAACCGCAACATCAACTTCACCAACGTCTGCTTCGTGAACTGCCAGTTCTGCGCCTTCAAGCGCCAGCGCTGGGAGGAGGACGCCTACACCCACGGCCTCGACATCGTGCTCGGCAAGGTCGAGGAAGCGATCGCGCGCGGCGCCACGGAAGTGTGCATGCAGGGCGGCATCAACCCCGACATGGAGCCGTTCACGTACCGGGACGTCCTGGTCGCCATCAAGACGCGCTACCCGCGCCTCCACGTCCACGCCTTCTCGCCCATGGAGATCATGTACGGCGCGCGGCGCACGAACATGGACTACCCGGCCTACATCGGCATGCTGCGCGACGGCGGCCTCGGCTCCATCCCGGGCACCGCGGCCGAGATCCTCGACGACGAGGTGCGCGAGATCCTCTCCCACAAGAAGGTGGACGTCCGCACCTGGATCGAGATCATCACCACCGCCCACCGGCTCGGCGTGCCGACCACGTCCACCGTGATGTACGGCCACGTCGAGACCGCGGGCCACGTCGCCCGCCACATCGCCCTCATCCGCGACATCCAGAAGGCCACCCGCGGCTTCACGGAGTTCGTGCCGCTCGGCTTCATCTGGGAGAACACGAAGCTCTACCACGACGGCAAGGTCACGCCGCAGCCGAAGGGGCTGCGCGACCTCCGTGTCTACGCCACCAGCCGCTTGATGCTGCGCGGCCGGATCGACAACCTCCAGACGTCGTGGGTGAAGCTCGGGCACCGCCTGGCCCAGCTCACGCTGCGCGCCGGCTGCAACGACTTCGGCGGCACGCTGATGGAGGAGAGTATCTCGCGCGAGGCGGGGGCGGACGCCGGCGAGTACACGTCGGCCGAGGAGATCGAGGCACTGGTGCGGGCGATGGGCCGCACGCCGGTCGAGCGGACGACCCTCTATGGCCGCGTCGGGCAGACGGATCACGGTGTTGGCGGGTGGCGTGGGAGCAGCCCGGTTCCTCCGGGGCCTCTCGCGTCGCACTGACCCGCGCCGGACGACCGTCATCGGCAACACGGGCGACGACGAGGAGTTCTTCGGCCTCCACGTCGCCCCGGACCTGGACACGGTCCTCTACACGCTCGCGGGGCGCTCCGACCCGATGCGCGGCTGGGGGATCCTGGGGGACACGTTCGCCTGTCTCGACGCCGCCGCGGCGCTCGGCGCGCCGGCGTGGTTCCGTCTCGGCGATCGCGACCTCGCGACGCACCTCCTCCGCACCGCGTGGCTCCGCCGCGGCCGCCCGCTCTCCTGGGTGACCGCCGAGCTGGCGCGCCGCCACCGCGTCCGCACGCGGCTCCTGCCCATGACCGACGACCGCGTCCGCACCTTCGTCCACACCGAGCGCGGCCGGCTCGCCTTCCAGGACTACCTCGTGCACCGCCGCGCGCGCGGGCGCGTCCGGCGGGTCGAGGTCGCCGGGGCGGCGCGCGCCCGGCCCGCGCCGGGTGTCCTCGCCGCGCTCCGCGACACCGACGCGATCGTGATCGCGCCCTCCAACCCGCTCGTCTCGATCGGCCCCATGCTGGCCGTGCCCGCGATCCGCCGCGCGCTCGCGCGCCGCCGCGCGCCGGCGGCGGCGATCACCCCGCTCGTCGGCGGCCGGCCGCTGAAAGGTCCGCTTCATCGCATGCTCCGCGGCCTCGGGCACGAGGTGTCGGCGCGCGGCGTGGCGCGCTTCTACCGGGGCCTCGTCGACGTGTTCGTCCTCGACCGCGTGGACGCGCGCCACGCGCCCGCGGTCGAGGCGCTCGGCATGCGCGCCGTCGTCACCGACACGATCATGCGCACGCCCGCCCACGCCGCCCGCCTTGCCGGCGTCGTGCTGCGTGCGCTAGACCGCGGCGCATGACGGTGGCCGTCATCCCCATCCCCGGGCTGCCCATGGTGAAGCCCGGGGACGACCTCACGCTCCTCCTCGGCGACGCGATCGAGGCGGCGCGCGTCGGCGTCAAGGCGGGCGACGTGGTGGCCGTCTGCCAGAAGGTCGTGTCCAAGGCCGAGGGCGCCGTGGTGCGCCTCGCCGACGTGACGGCGTCGCCCTTCGCCGAGCGGCTCGCGGCGCGGAGCGAGGGCGGCAAGGACCCGCGCGTCATGGAGGTCGTGCTGCGCGAGACGGCGCGCGTCGTCCGCATGGACCGCGGGCACGTCATCTGCGAGACGCGCCACGGCTGGGTCTGCGCCAACGCCGGCGTGGACGAGTCGAACGGCGTCGCGCCCGAGGTGCTGACGCTGCTGCCGCGCGACGCCGACGCCTCGGCCGCCGCGCTCTGCGAGCGCCTGCGAACGCGCTTCGGCGTCGAGCTGGCGGTCGTCGTCACCGACACCTTCGGGCGGCCGTGGCGCGAGGGGCTGGTCGAGGTCGCGCTCGGCTGCGCGGGGATGGACCCGCTGCTCGACCTGCGCGGTCGCGCCGACCTCGCCGGGCGTACGCTGCACCACACCGTCGTCGCGCTGGCCGACGAGGTGGCCGCCGCCGCGGGCCTGGTGATGGAGAAGGACAGCGGCGTGGCGGCCGCGATCGTGCGCGGCGTCCGCTACACGCCGGGGCCGGGCGGCGCCGCGCGCCGGCTCGTGCGCAGCCCCGAGTTCGACCTGTTCCGCTAGCCAGCCGGCGCGCGCTACCTATCCGTATCTACTCGTACCTATGGTGCGCCCGGCGCACGCATCGACGTTGACGCGCGCGGGAGCGCTTTCATAGCCTCGCGCGCATGACGCTCACCCCGATCCGCGCTCTCGCCCTCGTCGTCGCGCTCACAGCACCCGCGGCACACGCCGCCACCACCGCGCGCGCCATCGTCTTCCTCTGGGACGGCACGCAGCGCCACCACATGCGCCAAGCGTACGACGCCGGGCACCTCCCTACCCTGCGCGCCCTGGTCGAGAACGGCGGACTCCTGCGGGACGACCTCGTCATCAACACGCCGCTCTGCACCGCGGGCTGCGGCGACGGTTACGACACGGAGACGGGCCCGGCAAACTCGGCGATCATCACCGGCTACGGGTTTCCCGCGCAGGCCAACCAGGACAACACCGCACCGAATCCGATCCCACCCGGCCGCACGTTCTTCGAGCGCGTGAAGGCGGCGCACCCCGAGGTCGTGACGGGGATGATCACGAGCAAGCACTACGACTTCTGGCCCATCACGCCGCTCAGCACCGCCAGAGCCGCGGGCAAGATCGACTGGTACTTCATGGCCGCACCCGGCGCGGCGAACGGCGTCGCGACACGCAGCACGAGGCGTGCATCACCGACAACCGGAACGTCTGGCTCGCGAGCAATCAAGCGCGGGTCATCGGGGACACGACGGTCCCGCCCTTCCAGACCGCGATCGCGCCGACGCTCTTCGACGTCTTCGGGATGGACAAGAACGTCACGCCGCCCTTCCCGTCGAAGTCGCTGATGCTTTCCGCCCCCTGAGCCGACCGCCCCCCCCACCCCCTGCACGATTCGGGCGGGACCTTGCATCCGTGCACGAGGGTGTGCGAGGGAACGGCCGGCGCGGCCACGTCCCCCCCGGGCATAGGCCTTGCTCCCCTGCTTGGGACTTCGTCATGTACGCGAGCTTCTTCGGCTTCAGCGAGCTGCCGTTCAACATCACGCCCGACCCGCGCTTCCTCTATCTGAACGGCTGCTACCAGGAGGCGCTCGCCGCGCTCACCTACGGCATCGACGCGCGCAAGGGTTTCATCTCGGTGATCGGCGAGGCCGGCACCGGGAAGACGACGCTGCTGCGCCGCCTGCTCGACACCGTCGCGCCCAGCACGCGCACCGTCCTGCTGCTCAACCCCACCGTCGGCTTCGACGAGATCCTCGAGCACATCCTCGCCGAGCTCGGCATCCCGAGCGACGGCGGCCGCAAGCTCGCCCTTCTCCAGCGTCTGAACGAGTTCCTGCTCGAGCACACGCGCGCCGGCGGTAACGTCGCGCTGCTGATCGACGAAGCGCAGGACCTCGCCATCGACGTGCTCGAGGAGCTGCGCCTGCTCTCGAACCTCGAGACCGCGCGCGAGAAGATCCTCCAGATCGTCCTCGCCGGGCAGCCCGAGCTGGAGGAGAAGCTCTCCGACCCGCGGCTCCGCCAGTTGAGACAGCGGGTCACGCTGCCGATCCGCATCCGCACGCTCGGGCCCGAGGACGTCGCAGCCTACGTGCGCACCCGGGTGGAGCGCGTCGGCGGCACCGACCCGCACCTCTTCTCCGCCGCCGCGCTGGCGCGCATCGCGGCGGTGAGCCAGGGCATTCCGCGCCTGATCAACGTCGTCTGCGACGCCGCCCTCCTGAATGCCTTCGTCACCGAGAAGCGCCAGGTGACGCCCGAGGTCGTCGACGAGGTGTGGCGCGACTTCGCGCCGCACCTGCCGCCGCGCCCGGCCGAGGCCGCGCCCGCCGCGCTCGCCCCGGCGGAGCCGGCGCCCGCGCCCGCCGCGGAGGTCGTCGCCCCGGCGGCGCTCGAGTCGCCGGCCCGGGTCGAGCCCGCGCCCGAGCCGCCGGCTGTCACGGCACCCGCAGCGCCGGCCGCGGAGACGCCCGCCCCGCCCGCCCGCACCTTCAGCGTCCCCGCCATGATCGGCGCCGTACTCCTGCTCGCCGGCGTCCTCGGCGGGCTCATGCTCCAGCGCGCCAGCCTCGACGCCGCGCCCGCCGTGGTCGCCGCCCGGCCGGCCGCACCGCCCACGCCCATCGCGCCGTTCGTGGCGCCCGTGGGCAACGGGCCCGTCTCCTCCGGCGAGGCCACCGCCGTCATCGACGCCTTCCGCGCCGCCTTCGACGCGCGCGACGCGGACGCGCTCCGCGCCCTCTTCGCCGCCGACGCGGTCGAGAACGGCCGCGGCGACCGCGAGCGCATCGCGTCCACGTACCGCACGCAGTTCGGCTCGCTCGACGAGGTCCGCTACACGCTCGCGCACCTCGCGGTCGAGCCGCGCGGCGAGCGCGCCGACGTCCGCTCGCCGTTCGTGATCGACTACCGCGCCCCGAGCGGGGCGAGCGGCGAGATCCGCGGCGAAGCCGAGTGGCGCCTCGAGCGCCGCGAAGGCCGCCCCCTCATCGTGGCGCTCGACTACCGGCTGGAGCCGGAGAGCGACACGCGCGCGGCGCGCTGAGGCGCTGCCCCAGGGCCACCCGCCCCGCCGGCAACACCGGCGTGCCGGCGGCCGCGACCGCGTCGAGCAGCGGACGCAGCCCGCGGCGGTTCGCGAGCTGGATGGTGAGCCCCGGCCGCGCGTTCAGCTCGAGCACGAGCGGCCCGCGGCGCGCGTCGAGCACCACGTCGACGCCGACGAAGCCGAGGCCGACCGCGTCGGCGGCGCGCACGGCGAGGGTCAGCATCTCGTCCCAGGCGGGCACGACGAGCCCGCCCAGCGCCGTGCCGAGGTCCGGGTGCGCGCCGACGGGCCGGCCGCCGGCGACGGCGAACGTCGTCCGCCCGCTCGCCAGCTCGACGCCCACCCCGACCCCGCCGAGGTGGAGGTTCGCCCGCCCGTCGGAGCGGCGGGTCGGCAAGCGCAGCATGCCGAGCACCGGCACGCCGCGGAAGACGAGGACGCGGACGTCCGGCACGCCGCGATAGGCGAGCGCGCCCAGCACGGCGTCGGGCACGACGCGCTCCTCGACCAGCAGCGCGTCCTCGCGCCCGCCGACCGAGTACGCGCCCCCGACGACGTCGTAGGCGTGCGCTTCGAGATCGCGCCGCCCGAGCACGACGCCGCTCGCCTTGACGAAGCGCTCGCCGTCCCGTCCGACGACGACCACGATCCCCGCCCCGCCCGCGCCGCGCGCGGGCTTGAGCACGAAGTCGGTCGCTTCGGCGAGCCGCCCGCCGAGGGCGCGCACCTGCCACGGTGCGGTGCAGACATCGTGCAGCGCCGGCGTCGGCACGTCGCCGGCCGCCAGGGTCCGTTTGGTGGCGAGCTTGTCGTCGACGAGGCGGTGGCGGTCGCGGACGTTGTACGCGAAGAGATAGGCGTGGTTGCGGCGGTTGAGGCCGAGCACCTCCGCCCGGAGCCGCCGGAGCCGGGCGATCACGACGCCGGCGGCTCCGGCACCGCGCGGTAGAAGCGGACGTACTCCGCCACGCGGAGCCCGCGCCATTTGCCGAGCAGGACGTCGAAGGCGACGACGCCGAGCAGGATCTCGGGGTACGCCAGCACCAGCGACTGGAGGCCGCCGCGGTCGACCACGAGGTAGCACGTGATCGAGAGGAGGAGCGTGGTGAGCGTCATGGCGAGCGCCTTCCGGGTGCCGAGCTCCACCTGCGACGCGGCGAAGTTCTCGATCACGTTCGACATGATCACCATCGGGAAGATGCTGATGTTGAGGAGCGGCCCGATGCCGAGCGTCGCGCCGACCAGCGTGAGCCCGCCCATCACCGCCGCGACCAGCGCGATCAGGATGGCGAGCCGCGACACGGCCTGGAGGCGGAGCCGGAGGAGAGCCGCGCGGAGCGTCACGCCGAGGCCGACGATGGCGAGGAAGATGAACGTCCCCCACCAGAGGCCGGTGGTGATGAAGGCGAGCGACACGATGACGGGCCCGAACATGCCGAACGTCTCGATGCCGACCACGACCCGGGCCACGACCACGATCGAGGCGATGACCGGCAGGATGAGGATCAGCGTGAGCGCGCCGAGCGGCACCTGCGCGCGCACCACGCGCGCCCACGCGTGCATGAGCGGGCGGCGCCAGCGCGGGAGCGTCGTGCCCGCTTCGCCGAGGACGACCGGCGCGATGCCCCAGCGGCCCGCCTCGTCGGCCATCGGCGTGCCGTCGATCAGGTTGGCGCGGCTCATCTCCCAGAGCGGCAGCAGGTCCGCCTGGTGCGGCACCACCACGACCTCACCCGGCTCGATCAGGTGGAAGAGGAGCGAGCCCAGCATGAGCGCCGCCGGCTCGCTCATCGCGCCGGCGATGACGATCCGGCTGTCCTCCATGCGGATGCCGCGCTCGCCGAGCCCGATGAGCGCGTAGAGGCCGGCGTCGTCCGCCGTCGCGACCAGGACCAGGTTCGCCTGGCGGATGAGCGTCAGGTTGGCGGCGACGAGCGCGCTCAGGTACGACTCGCGGAAGTAGCGCGACTCGAAGCGCGCCGTCAGCAGCACGCAGTCGATGGCCGCCGCCCGCGCCTCCTCGAGGATGCGGTCGGTCACCGCCTCGGGCACGCTCTGGTCGGCGATCAGCACGACCGAGGCGACGGGCTCGCTCACGTACGCGGTGTGCGTCTCGACGCGGTGGCGGCCGGGCCCGCGCACGACGGGACGCCGGCCGGCCTCGAGCCGCACGCCCTCCTCGTCCTCCGCCTCCTCGACGGCGCGGCGGGTCGTCTGCCGGATCGCGAACGCGTACGCGACCTCGACGCCGCGGGTGTGGACGATGAGCGGCAGGTCGCCGCGGTAGAGCGCGAGGTAGCTGGTTGGGAGCCAGCCGAAGAAGCCGCCCGCCGGGTCGAGCGGCACCCAGCCGGTGCCGACCCACGCCTCCACCCAGGAGTTGGTGGCCCGCTTCTCGGCCGTGTTCGCCAGCCGGAGCCCGCCGACGAGCCGTGCCGGCACGCCGGCCGCCCCGAGCAGCGCGACCAGCGCGCGGGCGCGGCCGAGGCTCGTCCCGCGCCGCGCCGCGAGCACGCTCGCCGCGTCCTGGGGGCCGGGCGGGTCGGCGGCGGGGAGGAACGCCGCCGTGTACTGGTAGAGCGACCACACCACTTCATCCAGCCGCCTCGCTTTCCCGACGATGCCGCGCGCGCGACGGACGACCGCCGGGTCCGCGGCCTGGATGAACGGCGCCGGCGCGGGCGCCTCGCCGGGGGGCGGGGGCGGGAGCGTCGCCAGCAGCACGGCCGGCACGCTGCCGCCCGTCTCCGCGATCCGCACCGCGACGTCGTAGACGACCTCCGCGCCCGCGGGCGCGGTGCCGGTCCACGCCGCGTGGAGGTTGGGCGGCGCCTGGGTCTCGCGGAAGCCGAAGCCGCGCGCGCTCGCGCGGCGGGCGAGCACGTCCTGGCGGCCATCGGAGAGCGGGACGAGGAGCGCCAGGCGGAGCGCGCGCTCCGTCGGCGGCACGTGGAGCGTCACGCGCACCCGCCAGTAGCCGACCGCCGGCGGCTTCGCCGCGCGCCCGCGCTCGACGTCCTCGCCGCCGGTGTAGACCTCGGTTTCGTCGCTCGGGTGCGGCGCGGGACGGTCGCGTGCGGCGGCCGGCAGCGCGCCGGCGAGCAGCATGGCGACGAGCATACGCGCGACACGCAGCATGGCGACCGTTCGGTTGAAGTACTTATGCAAACATGGTGAAGTTCGCCAACGGTCAGGGGGAATCGGTCCGTGGAGGAACGCCCAGAGCTCGCGCAGATCATCGAAACCGTGCGCCGCTTCGTCGAGCGCGAGGTGCTGCCCACGGCCAGCGAGTTCGAGCACGCCGACGCCTACCCCGGGCCGCTCGTCGAGCGCATGAAGCAGCTCGGCCTCTTCGGCGCCATCATCCCGGAGGAGTATGGCGGCCTCGGCCTCGACTACAGCACCTACGCGCGCGTGGTGGAGGAACTCTGCCGCGGCTGGATGAGCCTCTCCGGCGTCCTCAATACGCATCTCATGCTCGCTTACGCGCTCGTCCACTTCGGCAGCCCCGAACAGAAGACGCGGTGGCTCCCGGCGATGGCGCGGGGCGAGCATCGCGGCGCCTTCTGCCTGACGGAGCCGCACGCCGGCAGCGACGCCCAGCGTATCAAGACGACGGCCCGGCGCGACGGCGACCACTACGTGGTGAACGGCGCCAAGATGTTCATCACCAACGCGCGCACCGCCACGCTGCTCGAGATCGTCGCCAAGACCGATCCGAAGACCGACCCGCCGCACCGGGGGATCAGCCTCTTCGTCGCCGAGAAGGGACCCGGCGTCACCGTCTCCCGCGACATCCACAAGCTCGGCTACAAGGGGATCGAGACCTGCGAGGTCGTGTTCGAGGACTTCCGCATCCCGGCCGCGAGCCTGATCGGCGAAGAGGGGCGCGGTTTCCAGTATGCGATGTCGGGGCTCGAGGTCGGCCGCATCAACATCGCCGCGCGCGCCGTCGGCGTCGCGCGGGCCGCCTTCGAGGACGCCATCCGCTATTCGCAGCAGCGGACGACCTTCGGCAAGCCCATCTGCGAGCACCAGGCCATCCAGCTCAAGCTCGCCGACATGGCCACCAAGATCGAGGCCGCGCGGCTCCTGGTTCGTAACGCGGCGGCCATGAAGGACCGCGGGGAGCGCTGCGACATCGAAGCCGGGATGGCGAAGCTCTTCGCCTCGGAGACTTGCCAGGAGGTCGCGCTCGAGGCGATGCGCGTGCTCGGCGGCTACGGCTATACCCAGGAATTCAAGGTGGAGCGCTACTACCGCGACGCCCCGCTCATGATCATCGGCGAGGGCACGAACGAGATCCAGCGGCTCGTCATCGCGCGGAATCTGATCCAGCGCTACAAGATCTGACCGTGAAGGACGCAGCCAGGGCCGTGGTGGTGGCGACGGCGGTGCTCGCCGTGGTGGCGGCGATCGGGCTCCGCGCGCGCGTGCGCCCGGTGACGGTCGTCGTGCCGGTGGCCGCATCCGCCGCACCCGGCGCGCCCGCAACGCCGCTCGTCCGCCCGGTCGGCCTCCCCCAGAAGCCACGCGTCGTCGTCTTCTCCCCGCACCCTGACGACGAGACGATCGCCGTCGGCGGGCTCATCCACCGCCTCGCGCACGCCAAGGTCCCCGTGGAGATCGTCTTCGTCACCAACGGCGACGGCTACCCCGAGGCCGTGAAGGGCGACTTCCACCTGACCAAGCCCACCGACGAGGACTACCTCGCCCTCGGCGAGCTGCGACAACGCGAAGCGCTCGCCGCCGCCCGCCACCTCGGCGTCGGGAAGCCCGACGTCCGCTTCCTCGGCTTCCCCGACGGCGGCCTCGCCGAGCTGTGGGCGGCGCACTGGTCGCGCGCCCGCCCCTACACCTCGCCGTACACCAAGGAGGACAGCGTGCCCTACGAGGGCACGGTCGACACCGACGCCGAGTACGACGGCCAGGACCTCACCTCCGTCATCACCCACCTCTTACGCGACTTCCGGCCGAACGTCGTCGTGATGCCGCATCCCTACGACAGCCACTCGGATCACCTGCACACGAGCTACTTCGTCACCGAGGCGATGAGCACGCTCGAGGAGCGCGGCGTCCTCCCGAAGGACATGGTCGTGCTCACCTACCTCGTCCACTACCCGTCGTGGCCGGCCCTGCGCGGTCCGACCTTCGACTACGCGTATCCGGTCGCGAGCGTCCCCTTCACCGTCTGGCGCGAGACCGACTTGAGCCCCACCGAGCTGGCGGCGAAGCGCGCGGCGCTCGCCGAGTACAAGAGCCAGCTCGAGGTGATGAACGGCTTCCTGCGGCTCTTTCTCTCCCGCAACGAGCTCTTCGGCAGCGTGGACGGGAAGATCCTGGCCAAGATCGCCTCGATCCACTGAGCAGTCGCCGCGACGGTCACGGGGACGCGACGAACCTCGCCGCGGCGGCCGCGACGGGCAGGAGCCGCACGTCCATCGTGGACTCCGCACCCCGCCGCACCGTGACCTGCGCCACGCGCTCGGTCCCCGCGACCTGCGCGGACACCTGAATGAGCAGCGTGCAGGCGCTGCCCTCGGCAGCCCCGTGGAGCACCGCGGTGAGCGGCCGGAACCCGTTCGGTGACGGGGCGGACAGATCGAACGTGGCCCGAAGCCCCCGCTGGCGGCCCGCGCTGGCTCCCGCCGGAGCGAGCCGCGTCGCCGAGCTCGCGACGTCGAAGGCCCGTCCTTCCCGGTCCTTCGAGTAGCACGTCGCTTCCCGCGAGGTGAGGCGCTCGCCCTTCACCCCGACCACGGTGCAGAGGTCGGTCCGGAAGTATCGCGAGCTCCCGGCGACGCCAGGCCCGGTCACCAGGCGCGTCGGGTCCTTGCCGATGAGCTCGTCACCGGCGGGCTGGTCGAATTGCGCGTGGACGTGGTGCTCTTCCGTGGTGGCCCGATAGCCACCACCCGCAGGATCAGCCTCCACGAAGTGGCAGGGTCCGCTGCCACTCAGCGCCTGCGCCTGCTCCGTCGGCGTGCCGTCTCCGAAGCGTTTGGCTTCCTCGTCGATGCACCCGATGAGGTCCTCCGCTTGCCACGGGTCGTCGCCGACGTAGTCGGTGACCCTGACGGTCGTGTGCGCGCCGGTCAGCTCGTCGAGCAGCCGATGGGTCAAGGCGGGGTCTCTGCCGGCGGCCGCGACCTGGCACCGCTCGGCGACGCGGTCCGCGGTCGAATGGACGGGCGGCAGAGCGGGCCGTTCGTCGTGCCGGACGGTCACCTGGACACCGCGCTCCTCGAGCTGGGAGAACTGGTGCCGCACGCGAGCCAGGCCCGCCGTGGTGCCCGCCGCGACCGTGACGTCGAGCCGCGCACCACGACCTGCCCGCATCGTGTCGTCGGCGATCGTCTCGGCCGCGTACGCGGTGAGCCAGCAGGTCCGTTCGAACGTGCCGCCCGACTCGCCGGCCGCGGACACGATGCGTGTCTGGATTCGAGACGGCGGCTCCGCCCCGCGCGTCTCCGCCACGCACCGCGCGCGGAGGAGGACGCCGGTGGCATGGACGAGATCGCCGTAGGTCCGCACGCCATCGAGGATGCGCTCCGGCACCACGATCGCGAACTCCGCTTCGAGTGCCATCGCCAGCTCGACGAGATCGAGCGAATCGGCGGCCAGGTCCTCACGCAGGGAGATCCCGGACAAGAGATCCTCGCCCCGTACCCCGAGATGCTCGGCCACCAGGCGTCGAACGTGCGATTCCACGAACTCGTACATGCCCCATCTCCCCAAGCCCACCGGAACTCTTCGAGTCACCGTACACTCCGCAGATCCCAATTCCACCTCCTCAGTTCAGTCAGTTTCCGAGCCTCTTCACTCGCCGCCGCGGGGCAGTCGTGGATGCGGACGCGATCGTGGCCGCGAGCCCACCCTCGAGGTCGTCGGACGACGAACGAACGCGGCGGCGAATGCCGGCGAACTCACGCGGCGGCCCGACGAGCGCGTCGACGTCGGAAGCGCGCAAGCGAACCGCCGAGCGCGCGCGAAACGAGTTCTGGAAGAGATCCATCGTACCTCCTTGGCGGCGGCCTGAATACGCACAAACCGCGCGGAGGCCTTTGACGCGCGAAGCAGTCCCGGACGATGCCACAGTAGGCGCAACCACGTCGGCTGTCAAATTTCCTAGCCTTACAGTCCGGCTGACAGATTGAACACGGATTGCGGTTTCGGCGCGAGTCCGATACACTCACCCCCGAGGCCGTAGAGCCCCGCAGCGCGATCTGTGCAGGGGCCATGTCCCCTACCCACGTGTGCTCGGCGCGGACTTCGGAAGGACAATCGCGCCATGGCCAGGGACGACGCCGATGACCTCGTGATGTTCCAGGACGTCACGGTCATCCGCTCGACGGCTCCGGCCCTGCTCTGCCGGATCGGGGGCAGGAAGGTCTGGCTCCCGCGCGGACACATCAGCGGCAAGCTCTGGTGCGTCGGCGATCGCGGCAAGTTGCTCATCCGCCGCTGGGTGGCTCGCGACCGACACCTGATCGACCTTCACGGGACGGGGATCCCGTCCGTGGAGACGTTCATCGCACCGTCACGCCTGCCGGTGCAGCTGCACCTGGTGGGAAGTTAGCATGCGGAATCCGTTCGGCGAGGCGCTCGCGCGCCTCTGGACATCGCTGCGGCGACGGCGCGCTCCCGTCGCCGCCAGGAAAGTGGAAGAGCAGGCGGGCGGCGGGCGGGTCGCCGCCCGTGCTCGCTTCTGGGCCGAGTTTCGCGAAGGACAGCGTGAAGCCGAGGCCCTCCGCGCGAAGGTTCGTCCCTGACCTGACTGGAGGACACGACGATGATTCACGTGATGCTTCCGACGCAGTACCTTCGTCGCCGTGGCTCGTCCATGGACGAGCCGCACAAGCGGCTGATGGCGGCCGTGCTGCAAACCGTCGTCGACGACTGCCGGGGCTCGTCCTACCGGCGAGCGAGGGGCTACGACAAGACCGTCGGCCGGCTGTCCGTTCAGAAAGCGAGCGCCTACATGGCGAGCACGGACCGCGCGTGGCCGTACAGCTTCGAGAACCTTTGCGACGCGCTCGGCCTGAGCGCCGGCTCCCTGCGACGGGAGCTGCGAGCGCCTCGGGAGCCGGCCCTGCCGCCTGCGGCGGAGCTTCCCGCGAGCCACATCGCGGACTGAATCGCCCGACGCCGCGATCCACCGCTGCGACCCGCGAGCTCTAGAGCCCCGCCGTCCGTAGCAGGTCGCCGACCACCCGCTCCGCCGCGAAGCACTCGCGCGCCACCTCCGCGGCGTGGGCGCTCGCGCGCGCCCAGTCGGCTTCGACCGCGCGCACCGCGTCCGCCGCCTGCTCGACGGTCCGGAAGGCGTGGAGCCCCGGCCCGAGCGGCAGCACGTCGCCGAAGCCGGTGTCCTGCTCGACGACGGGACGGCCGGCGGCGAGGTAGCAGGCGGCGCGGTCGCTGAACCAGCCGCTCCGCAGGCGCACGTTCACGTCCTTCGCGACCGTGAACTCTCCCCGCGAGCCGCGGAGGTAGTCGCGGTAGCGCCAGGGGTCGGCGGAGATGGCGAGCGGGTCGACGATCCGCCAGCCGTGCGCGCCGAGCACCTGCGGGTCGCCGGGGACGCTGGCGACGTCCATCGCCACCTCGAAGCCCGCGCCCGTCCGCTCGGGGAGGTCGAGGCAGCGCATCCACTCGGAGCGCTTCCGCCAGCGGAACGTCTCGCCGCCGAAGACGAGGTCGCGCCCGCGCGCGTCCCAGGTGCCGACCGTCGTGTACGCGGCGCCCGGCGCGCCTGCGTCCCGCCACCACTCGAGCGCGACGGGGGCGCGCGTCGGATGCCAGACGTAGCCGCCGGTCGGCAGCGGCGAGCGCGGCGTGCCGACGTTCTCGCCGTAGGTGAAGAGGCACGCGTGCTCGTCGAGGATGGCGCGCAGCAGCGTGTCGCCTTCCGCCGCGCGGATCTGCGTGACGGCCGGGTCGATGTCGACGTAGACGGACGGCCGGCCGCCGCGGCGCTCGGGCGGGATGCGATTCACGCCCGCCAGGTTGACGAGGAGATCCGCCTCGCGGAGCCAGGCCGCCGCGTGGCCGGCGCCCGGGCCGTGCTCGACACCGCGCGTCGTGTCGCAGAAGACCCAGCGCTCGCCGAGCCCGAGGCGGTCGAGGAAGGCGCCGGCGATGCGGATGCCGTAGTCGTACGCGTCGCCGTACTCGCCCGTCGTCGGGTTGTACGCCGGCGCGAAGTGTCCGGTGTCCTCGTAGAAGTATGCGTCGTGGCCGCAGGCACGCAGCCCGAGGAGGTAGTGCGCCGCCTGCCAGGCGTAGCCGCCGATCGGGTTGCGGACGAGGTAGCCGGCGAGGACGACGCGCGCCATCCTAGAGCCCCGCGTCCGCGAGCAACCGGGCGCACACCTGCTTGGCGTCGAAGTGCTCCACTGCCAGCGCGCGCGCGTGCTCGCAGGCGCGCGAGTAGTCGGCGCGGATCGCGGCGAGGCCCGCGACCGCCTCCTCGGCCGTGGTGAAGGGATGGAGCCCCGGACCGGGTGGAACGTGCGCCGAGAAGCCCGTCTCCTCGACGACGACCGGCTTGCCGCAGGCCAGGTACGCCGCGCTCCGGGTGCTGAACCAGCCGCTCCCGAGCGCCACGTAGACGTTCTTCGCGATCGAGCACTCGCCGCGCGAGCCGACGACGTAGTCGCGGTAGCCGTCCATCGTCGCCGACACGGTGTGCGCGTCACGGAGCCGCCAGCCGGCGGCGGCGATCCGCTCGCGCGGCGCGGCGCCGGAGATCGCGACCTCGAGGGTCTCTCCCGTCCGCGACGGCAAGTCCATGAAGCGCTCGAACTCGACGTCCTTGCCGCCGTACACCTTGCCGCCCACCGTGGGTGACGTCGGCTCGATCTTCCACGACATGACGGTGGTGAACGCGCCCTCGGGCGCAGCGCGGGCGGGCCAGTTCTCGAGCACGATCGGCTGGCGCGTCGGGTGCCAGACGAGGCCGCCGGTCGGGATCGGGCACTCGGGCCGCCCGATCGACTCGCCGAGGGTGAAGAAGACGTCGTGCTGGCGGATCAGGTTGACGGAGAACTCGACCGACTCGCCCGCCGTCCCCGCCGCGACCGCGGCGAGCTTCGCCTGGCTGTAGCCGGGGTCGGTGTCGACGTAGGCCTTGACGCGCGCGGCGCGGTAGGTGTCACGGAGCCAGCAGGAGCCGGAGAGGTTGAGGAAGAGGTCCGCGCCGCGGCACGCGCCCGCGACGGCGGCTTCGTCGAGGCCGTGGTACGTGCCGTCGGGGCCGCGGAGCGCCCACCGCGTCCCGGCGTCGAGCCGGGCGAGCGCGGCGCCGAGGTAGCGCGCGCTCGCCGTCGCGTCGTCGGTGAAGGTCTGGGCGACCGGATCGTAGAGCCACTGCCCCGTGTCCTCCAGGTACGTGACCTCGCAGCCGAGGCGGCGGAACCCCTGCACGTACTGGAGGTAGTCCCAGGCAACGCCGCCCACGGGGTAGGTCGCCACCAGGCCCGTGACGACGATTCTCACCCGAGCCCCGCGTCGGCGAGGAGTCGCCGGAGAACCGGCCCGGCGCCGAAGTGCTCGACCGCGATCTGCCGCGCCGCCGCGGCGTGCTTCGCGTAGTCGGCGTTCACCAGGGCCAGCGCGTCCACCGCCTCGGCCATGGTCGAGTAGGCCAGCAGACCCTCGCCCGCCGGCACGAACTTCTCGAAGCCCGTGCTCTGCGTGACGACGGGCTTGCCGGCGGCGAGGTAGCAGACGCTCCGGTCGCTGAACCAGCCCGAGAGCGGGCGCACGTAGATGTCCTTCGCCACCGTGAACTCGCCCCGCGAGCCGTAGATGAACTCCTGATAGGTGCCGACGTCGCGCGAGATGGGCGCCGGGTCGACCAGGTCCCAGCCCAGGTTTCGCAGGCGCGCTTCGACCCCGGCGTCGGCCGGGTCCATGGCGAGGCGGAACTTCTGCGGCGTGCGCTTGGGCAGGTCGAGGAAGCGGAGGAAGTTGACGTGCTTCGACCACTGGTAGGTGACGCCGCCGTAGGTCACGTCCTTCCCCTTGTTCTCCCACGACGCGATCGAGGTGAAATGGACGGCCTTCGCGTCCAGGCGCGGCTCCCAGAGGTGCGTCACGACGGGCGGGCGCGTCGTCTGCCAGCGGAACTTCAGGATCGGCACCGCGCAGTCGGGTGAGCCCAGGTTCTCGCCGTAGGTGAAGAGGACGTCGTGGCTCTCGAGGAACTCCAGCGACGACGCCGTGCCCGTCGCGATGCGGATCTGCTCGTAGACCGGGTCCGTCTCGATGTAGAGGAGCTTCGCGCCCTGGCGGTGCTCGGCGCGCGGTGCCGTCGCGCCGCAGAGATTCACGATCGCCGTCGCGTCACGGTAGAGGTCGGCGAGCCGCGGGACGCCGTGGGTCTGGTTGCGCATCATGTCGAGGTAGACCCAGCGGTCTTCCAGACCGAAGCGGCGCATCACCTCGGCGACGTACGAGACGGCGTACGAGCAGTCGTCGGTCTTGCCGCCGCTCCGCGGGTCGTAGGGCGTGGCGCCCGAGTCCTCGACGTAGAAGACGTCCCAGCCGAGGTCGCGGAGGCCGACCAGGTAGTGCACCGCCTGCCAGGCGACGCCGGCCATCGGGTACTGCCCGACGATGCCGAGGACGAGGATGCGCTCAGGACGACGCGGCACGCTCCGGCTCCTCGCCGAACTGCGTCCGGTGGAGGCGCGCGAAGTGTCCGCCGCGCGCCACCAGCTCGTGGAAGGGTCCCTGCTCGACGATGCGGCCGTCGTCGATGACGAGGATGACGTCGGCGCGGCGGACCGTGGAGAGCCGGTGCGCGATGACGAACGTCGTGCGGCCGGCCATCAAGCGCTCGAGGCCCTGCATGACGAGGGCCTCGGTGGTCGCGTCGAGCGCGGACGTGGGCTCGTCGAGGATGAGCAGCGGCGCGTCGCGGAGGATGGCGCGCGCGATCGTGATGCGGAGCTGCTCGCCGGCCGAGAGCGTCGCGCCCCCCTCCCCCACCATCGTGTCGAGCCCCGCCGGCAGGCGCTCGAGGAAGTCGGTGAGCTGCGCCAGCCGCGCGGCCTCGCGGACCTGGGCGAGCGTCGCGTCGGGACGGCCGTAGGCGATGTTGTCGCGGACGCTGGTCGGGAAGACGAGCGCCGGCTGGAGTACCATCGCCACCTGCCGGCGGAGCGCGTGCAGCCGGAACTCGCGCACGTCGATGCCGTCGAGCAGCACGCGGCCGGCGACCGGGTCGTAGAAGCGAGGGATCAGGCTCACGAGCGTCGTCTTGCCGGCGCCCGTCGCGCCGACGACGGCGACGACCTCGCCGGCGCGGGCGTGGAAGTCGACGCCCTGCAAGACGAGGCGCGAGGCGTCGTAGCCGAAGCGGACGTCCTCGAAGGTGACGGCGCCGTGGACCTCGTCGCGACCGAGCTCGCGCGTCCCGTCGACGAGATCGGGCGCGGTGTCGAGGATCTCGAACACGCGCTCGGCGCCGGTGCGCGCCCCCTGGATCAGGCCGTAGGTCTGGGTCAGGCTGTTGATGGGCGCGTAGAGCGAAGCGAGGTACGTGGTGAAGACGAGCACCTGCCCGACGGTGAGCCCGCCCTCCAGCACGTGCACCGCGCCGAACCAGAGGACGCCCGCGGTGCCGGCCGCGATGAGCACGTTCACGCCCGACCCATAGACGGTCTGGAAGGTGTAGAGGCGAAGGTTCGCGTCGAGGCTCGCGCGGCTGGTACCGACGAAGCGGCGGTGCTCCTCCCCCTCGGTGGTGAATGCCTGGATGACGCGGATCGCGCCGATCGTCCGCTGCGCGACGGCCCAGAGCGCGCTCTCCTTGACGCGCGCGTCGGTGGCGAGCGCGGTGATGCGGCGGCTCATGGCGGCGATCGAGAGGAAGAGCGCCGGCACGACGCCGAGCGCGACGAGCGTCAGCACCCAGTCCATGCGGAGCATCACGACGACCATCCCGCCGAGCAGCACCGCCGAGGTGAGCAGCGGGAAGACGCCGTTCATGGTGAGCGTCTGGATGGCGAAGGTGTCGGCGGTGAGGCGATAGAGGAGGTCGCCGACCGAGCGGCGGCTGTGGAAGGCGAGCGAGAGCCGCTGGAGGTGCGCGTACAGCTCGCTCCGGAAGTCGTTCACCATGCGCTGGCCGACGCTGATGGTGGCGTAGTTGCTGGTCACGCTGAGGAGCCCGAGCAGCGCGTAGACGCCGACCAGCACCAGGCAGGCGACGGCCAGGAGCGGCCGCGGGGCGAGCCCGCCGACGACCGGCCAGCCGAGCGGCCGCCCGCCGAGCACGTTGTCGACGACGACCTTGAGCGGCCAGGGCTTCGCCAGCTCGAGCACGCCGATCAGCAGCACCTGCGCCACCGCCCAGGCGAAGAGCCCGCGGTAGGGCACGAGGCGCCGGAGGATCTTCAGGAGCATCGCCAGCCTCAGGCCGCCGCGGCGGGCGGCGTGCTGCCGAGCGGACGGAGCGCCACGCCGGCGGCCACGATGTCGAAGGTGTCGTTCAGGATGTTCCCGAGGCGGATGTTCTCCGCGACGATGACGGCGAGGTTGATGGTGCCGAGCGCGAAGCCCACCCCCGTGAGCTCCGGGACCCCGAAGAGCAGCCCGCAAACGGTCGCGAGCGCGTAGCCCACCAGCGCCAGCTGCGCGACGCGCGTGAGGCGGATCTCGCAGCGGACGTTCAGCAAGCGCTTCGGCCCACCGTGATTCTCGGCCGCGACGGTGAGCCGCGCCTTCGACCAGACCCCGCGGTACACCTCGAGGTCCCAGCGGTTCCAGCCCGGGTCGACCGCGATGAGGTACTTCCGCGGGATCAGGAACTCCATGATCGCGCCGAGCAACGCTTCCTTCTCGTGCCCGTGCTCGCTCCAGTAGCCGACCGTGAAGGCGCGCCGGAGCCAGGAGACGCGCGGCGCCTGCTGGGGCCCTTCGAACCGGATCTTCTCGACCGCACCCTGACCGCGGACGCGCCACAGATAGCGCTGGAGCGCACGGACCAGCGGCCCGAGGTAGGTGAGGAGCGCGATCAGCGCGCGGGCCCGCACGCCGCTGAAGCGAGGGTCGACCCGGGCGCGCATGGCCGTCGCGACGGACCAGACGAACGACACGGCGAGCGGCAGGACGGCGAAGGGCAGCAGGCGCGGCGTGAAGAGCGCCGCCAGCACGAGCAGGAGGCCGATCGCGTTCCACTCGAGCGTGAACGGCAGGTACGCGAGCAGCGACGACGGCGGCTCGTACATCGACTGGAAGAGCCCGCGGCCGAAGGCGCCGAAGTAGATGATGGGGCGGCGCGAGAGGACGGCGGAGGTGAGCTCGCCGTAGATGCGGCCGAGCCAGCGCGACTGCCCGAGGAGATTGAAGCGGTACGGATGCTTGAAGTAGAGGAGCGCCTCCGCCTTGCCGTAGCCCATCTGCTGCTTCAGGTACGCCTTCACGGTGTTGCGCCGGTAGTGCCACACGGTCGCGGCGGGGCTGAAGCCGATCGCGTAGCCGCGATTCTGGAGGCGCCAGCAGAAGTCGACGTCGTCGCCCGCCGCGGTGTACGTGGGCTCGAAGCCGTGCACCTCCTCGATCGCCTTCTTGGTGAAGGCCATGTTGCAGCCGGGGATGTGCTCGGCGACCTCGTCTTCGAGCAGCACGTGCGTCGGGCCGCCGGGCGACACCGCAACCGCCGCGGGCACCAGGCTCGGCTCCGGGGGCGGGAAGTTGGGCCCGCCGACCGCCACGAAGCCGGAGCGCACGAACTTGTAGACCAGGAACGCGAGCCAGTCCGGGTCCGGCACGCAGTCGGAGTCCGTGTACGCCACGATCTCACCCGTTGCGGCGTCGGCGCCCACGTTGCGCGCGACCGAGAGGCCCTTGTTGGGCTGGTCGATGACGATCATGCGCGGGCCGTCGGGATGGGCGTCGTACTCGCTCTTGTGCTGCGCGGTGATCTCCGGCGTGCGGTCGGTCGAGCCGTCGTTGACCACGACGACCTCGTAGTTCGGGTAGTTCATGGTGCGCAGCGACGCCAGGCAGGCGTCCATCGTCCGCTCCGCGTTGTAGGCGCAGACGACGACCGACACCTTGGGCGAGCGCTCGAGCGGCGGCGGCAGCGGCGCCGTGTACTGCGTCTGTACGGAGGTGAACGCCGGCTTGCGGTTCCGCTGCGCGTCCACCAGGCCGAACGCCCAGTCCGCGATCTGCGAGCCACCGGTGAACCAGTCGTCGGTCCAGGAGAAGACGAAGGCGCCGGCGGCGCCCGACTCGAAGGCGGCCCGGATCATCCACGAGAGGTGCTCCGCTTGCGCCTCCTGTCCCTCGCGCATCGAGTCGATGCCGAACTCGGTCATGACGAGGGGCCTGTCCTCGGCGATGTTCTGGAGGCGCGAGAGGTAGCGGCGGAAGTCGGCCTCGCGGTGGAGGTAGACGTTGAAGGAGACGAAGTCGAGGAAGTCCGTGAGGTCGAGGTACTCGGTGGACGGGAAGTTCGCGTAGCTGACGAGCGCCTGCGGCGCGCGGTCCTTCACCTCGTCGCGGAGCGTGCGGAGGAAGTCGCGCACGCGGTCGGGCCCGTACCAGCGGACGATGTCGGGCGGGATCTCGTTGCCGATGAGGAAGCCGAAGAGCGCGGGATGGTTGCCGCAGTTCTCGGCCGCGGCGCGGACGGTGCCGCGGATCTCGTTCACGATCTCCTTGCGATCGAGGAAGCAGACGTGCTGCGCCCACGGAATCGTGATCAGGGCGCGGATGCCGTGCTCGGCGGCGCGGTCGAGGAGCCAGCGCGGCGGCACGGTGAAGGTGCGGAGCGTGTTGATGCCCACCTCGGCCATGAGCCGGAGGTCCGTCTCCAGCGTGCGCTCGTCGGGGAAGGGAAAGCCGTGGGGGCCGACGGCGAACGGCCCGTAGGACACGCCCCGCAGGTAGAGCTTGTGATCGCCCACGAAGAAGAACTTGCCGCCGATCGTCGGCGGCGTGTGGTCCAGCGCGAGGGCGGGAGCCCGCTCGGGGAGCGGGCGCAGCATGGCCTGTGTCATAGGGGCTGCAAGACAGGCCAAGATAGTGGACCCGGACGGGGGGGACAACCGCGACCGGAGCCGGGACGCGCTACGCCGCGCGGGGTCGCTGAATCGCCCGCACGCGGATCACGGCGGGCGCCCGCCGCGCCGTCACGAGGCGCGCGAGCGACACCACCCAGAGGACGAGGAGCCCGGTGAGCGCGACGCGGAGCACACCCCTCAAGCAACCCACATGCCGCCGCGAAACGGCGCTCCGACGACGGCTTCAGCGGCACGGCGCGTCGCAAACACGCCGAAACGGACACGGTGATGCCACGGGCGACACGCCGGAGTCCTCCGCCGGGCAGTCGTCGAGCCGCGAGCAGCGGCAACCGGTGAAGACGCCCCCCAGGCTACAGCCGAGCGAGCAGTCCCACTCCGCACAGCCACGGCAGACGCAGACGCCGTCCGCGGCCGAGCCCTGGTGGACGCACTGCCCGCCGGCCGCGCAGTCGGCGCGGACGACGCACGCGCCGGCGCGGCACTCGCCCGCGACGCAAGCGTAGCCCGCCGGGCAGCCGAGGCTCGTCGTGCAGGAGCCGGGCGGCTGCGTGACGGTGACACAGCTCGCGGGGCGGTCGCACTGCGCGGGCGCGCGCGTGACGACGGCGAGGAGGAGTGCCGCGACGAAGAGGCGTCGGGTGCTCATGCCGGGGCGCCGACCCTAGGCTAGGAGGGCCGCCTGCACAGCGTCGAGCGGATCCTTGCAGGGTGTCGCCGAGCGTGCGCTAGTGAGCGTCGGACGCCGGGATGGCGGAACTGGCAGACGCGGCGGACTTAAAATCCGCTGGGTGAAAGCCCGTGGGAGTTCGATCCTCCCTCCCGGCACTCAGCGAGTTCAACTAGTTAGCCAGTCCGCTCGCCCTTCCCTCCCCCTCCGCACGGCTCGATTGTCCCCAAAGTGTCCCCAAACGAATTGGGCCTGTGCCCACAGTGGACCGGAGAAACGCGCACGCGTCGTCCATGGCTCGGCAACCACGACGCTCGTGGTCGTGCCGAGCAGTCGTGGTAAGTTGCCGGGCGACCTAGTAGCCCCAGACGGGGAGGTTCTCCATGAAAACGTTGGTAGCCGCCGCTCTAACGGTTGCTTTCACCCTTGTCGCCTCGCCTATCGTCGCCAAGCCAAAGAGACTCGTGGTCAGGATCGACCGGTGCTCCGCCACCTGCACGTTCCCGCTCTGTCTCGTCGGTCACGGTGTGAGGCGGCCCGATATCCAGCTTTGCTCGGACCCGACCGTTGCCGACGTGACCGTCACGCTCCAGCCGAGCATCGTTCCTCAAGGTAGATCGCTGGTACCGCGGCGGCTCGAACCGGCATTCAGCCTGCTCGGAGCGCGTGTGCTGCTTGTCTGCCTCGCACCGGACGATTGCGACATATGAGTATTGTCTGGCGCGAACCCACGCGGCACGCGGGCCGGGGACGCGCGCGCCGAGTTCATGGCGTCACAAAGTGCGGCGCCGGCGCGCGCTTCCCGCGGTGTACCAATCCGTTGTGCGCCTCCAACCCCGCGGCGTCGCGGCAGTTCTCGCCGGCCGACCGCGTTCTGACCACGCCATGATGCCCGCTTCTTCGCCGCCGAAGGCGCGCAGGGCCTACCGGGCGTACCGGAAGAGCGGGCTCTACGCCGCGAAGAAGACGATTGCGCACTTGACAAGGAGCCCGAGTAGCGGCGGGCGCTACGGCGTCTCGACGTGAAACGGCGGAACGAGGCCGAGCGACGCGATGTCGAGCACCGTTAGCGACACGCCCTCGATGGCGTAGGTTGATCCATCCGTACAGCACCGGCCCGCGGGGGCGATGAAATCCGTTGTGCCGAATGGGCACGACTGGGAAGCGTCTACCGGGAATGTCAGGATCGACCGCTGCATCGCCGCCGTTGAGGCCGGCCCATGGGGACGGTAGTAAAGCGTCGTGCCGTTGATCCACGCCGACTCCAGAAACCTCGGGATGGTAAGCGACGATCCAGGTGACCCGACGTCAAAGTACGCCTGCCCGGTGCAGGACGGGCCGTCGAACGCGACGATGTAGCCCAACTCGGGTCCAGTGTTCACGAATCCCGCCGGGCTCACCGTGAAACGAAGCGCCGTGCCGTTCACGACGCGCGCCACCTGCATAAGGTGGATGAAAGGCGTTGGAGTGATCTGCGAGACGCCAAGTATGTCGCCGACAGCGGAGGTGCGGACATCGACGTCTCCGGCGTGCGCCTCCTCCACGACCGTCCCGACGAGCACACCATTGGCGTCCTTCACCGTAAGCCCGGGGCCCGGCGGTCCTGGCGGCCCCTGAAGCCCGAGCGTGGCCGGGTTGGCTGGCGTCTCACGCGAGCGACACGCATCTCGGACATGGACCGCGCCCATGCGGCTAACGCACAGTACTGCCGCCTGCGTAGGAAGCCCAAGGGCGACGATCATCAGGCTGACGAGTGAACGCATGGCTGACCTCCTGCCGTAGGACGACAGGTGACGGCTACGACGGCCTTCGCCTGGGCGTCAAGCCGGAACGCCCCCAACGATCGTTGATGGTCGGTTCCACGAAGTGCTACACAAGGCAATCGCCGCTTCCGGACGGAGGTCCCCAGTGCCGAGACCCCTCAGACATCAACCCCCTGCATCGTCGACAACGACTGTTTGCCGAGGAAATGGTGCAAAAAGGGCCCTCCGAATACCTGCACGGCGCAGATTGTCAGTGGCTCTACCTGCAATCAGTCGGACTGTGTGAGCCCAGCGATTACGTGTCGCCAGTGCTTGGGAAGCCGGCCATGCAGCGCTGGTGGACCCCTGAGCCGCGTCGTCGTGCTCTAAAATCCGCTGGCCGAAAGCCCGTGGGAGTTCGAGCCTCCCTCCCGGCATTCCGATCGCTCGCGTACCTTGCGCGCGCGGCGTCTCCGCCCACACCCGACCCGCGGCCGGCCGTCGTCGCCTGGCGTGACGACGCGACCCTGCGTCTCGACGCGCGAGCTGTTCGACGACGACCCGTGAGCGGCGCGACTACTTGCCGATCGGCACCCACGCGCCGGGGCAGAGTGTACCGCCAATCTCATGACCATCGGGCGCAAAGCCCCGGATCATCGGCGTGGCAGCGGTCTCGGACTTCGCCTCGATCGGCCGCGCAAGCCGGGGCGTGAGGGGCGAGGGCGGCGAGGGAGTCCGGAATGTCGGATATAGAGGCGTTCCGTGAACTCTGCAGCGTTGTCGTTCCTATCCGCTTACCGCGCCGTTGACAGATCCAGCGTGCCGCGCGTGGCACATGCGCCACCGGGCGTGTGTGTCCGCCTGCATCCCAGCGACGCCGGGGCGGGGTAGCGGCCGTGGCACGGCCGTTGCTCCGCTGTTGGCTGGAAATGCCTCGGCGTGGGGCGGTTGGCGCGTGGGTGCCCATCTTCCGGGCGGAGCGCGACGCGCTCGTCCTCGGGCGCCTGCGTTGGTGCGTGGCGCTCAGCTTGGGCGGGCTCGGCATCCTGAGCGTCGTCGACGCGGTGCGCCCGCCGGGTGTCGCGCCGCCGGTCGAGCTCATCGCCGCCGGTACCGCCCTCGGTCTCGCGACCTGGGCGCTCACCAACACCGCGCTCGGGCGCGGTCGGGCGAGGTCGCTCGCCCTCGCGTACGTGTTCCTGTTGACCCTCGCCATGACGCTCGACTACGGCCGAGGAGTCGGCGACCGGGCGGCCGCGCCGGCGAGCTTCGTGGCGCTCATGATGGGGACGACGTTGCTCCTCCCCTGGGGGGCTGTCCCGCAGGCGGTGAGCAGCCTCCTGGCGGTCTGCGGCTACATGGTGACGCTCGTCATCGCGCCCGAGTTCATCAGTTTCAGCGCCCTGGCCCTCGTCCTGAGCGCCGTCCCCGTCGCCATCGTGGGCGCGCGGCTCATCGACCGCTACCGCATGGTCTCCTTCGAGCACGGCTGGCAGCAGGAGCAGCTCGTGTCGCTCGCGCGGCGGCTCGCGGAGCGGGTCGAGGGCGAATGGGTGATCGCGAAGGTGCTGGAGCACGGCCTCCGGCTCATGGCGGCCGACTCGGGCGTGCTCGCGCTCCACGACGCGTCCCGCCGCGTCTACCGGGTGGCCGCGGTCGTGGGCAGCGTCTCCCCGACCGCGCGCTGGAGCGTCGGCTGCGAGGCGCCCGCGGACTACCCGCTCGCGGCTCGCATCGTCTCGGAGGGAATCCTCGTCCTGCCCGACGACGATCCGGCGAGCCCGATCGGGAAGGTGGTGGAGGAGCTGGGCGGCCGCCGCGTGCTCTACGTCGCGCTCGTCCATGGCGCCGACGTGGTCGGCATCGCCAACTTCACGCGGAAGCACGACGGACCGTTCACGGCCGCGGACCGCGCGCTCGCGCGGTTCATCGCCGACCAAGCGGCACTCGCCATTCGCACCGCGCAGCTGGTGGCGGACCTCCGCTCGGCGAACCAGGCGAAGTCGCAGTTCGTGTCCACCGTCTCGCACGAGCTGCGGACGCCGCTCAACGTCATCATCGGCTTCTCCGAGATGGCGCAGGACCCGGCGCTCGCCCCGGAGCAGCGGGCCGAGTTCGTCCGCCGCGTCGAAGGCGCGGGGCGCGAGCTGCTCACGCTGATCGAGACGACGCTCGAGATCGGCAAGATGGAGGCGGGCCGCGACGAGGTGCAGCTCGAGCGCGTCGGGCTCACCGAGCTCTGGGCGGAGCTCGGGACGTCGTGCCACCGGATGCCGCGGCGTCCCGGCGTCGAGCTCGTCTGGGACGAGGCGCGGCCTCCGGTCGCGCTTCGCAGCGACCCGCGGAAGCTCACCGTCATCGTCCGCAACCTGGTGAGCAACGCGCTCAAGTTCACGGAGCAGGGGGAGGTCCGAGCCGCCGCTCGCGCGGCCGACGGTCGGCTCTGCATCCGCGTCTCCGACACCGGGATCGGGATCCGGCCGGAGAACCACGAGACGATCTTCGAGATGTTCCGCCAGGCCGATGGCTCGGACGCCCGCCGCTACGGCGGCACCGGCCTCGGGCTCTACATCGTCCGGCGCTTCGTGCAGCAGCTCGGCGGATCGATCCGGCTCGACAGCGCCCCGGGGCGCGGCTCTGCCTTCGACGTCATGGTGCCGCTCGACTCGGGGGCCGACGAGCCCGACCTCCGCCGCGCCGGCGAAGCCGCCTGACGCTCCCCACTTCGCAGGACTATCCAGACTACCGGCGGTGGCCCTGGGGCCAGGTGCGCTTGAGCCGGCCCTCGGCGCGCAGTAGGGACGGCCACGCCATGAGCACCGCCGCGGCATCCCCGCGCATCCCGGTCCGGCGGGAGTGGATCGGCGCACCGGCCGGCACGCTCGTCAACCCGACGCTCTGGCTGTTCGGGGCGTCACTGGCGACGCTCACGGTGGGGACGTGGGCGTACGCGGGCGGACGGCTCCCCACGGGGGCGATCGTGGCACTCCACGCGGTGGCGCTCTACGTCGTCTTCACGCCGCTGCACGAGTCCATGCACGGCATCGCGCACCGTCGCGACGTCGCCAACGAGTGGATCGGCCGCGTGGCGGGCGCGCTGCTGACGATCTCGCTGCCGCTCTTCCGCGCCGTGCACTACGAGCACCACTCGCACACGAACGACCCAGCGCGCGACCCGGACCACGTCGTCGCACGGCGGCCGCGCTGGCTGCTGCCGCTCTGGAGCGTCGGCATCGTGGTGGCATACCGGTGGCACTTCTACGGGCGGCGGCTCTGGCGGTCGCCACGCGATCGGTGGGAGTCGATCGTATACGACGCAACGCTCGGCGCGCTGATCGTGGCGGCGATCGCCGCGGGCCTCGGGCAGGCGCTGTGCGTGCTGTGGCTCGGGCCGGCGCTGCTCGCGGTGCTCTTCCTTGGCTTCGCCTTCGACTTCCTGCCGCACTACCCGTACGACACGACGGCGCGGTACTACGACACGCGGATCTACGGCGGGGCGGTGCTGAACGCGGCGCTGCTGGGGCAGAACCAGCACCTGGTGCATCATCTGTGGACGACGATTCCGTGGTTTCGGTACCGCGGGGTGGTGCGGGAGATCCGGGTGGAGCTGGTGGCGCGGGGATGTCGGATCGGGTGGCGGGTGGGGCCGTTGCCGGAGACCACGAGCCGATGGGCGGGGTAGTGACGGCGGTGAGCCGCAGCGCGACGCACACGCTGAGCAAGCCGAATCGAGCGCCCTGGTCGGCTGCCCCCGGCTGTGTATCGTGGCGGCTCCCGCGACCCTTGAGGCCGCTTCAGGGACTCGTCTAGCCCAGCGACGCCCCCCCGGGTCGGACACGTCGCACCATCGGCACGCTGTGTCTTGACGGTCACGGCCCGCCGGCCTTATGCCTCGCAAGCAGTATTTGGAGGCGACAATGGAACCGTCCGCCCGGGATCTCCAACCCAACGCAGGCACGCCATCCGAAGAATCCGAGTGGCGCCAGTGGATGGGACGGGTCGGTCGCCATGCGCGCGGCTTGCGCGAGTTCCTCGGACTTTCCCAGCAAGAGCTCGCGCAACGCTCCGGCGTGAGCCAGGGAGCCATCAGCCGGCTCGAATCAGGACGAGGTCTCGCCACCCCGTTCCTGGTTCTCGTGAAGGTTGGGAGCGCCTTGGCGGCCGCGCTCCGCACGTTTGATCCAGACTCGCTCGCGGAGGAGGTTCGACGGTTTCTCGAGTTCATGGAGCATTTCTCGCCGCCGCCTCACTTGGTCCGCGGACGTCATGGCGCGGCGAGCATCGACGTCGAGCGGGTGGAGGTCGCACGCGATGCGGCGTTCGGGCATCTCATCCGGCTCTATCATCGAGTGCCCGAGCGCCAACGGTCGGCGTTCCTTAGCATGATGGACGCCTTTGCCACGGGTCTCGCCGAATCAGTCGTTCCGCCGTCCTGACGCTGCACTCACGTGCCCGCCCTCAGCGTTTGCGAGTCTTCGATCCTGGTGGCCGACCCGGACCTCGCCGCCTCCTCCTGCGACGTCGCCGTCCGTTAGTTGCCTTCGTCGACCCACCGAGAGGTGATCCCCCTTTTGACTGTTTCACGGATGGCCGGTATGGGAAACGCATGAAAACGCTGCTGATGCTCGGGATGCTCGGCGTGCTGGCCACGGGCAGCGTGGCGTGTGCCGCAGACGCGGTGGCGGTGAAGGGAGAGGTCGTGGACCTCACCTGCTACCTGGCGCATCCGGAGACGGGTCACGGCTCGGGCCACCGGAAGTGCGCGCAGACGTGTGCGAAGAACGGGGCCCCGGTGGGTCTCCTCACCGAGGACAACCACCTGTTCCTACTCCTCGGGGACCATGACAACCCGAAGGCCTACGCCGATGTGCTGTCGAAGGTTGCCGACACAATCACCGTCGAGGGCAACAAGGTCACTCAGGACGGCCTCAACGGCATCGTCGTCCAGAGCGTGAAGTAACTGCCCATACTGGCTACTTCGCCCGTCCCCGCTGGAATCGCGAGAGATTCTCGCCCCGCCCACCCCCGTCGCCGCAGGGTTGACGGCGGAGCGAGCGGTGGTGAAGACGTGCGGCCATGTTCGACCGCCTGGTCGCCCACCTCTGCGCAACCGTGGAGGCGGTGCACGCCCGGATCCGACGATGGACGCGGCTAGTGCCGCCCCCGGCATGACGGAACAGGCCGCCGAGGTCATCACCGACCAACGCACCGCAAAGAACGGGCGCCAGTTCGCGAAAGGAAGGGGCTATGAAGACTGTGCGAGACGTACTCAAAACGAAGGGGAGCGACATCTCCTCAGTCAGGCCCGAGACCACCGTGTACGACGCACTCAAGCTGATGGCCGAGAAAAACATCGGCGCGGTGCTCGTACTCGAGGGGGAGCGGCCGGTCGGGATTTTCTCGGAGCGTGATTACGCCCGCCAAGTGACCCTCAAGGGCAAGACGTCGAAGGGCACGCCGGTCCACGAGGTCATGACCTCTCGCGTCGTGTTCGTCCGACCGGAGCAGAACATCGAGGAATGCATGGCGCTCATGACCGCCAAGCGCTGCCGGCACCTTCCCGTGCTCGAAGAAGGCAAGCTGGCGGGCATCCTCTCGATCGGAGACGTGGTGAAGGCGGTAATCTCGGAGAAGGAATTCCACATCTCGCAGCTCGAGAATTACATCACGAGCGGTGGCTGAGGCGCGTTCCCAGGACCAGCACTGCCGCCCAGCACCACAACGAGCCACGCGACCGCATCCCCGAAGCGCGTGTAGACGATCCCGACCGCGAGGCGTTCCGAGGCGGACCTCGGCCTTGGCGAGAGAGTCCAGTCGGCACCCTTCAACGCCGCGACCACCAACCCAGACGGTGGACAAACACCCCGAAATAGTCGAGTGACCGCCTCCGCGGGGCTACGATGCCAGACCAGCTTCGTCAGCGTCAGCCGGAAGCTCCCCGCACACGATCACCGGGCGCCCCCGGCAAAGGCCTCCTCGCGAATGAAACGCCATCCCGCCTGCGCGGCGGCATCCGAGTCTGCGGACTGCCCGAAGACGCTGGGGTCGTTGCCGACCATGATGTGCTCCTCGGCCGGGATGTACGTCACCAGCTGCACAAGCATGTCGGCCTTGGTCGATCCGATCGGCCCGATGAACGAGAAGAGGTTGTGCCAGCCCCCGACGAAGCGCGTGACGGCGCCCCAGTTGCCGCAGATGCCAAGGATGTGGCCGTCCTCGCGGAGCTTGACCACGTCGGCGAAGCGAACGGGCCCGGCCGACAACTCCAACGTGTGATCTACGTCGAAGGCGTACACCTTCACCCCGCACCTCCAGCCGTTGGTATTCACGCGATCTCGAACGAGTCGCCAGTCAGGCTCGAAGGCCACGCGCGTTGCTTCCCTTTTCGGTGCAGATTGCGATTGTACCACAAATGCGAAAGAGGGTAGTTCCTATGACCGTAAAGCGGCGCATTGGTATCCTGACCGGGGGCGGAGATGTTCCTGGTCTGAACGTCGCGATCAAAGCCGTGGCGAGCCGTGCCGAGGACGGCGACATTGAGGTGGTTGGCCTGCGGCGAGGCTGGTTGAGCGTGGTGCAGATCAACCCGGACGACCCGGAAACGCGGGAGGAGTGGACCATGCCCCTCACGCACGACTCCGTGCGTACCATTGACCGGACCGGGGGCACCATCCTGCACACCTCGCGCATCAATCCGGCCAAGGTCAAACCCGACGAGGTGCCCGCATGCGTCCGTGCCGAGGACCGGGTCGCCACGCCCGACGGTGCCGTGGATTGCACCCGCCACGTCCTGCGCGTGTTGGACTTTCTGGGCCTGGAGGCAATCATCCCCATCGGCGGCGACGACACGTTGAGTTATGCCGCCCGCCTCCATCACGAGGGTGTCCGGGTCGTGGGTATCCCCAAGACGATGGACAACGACGTCTTTGGCACCGACTACTGCATCGGCTTCTCCACCGCTGTCACCCGCTCGGTGGATGCCATCACCGCGATCCGGTCCTCGGTCGGCTCGCACGAGCGGATCGGCGTGATCGAACTGTTTGGTCGCAACTCCGGCGAAACCTCGCTGTTTGCCGCTTACCTGGCCGATGTGGACCGGGCCATCATCTCGGAGGTGCCCTTTGACATTGACCGCCTGGCGAAATTCCTGGTGGAGGACCGGGAGCGCAACCCCTCGGACTACGCCATCATGACCGTTTCGGAAGGCGCGCATCCCAAAGGGGGGACGGTCTTCGAGACGGGGGAGGCGGACGCCTACGGTCACAAAAAACTGGGGGGCATGGGCGCCATCGTCGCCGAGGAAATCAAGAAGCGCACCGGCGTCAACATCATGTATCAACAACTGGCCTACATCATGCGTTCCGGCGCGCCGGATTCCCTCGACCGGATGGTGGCCGTCTCCTACGGCAACCTGGCCCTCGACCAAGTTGCCATCGGACACACGGGGCGCATGGTGGCCCTCCAGCAGGGCATTTACACCACCGTGCCCCTCGATCTGGTCGTCGCCACCAAGAAGCGCGTGGACGTGACCGCCCTCTACGACGCCGAAACCTACCGCCCCAAAGTGCGCGATATGCTCGGCAAGCCGATGTTCCTGTACTAAGCCGCTGCATACTGGCCCCCGTCACTCGTGCCAAGAATCCCGCCCCGCTCGAGAGGCGTTCCGTGAACTTTGCAGCGTTGTCGTTCCTATCCGTCGGGGCTGAGGACGACGAGTTGCCCTACGTCGTGCGAGGCGAGGGACCGCACGGTGCAAACGCTACATAGTCGTCGGATACCTATGGCAATGTTCGATGCGGCCGCGCCATTTTCGTTGATCCCATACGGCGCTGGTGCGACGCAAAGACATGGCTTCGACGACGAGCATCCGTCTCGGGACTACCTTGCTGCTCGGCGCGCTTGCTTTCGCTGCGCTCGGCTGCGTCAACCCCTCTCCGTACGGCGTGAACCTTTCGTACTACGCGCCGACCACGCCGCCGGCTGCGTACGATTTTGCCGTCGCCTCCGGGTTCGGCTGGGTTCGCGTGACGGCCCCCTGGGAGGTGATCGAGCCGAACCGCGGCGAGTTCCACTGGGAGCTGATCGACGGCGCGATCACGACTGCCCGGGCGCATGGCCTCTCCATCGCCCTGACGCTTCAGCATCCGGTGCCCACGTGGGCGCGCGGCGCTGCGGACAGGGACTGCGGCACGAGTCCGAAACCGGCCGCGCTCCCGCCGGCCAATCCCGCGTACTTCGCTGAGCTCGCGGACTCCGCTGCACGGACGTTCAAGGGGCGGGTGGACTCCTACGAGCTCGGCTCCGAGGTGAACGGGTGCTGGAGCTTCCGGGGGACGCCCGCCCGATATCGGCAGCTCATGTTGAATCCAGGGTTCGACGCCATCCGTGCGATCGACCCGACCGTGCGCATCCTTCCCGCGTCACTCTTCAACTCGGCCGACTTCGACACGTGGCTCACGTACGCGAAGAACGGGCAGCGATTTCTCAGCCGCCCCATCGACCTCTACAACATCCACCTCTACGACCTGCCAGGACAGAACGTGACCCGACTCTCCGATGCCGAGTCATGGATCGGGTGCAGCGAGCTCCTGCCGTACTGCGTGACGCGCTTCTGGGTCACCGAGTTCGGCTATTCCGACTTCAAGGGCGGGAGGGGCTGCACCTGGTCGCCGCCGCCCGACGTCGGTGGCGCGGCGCGCGACACACTGGCGGCGTGTCGCTCCTCCGGCTTCTGCGAGCGCTCGTTCTACTGGAACATCATCGAGGACGACCCGTCGTGCGGATGGGGCCTGCTCGATCTCTCGACGGTCCAGTTGAAGCCCGTGTATCAGAAGTTCATCGATTGGATTCGCGCCCATCCGTGACTCCCCGAGTCATGCTTCGATCGTGACTCGCCAGACCGCACCGTCGGCCGTCAACAGCGCGACCGCGCCGGCCATCGCCGGCGCCGCCGCGCTGGTGCCGCCGACGAGCGTGGCGCCTCCCGCGAGGCCGATCGGGTAGACGGGTGCGGCGGGGAACGCGACGTCGGGAATCTCACGGCGTTTCGGACGGGGCACCAGCTACTTCTGGTAGCGTGGCGCCCGCTGGCGCGTGACGCCGCCGCCGCTCGACCCGCCGCTCTCGGTGGCTTGACGCTCCAGCGGGCCGGTCGGACAGATGTCGATCGACAGGCTGATGATGCCGACGCTCTTCCGAGGTGGTGTCTCGAAGTCCGGGCTGGCGGGATCCTGCTGGCGAGCAGCGAGCGCGCGCAGCTCGGCATCCCCTTGCCCGCGCAGCGCGATCAACGATGCCACGCAAGCCGGGGCGTGAGAGGCGAGGGCGGCGAAGGAGTCCGGAATGTCGGATATAGAGCCGTTCCGTGAACTCTGCGGCGTTGTCGTTCCTATCCGCCCCTTTTACTGGCCGACGCGGCGGCGCATGCGCGCGCTGCTCGAGGCGGCGGGGTTCGTGGTCGAGGCGCAGCGGCGGGTGTACCCCATCCCGGCGGGGCTGCTCTTTCCGCCGGTGCCTACGATCGCCGTTCGCCCGCGGGTGTGAAATCGTGTTTGTACGTCCGCCGGGCGGCGATCTATCGAGCTGGGCAGGAGCTGTTGGACGCCGATACAATGCCGCCATGCTCCCCGGACGCGAGAACTCATGGATCGTCGGGTAAATCCCGCCTCCACCTGCGGGTTGGGCGTCACGGTCACGCCGCGGCGGCCCGGCTTCGACTTCGATGGCCTCGAGGACGAGGTGCCGCGCGCCTGGCACCCGGCCGGCATCGGGCCCACGGTGTTCCTCGAGGCGCTCTCGGTGATGGCGCCGGTGGTGGAGGGCTTCTTCATCGACGACGTCCGCCGCCTGCTGCCCCGCATCGCCGATGAGGAGCGGCGCGCCGAGGGCGATGCCTTCCTTCGCCAGGAGGCCGCCCACGCCAGCATGCACGCGGCGTTCAACCGGTTGCTCATTCGGTGGGGCGTGCCGGTCGAGCCCGTTGCCGATTCCGTGCTGCGATGGCTCGCGGTCGTCGACTGGACCTCGAGCGATCTCAGGAGCGCGGTCGCCATGGCGGGCGAGCACTTCCTCAGCGAGATCGGCAACGCGATCCTCTCGCGGCCGGAGCTGCTCGACGGCGTCGACCCTCGCATCGCCCGGCTGTTCCGGTGGCACGGTTACGAGGAGGTGGAGCACAAGGCGGTGCTCTTCGACACGTTCCACGCGGCACGCGGCCACGGGTTCTACACCTACGCCGTCCGCATCGCCGGGCTGTGGATCGCCGTCGTCCTCCTCGCCCTTGCGCTCCCATCGGTCTCACACCGCATCCTCGCCAGCGCCGGCGCGGCGCAGGACCTCCACGCGTGGCGGGACCTCATCCGTTTCGTCTTCGGGCGCGGCGGGATGCTGCGGGGTCGCTGGCGCGCCGTCGCCGCCTACCATCGGTACGACTTCCACCCGTGGCGGTACCTCGACAACCGGCGCCTCCTGTGGGAGCTCCGCGACACGATGGTCGATCCCGCATGGGAGGTCAGAGCGCGCTGAACCGCCGCGCGGCAGGCGGGAGGGATGCTCTAGCCGGCGCCATCCACAAGGGCGCCGCCAGGCGATCCACCGAAGGGGCAGTTGGGATCCCCGGGCTGCATCGGCAGTGGTGCGGTGCCGATCGCTACATTCGCGGACGGCGAGTTGTCGAAGTCGAACATGTCCTCGAGATCGTCGGCGTTCGCATCCCGGGCAGTGAGACTCTGGAGCGAGAAGCGCTTCTCGAGGAGCGCCAGCAATGACGTATGAGAGCCGAGGCTTGTAGCCTCCGCCGGTGATAGTCTCACTCGTAGACAGGTGGCCGAACGAGGTCCCCGCCAGGAAGTACGCGCGGTTCGGAAAGGTCGGACCGATGACTGCGGCGAAGTAGCGATCGCTGATCGCAAACGATTCGGCGAGACCATAGTAGAAGGGCAGATCGGCGTCGGTGTAGTAACCCATCGTGTCGTGATCGGTTGCTTGATCTACTGGGTTGGCCTGCGCATCAACTCTGACAAACCCCCGATTGGGGCTCGATCGGAGCATGTTGTTCGGGTGCGAGAAGTTGCCCTGTCTATGGCTGGCTACCCAGCCGTGAGTGAGGTCCAGCCCCATACAGTACCGCGGGTCATGGAAGGATCTGACGGCGCCATGGGTGTTGCTTCGATTGACGTTCGAGCAGACGAGCGTTCCCCGTTTCATCTTGCAGGACAGACCGTCGACGCAGGTGTGGTCGCTGGCCGCGCACGCGCGGCGTCTCCGGCCCTTGGCACTGTGGTACGGCGTGTTGGGCACGAACGGCAGCACGCCAAAGTAGTTGTCAAATGAGCGGTTCTCCTGCATCACGATGATGATGTGCTTGACGTGCTGCAGAGTGCCGTCGGCACGGACAGGCGGGGAGCCGATAAGCAGCGCACAGACGATCACGGCCGCTCCGAGCGACGCACTCCGAATCCAAGAGCGTTTGACCATGACGTCTCCTCTTTCCCAGATGGAGCAGGGCGATCCCGCTCCGTGGCGGCTGTCTACGCCGGGGCGGGCTCATCCGGCAAGCGTTTGTTGGTCCCTCGGGGCCCTCGCCCGTAGAGCCCGCAGAGGTGTAAGCAGGGGCGACTGGAATGGCTAGCCGCCTGTTCGTGCTCCTCGCACTGGTGGTCGTGATCGCTGCCGCGTGGGCGGCTCTCGTGACACTCTTCCTGCCGCCTCTCACGCTTGGCTGGCGCGAGTTCTACGAAGCGATGGTCAGGCGGTGGGTAAGGAACGTCGCCGTCCTCGGGGTCGGCATGATCCTCGTGTTCGTGTTGTGGCTTCTATTCCGCGCTTCGTTTCAGCATCTCCGGTCGTAGTTGCGCGGCAGGCTGACTCCCAGGACGCAAGGCCGCGCAAGCCGGGGCGTGAGGGGCGAGGGCGGCGAGGGAGTCCGGGGGGCATCCCGAGTCGCTCGGGGTCTTCACCGCGGCCGAGCCGCGAATCCGCCCTGCGCTTGCGTTTGCAACCGTAGACTCTTGGCGGTCAGCTTCCTGCGAAACTATGGCCCTTCGACGTGGAACGGAACAACGAGGCCGATCGCGCTTAGGTCAAAAAGCGCCGTGTCGGCAAGGTTCTTGGGACCGCCCGGTTTGTTCACGCAGCATCGTCCACCCGGAAGCAGCGTACCTGAACACGGTGAACCATCTGTGATGAAGAACGCGATCGACTCCCAAGTCCGAGGACTGCCCGGAAGAATCGCATAGCGAAAGACATCAGCCTCATCCCAAACGGCACTGATGAGGGAGAATCGATCGACGGGGACCAACGGTGTTCCGGTACAATTCGGCGCTGGAAACACCAAGTCAGTGGGAATCGGATTCCCCTGCACGGGCACCTGCAAGCTAGTAGCATCGACGATGAACTGCACGACGGTATCTCCTACCCGTCGTACGACAGGAGTGATCCCGAAGTCCAAGACACCGACCACGAGCCAAGGCGATGAGGAGGCCCCGTTTACCATTCCCACGAGCTTGCCGTTCGCGTCGACTACGGCGAGCGCGTGACGTCGGGTGTCACCCTCGCCCTCCGGCCGCGCCCCGGCGCACGAACGTACACCGTCGACGCGGTGGCCGTGAACGACCGCGGCGTGGAACAGGTGGCGCCGGCGGTGGGGACGCTCCGCGTCGGCAATCGGTGAGCGAGGGCGGACGTCAGGGCGTCGCGGACACCGCATGACCTGTCGTCGGACCTCACTCTCCCCAGCCGGGCTTCCTCGAGCCGCGCTTCCGATTCGACGCCGCTTGCGGGCTAGAAGTAATGAGGCCGAAACGCTCTCGTCCGTCGTTCAAGCGACCGCAACGAGTCTTCGAAGTGCAGAGCTGTCGGAGTGTGCGGCGACCGGCCGGCGCGCGTCGTCGTTTCTTCACGACGCGGCACCGGCCGTTCTGGGTGGCCCACTCGTTCGCCGCAGCCCGAGTGGTACCTGGACAGGCTCCCCGGTTCGGCCACCCTACTTGTTGGCGTCGCCGATGTGCGCCAGCGACAGGGTGAGAACGATCCCGCCGGAGACGAGGTGAGACAGGACGTGGTACGTACCGAGCGGGTTCGACTGCTCGGGAGCGAGCCACGGGAGCACTGCGAACAACGCCCCCAGGACGGCGAAGGCCAGGCGGAGCGCCCGCCCATCCACGGTCGCCAGGATCTTCGAAGCGGCGAGCGCGATCATCATCGAACCCAGGATCACGGTCAGAATCATGTGGGGTTCGTTGAGATTCCGGTCGACGAAGACCGGAGCGATCAGGAACACGCCGACCGCGGCCAGGATGAAGTACCTCCAGGTCACCTGAAAACCCGTCGCGGTCCCATAGACCGCATTGCTTCGAACGTTTACCGGACTAGCCATTGTTCCCACCCTCCCATTCTGGGGTTACCGCCGCCCCCGATATGGAGGCGGGAAATCGTCGCAACGGGCTGTGAGTCGCCCGTGTGTGCATCTGTCGTGTCGAACGTCTTCCGTTTGCGGTCATGGTGACTGCACTCGAGTCCTTGCCGGGCTCGTTGCAAACCAAGCGCCAACCCGAGGCCCGTCTGGTGGCGCACATGCGACAGGCCCGCTAGGCACCGCCCGGGCGGGCGGAGGGACCGGGCGGTCCCAGGAGGGAGGGAATCGGCGTTCCCACCCCCTGGGACGTCGACGAAGGCCCGCGCGGCATCTCCGCGTTCGCACCGAGGCGTCCGCAGCATCGACGGCGCCCGCATCCGGTCACGATGCTTCGGACCAGGACGCGGCGCATGGAACGTCGGGTCCAGAAGACGGGCACGAGCGACCCCCATCGTCCGTCACCATCCGTTCCTCACTGCGTGCGCCCCAAATCGATCGTCTCACGACGGCTGCCTGGACGCGTGCATCGAGCCATCGTCGGCACGCTCACGGGCGCGGCTCTCCTCGTAACGGTCGGGCTCGCCTCGGCGCGCGACGACGCGAGCTGCGGAAGCACGAGCTGTCCCGTGGCGGCGATCGCGACCGCCCGCGATCGCATCGCCCGGGCGTGTGACTGCGCCGGCGTCTCGAACCTGCCACAATACATGCAGTGCGTGCGGCGGCAGGTCGCCTCGGCCGTCTCCGACGGGGTGCTGGCGCGCCGGTGCAAGGCCGCCACCACCCGCTGCGAGGCGGCGCTCGCCTGCGGGCGCGGCATCCGGCCGTTCCGCGCCATCCAGGGAACGTTCGCCGCGAGCTGCGCCCTGCCTTCGTGCCATTCGGCAGGCGGTCGCAAGGGCGAGCTGGTGCTCGACAACGAGGAGCTGTCCTACGCGAGCCTCGTCGGCCAACCCGCGGCCCTGGCCGCGGGCTCGGGCGACGGGATGCCGCAGGGAGGCGCGAAGCTCTCGTCGAAGGTCATGAAGGCGATCGAATCACATGCCCGTCAAGGACATCCCGAAGCCGTTCCTGCTCGTGAACCGCGACGAGGGTCTGCGCTGGAGCTGCGACTACACCAACGGCGTCCAGGGCGATCCGAACCGCCAGCCGAAGCGCTGCCGCGCGGGCTGCGCGGCGTGCGGCTGGGATCCGACGACGGGCATGTGCGTGTTCACGCGCGGGGTGGAGATCGGCGTCGACGCCGCGCCGCGGGTCTACCACGAAGGCGACCCCATGCCGCTCGAGGCTCCAAACTTTCTTGCGCGCTCGGCCTCGGGCTCGTGCTCGGCGGGACGGCCACGGCCGGACCCGGCGTCCTCACCGACCACCTCAAGTGCTACAAGGGGAAGGACAGCGCGGCGAAGGCGACGTACACCGCCACGCTGACTCCGCTCTTCAGCGCGGCGTTCCCCAACGAGACGGGCTGCACCGTCAAGGTGCCCGCCACGTTGCTCTGATATCCGATCTCCAAAATCGTCACGGGTGGGAACCCGCCCGGCGCGCCGCAGGGCCAGCCGCGCGTCCACCAGTACGCCTGCTACAAGATCAAGTGTCCGAAGCAGGACACCTTCCAGATCGGCATGAAGGACCAGTTCGGCGACCGCACGGTGACCGTGAAGAAGCCGACCATCCTCTGCGCCCCGGCCGACGTGCCGGCCGGGAACACCTGATTGACGGCCATGACGCGAACGACAACGACGTTGCTCACCCTCCTCGCCGCCGGGCTGTTGGCGGCTCCCGCGCACGCCGCCGACCACCTCAAGTGCTACACGGTGAAGGACCCGGCGCCCAAGGCGGCGTACGTCGTCAACCTGACGCCGAGCGGCGGGACCTTCCCGCAGGAATCCGGCTGCGTGGTCAAGGTGCCGGCGAAGCTCATCTGCAGCCCCGTCGACAAGGTCATCACCGCGGGCAACCCGCCCGGCGCCCCGGGCGGCCAGCCATTCGACGCGCCGATGTTCTGCTACAAGCTCAAGTGTCCGAAGGGCAAGGTGCCCGACCAGACGGGATTCGACCAGTTCGGCAACCGCCAGATGGTCATCAAGGCGCCGGGCATGCCCTGCACGCCGGGACAGTCGCCGAAAAGCGGCTCCTGAGTAGCGCCACTCGCCGTCGAGGTCAGTGCGCCGACGACGATTCGGGCTCGCGCCGGCGTGCGCCCGCCGCCACGGCCGCCGCCCGCAGCGTGAAGCGCACCGTGCATCCTCCGCCCGGTGTCTCCTCGAGAGCGATCTCGCCGCCGTGCTCCTCGACGATCCTCTTGCAGATCGCGAGGCCGACGCCCGTGCCGGGGTACTCGTCCTGTCCGTGCAGCCGCTTGAAGAGCTCGAACACCCGCTCGCGATGCTCGGCCGGCACCCCGATGCCGTCGTCCGCCACCGCCACCTCGAGCCCTCCCGCCTCGACGGGACGCCACGTCACCACGATGCGCGGCGCGGTCGCTGGACGGCGGTACTTGAGCGCGTTGCCGATCAGGTTCGTGAACAGCTCCTTCACGAGGACCGGGTGGCCCGAAGCCGTCGGCGCGTCCGCGGGCAGGGCGACCGTCGCGCCCACCTCGTCGAGCGAGAAGCGGAGCGTCGCCAGCACGTCGCTCAGGGCCGCCCGCACGTCGACGCTCACCACCGGGGTCTGCTGGCGGCCGACGCGGGCGAACGCGAGCAGGTCGTCGATCAACTGGTGCATGCGCGCCGCGGAGTCGCGGACGAGGTCGAGGTAGCGCCGGCCCTCGTCGTCGAGGGATTGGGAGTAGTCCTCGACCAGTATCCGGCTCATGCCCTCCACCCCGCGCAGCGGTGCCTTCAGGTCGTGGGACGCCGTGTAGACGAAGGCCTCCAGCTCCTTGTTCTGGGCGCGGATCTGCCGGTCGGCCTCTTCGAGCGCCGCCTGGCTCGCCTGGAGCTTCTGGTTCACCCGGATGGTGTCCTCCAGGCTCGAGACGAGGAGGTCGAGGATCTGCTCCTCCTCGCAATCGACCGCGAGCCGCTTGCCGAGGAAGAAGACCTCCGTCCCCGCGCCCGCGGGACGCTCGGCACGCAGCCGCCGGTTCGCGACCACCTGGTTCACGCGCGCGACCAGATACTCGGGGTCGTACGGCTTGTTGATGAAGTTCGCCGCGCCGCTCACCAGCGCGTCCATGATGTTGCCCGGATCGCTCAGCATGGTGAGCAGGATCACCGGGACGTCGCGCGTGACCGGGTCCGCCTTGATGCGGCGGCAGAGCTCGAAGCCCGAGAGCCCCGGCATGACGACGTCGCTCAACACGACGTCGAAGCGGCTCGCCCGGCAGCGCTCGTAGCCTTCGAGGCCGTCCCGCGCGACGTCCACCTGGAAGCCGGCGTCGCCGAGGATGGTCTCGAGCCGAGTCGCCTGCGTCCGGCTGTCCTCGACGATCAGCACGCGCGTCATGCCGCCGCTCCCGAGGCGAGCGTCAGCAACGTCCCCGCGATCGCACCGGCCGGGATTCCCCGCTCGGCGAGGCCCGCGGTGATGGCCGCGCCGGGCATGCCGAAGACGACCGACGTCTCCTCGTCCTGGACCACGACGCGGCCGCCCGCCTGCTTCACCGCCCGCAACCCCGCCACGCCGTCCTCGCCCATGCCGCTCAGCACGACGGCCACGGTGCCCGACCCGAACGCCTTCGCCACCGACTCGAAGAGCACGCTCGCCGAGGGCCGGAAGCCGCCGACGGCGGGCGCGTCCGAGAGCGTGACGCTGCCCGCTCCGGACACCATCAGGTGACGATCGTCCGGGGCGAGGTACACGGTGTGGGGCGCGAGCGTGTCGCCCGCCTCCGCCACCTTCACGCGCAGCGGCGAGCCGCCGCCCAGGTGCGAGGCCAGGCCTGGCGTGAAGCCCACCGTCATGTGCTGCACGACGAGGATCGGCACCGGGAAGTCCCCGGGCAGCGCCGAGAGGATCTGGTGCAGGACGCCCGGGCCTCCCGTGGACCCCGCGATCGCGACCACCCGGACCGGCTTCGGACCGCGCGGCGCGGCCACGGGCGGTGCCGGCTGGCGGATGCGGTGCACCACGCGCACCTGCGACATCGCCTTCACCGTCTCCAGGATCTGCTGCGCCTCGCGCGCGTGCCCCGGCGCACCCGGACCGGGAGGCTTCTGGAGCACGCAGACCGCGCCGGCACGCAGCGCCCGCATCGACGCGGACACCTCCGGGTCGCCCAGGCCGGCGGTCACCACCACGACCGGCGTCGGCGACTCGATCATGATCTCCTTCGTCGCCTCGTAGCCGTCCATGCGCGGCATCTGGACGTCCATGGTCACGAGATCCGGTCGCAGGCGACGCGTCATCTCGACGGCCTCGAGCCCGTCGCTTGCCTCGCCGACGATCTGCACCTCCGGGTCTGCCTGCAGGACCTGCACCAGGCTCTGGCGGGCGGTGGGTGAGTCGTCCACGACCAGGATCCGGATCATCCCACGGCCCTCACGCGAGGCTCGCCAGCAGGTCCAGGAACGTCTTCTGATCGAAGGCGCTCTTCACCACGTAGGCGCTCGCCCCGGCACGCAGCCCGCGGGCCTTGTCCTCCGGGCTCTCCCGCCCGGTGACGAGGACGACCGGCAGGTCGCGCAGCCGGGGCGAGCTGCGGATCGCCTCCGTCAGGGCGAAGCCGTCCATCCCCGGCATGTCGACGTCGCTGACCACGAGATCCGGAACGTTGTCCTCGAGCAGCCGCCACGCCGCCCTCCCGTCCGCCGCGAGCACCACCTCGTAGCCCGCGGCCTCGAGCAGGCTCCGCTCCAGGGCGCGGGTCGTGACCGAATCGTCCGCGAGGAGGACGCGCTTGCGCGGCGCAACCGTGCCCGCCGACGACGGCCCGAAGGGCGTGCCGGGCGTGCCACCCAGCGCGCGGCGGACGAGGTGCGCGGCGTTGAGCACGAGCGCCACGCCGCCCGAGGGCAGGATCGTCGCGCCCGACACGCCCGCGAGGTGCCGGAGGCGCCGCCCAAGGCTCTTCACCACCACGTCGTGGGCCGCCACCAGCTCGTCCACCACGAAGGCGACGCGCGACTCGCCCGCGGTCACGAGCGCCGCCACCACCTTGGCGCGCTCGGCGGACGGGGCTTCGGGGACGAGCTGGACGCTGTCCGCGAGTCGCAGGACGGGCACGAGCCGTCCGCCGTGGGGCAGCATGGGACGGCCCCCGACCGAGCGGAGGTCGGCGGGCGCGAAGCGCAGGAGCGCGGCCACGTTCGCGCTCGCCAGCGCAAACGTCCGCTGCCCGACGGTCACCACCAGCGCGGGCAGCGAGGTCAGGGTCAGCGGGACGGTGAGGATGAAGCACACGCCGGAGCCGCCGGGCTCGACGGCCACGCCGACCGTGCCGTGCAGCGCTTCGATGCCGGTCTTGACGACGTCGAGCCCCACGCCGCGTCCCGAGACGTCCGTGACCGCGCGCGCGGTCGAGACCCCGGGCTCGAAGACGAGCCGCGCCGCTTCGTGCGCTTCCTCGGGCGCCGCGAGCCCCGCGGCGCGCGCGCGCTCCCGGAGCCCCGCAAGGTCGAGTCCACGACCGTCGTCGCGCACCGTGATCTCGACCTGGGCGCCCCGCAGCGCCGCCCCGACGGTGATGCGTCCCTGGCTGTTCTTCCCGCCCGCCCGCCGCTCCGCCGGCGGCTCGAGGCCGTGGTCGGCGGCGTTCCGCACCAGGTGACGCAACGGATCCTTGACGCCCTCGACGACGGAGCGGTCGAGCTCGACGTCGCCGCCCTCGATCACGACGGTGATCTCCTTTCCCGTCGCGCGCGCCACGTCGCGGACCGTGCGCTCGAGCCCGCCGCACGCCTCCGCGAAGCGCACCATGCGGATGCGACGGACGTCGTCGTCGAGCGGGTCCGTGGTCTGCGCCAGGAGTCGCCCGTCGCCGATCATCGCGCCGGCCAGGCCCTCCACCTCGGCTTCGAGGCGGCGCAGCAGGCCGCCCGTCCGTCCAGTGAGCCGGAGCCCCCGTCGCAGCGCCGCCGCGCTTCTTTCCGGGTGCTCCGCGAGCGCCCGCACGGCCTTTTCCGTGCCGCGCCACTCGAGGCGCGCGCGAGCGGCCAGCTCCCGCAGCGCGGCCACCTCCACCCGCCGTGACTCCACCCTCCGGCGGGCGATCACCAGCTCGCCCGTGTGGGCGAGCAGCGCGTCGAGCCGCTCCGCGGCGACGCGCACGGCGCCGTCGGCCCCCGTCGCCTCCACGGCGTGCGGCGCGCTCGCCGGGCCCGCCTCGCCCGACGCGCCGGCGCCGGCGCCGGCTTCGAGCCGTGCCAGCACGTCCACGATCGGCGCGCCGCGGAGATCCTGCCCGGCTCGGAGCCGGGCGCCCGCGTCCTCGATCGCGTCGGCCGCCCCGAGGAGGAGCGAGCACAGCTCCGGGCCGACCGCGAGGCGACCCTGCTGGACGGCGATCAGGAGCTCCTCGAGATGGTGCGAGACGCGCTCGACCGGCCGCACGTTCACCGCGCGCGCGGCGCCCTTCAAGCTGTGTGCGGTGCGGAGCAGCGCGCCGAGTCGCTCCGGCGCGGGCCCCGCCGGCGCGTCCGGGGCGGCGTCTCGCTCGAGCGCGAGGACGTCCTCGTTGAGCGCCCGCACCCGATCCTCGAGCTCCTCGAGGAACGTGGCCAGCAAACGGGCGTCGGCGGCGGCCTGCTCCATGGGTCCGACGCTCAGCGGACGCTCAGCTCCGCGAGCTGCGTGCCGATCGTGTTCAGGTTCTGCGCCGCCTGCTCCGTCTGCCGGGTGGCCGCCATCGTCTGCCGCGCCACCTGGTCGATGTTCTTCATGGCGTCGTGGATCTGCGTCATGCCCGTCGACTGCTGCTCGGCGGCGGCGACGATCTGGCTCGCGACGCGCGCCGCCGCGCCGAGCGTGTCGGCCAGCGTCGTGATCGTGGACCCCGCCTGGCTGCCGATGCTGCTCGCCGTCGCGACGCCCTTCGTCACCGCCTCCGTCGAGAGGACGGCCGCGTTGGTGGCCTTCTGGATCTCGCCCAGGATCTGCCGCACCTGCGCCGTCGCCTTCTTCGACTGCTCGGCGAGCGTCTTCACCTCGCCCGCGACCACCGCGAAGCCCTTGCCGTGCTCGCCCGCCCGCGCCGCTTCGATCGCGGCGTTCAGCGCCAGCAGGTTGGTCTGCTCCGCCAGCTCGTTCACCGCCGCGATGATCTCGCCGATCGACTGTGCCTGCTCGGCCAGGGTGACGATCGTCTCCGCCGTGGACTCGACCTGCTCCCGCACCGTCTCCATCGCGCGCATCGACTCCTCGACGGCCTCGCGCCCGGCGGCCCCGATCTCCACCGTGCGCTGCACGGCCTCGCCGACGCTGCGCGCCTGCTCGGACGCCTGCGCCGCGGTGCGCGTCACCTCGTCCACCACGGCGCCCGTCTCCGCCGTCGCCGCCGCCTGCCGCTCCGCGCCCGAGGCCTGCTGGGTCGTGCTGGCGAGGATCTCCGCGGCCGCCGCGGACAGCCGCGTGGCCGCCTCGCGCATGCTCCCGAGCAGGGTCTCGACCCGCCCCCGCGCCAGGCGCTCGGTCTCGGCGCTCACAGTCGTGCTCTGCAGGCGCTCCGACATGCGGTTGAAGGCCTCGCCGAGCTCGCCCATCTCGTCCCTGGTTCCCACCGCGATGCGATGCTCGAACGCGCCCTCGCCGATCTTGGCGGCGCCCGCCATCAGCTCGCGCAACGCGCCGCCGATCCCACGGACGATGAAGATACCGATCGCCGACACCAGGACCGCGGCGGCGAAGGTGCCGAGGATGATGATCCGGAACGTCTGGGTGGCCGCAGCCTGGGCCTCGGTATCTCGCTCGACGAGCAGGCGGTCCTCTTCCTCTCTCATCGCCTTGACGATACGATCGATCTCTTCCGTCAGCCTCTGCCCCCCTCCGCCCGATACACGCTGCATGGCAGCGTCGAAGCCCGCGCTACGCCGGGTCTCGATCGTTTCCTTGTGCCAGGCGACGAGCGATTGCATCGCCGCCTCCAGCTCCTCCAGCCGCCGCTGTTGACGCACGTTGTCCGCGGTGAGCGTGCGCAGCTCGTCGCGGATTCTTTGGACCGACTCGTTGTTCCCGCGGATCGGATCGAGGAACTCATCCTTGCCGGTGATCACGTAACCCCGCGAGGCGAGCGTCTCGTCCTTCATCAACGAGAGCAGCATCGTCAGGTGCTCCAGCACCGTGTGCGTGTGGGTCACCCAGGTGCTTGTGTCGACCAGCTTCGCGGTGTTGCGGTACGACACCGTGCCGATTCCGAGCAGCATCGCCAGCGCGACCCCGAATCCAGCCGACATCTTCCTGCCGATCGTCATGACACTCCCCGTCCTGCGGGCTCCCCGCCCGCGTTGTACTCCGGATCGAACAGACCGTCCTCTGCGAGCAGGCCCGCCGCGTCGATCAGCACCACGCCCTCGGCCGTCACGCCGCGCACGAACCGTGCCGCCATCCCGTCGCGCAGCGAAGGCGCGTCGAGCAGCTCGGCGGTCTCGATGCTGGTCACGTCGTCGAGGACGTCGGCAAGCGCGCCGATCTCCGCGCGCTCCGCGCCGAGCACGACAACGCGTGAAGACGCCGTCACGGCGCGCGGCGGGAGGCCGAACAAGCTCCCGAGATCCACCACGGCGAGCAGCTCGCCGCGGAGATTCGTCACTCCCAGCAGGAAGTCGGGCGTGAACGGAACGGGAGTCAGATCGCCGGCACGCACCACCTCGCGCACGTGTCGCGTTTCCACGCCGTAGCGTTCGTCGCCGAGCGAGAGGCACAGCATCTCGAGGCGCCGCGCCGAGTCGGGTGTCGCCGCCGCCGGCGCCGCCAGCCGGCGGGCCCGCTCGTCCATCAGCGCGCGTGCACGTTCGGGCGGCAGCGCCGCGCCCGCCGCCGTCGTCTCCGCGGCGCGACGGAGCCGCTCGCGCGCTTCGTCCCAGCGCAGGACCCTGCCGCGCGCGCTCACGGCCGGCTCCCCGGAGCGTCGAGCAGCGCGAGCTGCATCTCCGCGGCCTCGAGCAGCCGCCCGGCACGCTCGCCATCCGTCAAGGGCACGACCTCGTCGGGCGGCCGGGCGGCACTCAGCTCCCGGGCCGTGGCGTAGGCGCGGCGCGCGCCCTCCCGATCGCCGAGGCGACGGAGCACCGTGCCGAGCGTCAGATGCGCGGCCGCGAGCGAGGCGTCCAGGTAGAGCACGCAGCGCGTCGCCTGCACGGCTTCCGCGTCGCGACCGAGCTCGGAGAGCAGCAAGGCGCGCAGGTAGTGCAGCTCGGCCGAGAGCGGATGGCGGACGGCGGCGGCCGCACAGGCTCGCTCCGCCGCCGCGGAGTCGAGGTTGGCGAGCGCGCGGACCTGGAGCGCGCTCGCCTCGGCGTCGGAAGACGCCGACCGCGCGGGGCCACCGCGAGCGCGCTTTCGGGCCGCAGGCGCGACCGCGGCGCGGGGTCGTCGCGGCGGGCGGGCGGGGGCGAGGGACGCTCGCGCCGGACGCTCCGGAGGCGTCGCCGCTGCCGTCGCGGGTGCCGGGCCGCGCCGGTAGACGACGCCGGCTTCGGTGGTCACCGCTTCGAAGGGCGCCGCGTTCACGAGCGACGGGTCGGAGGACGCCGTCACGAGCCAGCCGCCCGGCGCCAGGGTGTCGAACAGCCGGCGCGCCACCCGCGCCACCGTCTCGGCGTCGAAGTAGATGAGCACGTTGCGGCAGAAGACGAGGTCCATGGCCCAGAGCCCGCTGGCGTACGAGGGATACGTGTCCAGCACGAGATTCACGTACTCGAAGGAGACCCGGCGCCGGAGCGCGTCGGCGACCACGTACCGGTCGCCGGCGCGGGCGAGGTACGGACGCGCGTGCAGGCCGTCGTCGCCGCGCAGCGACCACGCGCCGTAGGTCCCGGCCCGGGCCTTGGCGAGCGCGAGGCGGGAGATGTCGGTCCCCAGCACCCGCGCGCTGGCGTCGTGCCCCAGCTCGTCGAGGACGATGGCCAGGGAGTACGCCTCCTCGCCCGAGGCGCACCCGGCGCTCCAGGCGCGCAGCACGTGCGCGGGACCGCCGCGCTCGCAGACCTCCGGCACGATCAAGCGGCGGACGACCTCGAAGTGACCCGGCTCGCGGAAGAAGTAGGTCTCGCCGACGGCGAGCTCCACGACGAGGTCGTCGAGCACGGCGCCGCGGCTCTCGAGCAGGTCGACGTAGCTCGCCAGGTCGCCACACCCGGCGCGGGCCATGGCGCGATCGATGCCCGCCTCGGCGCGCTCGCGAAAGGTCGGTGTGAAATTGAGACCCGTCCGCGCCTGCACACGACGGGCGATGAGCGCGTACGCCGGGGCACTCCAGGCGGCCTCCGTCATCGCGCCTCCGGCGGCGCCCGGCGCGCGACCAACGCGGCGCGGTCCTCGCGGCTGAGAAAGCGCCGCGTTTCGTGGACGAAGAGCAGCTCGCCGCGGAGCTCGATCAGCCCCGCCGGCCGTCCGGCGTCGGGGCGGACGGCGTTCACGCTCACGAGCTCCGTGGCGCGGTCCACGCGCAGGGCCGCGGCGCCCTCCTCCACCCCGACGACGATCAGGTGATCGGTGTGCGCGGCCGCCCGCCGCGGCAGGCCGAGGCTCGCCCGCACGTCGACGACCGGCACCGCGCGCCCGCGCAGGTTCAGCATGCCCTCGACGTGTGCGGGCGCGTCCGGGACGGGCGTCACGGTCACCGCCGGGACGATCTCCAAGACGTCGGCCGCCCGCAGCCCGTAGCGCTGCTCCCCGATCTCGAAGACGAGGACGCGGAGCATCTCGGGCTCGGCGCGCGGCGCCGCGGCGACCTGGAGGCGCTGGCGCGCCGCCTGGGTCACGGCGCGCGACACGCTCCGCTCGAAGCCGGGCTGCTTCACGACGCAGGCGTCCGCACCCGCGCGGAGCGCGTCCGCCGCCACCCCGTCGTCGTCGGCGTCGGCGAGCAGCACGATCGGCGTCGTCTCCCCGGCGGAGCGCAGCTCGCGCAGCACGTCGAGCCCGCTGCGCCCGGGCAATGCGTGGGCGATCAGCACGGCCGCGAACGACTGCCGCCGGACGGCGTCGAGCACGCGCTCGGCGTCCGCCACGGCCGTCGGACGCGGGCGCAGGGCGCGCGCGATCAGCGCACGGTCGGTGGGGCTCTCCTCGACGAGGAGCACGGGCAAGGTATCGGGGTCGAGCGCCGTCATGCCGCGAGCACCCGACCGACGAGAGCCGGGAGCGCCCGCTCGAAGCCGGCGCGTTTGACGATGCAGTCCACCGCCCCGAGCTGCTTCGCCGTCGCGGCGAGCGCCTCGTCCGCGCCCCCGCTCATCAGGACCAGCGGCGTCCGGTCGTCGCGCTCGCGGAGCCGGCGTAGCAGGTCGAGCCCCGTCCAGCCGGGCAGTGAGTAGTCGCTCAGGATGACCGCGAAGCTCCGCCCCGCCAGCACCGCGAGCGCGGCGTCGACGTCGCCGACGGCTTCGAGTTCGACCGGTCCGGGAAGCGGCGCCGGATCGCGGAACCCGCGCGCGATGAGCAGCCGATCCGTCGGATCGTCCTCGACCACGAGGACGCGGAGCGTCCACCGCTGCCCGGCAGAATTACACCCTGAGCCCGCCATCCTCGGGTCACTCACGAGTCTATCGACCGGCCCCGGCCGTGACTTGAAGCGGCGGTGGCAACGGCGGCCCTCCCATGGCGCCCGGTGCGCGGATGGACGAGGATGCCGCCCCATGGGCCTCACCGCGAAGCAGTGCGTCCCCTGCCGGGGGGGCGTCCCACCCTTCGGGCGCGCCGAGGCCGAGCGTCTACTCCAGGAGACACCCGGCTGGACGCTGAACGACGCCGGTACGCAGATCGAGCGCGCCTTCCGGTTCCCCGACTTCGCGACCGCCTTCACCTTCGTCCGCAAGGTCGCCGACCTCGCCGAAGCGGAGGACCACCACCCCGACCTCACCTTCGGCTGGGGCTACTGCCGCGTCCTCTTCTGGACGCACAAGATCAAGGGCCTGCACGAGAACGACTTCATCATGGCCGCCAAGGTCAACGCGCTCACGTAGGCCCGCCCGTGCTCCGCGCCGTCGCGCTCGCCGTCGTGCTCGCGCTCCACGCCTGGGCCGCGGACGTGCCGGTCGCGGGCGCCGGGCTCGTGCTGCACGGCGGGCGAGACCGCGACGCCCGCATCACGCTGCGCGACGCCGCGATCGTGCCACCGGCCGCGCCGCCGGGCGCGGGCGGTCTCGTCGTCTCGGGCGGCGCCGCGCCCGGGCAGTGCTTCGCCGACGTGCCGCTCGAGACGATCCTGACGCGCTGGCCCGCGGGCGTGGTCGAGCTGACCAAGCTCTACAAGAACTACCGCACCGTGTTCTGGGCCCGCCTCGACCACCCGCTCGGCCCCGTGGACGTCTTCTCGACCCACCTCGCCTCGAGCAGCGACGGCGCCGAGGCTCCCTGCGCCGGCGACTGCCCGCCCGCGTGCGTCGCGGCCGGCGCGCGGACGGTCCGCGACTGTCAGGGCGTGCAGATGGCGGCGCTGGTGGCCGCCAAGCACAACGTGCCGACGCCCGCCGTCGCGACCGGCGACTTCAACCAGTCCCCCGGCAGCCTGGTCTACGGCCAGTTCACCCGCCGCGGCTGGCTCGACACCTACCTCGCCGCCGGCAACGCGGAGTGCGACGTCTCGAGCGGCGAGGGCTGCACCTCGGGACGCGCCGACGAGGACCTCTCGCAGATGGAGTCGCCGGAGACGAACGAGAACGAGCGCATCGACTTCATCTTCCTGGTGCCGCCCGCGTCCGGCTCGTCGTGCACCGCCCGGCTCGACCCCGCCGCCACGCGCCTCTTCGCCGACCGCCCGAACCCTTTCGCCACCGCGTGCGGCCCCGCGCCGCAACCGATCTGCTGGTCCTCGGACCACGAGGGCACGCAACTTCGGTCTGGACTGCGCGCGGCGCTGACTACGCGACGGGAGGGCTCGAGAGGCGGCGACCGGATTCGAACCGGTGAATGGAGGTTTTGCAGACCTCTCCCTTAGCCACTTGGGTACGCCGCCTTTGCTAGAACGGGAACTCCGGCTCGAGGAGGGGCCGGTTGTCGTCGATGGGGATCGGGAAGGTCCCGATGTCGACGATTCCGCTGACCACGCGCTCGACGCCCACCGCACTGCCGATGACGAGCCCGGACGCGGCACCGCTGATCCCGGCGCCGACGGTCTTCGACTGGGGTGCGGCGAGGCCGCCCAGGAAGTGCGCCGCGATCTCTCCGGGGAGCCCGAGCACGGTGTTGGTGATCCCGCGCATGAGCTTCCAGGTTGCGTCACGCACGGGTTGCGGCATGACGCCGCTCGTCGCCCCGGCCGTGGCCGCGTGACCGACCACGAACCCGAGCACTACCACACACGCGATCCGAGACTTCATACGCATCCTCCTCCCCCTCCTCATCCCGGAGCGTGCCCGCACCGCTCCTCGTTTCACTACCGGGGTGTGCCGGTCGGCGGCATCGCAGGCGGAGCCCCAGAGGCCTCGGCGGCCTGCTTACGTTTCTCGTCCTTTTTCTGCCGCTTCTCAAGCGCCTTCATCCGGCGTTCCGCCTCGCGGCGCTCGCGCACGTTGCTCTTGAATGCTCGTCCACCTGCCATGAAATCACCTCCGAACCCGGACGGCGGGCGGACGCCCCCGCCCCGCTTTCCGGTCACTTAGCTGCCGGTTCCCACCGCGTCAAGGCGCGTCGACCGGCGCACGGGTGCGGTCGTCTCGTCGCCTTCGTCCTCGGCCGGGACGAACTGGAAACGGCCCGTGAAACGGTTCACCACGAAGTCGTGCCCGGCGGTGTAGAGCCCGCCGCGCGCGAGCGCGGCGAGGAGAAGGAATACCCCGAGCACGAAGGCTGCCCTGGCTGTCATGCACGTCGCTCCTTTCGTCTCGCCGGCGACCGCCGGCGTGGCGCGCGCGGCGCCGGTACGAACCAGACCGTCAGATCTCCAGCCCGCCGATGCTCTGCTCCCAGTGCCGGCCGTCGAAGCGCCGGACGGCGAGGCCGCGGAGGTCGACGCCGTCGAGGCAACGCACGTTGACGTCGATCCGGTCGGGATGCGAGCGCGGAATGTAGAAACCGGCGACGCCGCAATGCCGACAGAACTGGTGCTCTGCCGTCATGGTGCCGAAGCGGTACGTCGCGAGCGCGTCCGCGCCGGCGACGACCCGGAAGCGGTCGCGCGGCACGATCCAGTGGAGATACCCCTTGCGCGTGCAGATCGAGCAGTTGCACGCGACGATCGCCTCGAGCGCGCCCTCCACTTCGAACCGCACTCGCCCGCAATGGCAGCACCCGGTATGGGTCGGCACGGCGCGGGACGATAGATGAGGGGCTCCACCAGCGTCAACGAGGCATCCCGTCGATCCGCGCGCCATGCTACAGGGCCCCCATGGACGACACACGAGTCGTGGTCCTCGGCGCCGGCTTCGCCGGCCTCCACGCCGTGCGACGGCTTGGGCGCGCGGGCGTCCGGACGCTCTGGGTGGACGCCCACAACTACCACTGCTTCCTGCCGCTGCTGTATCAGGTCGCGACGGCGGGCCTCGAGCCGCAGGACATCGCCTACCCGGCGCGGAGCATCCTCCACCACCATCCGACGGTCGACTTCCGGCTCGCGCGCGTCGTCGGCGGCGACCCGCGGGCGCGCGTCCTCGACACGGCCGAGGGCGACCGCGTCCCGTACGACTACCTGATCGTCGCCGTCGGGGGCGCCGCGGAGGACTTCGGCATCCCCGGGGCGGCGGACGCCTTCCGGCTCTACGACCTCGAGGACGCGCGCGCCCTGCGCAACCACGTCCTCCGCGTTCTCGAGCACGCGACGACCACCGAGGACCCGGCCGCCCGCGCCACGCTCCTCACCTTCGTCATCGTCGGCGCCGGCGCGACGGGCGTCGAGATGGCCGGGGCGCTCGCGGAGTTCCGCCGCCACGTCGTCCCGCGCGACTACCGGAGCATCGGCGCCGAGACACTCCGGATCGTCGTCGTCGAGGCGGGGCCCGACGTGCTGCCGCCCTACCCGCCCGACCTCCGGGCACGCGCCCGCGAGGATCTCGCGCGATTCGGGGTGGAGCTGCGCATGGGGACCAAGGTCGCGCGCATCGGGTCGCACGGTGTCGAGCTCACCGGCGGCGAGCGCATCGCGAGCGAGACGGTCATCTGGGCGGCCGGCATCCGCGCCGCGGCCGTCGCCGCCCGCCTCGGTCTCCCCACCGGGCGCAGCGGGCGGCTCCGGGTCGAGCCCACGCTCGCCGTCGTCGGCCAGCCGGCCGTCTTCGCGGTCGGGGACGTGGCGCTGGTCGAGGGCACGGAGCGGCTCCCGCAGGTGGCCCAGGTGGCCATCCAGCAGGGCGAGCACGCCGCCGCCAACGTCCTGCACGCCATGCGCGGCGAGCCGCTCGAGCCCTTCGTCTATCGCGACAAGGGCTCGCTGGCGACGATCGGGCGGAGTCGCGCCGTGGGATTCATCGGCCGCGTCCACCTCCGGGGACGCCTCGCGTGGTGGGTGTGGCTGGTCGTCCACCTCGTGATGCTGATCGGCTTTCGCAACCGGCTCGTGGTGCTCGTCAACTGGGCCTGGAACTACCTCACCTACGACCGCGGGCTCCGCGCCATCATCGGGAACGGCCGCGACGCCGTCGCCGAGAAGCAGCGCGCGGCCGGCGGGTCCGGGTGAGGGCACCCGAACCCGCCGTGCACCGCCGACGGCGACGCTCGCGCGTCGCCGGGAGTTGCGGGGGGTGGATTTGAACCACCGACCTCGAGGTTATGAGCCTCGCGAGCTACCGGGCTGCTCCACCCCGCGACAGGACCGACGCGTCCACGCCGGCCCGGTGGTGGTAGCCTCCGCTCTCGGCGTTGTCAAGGTGAGTTGAGCCCGTACGTAAACGTGCACGCGGTGTGACGGCGATGACGGTCGCCCGCCGAGTGGCGTGCGCATCGCCGGGCCGACCGCAGCATCCAGACGTGCCAGCCGTGACACGCCTTGTGTGCCAACCCGTACCGTCGCGTACGCCGAAATGTACGGCGCCCGCCCGTAGAGCGTGCGAACGGCGCACACCGCGGGAGCGGCCTGGAACGTGCACAGAAGATGGAACCCGGGCTCCCGGACCGCACGGCACGTGCGCAAGAGTCCCGGCGCACACATCCGATGAGCACGCGACGCAACGTGATGGCGAGCGGCCGGACGATCATGGTCGTCGACGACCAGGCGGAAACGCTCACCTCGGTCCGGGTGCTGCTCGAGCGCGAGGGCCACCGCGTGCTCACGGCCGAGAGGGGTACCGAGGCGCTCAGCGTCCTCGAGCGCGAGTCGGCGCAGGTGCTCCTCGTCGACTACTTCATGCCGGTCATGAACGGCGAGGAGCTGATCGCCGGCGTCCGCGACCGCGACCAGCTCATCCAGATCGTGCTCCAAACCGGCTACGCGGGCGAGAAGCCCCCGCGTGAGATGCTGGGGCGCCTCGCCATCCAGGGCTACCACGACAAGAGCGACGGCCCGGACCGGCTGCTCCTCTGGGTCGACGCCGCGCTCAAGGCGTACGACCAGCTCGCGCAGCTCCACATCGCCGAGCGGCTGAAGACCGAGCTCCTGGCGAACGTGTCGCACGAGTTCCGCACCCCGCTCAACGTGATCGTGGGGTACGTCGCGCTCCTCCGCGAGGGTCAGTTCGGCGTCTGCCCGCCGGACGTCCAGCCGATCTTCGACAAGGTCCTGAGCAACGCCGCTTACCTCCTCGACTTGATCGAGGAGTTCCTCAACCTGTCGAAGCTCGAGGCCGGCGCCATGGAGATCCAGCCGGAGCCGGTCCCGCTCACGCCGTTCCTCCGCGAGCTCGGCGAGTGGTTCACGCTGCTCGCGCGCTTGAAGCCGATCCGATTCGTCGCCGACATCCCGGACGACCTGCCGACGATCTTCGCCGAGGCCGCAAAGCTCCGCATCATCATCCAGAATCTCCTCGACAACGCGAAGAAGTTCACGTCCGAGGGCGAGGTGCGCCTCTCGGCACGAGCGGAAGACGGCCGCGTCGCCATCCGCGTCAGCGACACCGGCCCCGGCATCGATCAGAAGGACCACGACGCGATCTTCGACATCTTCCACCAGCTCCGCCCGCACGACGGCCAGACGCGCGGCATCGGCCTCGGTCTCGCACTCGCGCGCCGCTTCGCCCGCATGATGCGGGGGGACATCAAGGTCGAGAGCCGCCTGGGCGAGGGCAGCACGTTCACGGTGTGGCTGCCGATGGCGTCGCAGCCGGCCGTGGCGGCGCCCCGGGAGGTGGCGGCGTGAGCCGGACACAGACCCTTACCGCACGGGTTCGCGGCGTGGGCCTCGTCCTGGTCGCCACCCTGGCGGTCGCGGCGGTCACCTCGCTGTCGGCGCTCGCCTGGATACACCGGACCTTCCCCGGGTTCATGCTCCTCGAGAACCGCGTCGTCGCGTCGGTCAGCCTGCCGTGGTGGTCGGTCGTGCGGGCCCCCGAAGTCTTCCAGGCCACCGTCGTCGAAGTCGAAGGCGTTCACGTGACGAGCGCGGAGCAGGTCTACGCGCGCGTCGCCGCCCGACCCCCGGGGACGCCTCTCAACTACACGTTCTCCCGCGACGGCGTCACCTTCGGCCGCGTGCTGGAGTCGCGCTCCTTCACCTGGTCGGACGGCTTTCTGCTCTTCGGCGCTTATCTCCTGAACGGGCTGCTGTTCGCGGCAATCGGGCTCGGCATCTGCGTCGCGACCGCCGAAGCCGCCACCCGAGGCGCGCTGCTCGCGCTCGGGCTCTGCGCCAGCGCCTACGCCCTCACGGCGATGGACCTCTACGGTCCGTACTTGTTCTTCCGGCTTCACGCGCTGGCGGAATCGCTGCTTCCCGCCACGGTGCTCCACCTCGCGCTGATCTTCCCGGTGCGTCGCATCCGCGTTCGCCGCGCCCTCGTGGTCTGCTACCTGCCGGCCGTCGTGCTGGCCGTCGTGTACCAGGCCTGGCTGATGTCGCCCACGCTGTACCCGCACGTGCACGCGCTCGCCGCGGTCGCCCTCTCGGCCACCGGGTTCTTCCTCGTCTGGTCGGCGCTGAGCGGCTACCTACGCTCCAGCTCGGAGCTCGTGCGCCAGCGCGTGCGTTTCGTCGTCTTCGGGCTGATCGCCGGCCTCGGCATCCCGCTTCCGCTCGCCGTGCTGTCGGTGCTGGAGGGAACGCCGGTCCCGGCCAACGTGATGGCGTACACGGCGTTCGTCTTCCCGCTCTCGATCGCCTACGCCGTGCACAAGCGCGACCTGTTCGAGATCGATGCGCTGGTCCAGCGTGGTCTCTACTACGCGGTGCTGACCGGGCTGGTGACGGCTGCTTATCTCCTCGTGGCGGCGTTCACCAGTCACTTCCTTCAGGTCTCCTTCGGAAAGTCGCCCGCGTTCTCGCTCGTGTTCACGATCGTGGTCCTGCTCGTGATGCCGAGCCTTCGCGATTGGGTGCAGCGCCTCGTCGACGTCGTCTTCAGGCGCCGCACCTACGACGCGCAGGAGGTTCTCGCGGCGGCGAGCACCGCCCTCGGCGGGACGCTGAAGCTGCAGGACATCCTCGACCTGACGCTCGCCTTTCCGGAGTCCGCCCTCGGCCTCGAGCGGGTGGCCGTGTTCCTGCGCACCGAGCAGGACTTCGTCGAGACGGCCCGCCGACCCGGCAACGCCGCGACCACGCTCGACCGCCTGCCGGCAGGCCGGCCGCTGCTTCGCGTCCTCGCCCGTCTACCGCACGTCCTCATCCGCGACACACCGCTGCTGGACACGGCGGTGGAGCACGCCGCCGCGCTCGAGGACTTCGACAACCTCGGGGCGGAGCTCATCGTCCCGCTCACCTGCCAGGGGGACCTGATCGGCTTCCTCGTCTGCGGGCGGAAGGCCGCCGGGACGTTCTTCACCGCCACTGACGTCTCGTTCCTCCGCACCTTCGCGAACCACGCGGCGCTCTCGCTCCAGAACGCGCGCACGTTCCACGACCTTCACCTCCTGAACACGGACCTGGAGCGGCGAGTCGACGAGCGCACGCGGCACCTCGAGGCGGCGTACGCCACGCTCCAGTCCAGCCAGGAGCAACTGATCGCCGCCCAGAAGATGGCCGCCTTCGGTCGCCTCGCCGCCCAGATCGCCCACGAGATGAACACGCCGCTCGGCGCCGCCCTGAACCACCTGAAGACGGCCAGCGAGATCGTCGGCGAATGCGAGGCCATGGCCGCCGATCCGACCACGCCGGACGCCGAACGGCGCGAGCACTTCGTGTTCCTCGCCAAGCTCGTGAACGACGTCGGCGATTGGACCCGCAAGGCCGTGGACTACGTGCGGAGCGTGAAATCCCACGGGCGCGCCGACGGCGGCCCGCTCGCCGCCTTTGACGTCGGGCGCTTGATCGAGCGCGATCTCAAGCCGTTGCTGATGCATCGCCTTCGCCTCGCGGGCGGCGCGCTCGACCTGCAGATCGCCCACGCCATTCCCGAGCTGTACGGCGACAGCGGCCGGCTCGCGCAGGTGCTCGCGAACCTCATCAACAACGCGATCGACGCCTGCGAGGGCCTCCCCCCGGAGCGCTGCCGGATCGCGGTGCAGGTGGAGCCCGAGGCGGCCGACGTCGTGGTTCGCGTGTCCGACCGCGGCACGGGGATCCCCGAGCAGACGCGGCCCCGCATCTTCGACGAGTTCTACACCACGAAGCCCCCAGGCAAGGGTACCGGCCTCGGCCTCTCGATCGCACGCGACATCGTGAGCGGCGAGTTCGGCGGCACGCTGGCCTGCACCGCGTCCGGCCCCGAGGGGACGACCTTCACGATTCGTCTCCCGGTCCCGTTCTCGGCGCGGGGTCATCACGAGGAAGAGTGCGAGACGTCCACGGTCACCGGTCAACCGAGCCGAGAGGAGCTGGCATGCCAAGCCGCGTAGTCGCCCCGAGGAGGCCTCAAATGCGAGTCACGACCTTCACCGCCGTCGCCGCCGCGCTCGCGGCGCTCACCGTCCCGATCCTCGCGCACGCCGGATGCGGCTGCAAGAAGCCGGCGCCGATCCGACGGTCGATCCAGCCGCAGATCTCCTATTCCGGCGGCAAGGTGACCGTCGTCGACCCGCGCCTGGAGTCGCGCAAGAAGTACACCGTGGTGTTCGTTTCGGTCGCAGACGGCACCTCGGGCTGGGTGGGTGGAAAAGCGGTGTCCCGCAAGGACGCCACCACGATGACGGACAGCGCGAGCAAGAAGGCCGCGCGCAGCCTGCAGATGCGGGTGGCCGTGCCGCCCCTCGCCCTCGGCCCGTGCCGCGTCCGCGTGTTCAACGTGAGTCAGGGCAAGACCGTGAACGGTCAACTTCAGTTCGCCGGCCCGCCGCTCTTCGAGGTCGGCGAGAGCGCGCTCACCATCACGAACGCCCCCATCCCGCTGCGCGACGTCGCGACCACCCTCACGCGATCCAACTTCAAGGCAGGGGTCGGAACCGACGGCACGATGTACGTCGCGGTCGACGTCTCGCAGGTCACCGGCGCGACGACCTTCCGCGGTCAAGCGGACCTCTCCTTCGTCTTCACGCCCGCCGACATCGTCATGTTCAACTCGCAGGGCTTCACGATGCAGCGGCTGCCGGTCGAGGAGGAAGGCACGCTCTTCCGCATCGACCCGCCCACGACTGGAATGAGCGCGCGACTTAACTACTGGCGGCATTCCTTCGCGGCCTACAAGCTGATGCATCAGCAGCAGTTCGGAAAGCACACCGACAAGGACCCCGACTGGCACGACGACGGCACCGCACACGTCGACCATGATAAGATATTCGTCGCCGTGACGGCCATGCTGGACGGGCGGCGGCTCGCCCCGGGCAGCACCAAGCCGTTCACGCTCACCGTCACCTCGACGCCGGCGACGTCGCCGAACTAGGACGTCACGGACGTGGGCGCCCCCGCCGCCATCCCGCCGCGCGGGCTCCGTTCACCGTCCGCGGCTCCGCTCGTCGCCGCGGTTCTCGGCCCCCCCGGCCGCGACCGGCGCGTGATGCCTCGCCTCGCCGCCGTCGTGGGTGGCGCGGCGCTCTATGCGCTCGCGCTTCCGCCCTTCGGATTCAGCTCACTCGCCTGGGTCGCGCTCGTGCCGCTGCTGCTCGCCGTGCGCGACGGCTCCGTACGGCGCGGGCTCGCGTACGGCGTGCTGTACGGCGTCGTGCTCGGCTGGACCATGCTGTGGTGGCTCGCGCAAGCCGCGGCGCACTACCTCGGCATCGGGCTCCCGCTCGCGGCCGTCGCGCTCACCCTCTGCTATGTGGTCTGGGCGACGCCGACGTTCGGCTTGTTCGGCGCCGGGGCGGCGGCTTTGCTCCGCCGGGGCACGTCGCGCACCACGCGGCTCGCCGTCCCGGCCCTCTTCGTCGCCTCCGAGCTGGTGCGGGATCGGGTCGCCGGACAACCCTGGGGCCTCATCGGCTACACGCAGCACGCGCACACCGGTCTCATCCAGATCGCCGCCCTGGGCGGCGTCTACGCCGTCTCCTTCCTGCTCGTCCTCGGCAACACCGCGATCGCCGAGGCGATCGACGTCTGGTGGCGCCGGCGGCGGCTCGCCGAGGCGGCGGCCCGTCTCGTCGCGCCGGGCGGCGTGATCGCCGTCTGCTGGCTCGGCGGGACGGTCCTGGCGGCGCTGGGTCCGATCGGTGGGTTCGGCGGTCACACCGTCGCCATCGTGCAGAGCAACGTCCCGCCGGCGTTCGAGTGGACGCCCGTCTACGTGCAGCGCCAGACGATGGCGCACGTCCGCGCCACGGAAGCGCTTCCGAGCCAGCCGAACCCCTCGCTCATCGTGTGGCCCGAGCACGCGGTTCCCCAGTACCTCGACGCGGATCCCGGACTCGCCGCCGAGCTGACCGAGCTCGCGACCCGTCGGCGAGCCGACCTGCTCTTCGGCGCGCCGCGATACGAAGCGGGTCGGACGTACAACAGCGCGCAGATCATCACCGCCGCGGGGCACGACGGCGGGCACTACGACAAGCAGCATCTCGTCTTGTTCGCGGAGGAGAAGCCGCTGGCGCGGACCGAGGCCGCCGCCCCGGACGAGAACCCGACCGCGTTCAGCGCCGGTACCCAGCCCGGCGTGTTGCAGAGCTTCGTGCGCCTCGGCGTGTCGATCTGCCACGAGATCGTCTACCCCGAGCTCATCGACCGATCCGTCGGTGCCGGGGCCGAGCTCCTCGTCAACATCTCGAACGACGGCTGGCTCGACCCCGGTTACGGCTTCGCGAGTCGCCAGCACTTCGCGATGGCTGTCTTCCGGGCCACGGAGACGCGGCGCTACCTGGTGCGCGCGGCGACCACCGGCGTGTCGGGCGTCATCGACCCCTACGGCCGCGTCGTGGAAACGCTGCCGGCGCAGCGCGCCGGCGTGCTGATGGCCGGCGTGGCGGGACGACGGACACTCACCCCCTACGTCCGGCTCGGCGACGCCTTCGCCTTCGCGTGCGCGGCGGCGGCCGCGGCGGCGCTCGTGGCCCGGCGCCGCCAGGCCCCGTGGCGACGCCCCGCGCTCGCCCCCGTCCCGCTCCCGACCTAGCCGGTTGGCCAGGTTGGCGCCGCCGGGTCCCGTTGGGCTACATTCGCGCCCACGGAGCCGGTCATGCGGGACAGCTTTCCGAGCACCCCACGGGCGTCGCGCACCGTTCGGGTGGTGGCCCTCGCGGTCGCCACCGCCGGCGGGCTCCTCGCCGCCCACGGCATCCTCGTCAGCCGCGGGTGGGTCGGACGCGTGTTCCCGGGATTCATGCTGCTCGACAATCGCGTGATCGCCTCCGTCGGTCTCGCACACTGGTCGGGCACCACCGTTCCGCAACTGTACCAGAGCGTCGTCGAGGCGGTTGACGGCCGCCCCGTCGGCTCGACGGCGGAGATCTACGCGCACGTCGAGACGCTGCGTCCTGGAACGCCGGTACGCTACCGCATACGGCGGAGCGGCTTCGCGCGTGAGGTCACCATCGCCACGCAGCGATTCCTCGCCCGCGACTGGTTCCTGCTCTTCGGCGTCTTCCTCCTGAACGGCTCGCTCATCCTCACCGCCGGCTTGAGCGTCTGGTTGCTGCGCGCAGGGACGCCGGTCGCGCGCGCGATGCTCGTCTTCGGTGGCGCGTGGGCGCTCTTCCTCTTCACGGCGATGGAGCTCTACACCCCCGGCAACGCCTTCCGCCTCCACGTCTTCGCGGAGACGATGGTGCCGGCCACCGGCTTCCACGTCGCGATGCTCTTCCCCCAGGCTCACCGACGCGCGGGGCTGCGCCTCGCAGGCTACGCGGTCTCGCTCGCCCTCCTCGTCCCGTACGAGATGTTTCTCTACGACCCGGCCGGCTATTCGACGGTCCTCGTGACCGACATGTTCTACTTCGGCCTGGTCGCCGTCTTCTTCGGCTGGCGCCTGGTGTCCGAGTACCGGCGCGGCACCTCGCAGCTCGCCCGCCAGCGCGTCCGCGTCATCACGCTCGGGACGCTCTTCGGTTTCACGATTCCCGGGCTCTTCGTCTTGGCGTCGGCGCTCTTCGGTGGCGGCCTCGCCATGAACGCCGGCGCCCTGACGCCCTTCCTGTTCGCCCTCTCCCTCGCGTACGCCATCGTCAAGCACGACCTCTTCGAGATCGACGCGATGGTGAAACGGGGCGCGTACTACCTCTTCCTCACCGGCGCCGTCGGCGCCGCGTACGTCGCCGCGGTGGCGCTCTTCAACCTGGTCTTGAAGGCGGGCGCCGTGACCGACTCCGCCGCCTTCCCGATCCTCTTCACCCTGGCGGTGCTTCTCCTCTTCAACCCGCTCCTGCGGCGGTTGCAGGCCTTCGTGGACCGCGTCTTCTTCCGGACCCGCTACGACGGCGCGCAGGTCCTGGCCGCGGTCGGCGGCGACCTCGCCTCAGCCGTCCACTGGCCGCAGATCGCCGGCCTGGTGTGCGACGCCGTGCAAGGAGCGATCCCGAACGCAGCCACGCGCCTCTTCAAGACCGCCGCCGACGGCACGCTGCGCGAGGCGACCACCGAGGCGACGCTTCCGGCAGCCGTGGCGAGCGCGCTCGCCACCGGCCGGGTGGTGACGGTCGTCGACCCGCGCGAGCTCTACCCCGACGCCCCCACGCACGACGCCGTCCGGGCCGGCCTCGCTTCCGCCGACGCCGAGATCGCCGTGCCCCTCCAGCGCGGGGGCGAGCTCACCGGCGCGCTCACCGCGGGCGCCAAGCGCTCGCACCTGTTCTACACCGCCGGCGACGCCGAGTTTCTCCGCGCCCTCGCCCATCAGGCCGCGATCGCGCTCGAGAACGCGCGCAACTACGAAGCGCTGGTGGCCCTGAACGCCCGCCTCGAGGAGCGCGTCCGCGAGCGCACCGCGCAGCTCGAGTCCGCCAACCGCGAGCTGGCCGACGCGTACGCGGAGCTGAAGAGCGCGGAGGTGCAGCTCGTCCAGTCGGAGAAGATGGCGTCGCTCGGCCGTCTGGTCGCCGGCGTGGCGCACGAGATCAACAACCCGGTCTCCTTCATCGCCAGCAACGTGGCGCCGCTCCGCCGCCGTCTCGCGCAAGCGGCCCTCGGAGCGACGGCGGACGTCCAGGTGCTTCTCCGCGAAGCGCAGGAGATCGCGGACATCATGGCCCGGGGCGCGGAGCGGACGGCGGCGATCGTGAAGGACCTGCGCACCTTCTCACGGCTCGGCGAGGCGCGCCGCAAGCAGGCGGACCTCCAGGAGGGGGTCGAGGTGAGCCTCCGGCTCCTCGAGACGCGCTGGCGCGACCGCATCACGATCCACCGTGACTACGGCACCATCCCCCCCGTCGAGGGCGACCCGGGTCAGCTCAACCAGGTCTTCATGCACGTCCTCGCCAACGCCTGCGACGCGATCGCGGGGCGCGGGAACATCTGGATCGGGACCCGCGCCGACGCGGAGAGCGTCGTCATCACCATCCGCGACGACGGCGCCGGCATGCCGCCCGAGGTGGTCGGCCGTATCTTCGAGCCGTTCTTCACCACCAAGGACGTCGGCGGCGGCACGGGTCTCGGGCTCGCGATCAGCCACAGCGTGATCGCCGCGCACGGCGGGCGCATCGACGTCGAGAGCGCGCCGGGCCGAGGGTCGACGTTCCGCATCGTCCTGCCGATCGCCGTCGCGCTCGACCGTGCCGCGGGCGGCGGGTCTTGAGCGGGACCGTTCATCTCTGCCACTTCCGGGACGAAGCGGTCGATTGCAGACTGGGCGCGGAGCGGGTCGCTAGAGGTGGCAGACCACTTGCCCAGTCGCGGTTCGACGTGACGACAATCGAGTCCATCGGGCACCGCTCGCATCACCAGCTCGTACGATCCCCGCTCTCGATGGCATCGAGGCCGAGGCCGTCGATGAAGAAAAGTCCGCCCGCGCGATCTGCTCACCGACGACCATCCGAGACCGCCCGCGGCTTGGAGCTCCCGACAGACCTGCGACGACGAGTACTCGATTCCTTCTCCAGGGGCCTGTCAGCAAGTGTAGACCTTCTCTGCGCCAGCTGCCGTACCGACGCCGGGCTCGACGTCCAGTTGTCGTACAGCGAATGTATCTCCTTCAGGAACGTGACATCCGTATCGAGGTGCCTCAATCGGCGCTGAAGCTGCAAAGCGAGAATTGGGAACTTCGGTGGATCGGAAGCCGAACGTGTGCGCGTGACCGCCAGCTCGTGAGCGCGCTCGAGCCGCTTCGCCTGGATCCACAGCTCATCCTGCCACTGTCCGATGACCTTTCGAGTTGCCTCGGGCTTCGCCTCGGCGAAGAAGGCCATGCGAGCGCCGAGATCGTCCTCGCGACATTCTGTGCTGTTCGCGGGCGGGTGCTCCGTGAACCAGGTATCGAACGCGGCCGCGCCGGCATCGGTGATTGCGTACGGCACGCGGCGTTCGTCAGCGTCCGGGGGATTCTCCGTGGGTCGGATGAGCCTCTCGGCAACCAGCCGCGGAAGATCTCGGTAGAAGCTTCCGGGGCCGATTTCGATACCCGAGAGCTCGCGGTACGCCTTCATCAGGGCATATCCATGACGAGGCTTGCCGTCGCGAAGCAGGCCAAGTATCACGCATCGCAGCATCGGAGCACCTCCCCTCCTGCGGCTCCGCACGGTTGGGCTTCCGCCACGCCATCGTTGCCCGCGTCACGAGCTTCCGTTGCAGCCATGAGCGGCGAGCACGTCACCATCGGTGAGAGGAAACCGTACTGAGCTTTGAGCCTACGGCGTCTCAGCATCTCGTCCGCCTCCACGACAGACACGAGACGAGCTGTAGAGCAGCGGCTCGTCAGAGCGCAACGCTTACAGAGATATGCATTTGCGTAACCCTGTATTCGTACCGGGATCGCGTCTGTAGACGACGCTTCTGCTTCTGAAGCCCAACTACACCTCTAGCCTTCTCCTCATGCCCGCTATGCGCGTCCGGCGTGTCCTGCCAGCTTGACAGTACCTCCGGGGGGCGAGACGATGCGGCGGGCTGAGAAGATGTACGTTCATTCTAACGCCGGACCACCTCTTGCGCAGATCGCCGGAGTGGGAACCTATCTTCCCGATTGGGTCGTCGCTTCTTCCGAGCTCGAGGACGAACTTCGGTCGTCCGGGGTCGCCATTCCGTCCGGCTTCATCGAGAGGGCGACCGGCATAGAATCGCGTCGCCACGTGTTGCCCGGCGAGAACGCCTCGGATCTCGCTGTTGCGGCCTCCCGTGAGGCGCTGACCTCCGCCGGTCTGAGCGCGGAAGACGTCGACATACTGATCTTTGCTGCGGCATCGCACGACGTGACCGAGCCGGCTACGGCGAACATCGTGCAGGCCAAGCTCGGGGCCCATCGGGCCGTTGTCTTCGACCTCAAGAACGCCTGCAACAGCCTGCTGTCGGCGCTCGACGTCGCCGACGGTTACGTCCGCCTTCGGCGCGCTCGCGTCGTGCTCGTCGCCACGGGGGAGGTGCCTTCGATCGTGACCGACCGGCGAGTTTCTTCCCGCGAAGAGCTCACCGCAAACTTCTCCCACTTCACGATGGGCGACGCTGGGGGCGCGATTGTCCTCACCCCGTCGGACGACCGCGAGCGTGGCATCCTGGCGACGGCTGCCGTGACGCGCGGAACGGCATGGGAGCTCGGGACGGTCCTGAGCTTCGGCAGCATGTATCCGCGCGACGTCAGCCCGGGGCGAGCGCTTCTTCGCTCCCGGAGCTGCGAACTCGAGGCGCGAGCACGAACGGACGTCCCGGCGGTCATGCAGGCGGTCCTCGAGGCGGCGGGCTGGAAGCCCGAGACGGTGGACGTCGTCGCGTGCCACCAGCACACGCGGAAGATCGCTTGCGAGCTGTCGAGTGCGATCGGGATGCGGCCGGAGCGCCTCGCGCTCCCCCTTCGCTATGCCGGGAACGCCGCGGCAGCAAACATCCCATTGGCTCTTGCCGACGCCGCGCGGAACGGACGCCTGCAGACCGGTGCCCGCGTGCTGCTATGCGGGGGCAGCGCAGGCTTTTCGGCGATCGCGACCGCGGTCGCCTGGTAGCCGCCGAAGCCCCATTCGCGCCCTGCTAGACAAAGTCCGCCTCAGCGTCGAGCACCGGGTGACGCCGCACGGAACGCATCGAGACCCACAATGCTGCCCCGGCCGCCGCGGCCGTACTGAGTAACATCAACCCAGCCATCGTCGCGATCGGCCAGTGCACGGCGAAGCGGAACCCGGCGACTCGGCGCGCCACCGTCGTTACGAATGTCTGGCCGAGGACAGCTCCGGCAACCAGGCCCATGAGGCTCCCGAGTAGCCCGACGAGCCCCCCTTCGACCATGAGGAGACGGGCGACACGACCGCGCAGCATCCCGAGCGCGCGCAGCGTCGTCAGCTCCTCACCGCGGTCTATGATTGACGCACTGGTGGCGTTCACCATCGCACAGATGGTGACCAGCACGGCGAGGAACTCCAGCGCGCGGGTCAACGCGAAGCTCTGGTCGATTAGCGCGCTGACGGTCTCGTGTAGCTGTGTCTGTGTCAGCACGGCGACGTCCCAGCGAGAACCCGCCAGCTCTTCAATCCTCCGCCTGACCACCATGGGGTCGCTTCCAGGCTCCGCATCGATCAGCAGTAAGTTTGCCGCCCTTTCGCCAAAGTAACGAACGAAGGTCTTCCAGCCGATCTTCACGTTCCCGAGATCTATGACGTAGTCCGGCACGATCGCGCGGATCGTGACCTCGAGTGCCGCCGACGGCGTCGGAAGAGCGAGCTTGTCTCCCAGCTTCAGCTCGTAACGCTCGGCGAGCGTATCGCTCACGACGACGTCACCGGCGGCATGATCGAGACGTACCCCCGGTGTTGCACGATCGATGAGCTCCTCGGCCATTCCCTGCACGATGATGGGCTTGCCACGGAACTGTACTTCGAGAAGCCGCCACGGAAGCACGCGTCGCACCCCTGGAAGCTGTTGAATCTCTTCGGCGAAGTCCAGGCCCAGGGTTGGACCTCCCAGGAGGCTGATGCTCGGCCCGGCATTTACGAAGATATCCGCGACGAAGGTCTGGTTGATCCACTCCGTGAATGCGTGGCGGTAGCTACCTAGCAGCGTCGTGATACCGAGAGCGAAAGCGGCACCGGCGGCAAGAGCACCCATCGTCACCGCCGTGTGCCCCCACCTCTTGCGCACCTGAAGCCACGTCCACGTTCCCAGAATCCCCCACGTGCCTCGAAGACACACATTCAGAAGCGGCGACGTTATGAACACAAAAGCGGGCACCAACAGTGTCGTTCCGATGAAGATCAACGCGGCGAAGGCGGCGACCGAAGCGACACGAAGGGCAAAGACCGGGGCTCCAGCACCCTTTGCGCACATCACACCGAGGACGGCTGAAAGCATCCCGACGACGGCTAACACGACGATCCACCCCGTGGGCCCCGCCCCACTCGCCGCCTCCTCCCCGTCGCGCCAATAGAGCGCCCGACTGCACGGGACCGCCGCACCGACGGCGACGGCGAGCAGTCCAAATCCGAGCGCCACCACGACTTCGGGAGCACTGATGACGATTCCTGCGCCAAGGACTGGCGCGTACATCGCGCAGATGACATCGCCGAATGAACGAACGGCCAGGGCAGCGAATCCGAGACCGGAGACGACGCCCAGCACCGATCCGACGAGCCCGACCACTCCCGCCTCGGAAAGAAGGTACGCAGACAGCTGTCGGCGCGGCGCGCCCAGCGCCCAGAGCGTCCCGAGTTCCTCATGCCTTAGCGCCACTGCCGTCGCGACCGTGTGATAAATGAGGAAGATTCCGACGAGCATCGCAACTACGCCACTCAGCGTGAGCATCATGCGCAGCGTGGCGAGCATGGCTTCCATGCGCTGCCCCCGACCAAGCGGCGTGTCGACAGCGGCCCGGCCCGCGATGGCAGCCTCGATGTCGCCGCGGACCCGGTCACGGGCGACGCCCGCGTCGAGCGCGACGTCGACCCAGTGAAATGTGTCCGGCTTGCCGAACGCGCGCTGGGCTGCGGCCGCATCCATGACGCCAACCTCGTCGCCCAGTGCGCGAAGACGCTGGTCTGCGTGAAGGAAGCCACGTACGGAGAGGGTCCTCCGTCCCGTCGGACCCTGGACGTCGAAAGTCGAGCCGATGCGCCAGCCCGCTTCGTCGCAAAGGCCCCGTGTCACCGCCACTGAATCGGTACGCGCGAGGAACAGAAGCTCGTCTTCGAGATCGAGGGAACTCCGGTCGAGCCCCTCGCCTTCCGCACCCTCATCGGTACCGAGCGATAGACCGACGATGGTCAGGCGGCGATGAAGCGCAGGAACGTTGACACCGTACCAGACCCGTCCGCTGGCGGCGCGAACACCCGGGACGCTCCTGATGCGGTCAACGAGATCCGCATCGACCCCCGCAGTACCATTGTTCACCTGAAGCTCGGCCTTTCCAGCCGTGCGAATCACCGAACGCTCGAAGGAGCGGGCGATCGATTCGGTCATGGCAGTCACGCCGGTGAACGACATCACGCCGATCGCGACGCCGAACGTCGTAAGCCCCCAGCGCGCGCGATGACGGCGGAGGTTGGCGATGCTGAGCCGCGCGTACAGACCTAGCCGCTGGCTCATCGGATGACACGCCCGTCGACGAGCCTCTCAGTTCGGTCGGCGTAGGCCGCCGCCTTCGGGTCGTGCGTGACGAGGATGATCGTCCGCCCCAGTTCGTCCACGGTCCGGCGCATTTCGAGTAGGACGCGCTCGCCCGCATAGGAGTCGAGATTTCCCGTCGGCTCATCAGCGAGCAGGACGATCGGTTCCGCAACGAGCGCACGGGCGATCGCCGCCCGCTGGAGCTCACCACCCGAAACCTCGGCGGGCAGGTGACCGCGCCGATCGACGAGACCGACCTGCTCGAGGGCGCGACCGACCCGTTCGCTGACCTCGTCGCGGCTGCGATTGTCGAGAATCAACGGAATGGCGACGTTTTCCTCGATGGTGAGATCACGAAGGAACATGAAGCGCTGGTGGATGAAGCCAATTCGTCGGCGGCGAACCTCAGTCACCTCATCATCCGTCATTGTGCTGATGCATTGACCCCCGACGTAGGCGCGACCTGCGCTCGGCGTGTCGAGCCCGGCGAGAAGGTTTAGAAGAGTCGACTTTCCGGATCCGCTGGGTCCCATGACGGCGACGAACTCTCCGGCCGCGATGGCCAGCGACACGTCGTCGAGCGCCCGGACCTCCACTCTCCCACGGCGGTAGGTCTTGCAGAGGGCTTGGGTTTCGACCGCCGGACGCGCGGCTAGCTCTTGCGTCGTTTCTGTGAGGAAGCGGCCCAACGTGCCGTCACCTTCTGCTCGACGTGCGAAAGCCATCGGAGCTCGGCCTCCGCATGGAAAAGCGCCGCATCGATGAGCAGCTCGGTCACCGATAGGGGCTCGTCGTCCCGCAGCCGCATGAGCTGATTCTTGCGTTTCGAGAGCTTTCGCATCTCGAGCTGGTAGACGTCACGCTGGCGCTGGATCATCCGAAGGATGGGCTCCCCTGACGAACGATCGCAGAACAACAGCCGGACGAAGAGGTCGTCGCGGAGCGCGCGCGGATGCGCGACGGGCATTTGGATCCACTCGTCGAGCTTGCTGCGGCCCCTGACGGTAATCCGGAAGACTTTGCGGTCGGGAGAACCGCCAACGGACTCGCAGACGCGCTCGACGAGATCCTCTCGCTCGAGCCGGTCAAGGGTCGTGTAGACCTGACCGAAGTTGAGTTGCCAGAACCCGCCGGTGAGCTGGTCGAACTTCGACCTCAGCTCGTACCCATGCATGTCCCTCGTCGAAAGGAGGCCGAGGACGCCGTATCTCACCGACATCAGCTCTCCCTCGAGGCATCGGGCTCGGTCCACCGCCCTCGACCGAGGCTATTCACACCGCGAACAATCCCATGGCGGTTTCACACCTGTCAAGGAAGAGTTGTCTACCACAGATCCCGAACGCGGCGTGGCTACAAGTATATGCTCGGCGTCCCGCGTAAGGAGAGCGGTCGTCGGGTGCGATCATGGCGTCCATCGGTGACTGTTTGTCACCGACGGTCCAAGTGCTAGGTCAACGGGTGGTTTCCTTCTGGGCCGACATTGAACATCCGAGCCACAGCGGCCGTCGCCTCTGGAATCGCACACGCCAAGTCGTTGCTGAGCTGTCCCGATCACGACGGAGAGCTCGGCGTGGTCGACGATGGGCTAGCATGCGCTGAGTGCGGACTACGCTTCACCAGCGATCGAGTAGGCGTCTGGATCTCTCGCGAAGGTGGAAGCGTTCGGGACCGCAGTGCCGCGCTCCGACTCATGCGGTCGCGACCGATCACAGCGATCTACGAGCGTTTGTGGCGACCCGCGCTCGTTCGACTGGTTTCCGATCTCAGCTATGCGTTCGAGGATCGGCTCCTGGACGAGAATCTCGCCGGCGTGCAACGACCCGACGTGCTCGAACTCTGCTGCGGGACAGCGCGCGTAGCGCGCCGATTCGTTGCATTAGGAGGGCGAGGCGTTGGGATCGACATCTCAGCTACGATGCTGCTTCAGGCCAGGAGAAGATGTGCCGACTCTCGGCTCGTTCTGCTTCGCGGCGACGCGCAGCGGCAGTTCGCGAGGCGGGGCGCATTCGACGTCGCTGTTTGCTTCGCCGCGCTCCATCTGCTTGATGACCCCCGGCTTTTGCTTGAGAAGGCCGCTGCAGCCCTTCGCCCTCGGGGTTTGCTCGCCTGCTGGGCGCTAGTGCGGCGCGGTCGGCTTATGGGATCCAATACCCTCGCAGGACTCATGCAGGTCCTGGGGCTAGCGCCGCTTCAGCCGCGAGAGCTCCGAGGCCTCGTCGAGAGTCTCGGCTTCTCCGTTATCGACGACCTCTCAACCGGTGCCGTCGACCTCGTCCTCGCACGCGGGGGGCGTCAGAAGTAGCGGAGCCCAGGAGCCTACCCCACCGCCGCCGCGCCTGCGTTCCCACCGTTCACATACCTCCCCAGCGTGCGATGGAGAGGGCCGGTCTCATCGGCAGCAACGTGGCCCCGCTCCGTCGCCGTCTCGCGCAAGCGGCCCTCGGGGCGACGCCCGACGTCCAGGCGCTCCTCCGCGAAGCGCAGGAGATCGCGGACATCATGGCCCGGGGCGCGGAGCGGACGGCGGGGATCGTGAAGGACCTGCGCACCTTCTCACGGCTCGGCGAGGCACGGCGCAAGGAGGCGGACCTCCAGGAGGGGGTCGAGGTGAGCCTCCGGCTCCTCGAGACGCGCTGGCGCGACCGCATCACGATCCACCGTGACTACGGCACCATCCCGCCCGTCGAGGGCGACCCGGATCAGCTCAACCAGGTCTTCATGAACGTCCTCGTCAACGCCTGCGACGAGGTCGAGAGCGCGCCGGGCCGCGGATCGACCTTCCGCATCGTCGTGCCGATCGCCGTCGCGCTCGACCGAGCCGCGGGCGGCGACTGCTAGACGCCGTCACGCCGCGCTTGCGCGGCCGCCGCCGTTCGCATACGACCCCGAGCGCGCGATGGAGGGGGAGGAGAGCGGGCCGGCCGCCGCGGCGGTGCCGCCGCCCGCGCCCGAGGCCGACGGGCGCGCCGCGCTGGCGCGCCGGGCGGGGGTGGTCAGCGTCGCCGTGCTCGCGAGCCGCGTGCTCGGGCTCGTGCGCGAGCAGACGTTCGCCGTCCTCTTCGGCGCCGGGCGCGAGCTCGACGCCTTCATCACCGCCTTCCGCATCCCGAACCTGCTGCGCGACCTCTTCGCCGAGGGGGCTCTGTCCGCCGCCTTCGTCACGACCTTCACCCGCCGCCTCGAGCAGAAGGGCGAGGCCTCGGCGTGGGACCTCGCAAGCCAGGTCGTCAACGCGCTCGCCGTGGTGGTCGGTACCATCACGCTCGTCGGCATCTGGGTCGCACCCGCGGTCGTGAGCGCCATCGCGCCGGGGTTCGCCGACATTCCCGGCAAGGTCGAGCTGACCGTCGGGCTCACGCGCATCATGTTCCCGTTCCTCCTGCTCGTCGCGCTCGCGGCGGTCGCCATGGGCGTGCTCAACACGCGGAACGTCTTCGGCGTCCCCGCCGCCGCCTCCGCCCTCTTCAACGTCGGCTCGATCCTGGGCGGCGTCGCGGCCGCGTGGTGGCTCGCGCCCGCCTACCTCGTGAGCGCGCTCCACGGCACCCGGGGTGGCGGCGATCCGGCGCTCGCCGAGCGGGCCATCACGGGCATGGCCATAGGCACGCTCGCCGGCGGCTTTCTCCAGCTCGCCGGCCAGCTCCCCAGTCTCCGACGCGTCGGCTTCCGGTGGCGGCCGCGCCTCGACCCGCGCGACCCGGGGCTCCGCGAGGTGATGCGGCTCATGGCGCCGGCAACCATCGGCGCCGCCGCCGTGCAGGTGAACGTCTTCGTCAACAACAACTTCGCCTCCTACCTCGGCAACGGGCCGGTCTCCTGGCTGAACGTCGCGTTCCGCTTCATGCAGCTCCCCATCGGGCTCTTCGGCGTGGCGATCGGCACCGTGAGCCTGCCCATCGTCTCGCGTCACAGCGCCCGCGGCGACAACGCCGCGCTCGGCCGGACCGTCGGCCAGGCGCTCGAGCTGGTGGGACTCCTCTGCATCCCCGCCGCGGCCGGCCTGGTCGTCTTCGGGGTGCCGGTGATCGGCGTCATCTACGAGCACGGGCGGTTCACCGCCGCCGACACGCAAGCCGCGGCGCAGGCGCTCGCCGCGTACGGCATCGGCCTCGCCGGCTACGCGGGGATCAAGGTCCTGGCGCCGTCGTTCTACGCGCTGGGCGACGCGCGCACGCCGATGCTGGTGAGCGTCTTGTCGATCGTGACGAACTACGCGCTCAACTGGACGTTCGTGCGGGCGTACGGCTTCGGCCACGTCGGGCTCGCGCTCTCGACCTCCGCCGTCGCGCTCGGCAACTGCCTCCTGCTCTACGCCTTCCTGCGCCGCCGCCTCGGGCGGCTCGGCACCGGGCTCGGGCCGGCGCTCGCCCGGATCGCCGGGGCCACGGCGGTCATGGTCGCGGTGGCCTGGGGCGTCGACGCCGCGGTGGCTCCGCGCCTCCCGTCGGCGGCGTTCGCGCATCACGCGCTTCGCCTGGCGGAGATCCTGCCGGTTGCGCTCGGGGCTTTCTGGGCGGCGTGCGTCGGGCTCGGCGTCCCGCTACCTCGCGGGCTCGGCCGCGCCGGCCGCCGCGCCGGCTGATCCCGACCGCGGTGGCAAGCGCCGCCGCCTCCACGCCCTCGAGGTCTCGCCATGCCCCGAGGGGCAGCGAGCCGAGCCCGAGCGGACCCAGCCGCACGCGGGCGAGCTTCTCCACCGGGTGACCGACGGCCTCGCACATCCGCCGCACGAGCCGCGTCCGTCCCTCGCGCACCGTCAGCTCGAGCCACGTCTTGGTCGGCAGCTCCGCGAACACGCGGACGTGTGCCGGCGCGGTCTTGCCGTCCTCGAGCCGGACGCCACGGCGAAGCCGCGTGATCGCCTCCGCCGACGGCCGCCCGCGCACCTTGGCGTGGTACACACGCGGCACCTCGAAGCGCGGATGGAGCAGGCGCGCGGCGAGCTTGCCGTCGTTGGTGAGCAACAGGAGACCGGTCGTGTTCACGTCCAGGCGACCCACCGGGTAGACGCGTTCGGGGACGCCGGCGAGGAGCGCACGCACCGTCGGCCGTCCCTCGGGATCGTCGAGCGTGCTCACCACCCCGCGCGGCTTGTGCAGCACCACCGTCCGCCGCGGAGCGCGGGTCGCGATCGGGTCGCCGTCGACCGCGATCGTGTCGCGCAACGGGTCGGCGCGCACGCCCAGCTCGCGCACCACGACGCCGTTCACGCTGACGCGGCCGGCCACGATGAGCGCCTCGGCCCGGCGCCGCGAGGTGACGCCCGCGGCGGCGAGGATCTTCTGGAGGCGCTCGGCCAGCGGCTACCCGTCGCCCTCCGCGGGCGCCGTCTCCTCGCCCGAGGGCGGCGCCTCGTCGGGCGCCGCGACCGCGGTCTCGCCGATGGTCACGTCCGCCGCGGCCAGCATCTCCGCGCCCTCGCCCAGCTCTCGGAGGGTGGGCAGGGCCGTCAGGTCGGGCAGCCCGAAGACCTCGAGGAACTCGCGCGTCGTGCCGTAGAGGAGCGGCCGGCCGGGCGCTTCCTTCCGGCCGAGGATGCGGACCAGACGGCGGTCGCTGAGCGTCGCCAGCACGGCCTCGCCGTCGACGCCGCGGACGGCTTCGATCTCGAGTCGCGTGCAGGGCTGGCGGTACGCGACGACCGCGAGCGTCTCCAGCATCGGCCGCGACAGCCGCGGCGGGCGTTCGCGCAGCAGCCGGCGCACCCACGGGGCGTGCTCGGGCGGCGTGCGCAGCTGATAGCCGCCCGCGACGTGCACCAGGCGGAGCCCGCGCCCGTCGCGCTCGTAGCCCGCGGCCAGGGCCTCGAGCGCCGCCACCACCTCGGCACGGCCGGGGCCGTCGAGCGCCTCGGCCAGGCGGGCGAGCGGCACCGGCGCGCCGGCGGCGAAGAGCAGGCTCTCCACCACGGCGGCGAGACGCCGGACGTCCTCCGCGGTGGCGCGCCGTCCGTTCCGCTCCTCGGCGTGTCCCGCGCCGTTCCCGTTCTCGTGATGCGGCACGCTATCGATCTGTGTCAGCTCCGTGTCCATCCTCCACCTCCTCTGCTCTCGCCCGCCACGCCTCGTCGTCCACCAGGTCGCGCACGCGCTCGGTGGCCTCCGCGAGGCTCGCGAGCGCGAGCGTCAGCACGATCGGTCCGAAATGGTCGGCTTGCCGGGCTCGCACGACGCGCAGCCGGATCAGCTCGAGCAGCGCCAGGAACGTCACGATGACGTGCCCGCGGTCCGAGCCCTCGTCGAACAGCCCCGTGAACTCCAGCTCCCCGGCGAGCGCGAAGCGGCCGAGGATCTGCTGCACGCACTCGCGGAGCGAGATCGGTTCGCGCTCGATCTCGTGCGTGCGCGACGGCGTGATGCGCTTCAGCACGTCCCGCAGGGCGTCCAGCAGGTCGCCCAGGCTGGCGTCGCGGACCGTCGGACCGAGGTCGTCGCCGGCCGTCGCCGGGTCGACCGGCTCGCCGGGGGCCGCGAAGACGTCGCGCGCGAGCACGTTGCGCTCGCCGAGCGCGACGGCGACCTCGCGGTAGCGCTGGTACTCCATGAGCTGCTGCACCAGCTCGGCGCGCGGGTCCTCCTCCGCTTCCTCGTCCTCGCCCGTCGAGGGCAGCAGCATGCGGCTCTTGATGTACATGAGCGTCGCCGCCATCACGAGGTACTCGCCGGCCCCGTCGAGGTTCAGCTCCGGCAGCTCCCCCAGCATGGCGAGGTACTGATCCGTGATGGTGGCGATGGGAATGTCGGTGATCTCGACCTCGTTCCGCTTGATGAGGTGGAGCAGGAGGTCGAGCGGCCCCTCGAAGATGCCGAGGTGGACGGTGGGCGTGAGCGCGCTCACGCGATCCCCACCGCTTCGCGGACCCGCGCCATCGTCTCGCCGGCGACGCGCCGGGCCTTCGCGTTGCCCGCTTCGAGCGTGGCACGGGCGTCGTCGGGCTTGAGGCGCACGCGCCGGGCGTGGATCGGCTCCAGCTCCGTCAGCACGTGCTTGATCATCACCTGCTTGCACTCGAGGCAGCCGATGCCCGCGGTCCGGCAGCCTTCCTCCTGCCAGCGCAGCTCCTCGGGCGTGCAGTAGAGGCGGTGGAAGGAGGTGTACGCCGGGCAGTCGGTCGGCTCGCCCGGGTCGGTGCGCCGCGCGCGGCGGGGATCCGTGACCATGCGGGAGAGCTTCGTCGTGACGTCCTCCGGCGTGTCGCTCAGGTAGACGGCGTTGCCGTAGCTCTTGCTCATCTTCCGCCCGTCGGTGCCCACGATCTTCGGGGTCTCGGTGAGGAGGGTCTCGGGTTCGGCGAAGAGCGGCGCGTAGGTGGCATTGAAGCGGCGCGCGATCTCGCGCGCCAGCTCGATGTGCGGCGCCTGGTCGATGCCGACGGGCACGGCGCCCGCGTTGTACATGAGGACGTCCGCCGTCTGGAGCACGGGGTAGCCGAGGAACCCGAAGGTGGAGAGGTCGCGGTCCTGGAGCTGCTCGCGCTGCTCCTTGTAGGTCGGGTTCCGCTCGAGCCACGGCACGGGCGTCAGCATGCCGAGGAGGAGGTAGAGCTCGGCGTGCTCCTTCACCGCCGACTGCTGGAAGATCGTGCAGCGCGCCGGGTCGAGCCCGACGGCGAGCCAGTCGAGGACCATCTCGACGGTGTTCGCCGGGATGTCCTCCGGCTCGGCCCACGCGGTGGTGAGCGCGTGCCAGTCGGCGACGAAGAAGTAGCAGGTGTGGCTCTCCTGGAGGCGGATCCAGTTCTTCAGCGCCCCGTGGTAGTTCCCGAGGTGCTGGCTTCCCGTCGGCCGCGCGCCGCTCACCACGATCTTCGCCATCCTAGCGCGCAAGCCGGAGCATGAAGCCCAGCACGGGCCGCACGAGTCGGGCCAGCAGGCCGGTGTTCATGACCACGAGCAGGACGACGACGAGCCCGACCCGCTCGAGACTACGGAGCGCGCGCGCGGAGCGCGCCGGCAGCACCGCCGACAGCACGCGGCCGCCGTCGAGGGGAGGGACCGGGAGCGCGTTGAAGACGGCGAGCACGCAGTTGATGGTGATCGAGGCGAGCGCCATGAGCCGCACCCCGGCGACGAGGAGGCCGCCTTCGCTCGGCAGCCAGCGGAGCACGACCGCGCTCGCGGCGGCGAGCAGCAGGTTGGTGCCGGGGCCCGCCAGCGCGACCAGCACCGCGTCGCGGCGCGGGTGGCGCAAGCGGCTGAAGTCGACCGGCACCGGCCGCGCCCAGCCGAAGACGAAACCCCGCCCGCCGAGCACGAGCGGGGCGAGGAGCAGGAGGGCGGGCACCAGGATGGTCCCCACCGGGTCGACGTGCGCGAGCGGGTTCAGCGTCAGCCGCCCGCGCTCCGCGGCGGTGGGGTCGCCCAGCGCGTAGGCGACCGCCCCGTGGGCGACCTCGTGGCACACGACCGCGGCCACGAGCGGCACCACGGAGACGACGATTTCGACTGCAAGGTCGCTCAGATGGGCCTCCACCGCGGGGCGAGTGTACCGGCCGCCCCGGGGGTCCGCAACAAAGCCGCGCGTCATTTGAAGGCCACCACCACCTCCTCAGGCCCTCGGATGGAAGCGGCGGTGGACCTCGCGCAGCCGCCCCGGGGTCACGTGGGTGTAGATCTGGGTGGTGCCGATGTCGGCGTGGCCGAGCAACGCCTGGACGATGCGCAGGTCGGCGCCGCCCCCGAGGAGGTGGGTCGCGAAGGTGTGCCGCAGCGTGTGGGGCGAGACGCGCTTGCCGACGCCGGCGGCGAGCGCGCGGCGCCGGACGAGCTTCCACACCGCCTGGCGGCTGAGCGGCCGGCCGCCCGGCCCCAGGAAGACGTACGGGCTCGGCCGCCCGCCGAGCAGCCCCGGACGCTCGCGCTCGAGGTACGCCTCGAGCGCCTCGCGCGCGTGGCGGCCGAGCGGCACGACGCGCTCCTTGTTGCCCTTGCCGACGACCGTGACGAACCCCGCGCCGAGGTTGAGCTGCGTGCCGGTGAGCGCGGTCGCCTCCGAGACCCGGAGCCCGCAGGCGTACAGCAGCTCGAGCAGCGCGCGGTCGCGGAGTCCCCGCCGCTCCCGCTCGTCCGGCTGCGCCAGCAGCGACCCGACCTCGGCGCTGCCGAGCGCGCGCGGCAGCCGGGCGGGCGGGCGGCGGACGCGGAGGCGGTCGGCGGGGTCGTCGGGACGAAGCCCGGTGCGGACGAGGAAGCGGAGCCACCCGCGGACCGCCGCCAGCGCGCGCGCCTGGCTCCGCGCCGAGAGCCCGCCCACCGCCAGCCCGACCAGGTGCGCGCGGACGTCCGCGGCGGCGATCGCGCGGGGCGCCCGCACCTTGCGGGCGACGAGCCGGCGGACGAAGACCCCGAGGTCGCGCGCGTACGCCTCGACCGTCTTCCGCGCCAGCCCGCGCTCGCTCGCCAGGTGATCGAGATACGCGTCGATCGACTCGTCGAGCACCACCGCCCCACCGCCCCGCCGCATCGCCCCTAGCCTCCCGCCGCGCGGGCCTCCGCCGGCACCGACTCGCTCTCGAGCGCGCGCACCAGCTCCTGCCGGACCTGCTCGAGGCGCTGCGGGTCCTCGATCTTCCGGCCCTCGTTGTCCGTCACGTAGAAGACGTCGAGCACCTGATCGACCATGGTCGTGATCTTCGCGAGGTGGATCTCGAGCCACAGGTGGTAGAGGCAGTTGGTGATCGTGAACAGGAGCCCCACCCGGTCGCCGGTGTAGACGTCGAGCACGGTGCAGTCGCGCGAGACGTCGTTGTCGATCTCGACCGTGGTCGTGACGGACCGGCGCCGGCGCATCAGGATGGACGGCCGGCGCGAGCGCCGGACCAGGTCTTCGACGTCGACCTTGCCGGTGAGCACGCCGTGCAGCGTGCGCTCGACCCGGTCCCAGCGCTCGGCGTCCAGCGCGACGTCGGTGTCGCCGTGCGAGATGCGGAAGGCGTCGAGCGCCACATCGTCGCGGCTGGTCGTGATGCGGGCGGCGAGGATGTTCATGCCGTGCGCCGCGAGCACACCCGACAGCATGGCGAAGAGCCCCGGCCGGTCGCGCGTGCAGACCGCGAACTCGCTGTACTCGCGTTCGGGGAAGTGGTCGAGCGCCGTCGCGACCGCGGGGCGCTCGCCCGCCGCCTCCTGCTCCGCGAAGCGGCGGCGCAGCTCGCCGTGGCCGGCGATCATCTCCTCGGGCGTCGAGAGGACGTAGCTCTCGGGCATCGTCCGGAAGAGCGCCTCGATCGCGCCCCGGGCCCGATCGGGCGCGGCCTCGACGACGCGGGCCTGGATGCGCGCCACGCGCGCGGCCCGGTCCTCGAGCTCGAAGACGCCCTTCTCGAAGAACTCGCGGGCGCGGACGTAGAGCTCCGTGACCAGCGTGTCGCGCCAGTTGCTCCAGACGCCCGGCGCGACGGCGCGCATGTCGGCATACGTGAGGAGGTACAGGCGCTGGAGGTTGGCGACCGTCCCGACCTGGCGGCAGAAGTCGGCGACGAGCTGGTCGTCGTTCAGGTCGCGGCGCTGGGCCAGATGCGACATCAGCAGGTGGTGCTGCACCAGGAACTCGCACGCCGAACGGTCGTCGACGTTGAGGCCGAGCCGGTCGCCGATGTCGCGCATCATGGCGGCGCCGCGCCCGGAGTGGTCGTGGCCGTGACCCTTGCCGACGTCGTGGAACATCATGCCGAGGAAGAGCAGCTCTGGGCGCTCCACCTCGTTCATCACCTGCGTCAGGTGCGGCAAGGTGTGCGCGAACTCGCCGGCGCGGAGCCGCTCGAGCTCGCGGACGCCCATCAGCGAATGCTGGTCGACGGTGTAGATGTGGAAGGGGTCGCGCGTCACCAGGCAGTCCAGATGCCCGAACTCCGGGATCCCGCACTTCAGCACCCCGAGCTTGTGCATCTCGAAGAGCGTCTCGTAGACGTGCCCGTGCGCGCACAGGATGGCGAGGAAGGCGCGCGCGACTTCCGGGTCGGCGAGGTGCGCGTCGAGGAGCGGCAGCGACTCGCGGATGAGCGCGCGCGTCGACTCGGAGATCGTCACGCCGTGGCGCTGTGCCTCGGAGAAGACGTGGAGGATCGCCGTCGGGTCCCGCTCGAACACCTCGCGCCCGGCGACCGAGAGCGTGCGGCCCTGGATGCGCATGCCGTCGCGGATGACGCGCGCCGCGGGCCGCGTCCCGCGGTAGGGCTCGGTGGGCTGCACGCAGCGCGCGATCACGGCCTCGCTGAAGCGGTTCACCGTGCTCGCCTGGACGTAGTAGGCGCGCATGAACGCCTCGACGCCCGGCCGGCCCTCCGGGAAGCCGAGCGTCGGCGCGATGCGCTCCTGGAGCTCGAAGGACAGCAGGTCCTGGTGGCCGTTCGAGGCGAAGTGCATCGCGTTGCGGATGCGCCAGAGGAAGTCGAGCGCCTCTTCCAGCTCGACGACGTCGCGCTCGCCGATGACGCCGAGCCGCACCAGCTCGCGGAACGTCGGCACCTTGAACTTGACCTTCGCCATCCAGAGCGCGGTGTGCAGGTCACGCAGCCCGCCCTGCCCTTCCTTGAGCTGGGGCTGGAGGAGGTAGACGGAGTCGCCCGCGCGCGCGTGGCGCTCGATCGACTCGGCGAGCTTCTCCTTGAAGAACTCGGTCGGGTTGCGGCTCCACACCTCCTCGAGCGTGACGGTCTCGAACTCGGCGTAGAAGGGCTCGTCGCCCGCGAGGTAGCGGGCGTCGAGGACGGCCGTCTTGACCTTCAGGTCACGGGCGGCGAGACGCCCGCACTCGCGAATGTTGCGCAGCGCGTGGCCGACGGTGAGGCCGGCGTCCCAGAGCGCGTAGAGGATGCCCTCGGCGACCGTCTCGACGTAGGGATTCACCTTCCACGGGTAGAGGAAGAGGAGGTCGATGTCCGAGCCGGGGTTCAGCTCGCCCCGCCCGTAGCCGCCCTGGCCGATCACGGTGCACTTCTGGTTGATGCGCGCGTTGCGCGACAGGAAGTGGGTCGAGAACACGTCGAAGAGCAAGCGCACCAGCCGGTCGATGGCGTCGGTGTAGGCCGCCACCACAACGAGGCCGTCGGCGCCGGCGTCGTGCCGCTGGTGCAGCTCGGTGCGCACGAGGGCGAGGTACTCGCGCGCCACCGTCCCCGCCGCGCCCACGTCGGCCTCCGCCGGCAGCGTGGCCGCCGCGGCGAGGGGCGTGAAGGGCGGCGTGCCGGCGAGGACCATGAGCGTCCGAGACTATCCGGAGATCGCGTGCGGCTCCAGCCTGTCGTCTACAGCGTGTGCGCCCGCCGGGTGTCGGCGACGAACCGCGCGATGCCCTCGTAGAGCCCCTCGGCGACCGCTTCGCGGTACGCCGGGCGCGTGAGCCGGCGACCCTCGACGGGATGGGTGAGGAAGGACGTCTCCACCAGCACGCACGGCATGAAGGCACCCACCAGCACGTAGAACGGCCCGCGCTTGACGCCGAGGTCCTCGACGTCGTGGTACTCGGTGCGGAGCCGCCGCACGACGCCGCGCTGCACCGCGCTCGCGAGCGCGATCGACTCGTCCATCTTGCCCACCTGCACCAGGTCGCTCAGGATGTAGCGCAGGTCGGCCTTGCCCGCGGTAGCGGCGCGGCCGCTCGGCCCGTTCTCCATGCGCGCCAGGCGGATGGTGGCGTGGTCGCTGGTGTTGTCGAGGGTGTAGGTCTCGATGCCGTGCAACCGGCCGCGCGGGCTCGCATTGGTGTGGATCGAGACGAAGAGGTCCGCTTGCTCGCCGTTGGCGCGCGCCGTCCGCGCCGAGAGCGGCAGGGTGCGGTCCTCGTTGCGCGTCAGCACGACCTGCGC
>JBGQET010000003.1:0-105101 GCA_041496545.1 Binatia bacterium | reverse complement strand
GCGCGCGCGACGACACGACACCCGGATGAACACCGAGTTGACGCCCGGACCCGACGCGACGTATGCCCGCGCCATGACGTCCACCATCATCTCCGCCGACTCGCACGTCACCGAGCCGCCCGACGCCTACGCGGAGATCGACCCCGCCTTCCGCGAGCGCGCCCCCAAGCTCGTGCGCCACGAGACCCTGGGCGACATCTTCGTCATCGACGGTATGCGCCAGCCGATCCCCATGGGGCTGGTCGCCGCGGCGGGCAAGAGCGCCGAGCAGATCGCGACCTTCGGCGTCAAGTTCGACGAGCTGCACCGTGGCGGCTGGGACCCGGAGGCGCGCCTCGCCGATCAAGACCGCGACGGGGTTGCCGGCGAGATCCTCTACCCGACGGTCGGCATGGCGCTCTGCAACCACAAGGACCTCGACTACAAGAAGGCGTGCATGGACGCCTACAACCGCTGGATCGTGCGCTACTGCGCCGCGCATCCCGACCGCCTCTTCGGCATCGGGCAGACGGCCATGCGGACGCCCGCCGAGGGCGTCGCCGATCTGCGCGCCGTGAAGGCGCTCGGGCTCCGCGGCGTGATGATGCCCGGCTATCCCGGCGAGAAGGACTACGACGACCCGGCGTGGGACCCGGTGTGGGAAGCGGCGGTCGAGCTCGCCCTCCCGCTCTCCTTCCACATCCTGACGACGCGGGAAGACCACGCCCGGGTGCGCGGCCCGAAAATGAACGCGTTCCTGGCCGTCATCCGGGGCTGCCAGGACGTGCTCGGCACGATGATCCTCTCGGGCGTCTTCGAGCGGCATCCGCGCCTGCGGATCGTCTGCGTCGAGGCCGACGCCGGGTGGGTGCCGCACTACATGTACAGGATGGACCACGCCTACAAGCGCCACCGCTACTGGCTCCCGGCGGGCACGCTGTCGAAGCTCCCGAGCGAGTACTTCCGTGAGAACGTCTACACCACGTTCCAGGACGACTGGGTCGCCTTCCAGATGACGAAGATGGTGAACGTCGAGCGCATCATGTGGGCCAACGACTTCCCGCACAGCGACTCAACGTGGCCCTGGTCGCAGGACGTGCTCCGCGAGCACACGAAGCACCTGACGGACGTCGAGCGCGACCGCATTCTCCACGACAACGTGGCGGAGCTGTACGGCCTCTCGTGAGCGAGTACGACCTCAAGATCGCGGGCGGCACCATCGTCGATGGCACCGGCGTACCCGCCTTCGCCGGCGACGTCGGCATCCGCGGCGGGAGGATCATCGCCGTCGGCCGCGCGCCCGGTGGGGCGCGGACCACGCTCGACGCCGGCGGCCGCGTCGTCGCGCCCGGCGTGATCGACCTCCACACCCACTACGACGCGCAGGTCTTCTGGGACCGCATGCTGTCGATCTCTCCCTGGCACGGCGTCACCACCGTCGCCATGGGGAACTGCGGCTTTGGCGTCGCGCCCACGCGCCCCGCGCACCGCGGCCTCGTGCTGCGCACGCTCGAGAAGGTCGAGGGCATGAGCCTCGCGGCGCTCGAAGCCGGCCTCGGCGAGGACTGGCCGTTCGAGACCTTCCCGCAGTACCTCGACGCCGTCGCCCGTCGCGGCACGGCGATCAACGTCGGCGCCTTCGTCGGCCACACGCCCGTCCGTCTCTTCGTGATGGGCGAGGAGGCGACCGAGCGCGAAGCGACGGCCGACGAGGTCGCCGCCATGCGCGCCATCGTCCGCGAAGCCGTGGTGGCCGGCGCGCTCGGGTTCGCCACCTCGAAATCGCCGACGCACGTGGGGTTCGCCGGGAAGCCGGTGCCGAGCCGCGCGGCGTCCACCGACGAGATCCGGACGCTCGCCGGCGCGCTCGGCGAGGTCGGCCGTGGCGCCATGCAGGCGACCCTCGGGCCGGGGCTCTTCTTCTCGGAGTTCGCCGACATCGCGCGCGCGACCGGGCGGCCGGTCACCTGGACGGCGCTCCTGGCCGGCATGCTCGGCCCCGGCTCGCACCGCGGGCTCCTCGCGCAGTCGGCGGAAATCGTCGCCCAGGGGCTCGCGGTCGTGCCGCAGGTGAGCTGCCGGCCGCTCGACTTCGAGTTCACGTGGAAGGAGCCCTTCGTCTTCGAGAGCATGGCGCTCTTCCGCCAGGTGTCGGCCGCCGACGCCGCCGGCAAGGCCCGCGTCTACCGCGACCCGGAGTTCCGCCGCGTCTTCAAGGAGCGCGCGGGCGGCGTGTTCGCCGCGCGCTGGGAGAAGACGGTGGTCACCTGGTATCCGCCCGACCCGGCGCTCGAGGAGCGCACCGTCGCCGACGTCGCCCACGAGCGCGGGCAGGACCCGATCGACTGCGCGCTCGACCTCGGCCTCGCCTCCGACCTCGAAGCCCGCTTCCGCATGTCCATCCTCAACGACGACGAGGGTGAGGTGGCCGAGCTGCTCGTCGACCCGAACGTCGTCCTCGGCCTCTCCGACGCCGGCGCGCACGCGAGCCAGCTCTGCGACGCCTGCTTCTCGACCTACCTCCTCGGCCACTGGGTGCGCGAGAAGGGCGTGCTGACGGTCGAGCAGGCGGTGCGCATGCTCTCGTCGCGGCCGGCCGAGGTGCTCGGCCTCGCCGACCGCGGGCGGCTCGTCCCCGGGCTCGCCGCCGACGTCCTCGTCTTCGACCCGCGCACGGTGGGCGCCGGTCCGCTCCGCCGCGTGCGCGACCTGCCCGCCGGCGCCGACCGACTCGTCTCCGACGCCACCGGCGTCGACGCCGTGGTGGTGAACGGGACGGTCGTCCGCCGCGAGGGCCGCGACGTCGTCGACCCCGACGGGCCGCTGCCCGGCCGCCTTCTGCGCAGCGGCGCGGCGTGAAGGTCTCGCTCTTCGTCGCGCGGCTGCCGGTCCGCTGGCTGTTCGCGTGGACGTACAACGCGCTCGTGCCGCACGCGGCGCTCGTGCGCTCGATCGAGCTGTTCGCGACGCGCGTGCTGCCGCGCTTGGGAGGTTTCGCATGACGCCGGAGCCTCGAGATGCCGCTCGAAGCGGGCGGCGTGCCGTGGCCGCCGGAGGGGAGGACCCCATGAGCTTCGAGGTGCCCGCGCACGTCCGCCCGCTGCGCGAGCGGGTGCAGCGCTTCATCGAGGAGCGCGTCTATCCCGTCGAGGGCGTGCTCGACGAAGGCGGCGAGCGCGCCTGGGCCGCGCTCGGCGCCCTCATGGACGCGGCCAAGGGCGAGGGCCTCTGGGCGCTCGGTCATCCGCAGGAGATCGGGGGCGGGGGGCTGCCGTTCCTCGACTACGTCTACGTGAACGAGATCGTGGGGCGCGCCGAGCACGCGATGGTGGCGCTCGGCACGCACTCGCTCCAGGACTCGATCATGCTGAACCTGTACGCTTCGCCCGAGTGGCGCGACCGCTACCTCCGGCCGCTGGTCGCGGGCGAGGTCTTCCCGAGCTTCGCCATGACCGAGCCCGACGTCGCCAGCTCCGACCCCACGCAGCTCCAGACGCGCGCCGTGCTCGACGGCGACCACTGGGTCATCACCGGCCGCAAGTGGTTCACGACCGGCGCCAACCGCGCCGCCTACACGACGGTCATGGTGCGCACCGAGCCCGAGGCGCCGCCGCACCGCGCTTTCAGCATGATCGTCGTGCCCACCGACACGCCGGGCTACGACATCATCCGCGAGACGCCGGTCATGGGCATGCTGGGCGGGCACTGCGAGGTCGCCTACCGCGACGTGCGCGTGCCGCGCGCCAACCTCCTCGGCGAGCGCGGCCAGGGCTTCCTGATCGCGCAGCAGCGCCTCGGTCCCGGCCGCATCTTCCACTGCATGCGCTGGCTGGGGCAGGCGCAGCGCGCCTTCGACCTCATGTGCGCGCGCGCCAACACGCGCGTCGCCTTCGGCTCGCCGCTCGCCGACAAGCAGTCGATCCAGAACATGGTCTTCGAGACGGCCGCCGAGATCCAGTCGTGCCGGCTGCTCACGCTCCACGCCGCCCACCAGATCGACCGGGGCGACCCGGCGCGGGTCGAGATCGGCCTCATCAAGGTGGTCGGCGCCCGCATGCTGCACAACGCCATCGACCGCGCCATCCAGGTGCACGGCGCCAAGGGCGTGACCTCCGACACCCCGCTCGAGCGCATGTACCGCAACGCCCGCTTCGCCCGCATCTACGACGGCCCCGACGAGGTGCACCAGATGACGGTGGCGCGTCAGCTCCTGCGCGCGTACCGCGACGGTGGGCGCTGGGACTTCGGGAGGGGAGGGCGCGCCGGCGCGTGAAGCGGCGTCCCGGCGGTCAAGACCGCGTCGGGGCGAGGACGACGACCGGGATCTCGCGCGCCGTGATCAGCTCGTAGCGCGCGTAGAACGGATTCCACTGCTTGAGGCGCGGCCACAGCCGCTCCCGCTCCGTCGCGGACGCCTCGTGCGCGACCACGTCGCGCGTCTCGCGCCGCACCTGCACCTGCGCGCGCGGGTTCGCCCGCAGGTTGAGGAGCCACGCCGGGTGCCGGTCGGCGCCGCCGTTGGAGGCGACGATCACGAACGTCTCGCCGTCGGGCAGATAGGCGAGCGGCACGGTCCGCCGCTCCCCGGAGCGCCGCCCGGTCGTGGTGAGCAGCAGGTTGGTGATCCGCCCCGCCGCATGCCCCACGCGCCCACCCGTCGCCCGGTAGAGCCACGCGTGGATCCGCCCCGTCCGCCTCCAGAAGCTGCTCTCCCCGATCCGCTTGAGCAGGCGGAGCTGTGCCGACCCCGGAACGCCACCGCGCGCCATACCGCGATTCTAACATACCCCGGTTCCCGCGGTCGCGTGGGGGAGGGGGCGGCTGCTCGACACCCGGGGATGGGCGGGGGATGATCGCGGGTGGGAAGGCGCGATGGCGGACGAGGCGGTCGAGGGGATCACCTTCCTCTTCACGGACATCGAAGGCAGCACCGCGCTCTGGGAGAAGGAACCGGAGCGCATGCGCCTCGCGCTCCAGCGGCACAACGTGCTTGTGGGCGAGGCCATCGCGCACCACGACGGGTACGTCTTCAAGACCGTCGGCGACGCCTTCTGCGCCACCTTCACGGATGCCGCGCGCGCCATCGCCGCCGCGCACGTGGTCCAGGATCGCCTCGGGGCCGAGGTGTGGCCCACCTCCACGCCGCTCCGCGTCCGGATCGCGCTCTACACCGGTGACGCGCACCTGAGCGACGGCGACTACTACGGCAAGACGGTCAACCGCTGCGCCCGCCTCCTGGCGCTCGCCCGCGGCGGCCAGACGCTCCTCCCGCTCGGCACCGAGAAGCTCGTGCGCGACGCGCTGCCCGCGGCCACCAGCCTGCGCGACTTCGGGATGCACCGCCTGCGCGACCTCGCGCGTCCCGTGCACGTCTTTCAGCTCGTACACTCGAGCCTCACGGCGGACCTCCTGCGCTGCGGCGGCCTCGAGACGGGCGGGAAGGGCGAAGGCGCGACCGCGCGCTTCGACCCGATCACCTTGTACGACCTGCCGACGCTTCCCACCGTCGTCGTCGAGGTCCTGCGCGTCATGCAGAAACCGGACAGCGCGGCGAAGGACGTCGAGCGGATCATCGTGAACGACCCCGCCATCTCGGCGAAGATCCTCCGCGTCGCCAACTCGGCGTTCTTCGGGTTCCCGCGCAAGGTCACGACGATCGGCGAGGCCGTGTCGCGGCTCGGCTTCACCAACGTGCAGGGCATGGTGATCGGGCTCGCCGCCTTCGACACGTTCCGCACCGACAAGCTGAACCTGCGCGAGTTCTGGCGCCACTCGATCAGCGTCGCCACGGCCGCGCGTCTGTTCGCCCGCCGGCTCGGCTGCGCGGCCGACGAGGCCTTCACCGCCGGCATCCTGCACGACATCGGGAAGCTCGTCTTCGTCATCCAGGCCGAATACAACTACCAGCGCGTCATCGAGCTGGAGCGCGACGCGGACATGACGAGCCTCGCGGCCGAGCACTCGCTCTTCCAGTTCACGCACCCGGAGGTCGGTGCCGTCATGGCCGAGCGCTGGGAGCTGCCGCCGAAGTACGTGGACGCCATCGCGCGCCACCACGACGCACCCGCCACGTCGGGCGCCGAGCGGCTCCCCTTGCTGATCGCGCTCGCCGACCAGGCCGCGCACGCGAGCGCCCCGGGCGGCGCCTTCTCGGCGGCGCCGGACGAGGGGGCGGAGGGCCCGCTGCTCGCCGCCGCGGGCGTGGGCGCCGCCGACTGGGAAATCGCGCTGCGTCAGCTCGCGGAGTCACAGGCGAGCGTCGACACGTTCATGGCCGCCCTCGGATAGCCGCCGCCGGCAGCGTCACGCCGTCCACGCGGACGTCCCGCGCGAGCGCGTCGGTCACGGCGCGCTTGGCGTCCGCGACCGCCGTCGCGAGGTCGCGCCCGTGGGCCAGGCCGGCCGTGATCGCCGCCGACAGCACGCAGCCCGTGCCGTGCGCGCGCTCGACCGGGACGCGGGGCGCGGCCAGCTCGTGGAGTGTCGTGCCGTCGTGCAGCACGTCGCGCGCTTCGCCGGGGAGGTGGCCGCCGGTCACGAGCGCGGCGCGCGCGCCGAGGCCGACGAGCGCGCGCGCCGCGTCGCGCATGTCGGCGAGCGTCACGACCGGTCGGCCGGTGAGGACCTCCGCTTCGTGGAGGTTCGGGGTGACGAGGGTCGCGAGCGGGAGGAGCCGCGCGCGCAGCACGTCCACCGCCGCGGGGACGAGCAGCACGGCGCCGCTCGTCGCCACCATGACGGGGTCGACGACCAGGCGGGCGACGCCGCGGAGCCGCTCGGCGACCACCTCCACGATGGCGGGCTCGAGGAGCATCCCGGTCTTCACCGCCGCCACCTCGCCCACGGCGTCGAGCTGCGCGGCGACGAGCGCCGGCGAGACGCCCGTCGCCGAGCGCACGCCGCGCGCCGTCTGCACGGTGAGCGCGGTCACGACGCTCACCCCGTGGACGTCGAAGGCGGCGAAGGTGCGGAGGTCGGCCTGGAGACCGGCGCCGCCGCTCGGGTCGGAGCCGGCGACGGTGAGCGCCGTGGGGAGCGCCATCGCGGGCATGCTATGCGGCGCCCTTCCGCCTGTACAGCGCGCGCGTGCTATGGTCGGCCGCGATGACCTCGAACCAGCACGCCGGCGGGCCGTCGGCGCCGTCGCCGCCGGAGCCGCCCTTCCCGGAGCAGGCGCGCACGCTCGTCCACCTGGCGTCGGCGGGCACGCTCTCGACGCAGTCGCGGCGCCAGCCGGGGTTTCCCTTCGGCTCGGTGGCGCCGTACGCGGTGGACGCCGCCGGCCGCCCGAGCTTCCTCATCAGCACGATGGCGATGCACACCCAGAACCTGGCGGCCGACCCGCGTGCCGCGCTCCTCGTCGCGCAGCCGGGGTGGAGCGGCGACCCGCTCGCCGCGGCGCGCGTCACGCTCCTGGGGCCGGTCGCCCCCGTGCCGGCGGGAGAGGTGGCCGACGTCCGCGCGGCGTACCTCGCGCGTCACGAGAACGCGCGCTACTGGGTCGACTTCGACGACTTCGCGTTCCACCGCATGCAGGTCGTCGACCTCTATTACGTGGCGGGGTTCGGCGCGATGGGCTGGGTCGAGCCCGCGGCGTACGCGGCCGCCCCCCCCGACCCGCTCGCCGACGCCGCGCCCAGCATCCTCGAGCACATGAACCGCGACCACGCCGACGCGCTCGTCCTCCTGACGCGCGTCCACGCCGAGCTCGCCGCCGAGGCGGCCACCATGATGAGCGTCGACCGGCTCGGCTTCCGCGTGCGCGCGCGCGTGGGCGAGCGCTTGCAGGGCGCGCGCATCAACTTCCCGGGCGAGGTCCGGACCACCGACGAGACGCGCCGGGCGCTGGTCGAGATGGTGCGCGCGGCGCGCGAGCAGGGGGCGTGATGGCGGCCGTCGTCTACTTCGTCCAGGATCTGCTGTTCACGTCCAAGATCCGCGAGGCGGCCGCGCAGCTCGGCGTCGAGGTGACGGGGGCGCGCGACGTCGAGGGCCTGGCGCGCGGCGCGCGCGGGGCGCGGCTGGTGATCGTCGACCTGCGCCTGCCGGCGGCGCTCGAAGCGCTCGAGCGCCTGACGGCCGACCCGGAGACCGCGCGCGTGCCGTCGGTCGGCTTCGTCGACCACGAGCGCACGGATGTGATGGCCGCGGCGCGCGCGCGGGGTTGCGGTGAGGTCATGGCGAAGGGACAGTTCGCGAGCGCGCTGCCGGCGTTGCTCGCCCCGGCCCATTGACGCTCCTCGGCAAGCGCGGTAGCCGTAGAGCCCTCACCACCGCCAAAGGAGGAATGCCATGGCCGTCCAGCTCGGGAGCGTCGCGCCCGACTTCAGCGCCGAGACCAGCGAGGGACCGATCCAGTTCCACCAGTGGATCGGCGACAAATGGTGCTGCTTCTTCTCCCACCCGAAGGACTTCACGCCCGTGTGCACGACGGAGCTCGGCATCGTCGGCAAGCTGAAGGGTGAGTTCGACAAGCGGAACTGCAAGGTGGTCGCGATCAGCGTCGACCCGGTCGCTTCGCACAAGGGATGGATCAAGGACATCGAGGAGACGCAGCGCGCGAAGGTGAACTACCCCATCGTCGCCGACCCGGAGCAGAAGGTCGCCAAGCTCTACGGCATGGTTCATCCGGAGCTGAACGCGGCGATCACCGTCCGCTCCGTCTTCATCATCGACCCGCAGAAGAAGGTCCGCGCCATGATCACCTACCCGCCCAGCACGGGCCGGAACTTCGCCGAGATCCTGCGCGTCATCGACTCGCTCCAGTTGACCGACCACCACGCCGTCGCCACCCCCGGCGACTGGAAGGACGGCGACGACTGCGTGATCGTCCCGTCCCTCACCGACCCCGCGGAGATGAAGAAGCGCTTCCCGAAGGGCTGGAAGGAGATCAAGCCCTACCTCCGCATGACCCCGCAGCCGAACAAGTAGCGACCGCCGCCGCTCAGTAGCCGTCGAGCCGCGCCACGCGGTCGCGGTGCCAGGTGGCGTCGCCGAAGGTCATCTCGGCGACGCGGGCGCGCTTCAGGAAGAAGCCGATGTCGTGCTCGTCGGTCATGCCGATGCCGCCGTGCATCTGCACGCCCTCGTAGCCGATCAGCATGAAGGTGTCCGAGCAGCGCGCCTTGGCGATGCTCGCCACGCGCGCGATGGTCTTGTCGTCGCGTCCCTCGTCCACGGCGCGCGCCGCGGCCATGGCGGCCGAGCGCGCCAGCTGGAGCTCGACGTACAGCTTGGCGGCGCGGTGCTTGAGTGCCTGGAAGCTTCCGATCGGGACGCCGAACTGCTGGCGGCTCTTCAGGTAGTCGAGCGTCATCTCGAAGGCGGCCGTCATGCCGCCCAGCATCTCCGCGACCAGGCCGACGGTGGCGCGGTCGAGGACGCGGGCGAGGAGGGCGGCGCCCGCGTCGGCCTCGCCGAGGACGGCGTCGGGCCCCACCCGGACGCCGTCGAGGGTGACGAGCCCGACGCTGCGCGCGTCGAGGCGCTGCTGGCGCTCGACGCGGAGCCCGGCGGCGTCGCGCGGCACCAGGAAGAGCGTGACGCCCTCCCGGTCGCGCGCTTCGCCCCGCGTCCGCGCGGAGACGACCAGGAACTGCGCCGAGTGCGCGTCGAGCACCTGGATCTTCTCGCCCGCGAGCGTCCAGCCGCCGCCTGCCGGACGCGCGTGCGTCTCCACGTGGGTGGGTGCATGGCGGCTCCGCGACTCCTGCCACGCGACGGTGAGGAGCCGCTCGCCGGCCGCGACGGCGGGGAGGTGGGCTGCGCGCTGCGCGGCGCTGCCGCCGAGGAGAATCGCGTTCGCACCGAGGAGCACCGTGGACAGCATCGGCTCCGGCATGAGGCCGCGGCCGAGCTCCTCCATCACCACCAGGAGGTCGAGGTAGCCGAGCCCGAGGCCGTCGTGCTCGACGGGGAGCACGATGCCGAGCCAGCCGAGGCGCGCCATCTCGGCCCACAGCTCGGGCGAGAAGCCGGTCGGGTCGTCGGCGTCGCGGAGCTGGCGGATGCGCTTCAGCGACGACCGTCCGGTGACGAACTCCCGAACCGTCGCCTGGAGGAGCTGCTGCTCCTCGGTGAGGACGAGGTCCACGGCGTCAGTCCGGCAGGCCGAGCACGCGCTTGGCGATGATGTTGAGCTGGACCTCGGAGGTGCCGCCCTCGATCGTGTTGCCGCGCGAGCGGAGCCAGTCGCGCGTGAGGCGCAGCTCGTCCTCGCGGAAGCCGGGGCCCTCCCAGCCGAGGCCCTGCGGGCCCATGAGCGAGACCATGAGGTCGCGCCGGCGCTGGTTCAGCTCGGTGCCGTAGTACTTGAAGATCGACGACTCCGGCCCCGGGCGGTGCCCCGCCTTGGCGTTGTCGCGCGAGCGGGCGAGCGTCCAGTCGAGACACTGCTGGTCCATCTCGACCTGCGTCACGCGGTCGCGCAGGCGCGCGTCGCTGACGCGGCCGTCGGTCTCGCCGAGGTAGCGGCGCGCCATCTCGACCAGACGGCGCGAGTCGTCGCGCTCCTTGAAGACGTCGGCGATCATGGTGCGCTCGTGGCCGAGGAGCGCCTTGGCGAGCCGCCAGCCGTCGTTCGCGCGCCCGACGACGTTCTGGACCGGCACGCGGACGTCGGAGAGGAACGTCTCGCAGAAGGGCGACGATCCACTGATCAGCTTGATGGGGCGGACGGTGACGCCGGGGCTCTCCATGTCCATCAGGAGGAAGGTGATGCCGCCGTGCTTCGGCGCCTCGAAGTCGGTGCGGACGAGGATGAACATCCAGTCGGCCTTGTCGCCGTAGGAGGTCCACACCTTCTGGCCGTTCAGCACGAAGACGTCGCCGTCGCGGACGGCTTTCGTCTGGAGGCTGGCGAGGTCGGAGCCGGCGCCGGGCTCCGAGTAGCCCTGACACCAGCGGATCTGGCCCTGCACGATGGCCGGGATGTGTGCGCGCTTCAGCTCCTCGCTGCCCTCCTGGAGGAGGAGCGGGCCGATCATCGAGAGGCCGAAGCCGGTGAGCGCGGGGCGGAGCCGGAGCTTCCCCATCTCCTCGGCGAGGACCTTCGCCTCCTGCTTGGAGAGCCCGCCGCCGCCGTACTCGCGCGGCCAGGTGGGCGCGGTCCAGCCGCGCTCGGCCATGACGTCGAGCCAGCGGGTGACGTCGGCCGGGTACTTCCCCTTGCGGCCGCCCCAGCAGAGGTCGTCGGGGTTGCGGAGCGGCTCGCGCATGGACGCGGGTGCGTTGGCCGTGAGCCAGCGCCGCGTCTCGTCGCGGAACGATTCGAGGTCCGCCATGCGGCGGACGCTAGTGCACTCGATCGCTCAGTGCAACGTCAGCGACCGCCGTACGAGCGCAGCTCGAACTCGGCCCAGTCGGACTCGTCGACCTCGTCCGTCCACGCCACCCACTGCGAGTCGTCGGGCACGGCGTGCGCCGCGAGGTCGGCCGCTTCCGCTCCCGGGTCGCGCACGCCGACGCCGTCGGGGTCGGGCTCGAACTGCGCGAGGTCCTGCCGGATGTCGTCCATCACCGCGTCGTCCATCAGCACGCCCTCCTTCGCGGCGCTCCCCCGGCGCCCGCCGCGTTCCAGCCGGCGCATGCTACACCCCGGATGCCCGGCGAGGAAGGCGCTGGTAACGTGCCGCGACGACGGGGGACCAGGACAGGAGGCGCCTGGACACGCTGCGTCGGGCGAGCTAAGGGCGCAAGATGGCTACGCTCAAGGGATACGGACGGTGGGCGCTCGTCACCGGCGCCTCGGCGGGGATCGGCAGTGCCTTCGCGCGCCGGCTCGCGCGCGAGGGCTTGAACGTGGTGCTCGTCGCGCGGCGCGCCGACCGTCTCCAGACGCTGGCCGACGAGCTTCAGCGGGCGCACCGCGTCGAGACGCGCGTCGTGGCGGAGGACCTGGCGGTGGCGGGTGCCGCGGAGCGGATCGCCGAGCGCGTCCGCGACCTCGAGGTCGGCGTGCTGGTGAACAACGCCGGCTTCAGCGCCGTCGGCCGCTTCGACCGCGTGCCGCGCGAGAAGATCGTCGAGATGATCCAGGTGAACTGCATCGCGGTGGCGGCGCTCGCGCACGCCTTCCTGCCGCCGATGCGCGAGCGCCGGCGCGGCGCGATCATCATCCTCGCCTCGGTCGCGGGGTACCAGCCGCTCGGCCTCGCGGCCACCTACGGCGCGAGCAAGGCGTTCGACCTGATGCTCGGCGAAGCGCTCTGGGTCGAGAACCGCGACGTGGGCGTGGACGTGCTCGCCGTCTCGCCGGGTCCGGTCGACACCGAGTTCCAGACGGTGGCGGGGGAGACGCCGCACCCGGGCAAGACGCCGGAGAGCGTCGTCGACGAGGCGCTCGCGGCGCTCGGTCGAAAGCCGTCGGTGGTCACGGGCGGCGCGTTCAACAAGATGCGCACGTGGTCGATCCGCTTCGCGCCGCGGCAGCAGGTGGCGCGGCTCGCGATCGGCGTCATGCGGGGCTTCATCCCCGACACGCTGCGCTGAGCCGGCGGTTGCGGTATCATGCCTCGCGCATGAGCGAGCCGCGCTTCCAGAAGGCGATCGAGCTTTTCCGCGAGGCGTACCGCCACCAGATGGCGGGCGACCTCGAGCGGGCGGTCGCGCTCTACCAGGAGTCGATCGCGCTCCACCCGACGGCCGAAGCGCACACCTTCCTCGGCTGGACCTACAGCTTCCAGGGCAAGCTCGAGGAGGCCATCGCCCAGTGCAAGGAGGCGATCGCCGTCGACCCCGACTTCGGCAACCCGTACAACGACATCGGCTCGTACCTGATCAAGCTCGGCCAGCTCGACCAGGCGGTCCCCTGGCTCGAGGCGGCGCTCGAGGCGCCGCGCTACGAGCCGCGTCACTATCCCCACTGCAACCTCGGCCAGGTGTACTGGGCGAAGGGCCTGCTCGCGAAGGCCGTCGAGGAGTTCGAGCGCGCGCTCGCGATCGAGCCCGACTACCCGTTCGCGCGCGCCGCGCTGGTCGCGATCCGCAAGCAGCTCAACTAGCCGCGCTCGCGCTGCATGACGGCGCGCTCCTCGGCGTTCATCTTCTCGCGGATGCGCGAGCCCTTGCCGGCGTCGCGGTAGAGACCGCCCTCGGAGAAGTACTCCTCGTAGGGCTCGGCCGGGACGTACTCGACGGGCGGCTCGTCGCCGATCTGCACGCCGAGGACCTGCTCGACCAGGGTGACGTCGTACATGCGGACGGCGTCGTAGTCCGTGAGCAGCGCACACACCTCGACGCAGATGTAGCAGCCGATGCACTCCTGAAAGCGGTCCTGCACCGGCTGCACGCCGCGGCCGGGCAGGCTCCCCGGGCGGAGGTACTCGATGCACTGCACGGGGCAGAACTCGGGGCACTTGCCGCACGGAAAGCAGAGGTTCACGTCCATGAACGCGACCTCGCGCGGGCGCTTCTTCTTGCGGCCGACGTCGTCGGGGTCGGGTGCGTCGGGAACGCGCTCCTCCTTCAGGCGACGCTTGATGATGTCGATCGCGCCCATGCGGCGCGACCTGAATACACGAGGGCATGCGCGGCCGCCATCCGGCGATCGTGTCCCTGCTGCTCGAGCGCGGCGCGACGACCTTCTGGGAGAGCTTCGACCCGGACGAGGGGGAGCGGAGCGCACTCGACATGTACGGCCGCCCGTTCGCCACCAGCCTCTGCCACGGCTGGTCGGGCGCGGTGGCCGCCTCGCTCGCGCGCCATCTCCTCGGGGTCGAGATCCTGGCCCCGGGCTTCGCCCGCGTCCGCGTCGCGCCCGCGCTCGGCGACCTCGAGTCGGCGGAGGGGCGGATCCCGACGCCGCGGGGCGACCTCGTGGTGCGCGCCTCACGCGACGGCGTGCGCGTCGTCCTGCCGTCGGGCGTCGAGCGCGCGGACGGCTGAGGCGTCAAAGCATCTTGGCGAGCGTCTGCAGGTCCTTCTGGATCGGCACGCCCTGGTCCATGAGCGACTTGCGGGTCGGACCCGGGATGGTCTTCCGCCCGGTGAGCGAACGCACCCGGAAGTTGAAGTCGATCATCTTCCGCATCGCCTGCTTGACGCGCTTGACCGCGAGCTTCCGTTTCGTGATGCCCTCGGCCGCCCGCTTGCGGTCGCGCGCCTGCGTGAGCGAGGCGAGGAGCGACTTCTTGAGCTTGCCGAGGTCCTGCGCCGCCTGCACCTGTGCGATCAGGAGATCGAGCCGGCAGTCGATCGACGCGAAGGTCGGCGCGCGCACGCCGCAGCCCGGGAGCGTCGTCGTGGTGGTGACGCCGACCTCGAACGCGCCGATGTCGCAGGCGGGCCCCTGCGGCCGCGCGACGGCGCGCTGATCGGTTGCCTCGCACGCCGTGGTGGTGGTGCCCGGCGCGGCGGGGTCGCCCTTGTCGATGGCGGGGCTGCCGGGAAGGAGCGCCGCGGTCTTGGTCGGCCCGCCGTTGCCGGCGAGCGCGTCGAGCTTGGGATCCTGGCCGGTGATGTCGCCGGGGCCGGAGGTGAAGCCGCAACCCGTCGTGTCCTCGAGGAGGCTGTGGCCCAGCGAGGTCACGCTCGAGAACTGATTGCCGGCGGTGTCGCAGTCCGGACGGCTCGGGGCGGTGTTGTTGGCGACGATCGAGTTGACGAGGACGTAGAACCCGGAGGTCGCCGCGACGCCGCCGCCGGTGGCTCCGGTGCCGCCGTTGACGGTGTTGCCGGCGACGGTGACGTTCCGCAGCGTCCACGTCCCGCCCCCCTCGCCGAAAAGGCCTGCGCCGGACACCAGCCCCGCCGCCGTGTTGGTCAGCGAGTTGCCGACGATGGTGGTGTTGAGCATCGTGATCGTCGCGCCGCCGTTCTCGCCCATCGCGCCGCCGTAGATGTTGGTGGCGTTGGCGCTGGTGTTGTGGCCGCTCGCCGAGTTGCCGGTGAACGTGGACCCGGTGATCGTCCAGGTGCCGCCGCCGATGTCGAGCACGCCGCCGCCGAGCGCGCCGCCCGGCACCAGCTCGGAGACCGAGTTGCCGCTGATCGTGCTGTCGGTGATCGTCACCACGTCGTGGCCGTTGGTCGCGATCCCGCCGCCGCTCTCGCCCGTGTTGCCGCTCACCAGCGTGCGCGTCAGTACCAGGTTCTGGCTGTTGTGGCGCAGCGAGATGCCGCCGCCCGTCTGGGCGAAGTTCTGGCTCACCGTGCTGTCTATGAGAGTTGCCAGCGGCTGCGAGGGATCGAAGAGCAGGACGCCGCCGCCCTGGCAGACGTTGCCGTTGCAGGTGTTCTGCGTGACGGTGCTGCTGGTGAGGGTGAGCTTGCCGGCGCCGTTGACGCGGATGCCGCCGCCTCCGTCGTTGAACTGCACGATCGGCGCGTTGAACGTGACCTGCCCGCCCTTCACGGTCAGGTGGTCGAGTGTCAGGTCGCCCGTGCCGGAGACGTCGAAGAGGCGGAACTCCGGGGCGCCGGTGCGCTGGATGGTGGCGTCGTTGCCCTGGATGGTGATCTTGCTGGTGATCACCGGCAGGCCGTTCATGGGATTGTCGGCCGCGGTGAGGGAGTAGGTCGAGCCCGCGGCGAGCGTGATGGTGTCGTCCTGTCCGTTGCCGTTCGCCATGTTGATGGCGGAGACCAGGCCCGCGACGTCTCCCGCGACGACGGGGAAGGTGGCGGCGCGTCCGACGCCGGCGGTCGCCAGGAGGAGCACGGTCAATGTGAGCCGTCTTGTGCCGATCATGACGCGCCTTGTGCCCCGGACGCGCGATCCGGGTCAACCGGCGACCCAGCGCAGGAGCGCGAGCCCGAGCCCGACCAGCCCGCCCACCACCGCGCCGTTCAGCCGGATGAACTGGAGGTCCGGCCCGACGCGGTCCTCGATGCGCGCCACCAGCGCCGCCGTCTCCAGGCGCTCGAGGTTCTCGCGCACCGTGAGCCCGATCTGGTGGTGGTGGCGGCGGAGCAGGTCCTCCGCCGTCGTGCGCACCCAGCGGTCGAAGGTCGCGCGGCGCGCGGCGTCCTCGAGCAGCTCGAGGATGGAGGCGCGGAGCTTGCGGTCGATGAGGGTCGAAAGCGCACCGTCGGGGTCGTCCAGCTCGACCTCGATCTGGGTACGGAGGCGCGCGAGCGTGTCGCGCACCACGGGACCGGCTTCGAGGCTCTCCAGGAGCGCGTCGCGGAGCCGCGTCGCTTGCGCGAGCGCGTTGGCGTCGGCGGCGGCGAGCCGGTCGGCGAAGCGACGGAACGCGCCCAGGACGGTGCGGCGGAGTGGATGCTCGGGATCATGGGCCGCGCTCTCGAGCTCGGCGGCGGCGTAGCCGCACGCGGCCTCGACGATCTTCCGCTGCACGACCTTCCGCCGCAGCACGAACGGCATGAGCCGCTTGCCGGCGAGCGCGAGCGTGCGCGCCGAGCGGTCGAGCCACCAGTGGAGCTCGGCGGCCGTACGCGGACGGCTCGCGAGGCGCGCGAGCGAGGCGGCGATCGCCTCGAAGGCGGGGCCCGCGCCCTCGCTGGCCAGGGCGCGCGCCAGCCAGCGCCCGGCCGACGCGTCGAGCGGCAGCTCGCGGAGCTGGCGCCGGAGGGCGCGGTCGACGAAGCCCGCCACCTCGTCCTCGCTGAGCGTGCGCGCCAGGCCGCGGACCAGGTCGCGCAGCGGGCCGCCGAGCCGCGCGACGTGCGCCGGGTCGGCGAGCCAGTCGACGACGAGCGTGCTCGGCGCGAAGCGCGCGAGCCGCGCGCCGATCACCTCGGGCGAGAGCCAGTCCTCTTCCACCATCGCCACGATGCCTTCGACGATCTTGGCGCGCCGGGTGGGAATGATCGCGGTGTGCGGGATGGGCAGGCCGAGCGGATGCCGGAAGAGGGCGGTGACCGCGAACCAGTCGGCGACGCCGCCCACCACCGCCGCTTCGAACCCCGCCGCCACGACCCGGAGCCACGGGGCGCCGGCGAGCGGACCCGTCGCGAGTGCGAGGTGTGCTACACCTGCGCCGCTCACGGCAGCTAGTAGAGATACCGTCCCGACGTGATTTCGCCGCGGCATATGTGCAGGTCGACTTTGACGGCGCGCGCCGCCGCGAGTTAGGAATTCGTCGATCGTCTCATCAACCTACGCGGGAGGACAAGACATGCTCCGCCGACCGTCAGTGATCGCTGCTGCGATGCTCGCGCTGTCCGCCGCGCTCGCGTCCGCGGGTACCAAGTACCAGTCGAACCTGGTGCCGACCAGCTCGACCGCCCCGACGCTCGGCAACGCGTCGAAGGCCAGCCTGGACGACAACGAGTACGTCGCCGTCGTCCACGGCACGTTCGTCGCACTCAACGTCGCCTTCCACTTCAACATGCCGGTCGAGCTGAAGAAGGGGAACGGCAGCGGGAAGTTCAGCGCGGCGTCCTCAAGTCCGTGCAGGTGACCGGCGCCGACGTCGCCGCCTGCGACGCCAACATCAGCGGGGCCATCCCCCGCGTCGTCCTCGGCGCGGCCGTGAACCCCTGCCAGCAGGGAACGCGCATCGGGACGGGCGGCATCCAGATCCCCTGAGTCGTCCCCCTCGGTCCCATTGACCCGGGCCGCGTGCCGGCGCATGGTCCGCGCATGCGGCTCGGGGTCGTGCTGCGCAACATGGGTCCGCAGGCGACGGCCGAGACGCTCCTCGCGGCCGCGCGCGCCGCGGACGCGACCGCCGCCGTCTCGGACCTCTGGGTCGCCGACCACATCGCGATCCCGCCCGACGACGCCGAGGGGTCGAACGGGCGCTACCTCGACCCGCTCGCCACGCTCGCCTTCCTCGCCGCGGCGACTACCCGCGTCGGGCTCGGCACCGCCGTCCTGGTGCTGCCCTACCGCCCGCCGCTGCCCACCGCGAAGTGGGTGGCGACGGTGCAGGAGCTGTCGCGCGGGCGGTTCCTCCTCGGCGTCGGCGTCGGCTGGATGGCGGCCGAGTTCCGCGCCCTCGGCGTCGACCCCGGGCGGCGCGGCGCGCTCACCGACGAGACGCTCGCCTTCCTCGACCGCTGCTTCGCGGACGACGTGGTCGAAGCGCACGGCCAGCCGTTCCTCTTCCGGCCGCGCCCGGCGCGCCCCCCGCTCTTCATCGGCGGCGCGCCGCCGCACGCCTTCCGCCGCGCCGTCGCGCACCGCGGCGGCTGGATGCCCGTGGGGCTCGATCCCGACGCGCTCGCGCCGCTCGCCGCCGACCTCCGCGCCCGCGCGGCGGCGGCCGGCGCCGGCGTCCCCGAGGTCGCGGTCTTGACCACGCTGCCCCTCGACGACGCCCCGCGTGCCCGCGACGTGCTCGCGCGCTACGCCGCCGCCGGCGCGACGCGCGTCGTCCACGGCGCGCGCTACCCCGACGCCGACGGCTTCCGTCGGCTCCTCGACCGGCTGGCCCGCGCCGCGGGGTGATCACCGGAGGAGCTGGAGCCCGAGGAACACCTGCACCCCGGCGAGGACGAGCGCGGCGGCGCCGAGCCACGGGTGGACGGCGCGCGCGCGGGCGTCGGTCCGCACCCGGCGCGAGACGAGCGCGGCGGCGGTGAAGAGGAAGAGGATCGCGCAGCCGACCGCGAAGTGTCCGCTCGCCGCGGTCTCGAGGTCGGGACGCACCCAGCGCACGGTGGCGAGCCCGCCCGCCCAGTTGGCGCCGACGAGGCCCCACACCCACGGGCCGAGGGTCGCGTGACGGCGGCGATCGCCCTCCGCGCTCGGCCGCCGGCCGCGGCTGCGCACGCCGAGGGAAGCCGAGTAGGCCGCGAGCGCCAGCGTGACGGCCGCGGCGAGCGGGTGGAGCCAGGCGGTCAGTGGATCGTCGGCCCGCGGTACTGCAGCTCCGCGAGGTGTGCGCGGATGCTCTCGGCGTCCGGCGCGGCAGGCGCGAGCGCGAGGTAGCGACGGAGGTCGTCGGTCGCGGCGCTGAAGCACTCGAGCTGCTCGTAGAGGAGCCCGCGGAGGCGGATGTCCTCCGTCGACTCGGAGTCGATGACGAGCAGCAGCTCGACGCTGTCGAGCGCGTGCGCGTGGTCCTCGCGTTCGAGGTAGACGCGGACCAGGTTGCGGAGCATGCGGGTCAGGATGCCGAGCGGGGTCTGGGTGGCGAGCGCCCGGGCCGGGACGCGACGCGCGGTCTCCCGCGACGTCGCCCGGTAGCGCTCGAGCAGCTCGGCGTCGCTCACCACGCGCCCGGCGTCGAACGGGTCGAGGATCACGGCGCCGGCCGGGTCGGGGACGCGCACCAGGAAGTGCGAGGGGAAGCCGACGCCCTGGACCGTCAGCCCGAGCCGCGCCGCGGTCTCGATCAGCACGACGGCGAGCGTGATCGGGATCCCGGCGCGTCGTTCGAGGACGTCGTTCAGGAAGCTGTTCCGCGGGTCGTAGTAGTCCTCGCGGTTGCCGCGAAATCCACAGCGCTCGTAGAGGTGCTCGGCGAGGGCGCGCACGGCGTGGGCCGGGGCTTCGCCCACGGGGACGTGCGGGCGGGCGCCGGCGGCGAGCGCGTCGAGCGCGCCGAGCCAGCGGTCGACCTCCAGGCCGGGATGCCCGATGCGCGCGATGGTGAGCGCGCCGCGCGCGAGCTCGGCGCGCGTGCCAGCCGCCACGATGGCGGCGAAGTCCTCGCGCAGCCGGCTCATCTCAGCGCGGCTCGCAGATCTCCACCACGTTGCCGTCGGGGTCGCGCACCCAGAGCTGCGTCCCGCCGAAGTCGAGGTACGGGATCTTGCGGGCCTCGAGGACGCGCTTCACGTCGGCGACGCTGGGTACCTGGAGGGCCAGGTGCGGATCGGTCGGGTCGATGCCGTCGACCACCTTCTCCTGCGCGATCAGGTGCACCTGGCTGCCGCCGATCTGGTACCAGACGCCCGCCACTCCCAGCTCCGGCCGCGGCGCCGTCGAGAGCCCGAGGAGGCCTTCGTAGAAGGCGCGGGAGCGCGGCAGGTCGCCGATGCGGAGAGAGACGTGGTCGAGCTGCCGGACGTTCATGGTCGTCCTCCTCGTCAGCCGCCGACGGGCGTGACCCCGTCGACGCGGAACATCCGCTCGGGCCGGACGCCGAACCACGACCCGATGCGGGCGACGAAATACTTGCGGTAGAAGTTTTCCTGGATGTGCGGTGGCTCGGCCGCCGGGTCGGTGATGGGAACGACGCGCCCGCGGAGCCGCAGGTCGCCGATCTCGAACTCGGCTTCGGGGTTCTTGGCGACGTTCCGCACCCAGTCGCGCTTGGCGTTCATCGTTCCCAGGTAGAGCCGCGGGCCGTCGACGAGGAACCAGATGGTGACCGAGTGGGGCTTCCCGGTGCGCCGGCCGCGCGTCGTGATACGGCAGTGCCAGCGCCGGTTGGCGACCTTCAGGCGGGCGTCGAGGTCGGTGGCCGCCATGGCTCAGGCGTGCGGGTCGAGCCGGGCGACGGGCTCTGCGCCGGCCGGCGCGATGGTGCCGTAGCGGACCAGCGGCGCGAAGAGCGTCCGGCACGCCTGCTCTTCTGCGGCCGCCGTCGCGTCGGCATCCGTCGCCAGGCGGCGCCCGCAGAAGAGCGTCGCGACGACGGCTTTCCGCGCCGAGCCGCGGGTGGCGAGCTCCCACTCCGCTTCCTCGAGGAGGAGCGCACCCTGGATCAGGTCGGTGAGACGGTGGGTGAGCGTGCGGGCCCTGTACTCGGCGCCGGTGCGGTCGAGGCCGGCGATCTGCGCGAGGAGCCGCTCGAGACGCTGCGCCGCTTCGCCCACCATGCCGCGGGGGCGGTCGAGGAGTCGATGGCCGGCGTCGCGGATCGCGCTCGTGACGCGGCCGAGGAGCGCCTGCGCCGTCCCCTCGACGCGCAGCGCGCGCAGCACGTCGAGGCAGATGATGTTCTCCGTGCCCTCCCAGATGGTGTGGCACTGCGCTTCGCGGAGGAGGCGGGCGGTGGGCCAGTCCTCGACGTAGCCGTTGCCGCCCAGCATCTCGACCGCCTGCGAGCAGAGCTCGATGCCCTGGCGCGTGGCGCGGAACTTGACGAGCGGGACGAGGAGCCGTGCGACGCCGCTGCCGCGCCGGTCCATCGCGCGGGCGGCCGCGAAGAAGAGCGCCGTCGCGGCTTCGAGGTCGACGAGCATGCGGACCAGCGTCTCGCGGACGAGCGCGTGCTCGTCGAGCGTCCTGCCCCACGCGGTGCGGTGCGCGGCGTAGATGGCGGCCTCCAGGAAGGCGCGTCGCATGAGCCCGAGCCCCATGCCGGCGACGCCGAAGCGCGAGGTGTTGACCATCTCCATCATGCGGTTGATGCCGCGCCCGTCGGTGGCGGAGCCGCGCGCGCCGTTTCCGTCGCCGGCGAGGAGGTAAGCCTCGGCGTCGACGAAGTCGACCTCGCCGGTCGGCACGGTGCGGGTGCCGAGCTTGTCCTTCAGGCGATGCATGCGGATGCCGTTGGGCGTGCCGTCCGCGCGCCAGCGGGGGACGACGAAGAGGGCCACGCCCTTCACACCCGCCGGCGCGCCCTCGGGGCGGGCGAGGGTGGCGATCGCGGCGGCGTCGATGTTGGAGCAGAACCACTTGAAGCCGTCGAGCGCCCAGGTGCCGTCGGGGCGCGCCTTGGCGGTCGTCGTGAGCGTGCCGAGGTCCGAGCCGCCGGTGCGCTCGGTCATGAACATCGCGCCGTCCCACGCGTCGTCGAAGCGGGGCGCGGTGAGCCGCGGCAGGAGGCGCTCCTTCACCTCGGGCGACGCGAAGCGCTCGACCAGCGCCACCACGCCGCTCGTCATGCCGGTGGCGCAGGCGAGGCCGGTGTCGGCCTGACAGAGGAGGTAGTTGGCGGCCGCGCCGACCACGGCGGGGAAGGGCCGGCCGCGCTCCTGGGACTCGCGACGCAGCCGCGAGCCGCTCATGCCGCTCTCCCAGCAGGCGCGCTTGGCGGCGAGCGCCGCGGGATGGTGCACGACGCGGTTCGTTTCCTCGCCCCAGCGGTCGTAGCGCTCGAGGCGCGGCGTGTTCTTGTCGATCACCTCGGCCGACGCAGCGATGAGGCCGCCGGCGAGCCCGCCGATCTCGGTGAGCCGCTCCTCGGCCCAGGCGCGGTCCGCCGGCTCGAGCAGGCGGTCCATCGCGGCCTGGAGGTTCGGATCGAGCGCGTACCAGTTGAGCCCGATCGCGCGGTCGAACGCCTGGTAGTCGATCATGCGCGGACCATATCGTCCCGCCGCCGGAGCGGCAAGGATGCAGACGCGCTATGCCGGGGTGACGGCGAGCCGGCTCGGGTGGACGGCGAGCGTGTTGACGGCGTAGTCGGGGTAGCTCGTCGGCTCGAGGCGGCCGTCGGTCCCGACGCGGAAGACGCCGTAGCCGGCGGCGCGCAGCAGAGTCTCCGCTCGCCGGATCCCGTCGTGGTCGAAGCACGCCAGGTGCGTCTCGTACCACACCGTGGGGTGCCACGCCGCGAGCGTGCGCGCGGCGCCCGCGAGCACGGCGTGCTCCATCCCCTCGACGTCGATCTTCATGAAGTCGAGGCGGGCGCCGGCGAGGTAGCCGTCGAGGGTGGTGACCAGGCAGAGCTCGTAGCTGTCGGGCGGGACGTCGGAGAGGAGCGGCGCGGCGGTCGCGGCGAGGTACGCGTTCCCCGTGTTGTGCGCGCCGTCCTGGTAGACGTGCATCACGCGGTCGCGCTCCGCGAGGCCCATCTTCTCGCAGCGCACGAGGTCGCGCAGTCCCGGGTTCATGTTCACGTTGTCGGTGAGCCGCCCGTAGGTGAGCCCGTTCGGTTCAAAAGCCAGGACGCGGCCCGCTGGACCGCTCTGCTTCGCCATCGCGAGGGTGTGGAAGCCGGCGTTCGCGCCGACGTCGGCACAGTGGTCGCCCGCGGCGACGAAGGCGGCGATGACGTCGAGGGTCTCCGGCTCCCACGCGCCGTACGTCGCCACGTGCTGCTCGATCGCGAAGCGCGGGTCGAGCTTCACCGTGAAGCGGCCGAGGTAGCCGGCGTGGAGCGCCTCGCCCATCCTGCTCGCGGGAAGCAGGACGCGTGCCACCGGGTGCCGGCCACGGCGGCGGGCCGCGGGCCGGCAGCTTCTGCCGCCTCCGTCCGCTGCTGCCCGCTCGCTCAGCTCGTGCCCGGCGGCGCGCCGGCGTGACGGTAGGCGATCAAGCGGACCTTCTCGAGCGTCACGAGCCCTTCTTCGATCATCGCGTCGAGCTCCGGAAGGAAGGCCGCTATGCGCTCGGGCGTGTCGACGATCTCGACCACCATCGGCAGATCCTCCGAGAGGCGGAGGATCTTCGCGGTGTGGATGCGGCTGTTGGCCCCGAAGCCGAGCGTGCCGCGGAGCACCGTCGCGCCCGCCATGCCGCGGCGGCGCGCCTCCTCGACGATCACCTCGTAGAGCGGGCGACCGTGGCGCTTGTCACTCTCGCCGATGAAGATGCGCAGCAGCTCGGCCTCGGCGGGAAGCTTCATGGCAGGTCCTCCATCATCAGAAGAGCCGCCCGAGCGCCGCGCCGGCGAAGAAGCCGAGGAACCCGAGCACGTTCTGGGCGACGAAGTTTACGGCGGCGAGCACCCACTCGGCGTCGCGGAGCATGGCGCTCGTCTCGAACGCGTAGGTGGAGAACGTGGTGAAGGCGCCCATGAAGCCGATGAGGACGATGGCGCGCGTCTCGCCGGAGATGAGGAAGCGCTCCTCGGCGAGCGTCCAGACGAGGCCGAAGAGCACGCAGCCGAGCGCGTTCACCGCCAGCGTCCCCCACGGGAAGGCGCCGTCGTGCAGGCGCTGCACGACGCCGCCGAGCCAGTAGCGGGTGAGGGTGCCGAGCGCGCCCGCGGCCGCGAGATATGCGATCTTCTGACCGTTCCCCATGGCGGGTGCCGCTGCCTATAGCACGCGCCCGCCGCTCCCCCGAGGGCGCGCTTGCATGGGCCGGGCCGGGACGCCTACAACTCGTCCGATGAGCGCACCCGACCGGATCGGCTTCGGCATCTTCATGGCTCCTTTCCACCGCATCGGCGAGAACCCCACCTACGCGCTGCGCCGGGACCTCGAGCTGATCGAGTGGCTCGACCACCTCTCGTACGACGAGGCGTGGATCGGCGAGCATCACTCCGCCGGCTACGAGATCATCGCCTCGCCCGAGGTGTTCATCGCGAGCGCGGCCGAGCGCACGCGCCACATCCGGCTCGGCACGGGGGTGTCGTCGCTGCCGTACCACCACCCGCTCATCCTCGCCGACCGCATGGTGCTGCTCGACCACCTGACCCTCGGCCGCGCGATGTTCGGCGTCGGTCCCGGCGCGCTCCCCTCCGACGCCTTCATGATGGGCATCGACCCGCTGCGCCAACGTGAGATGATGGACGAGTCGCTCGAGGCGATCCTCGCGCTCCTGCGCAGCGACGAGCCGGTGACGCGCGAGTACGACTGGTTCAAGCTGAAGGACGCCCGCCTCCACATGAAGCCCTACTCGCGACCCCACATGGAGGTGGCCGTCGCCTCGCAGGTGTCGCCCGCCGGAGCGCGCGCGGCCGGGAAGTACGGCGTCGGGCTCCTGTCGCTCGGTGCCACCACCACGGGCGGCTTCGACGTGCTGGGCCACCACTGGTCGATCGCGGAGGAGCGGGCGGCGGAGTACGGGCAGACGGTCGAGCGCGCCAAGTGGCGGCTCGTCGGCCCCATGCACCTCGCGCCCACCATGGACCAGGCGCGCAAGGAGGTCGAGTTCGGCCTCCCCGCGTGGGTGGACTACTTCCAGCGCGTCGCCGCGCTGCCGCTCGTCGGCGAGGCGAGTGACACCCAGGACATGGTCGACGCCATAAACGCGAGCGGTCTCTGCGTCATCGGCACGCCCGAGGACGCGGCGCGCCAGATCGAGCGCTTGTGGGACAAGTCGAACGGCTTCGGCACCTACCTCTTCATGGCGCACGACTGGGCCGACCGCGACGCCACGCGACGCTCCTACGAGCTGTTCGCGCGCTTCGTCATGCCGCGCTTCCAGTCGACGCTCCCCCGTCTCGAGCGGAGCCGCGACTGGGCGGCCGAGAACCGCGGTACGTTCATCGGCGCGGCGGTGCAGGCGATCGGCAAGGCGATCCAGGACCACGCGGCCGAGCAGTCCGACCGCGTCGACCGCAAGCGGGAAGCGAGCTGACGCGGCGGCCGGCCGGGCCGACGGACCCCGCCGCGGGGCTCTTCGAGGGGCGCGCCGTCGCGCGCCGCTTCGTGTCCCCGGACGGGCTCGTGGTGCTGGTCGGGAAGACCGCCGCGGACAACGACGTCCTCACCTTCGCGCTGGCCGCGCCCGACGACTTCTGGCTGCACGTCGCGGGCGCGTCGGGCTCGCACGTCGTGGTGCGGAACCCCGGCGGTCTCGAGCGGCTGCCCCGCGACACCGTCCGCTTCGCCGCCACGCTCGCCGCCCGGCACTCGAAGGCGCGGCGCGGCGGTCGCACGACGGTGCATCTCGCCCGGCGCCGCGACGTCGGCAAGCGGCGCGGGGCGCCGGCGGGCCAGGTCGAGCTGGCGCGCTGGACCGCGGTGCGTACCTCCCCGGGCGACGAACCGCTCACTTCAGCTTCTTGAGCGCCGCGTCCATCCCGGCGAGCACCGACGCGGGTTCCTTCTCGTCGTAGAAGTACTGGAACTTTTCGCGCGGGGCGTGGATCGACGGATCCACCTTGCCCGCCGAGGAGAGGAAGTACGTCCGCGGGATGTACTCGCCGTCGACCGCGTACTGCTTCGACACCTCGGGGCTCTTGTCCTTGTCGACGTGGACCATGACGAACTTCTTCGATTTCTCGACCACCTTCGGTTCGTGGAAGACCTCGCTGTAGTTCTTGCAGTGCGGGCACCATTCCGTGAAGACGATCAGGCAGACCGGCTTCTTCTCCTTCTTCGCCGCGGCGAGCGCCTCCTCGTAGGGCCGCCACTTGATGCCGGCGTCGTTCCAGTCGTGCGCGAGCGCCGGGCGGGCCGCGGCCACCAGAAGGGCGGTGAGGACGAGCGCGCGTCTCGACATGCCGCCCCTTCAGCCATGCGCCGGGCGCCGGGTCAAGCGCGGCGCGCGGTTGCCAACCCCCCGGGTCACGGTGTTGAAGTCGGTCATGATCTCAACCGCCGAGCAGGCCGGATCCGCCGAGCGCTTCTCCGCCGCCGAGCTGCGCGACGTCTGGGCCGTGCTCTCCCGCGAGGAGCGGGTCGAAGGGTTCTCGCTCCTGCCGCGAGCGGAAGCCGAGGAGTTCTTCTTCGCGCTCCCCGCCCAGGAGCAGGGCGACCTGGTCCTGTCGCTGCCCGAGGGCGAGCGCCGCTCGTGGATGCGACTCCTCCCGCCCGACGACGCGGCCGACCTGCTGCAGGAGGCGCCCGACGCCGCGCGCCCCGAGCTGCTCGGCCTCCTGGACGAGCCGACCCGCCACGAGGTGATCGGGCTCCTCGCCTACGCCGAGGACCACGCCGGCGGGCTCATGAGCCCGCGCTTCGCGCGCGTGCGGCCGGACATGACCGTCGACGAAGCAATCGCGTATCTCCGCAAGCAGGGGCGCGAGCGCGTCGAGAGCATCTACTACTCCTACGTCCTCGACGCGGACCAGCGCCTCCTCGGCGTCGTCTCGTTCCGCGAGTTCTTCGACGCCGACGCCAACGCCCACGTGCGCGACGTCATGCGCACGAACCTCGTCACCGTCACCGAGCAGACGGACCAGGAGGAGGTCGGCCGGCTGTTCTCGCTCTCGCGCCTGATCGCGATCCCCGTCGTCGACGGCGAGGGACGGATGAAGGGCATCATCACCGTCGACGACATCGTCCACGCGGTCTCGGAGGAAGCGACCGAGGACATCCAGAAGCTCGGCGGCACCGAGGTTCTGAGCGCGCCGTACCTGAAGGTCGGGTTCCTCGAGATGGTGCGCAAGCGGGCGGGCTGGCTCTCGGCGCTCTTCCTGGGCGAGATGCTCACCGCCACCGCGATGGGCTTCTTCGAGCGCGAGATCGAGCGCGCCGTCGTGCTGGCGCTCTTCGTGCCGCTCATCATCTCGAGTGGCGGCAACTCCGGCTCGCAGGCCTCGACGCTCGTCATCCGCGCCATGGCGCTCGGCGAGGTGCGCCTGCGAGACTGGTGGCGCGTCGTCCGGCGCGAGCTGGCGGCGGGCGCGGCGCTCGGCTCGATCCTCGCCTTCATCGGCTTCGTCCGTATCCTCACCTGGGTGGCGCTCTTCCACGCCTACGGCACGCACTACATGCTGATCGCGTTCACGGTGGCAGGGAGCCTGATCGGCGTGGTGACGTTCGGGACGCTCGCCGGCTCGGCCCTCCCGTTCGTGCTCCGCCGCCTGGGCTTCGACCCGGCGAGCGCGTGCGCGCCCTTCGTCGCCACGCTGGTGGACGTGACGGGGCTCGTCATCTACTTCTCGGTCGCGAGCCTGCTCCTTCGCGGCACGCTGCTGTAGCCGGCACGCGCGCGGCCTGCTAAAGACGCCCGGCGTGTCGCTCAAGGACAAGGCCGCGATCGTCGGCATCGGGCAGCTTCCGTTCTCGAAGGACATCGGCCGCCCGGAGGAGGTGACCGCCCTCGAGGCCGCGAAATTGGCGCTCGAAGACGCGGGGCTCCGGCCGTCGGACGTCGACGGCATGATGAAGTGGAGCATCCAGGTGACGTCGGAGAACGTCATCGCGCGGAACCTCGGTGTGCCGAACCTCCGCTTCTTCGGCGAGGTGGGCTACGGCGGCGGGGGCGGGTGCGGCGTCGTCGGCCACGCCGCGGCGGCGATCGCGGCGGGCATGGCGCGCTGCGTGCTCGTCTACCGCTCGCGCAACCGCGGCTCGGGCGGCCGGCCGTGGGCCGGGACGTCGCGCGAGCGCGACCACTCCGCGGCGGAGGGAAACGAGACCGCGTTCTTCGCCCCCTACGGCTTCGTCCGTCCCGCCGACCAGGTGGCGATGTTCGCGCGCCGCTTCCTCCACGAGCGCGGCTACACGACCGACCACCTGGGCTGGATCGCCGTCGCCATGCGCCGTCACGCGAGCAACAACCCCGTCGCCATGATGCGCCAGCCCATCACGCTCGAGGACTACCGCAACGCGCGCTTCATCTCCGACCCGCTGCGCCTCTTCGACTGCTGCCTGGAGACCGACGGCGCCGCGGCGGTGATCGTCGCCGACGCCGCGATGGCGCGCGACCTCAAGCAGAAGCCCGCGTACATCATGGCCGCGTCCCAGGGCATGGGACCGCGCAACTTCACCATGAACAACTTCTTCAAGGAGCCGCTGCTGGAATCCCCCGGCGCGTACGCGGCGCGCGACCTCTGGCGCATGGCGGGCGTCGAGCCGAAGGACGTCCCCGTGGCGCAGCTCTACGACGCCTTCACGCCGCTCGTCCTCGCCTCGCTCGAGGAGTACGGCTTCTGCAAGCCCGGCGAGGCGGGCGCCTTCGTCGAGGACCACGGCCTCGAGATCGGCGGCCGGCTGCCGACGAACACGAGCGGCGGCAGCCTCTCCGAGGCGTACGTCCACGGCATCAACCTCATCATCGAGGCGACGCGCCAGATCCGCGGCACGTCGCTCAATCAGCTGGCGGGCGCCAGGCTCTCGCTCGCGACGAGCGGCAACATGGTGCCGACGGGCGCGCTTCTATTGCGAGGTGATTGACGGTGGGTGAAGAGTTCGAGCGCCGCACCGGCGGCGAACCGTGGGTCCCGTACTGGGCGGCAGCGCGCGCGCGCGAGCTGCGCTTCCAGCGCTGCCGCGCCTGCCGGGCGTGGCGGCACCCGCCGGGCCCGATGTGCCCGCGTTGTCTCTCGCTGGAGAGCGACTGGGAGCGGGCGAGCGGGCGGGCGCGGCTGGTGTCGTGGGTGGTGGTCCACCCCCCGGTGCTGCCGGCGTGGAAGGACCGCGTGCCGTTCCCCGTCGTGCTCGTCGAGTGCGAGGAGGGCGTGCGTACGATGGGCGGTGTGCTCGGCGCGCGCGCGGACGATCTCCGCATGGACATGCCGATGGTGGTGGATTTCGCACCCTCGCCGGACGGCGATCTGGTGCCGCAGTGGCGTCCCGCGTAGCGGGCGTGGCGGCGCCCGCCGTGCCGATGTTCGCGGCCTTTGGTGTTGACGAGACCCTGCGCCGGGCGTAATCGCAACGCGTATGACTTTGCCCCGCCTCCGGCCCCGCCTTTGGCTCACCGCACTCGCCGTAGCATGTGCGAGCGTCTCCCCTCTCCACGCGAGCCACCTCAGGAAGCCGCACATGCAGCGGCCCCCCAAGCCCGGGCAGCAGATCGACGTCGGTCCGGTCACGGTCGAGCGGAGCAAAGAGGTCACCCAGTGCACCTACATGAAGCTGCCCGGGAAGAAGGACCTCGCCGTCAACCGGGTCCGCATCAAGGTGAGCGGGGGCAGTCACCACGTGCATCTCTATCGGGCGCAGGACCCGACCATGACGGTCGCCGACCACGCCGAGCCCTGCAACATGGCGCTCGACTTCTCGGTCTGGCAGCTCGTCCTCGCCAGCCAGAGCCTCTACCTCGACTGGAAGCTCCCCCCCGGGCTCGCCTTCCACTTCACCAAGGGCGAGCAGCTCGTGGCGCAGACCCACTTCGTCGACTCGGGACTCCTCACCACGCCGACGGGGCAGGGCTTCGCCATCTTCGACCTCTACTCGATGCCGCCGAAGAAGGTGACGTCGTACGTCGGGGCGTTCTTCGGTCAGGACCGCGACGTCGTGGTGCCGCCCGGCTTCGCGACCGCGACCACCAAGTGCATCTTCCCGAAGCCCGTGAACCTGCTCGCCATCACCGGGCACTACCACTACCGCGGCGTCAAGCTCACGGCCAGCACGTGGGACGGCTACGAGGATCACGCGACGGAGCTGCTCTACAACCAGGACGGCTACCTGGACCCGGCCTTCATCCGCTTCAACGAACAGAACTCGCCGCAGATCCAGGGCGTCCAGTGGACGTGCGACTATCAGAACCCGACCGACACGACGTTCAAGTTCGGCCCCTTCACCGACGTGAACGAGCACTGCAACCTGTTCCTGTTCTACTACCCGACCGGATCCCCGCAGGAGGACATGACCTGCGTGCAGAAGGGCGGGATCGCCGCCACCACCGTCCACGCGAACTGACTTGACGCGCCGCCGGCCGGCCGGCTAGTCCGGCCGCGCATGGGGCTCCGCCGCCTGCGGCGCGACCTGCGCGGTGAGCGCGGAGGCGAAGCCGTAGGCGGACGCCCGGCGGGGCGGGGTCAGGCGGCGGTGAGGGCCGGGCCCATCAGGTCGACGAAGTTGTCGCAGTAGAAGCGCTGGAGCGCTCGCTCGCCGAGGCCCACCAGGCCGTCGGCGAAGCGCTTGAGCGGGTTCCGGCCGCCCTCGACGTGCGGATAGTCGGAGGAGAAGAGACAGATCTCCTCGCCCGCCTGCTCGACGATCCAGCCCACCGGCTCGGTGGGGTAGGGCGTGACGCGGACCTGACGGCGGACGTACTCGCTCGGCCGGAGCGAGAGGCGCCGCAGCCGCTCCTCGGACTTGGCGAACGCCTCGTGCGCGGCGTCGAGCTGCCGCATCCAGCTCGGCACCCACACCGCGCCCTGCTCGATGACGCCGAGCTTCAAGCGCGGGAAGCGCTCGAGCACGCCGTCGATGATGAGCGTGGCGAGCGTCTGCATGGGCGGGCCGGGGATGGCCATGTAGTCCACGGAGCGGAAGTTCTCGGCGCCGCCGTGGAAGTCGGTGACGAGCGGGAGGCCGTTCGCGAAGTACGTCGGGTCGAGGAGACGGCCGCCGCCTCCGACGTGGAAGACGATCGGGCGCTCGGCTTCCTGTGCGACCTCCCACACCGGGAAGAGCCCGACGTGGCTCGGCGAGTGCCCTGCGGGGCAGGCGGAGGCGACGAGCAGCGCCTTGGCGCCCATCGCGATCGCCTCCTCGGCCATGGCCCGCGCGCGGGCGAAGTCGACGAGCGGCACGTAGCCGACGGCGAGGAGCCGGCGGTCGACGGAGCAGAAGTCGACCATGGCGCGGTTGTGGGCGCGCGCCAGGCCGTACACCCAGTCGGCGTCGCCCGTGTGCTCTGCCTCGACCAGCTTGGCGTTCATGAAGGTGTTGAACACGAGCTGGCTCGCGAAGCCGAGCAGGTCGAGCGCGCGCGACCGGTCCTCGCGCACGAAGGAGCCCATCGCCGCCCAGTTCTTCCGGATCATCAGCTCGCGCTCGGCTTCGGGCCGGTCCGCGGGATCGGCCAGACGAAGGCGGATGTCCTCGATGAAGCGCTCCTCGCCCGGCTTGACGCCGGTCAGGACGAGCGGGCGGAGGCGCTCGCGGACGGCCGGGTCGGCGTAGGGGAAGAGCCACTCCGGCGTCTCCATCACGTGGGAGTCGGCGTCGTGGAAGACGCGCCCTTCGGCGTACGGCATGGCGCCGTTCTCGCTCCGGAGCCGGCCCTGTGGCAAGGGGAGGGGATGGCGGGCGGCCCGGCGCTCGGCGTCGACCTGGGCGGGACGAAGATCGAGGGCGTGGTGCTCGGCCCCGACGGCGTGCCGCGGGAGCGCCTCCGCGTCGCCACCGAGCGCGAGCGCGGCTACGACCACATCCTGGAGCGCGTCGCGGAGGTGGTGGACGCGCTCCGGCCGCACGTGCCCGGCTGCCGCGCGGTCGGCATCGGCACGCCGGGGTCGCTCTCGCGGCGCGACGGCACGCTCAAGAACTCGAACACGACCTGCCTCAACGGACGTCCCCTCGCGCGCGACCTCGCCACGCGTCTCGGCCTCGAGGTCCGCCTCGAGAACGACGCCAACTGCTTCGCGCTCGCCGAGGCGCGGGGCGGCGCGGGCCGCGGGCACGAGGTCGTGTTCGGCGTCATCCTGGGGACCGGGGTGGGGGGCGGCATCGTGCACCGCGGGCGGCTGTGGACCGGACCGCAGCATCTCGCCGGCGAGTGGGGTCATCACGCGATCGATCCCGCGGGACCGCCCTGCTACTGCGGACAGCGCGGCTGCGTGGAGACGTTCCTCGCGGGTCCGGCGCTCGAAGCGGCGCATCGCGCCGCCGGCGGCCCGCCGTGCGGAGCGGCCGCCGTCGCGGCGGCCGCCGCGGCCGGCGAGGAGCCGGCGGCGGCGGTCCTCGCGGCCTGGCTCGACCGCTTCGGGCGTGCGCTCGCCAACGTCGTCAACATCCTCGACCCGGACGTGATCGTGCTCGGCGGTGGGCTCTCCAACATCGCCGCGCTCTACGCGGCCGGCCGCGACGCAGTCGCTCGCCACGTCTTCAACGACGAGCTGCGCACGCCGATCGTCCCCAACCAGCTGGGCGACTCCGCCGGGGTGCTCGGCGCCGCGCTGCTCGCGGCTGCATAGCGCACGCCGGGCGCCGCCCGGCTGACGGTCGTCACCCGTACGTGCGGCGAAGCTCGCGCAGTCCGCCGTGGCGAACGCGGGGCGGAGCCTCCGCGCCGCGCGAGTTTGTTCGGCTTTGCCCGTCCGGCGTCACCGGCATGGCGGTTGCTCCTCCCGGCCTCCGTCCACAAACCCCAGGGAGGTCCCATGCGCGTCGCTCGTCTGCTGCTCACGTCCGCTGTCGTTCTGTTGCTCTCGGCGGCGTCCTCGCTCGCGGAAGGCGGCGGTGGCACCAATGCCTCGCCCTGCGTCCAGCAGTGCGGCGCGCAGGCGCAGGCCACATACCAGTCCTGCCAGGCGCAGAACGGGACCGAGTGCTACGGACAGGCGAAGGCGGTCTTCGACCAGTGCGTCGCGGCGAACTGCCAGAGCAAGCCCGAGCCCACCTGCGACGACCGCTGCGGCTCCATCGCCGACGAGGCGAAGGCCGAGTGCCTCGCGAACGGGAATACCGCCGACGCTTGTACCGCGGTGCGGGCGGCGACGCTGGATCTCTGCACCCAGACGCTCTGCCGGCCCGACAGCCAGCTCGACTGCCCGACCCGCTGCACGAACTACGGCCGGCTCGTCTTCGTCCACTGCATCGCCGAGGGCCACACCGAGGCGGAGTGCCAGGCCAAGGTCGACGACGCCGTGAAGGAGTGCGTCGCCGAGCACTGCCAGCAGACGCCCGAGCCCACCTGCGAGGAGCGTTGCGCGAGCTGGGCCAAGACGGCGACCGACCACTGCGTCGCCGAGAACCATCCGAGCGACCTCTGCGCGGCGCTGGGCACCCAGCTCGACCAGCGTTGCGTCGCCGAGCACTGCACGGAGCCGGCCCCGACCTGCGAGGAGAAGTGTCACGAGACGGGCGAGCATGCCTTCCAGGCATGCGTCGCTGGCGGCGGCACGCCGGAACAGTGCACCCCGCAGGCCAAGCAGGCGATGGACGCCTGCGTTGCCGGCTGCAACACGGCCGACCCGAGCTGCGCGGACCGCTGCATCGCCGCGGCCAAGGACGGGATCGCCGCGTGCGTCGCGTCGGGCGTGACGGAGGACGAGTGCAAGGCGCGGGCGTCCGACACGGCCCGGCATTGCATCGACGACAACTGCGGCGACCAGGAGCCGCCGGCGCCGACCTGCCCCGAGCGCTGCGAGAGCCACGCTCACCACGAGTTCCTTCGCTGCCTCGCCGGCGGCACGAGCGAAGCCGACTGCACGGCGGCCAGCCAGGACGACTTCAAGACGTGCATGACGATCCACTGCGACGGCACGGCGACGTGCGAAGACAAGTGTGCCGCCAAGGGCGCGCGCGCGAAGCGTCGTTGCATGCGGCGCGGCGGCACCGAGGCGGTCTGCACGGCGAAGGGCGACGCGGTGACGCAGCGCTGCCGTGACATGAACTGCCAGCCGCCACCGCCGGACACCTGCGCCACCAAATGCGAGCAGGACGCCGAGACCATGCGGAAGGATTGCGTGGACGCGGGGACCGACCCCGAGCAGTGCACGGCGCTCGCCCAGGGCGCCCTCGACAAGTGCATGGCCGACTGCGGCACCGCGCCGCCCGCCACCTGCGGGGAGCAGTGCGAGACGTCGGCGGCGGATCGCCTGGCGGCGCTCCTCCATCGCACCCACAACCCGCGACGCGCCACCCGGAAGGCGACGATGACGTTCCGGGATTGCACCAAGTCCTGCAACTGACCTCGCAGGCGGCGGCCGCCCGTCGGTCCGGGGCGCGCCGCCGCCTGCTCTTCAGAAGCCCCCCACCGTAGCCCACCACCGTTGCGTCGGGTCCCCGGCCGGGATTATGCCGGCCGCATGGACCTGACCACCGTCGACCGGCTCCTCACCACCACCCGCTCCGTCCGCAAGCGCCTCGACCTCCGGCGGCCCGTCGAGCCGGCCGTGCTCGAGCGCTGCCTCGAGATCGCCATGCAGGCGCCGACCGGGACGAACATGCAGGGGTGGCACTGGGTGATCGTCACCGACGCCGCCAAGCGGCGCGGGCTCGCCGACCTCTACCGCCGCGCCTTCGCCACCTATCGCGAGATGAACACGGCCGGCAGCCTGCCGGAGGGCGACCTCCGCACCCGGCAGATGCCGCGGGTCATCGACTCGGCCACCTACCTCGCCGACCACCTCCACGAGGTACCGGTGCACGTCGTGCCCTGCATCGAGGGCCGGGTGGAGCACGGACCGGTCGTGATGCAGGCGTCGGTGTACGGCTCGATCCTGCCCGCGGTGTGGTCGCTCATGCTGGCGCTCCGCGCGCGCGGCGTGGGCTCGGCGTGGACGACGCTCCATCTCATGCACGAGGCCGAAGCCGCGAAGCTGCTCGGGGTACCGGAGACGGTGACCCAGGTGGCGCTCCTGCCGGTCGCGTACTTCACCGGCACGGACTTCAAGCCGGCGAAGCGCCTGCCGGCGGCCGACCGCGTGCACTGGGACGCCTGGGGTCGCCGGCGCGCGCACGCACGCTGAGTCAACCGCGGCCCGGTCGGCCGACCGCCATCAGGAACATCACGCTCTTCCCGGCGGCGTGGGGCGAGAAGAAGGCCGTCACGTCGTCGTCGAAGAAGGTGAGGCCGGTGGCGCCGAGCCGGAAGGCGTAGGCGCCGAGGTAGGTCTTGCCGCCCTCGATCGCCGCCTCGAGCTGGGCGGCGCGGTAACCGCGGTTGCCGAAGCGGGCGAGGGCGGGCGCCAGGTCCGCGAGCCAGAAGACATCGACCGCGGCGTCGGCGGCGAGGGCCTGCCCGAGCGCGAGCTGGCCGGCGTCGCGCCGGAAGGTCCCGGCGCGCAGGCACTCGAGGGCGCCCGCCTGCGGGTCGTAGGCGTACGCGCCGGGCGCCAGCCCGCCTATGGCGTGGGCCACGACGTAGACGGCGGTGAGGCGCGTGTCGCCGACGTCGGAGGGTACGCCGCGCGTCGCGCACCACAGGATCGTCGAGAGCTGGTCGAGCCCGATCGACGCCGCGGCGAACTGCCGCGTCGAGCCGCGCCGGAGGACGACCGCCTCGATGGGCTCGCGTACCGCGCCGTCGGGCAGCGGCGCGAGCGCGACGCGCGGGCCCGCGCTCGCGGCGACGGGACGCTCCGGCGGCGCGCCGCGCCAGGCGGCGACCTCGGCCGCCGTGGCGAGCGAGGAGGCCAGGTGGGCGCGACGGATCTCCGGATGGTCGACCTCGCGCTCCGACGGGGGCAGGGTGGCGAGGCCGAGCGCCGGGGCGGACGGCGCGGGCGGCGGTGGCGCGCCGCCGCCGCCGAGCTGGACGACGGCGATCGTCACCTCGCGCGCGACGTCGAGGTCGAGGAGGGCGTCGAGCGCTTCGTCGACGAAGCCGAGCACGACGCGCGCCGGCAGCTCGCACGCGGCCGCGAGCGCGAGCAGGTTGGCGAGCAGCGTCCCCGCGTCCCAGAACGCGTGCCGGTAGGCGCGCGCGCGGTACTTCCACGCGTTCCGCCAGAAGGTCGTGGTGAGGACCAGCAGCGCCGGCGCCGCCGCGACGGCCGGCTCGCCGGCGGTCGCGGCCACGACGGCGGCGCGATGGTCGCCGGCGCGGAGACGGCGGAGCGCGAAGTCGTGGGGGCCGAAGTGATGGACGCCGGCCTCGAGGTCGGCGAGCGGCCCGGACACGAGGTAGAGGTCGATGTGGTAGAGCGCCCCCGTGCACGCCGCGGCGCGGAAGTAGGTCTCGCCGCCCGCGTGCGTTCGCTTGCGCAGGATGCCGGCGCTGAAGAAGAGGAGGCGGGCGAGCGCGGTGCGATCGAGCGCGGGGCCGGGCGCCGCCGCCGCGCCGGGATCGGCGAGCGCGGCGAGCACGGGGCGGGTCGAGGTCGTGAAGTCGCGCGGCAGGGGCAGCGCGGGCAGGTCGGGGTAGACCTTGAACGGCCGCGGCATGACGTCCCAGTCGAGCTGGTGGCGCTGCCCGTAGACGCTCGCGTACGAATGCTTGGTGGCGTCGTGGTAGGCGCGCGCCGCGTCGACGTCGCGGTTGGTCATGGCGGTGGCTTACACCCGTCCGCGGTGGGTGGCGAGCATCCGTATCCCCTTGACCGCGCGGGGGGCCCGTCGTAGCCAGACGGCATGGACTTCGGCGTCACCATGTTCGCCACCGACTACGCGATGCCCGTGGGCGACCTCGCGCGTGCGGCCGAGGAGCGCGGCTTCGAGTCGCTCTGGCTGCCCGAGCACACGCACATCCCGGTCTCGCGGCGGAGCCCCTGGCCGGGGGGGCCCGAGCTGCCGAAGGAGTACTGGCACACGCACGACCCGTTCGTCGCGCTCGCGGTCGCGGCCGCGGTGACGACGCGCTTGAAGCTCGGCACCGGCATCTGCCTCCTCGTCGAGCGCGACCCCATCACCACCGCGAAGGAGGTCGCGAGCCTCGACTTCCTGTCCGGCGGCCGCTTCCTGTTCGGCATCGGCGGCGGCTGGAACGCCGAGGAGATGGAAGACCACGGCACGAGCTTCAAGACGCGCTGGAAGCTCTTGCGCGAGCGCGTGCTCGCCATGAAGAAGATATGGACCGAGGACGAGGCCTCGTTCGAGGGTGAGCTGGTGCGCTTCCCGCCGCTGTGGTCGTGGCCGAAGCCGGCGCAGCGGCCGCACCCACCCGTCCTCCTCGGCGGTCACGGGCCGAAGGCGCTGGCGCGCGTCGTCGACTACGCGGACGGCTGGCTGCCGATCGGCGTCCGCGCCGGCGACCTGGGGGCGGGAATCGTGGAGCTGCGGCGTCTGGCGAAGGAGAAGGGACGGGACCCGAACGCGTTCTCCGTCTCGGTGTACGGCGTGCCGCTCGATCCCGACGCCATCGGCCGGCTCGGCGACGCCGGGGTGACGCGCGCCATCTTCGCGCTGCCGTCGGCGCCGGCGGAGAAGATACTGTCGCTCCTCGACCGCTGCGCCGGTGTCATGCGGCAGGTCGTGCACTAGTCGCCGGATGGACCTCGGCCTCGCGGGTAAGCGAGCGCTCGTCACGGGCTCGAGCAAGGGCATCGGAAAGGCCATCGCGGCGGCGCTCGCCGCCGAGGGGGCGAGGGTCACCCTCTGCGCGCGCGGCGCGACGGCGCTCCGCGACGCCGAGGGGGAGCTGCGCGCCGCCGGCGCGGACGTCGTCGCCGTCGCAGCCGACCTCGCCACCGCGGAGGGTGTCGAGCGCGTGTGGCAGGCGCACCTGGCGGCCTTCGGCGGCGCAGACGTCCTGGTGAACAACGTGACCGGCCCCGCGACCGCCGCCGACGTCCTCGGCGCGACCGACGCCGACTGGCTCGCGAGCTTCACCATGAACGTCCTCGTCCACGTCCGCTTCATCCGCCGCGCGCTGCCGGGCATGCTCGAGCGAGGCTGGGGACGCATCGTGAACGTCGCGTCCACCGCCGGCCGCCAGCCCGACGACCAGCTTCCCACCTACGGGCCGACGAAGGCGGCGCTCATCAACCTGAGCAAGATCCTCGCGAACGCGTATTCCCGCGCCGGCGTGCTCACCAACTGCGTCTGCCCCGGCATCACGCGGACCGAGGCCGCGACGGCGTCCGCCGTCCGGCGGACCGGCCGCTCGGCCGACGACCCCCGCCGCGTGTTCGACGACTACTTCGGCGCGCGCCGGCCGCTGCCGGCGGGGCGCTTCGGCGAGCCCGAGGACACCGCGACGCTCGTCGCCTTCCTCTGCTCCGCCCGCGCCTCGTGGATCACCGGGACCTGTGTGGACGTCGACGGCGGCTGGGTCAAGTCCATTCTCTGATGCAGCTCCGGGTCGTGGACGGCGTGCGCGAGGTGCCGCGCGCCGCGTGGGACGCGCTCGTCGGCGACGGCTCGCCGTTCCTCGAGTGGGGCTTCCTCTCCGCGCTTGAGGAGTCGGGTGCGGCGGTCGCCGACACCGGCTGGCTCGCGCAGCACCTGACGGCGTGGGAGGGCGAGCACCTGGTCGGCGCTTGCCCGCTCTACGTGAAGGGCCACAGCATGGGCGAGTTCGTCTTCGACCAGAGCTGGGCCGCGGCCGCCCAACGGGCGGGGATCCGGTACTATCCGAAGCTCCTGGTCGGGGTGCCGTTCACGCCCGTCACGGGCGCGCGCTTCCTCACCGCGCCGGGTGCCGACAGGCCCGCCCTCGTCGGCGCGTTCGCCGCGGCGCTGGAGGAGCTTTCCGAGCGCGAGCGGATATCCTCCGTGCACGTCAACTTCTGCCTGCCGGACGAGGCCGAAGCGCTCGACGCGCGCGGCTGGCTCCGGCGCACCGGCTACCAGTACCAGTGGCGCAACGCCGGCTTTCGCTCCTTCGACGACTACCTGGCGAGCCTCCGCAGCAAGCGTCGCAACCAGGTCCGCCGGGAGCGGCGCGAGCTGGGCGAGCAGGGCGTCGAGATCGTCGCGCTCACCGGCGACGACATCCCCGACGCGCTCTTCCCGCGTCTCTACCAGCTCTACCGCCGGACGGTCGATGCGCTGCCCTGGGGGCAGCGCTACCTGAACCAGCGCTTCTTCGAGCTGGTGCGCGAGCGGATGCGGCCGCGACTCTGCGTCGTCGTCGCGCGCCAGCGCGGCGAGGTCGTGGCGGGCACGTTCAACGTCGTGAAGGGCGACGCGCTCTACGGCCGCTATTGGGGCGCCTTCCGCGTGCTCCGGCATCTCCACTTCAACGTCTGCTACTACGCCGCGATCGAGCACTGCATCGGGGAGGGCCTCGCGCGCTTCGAGCCCGGCGCCGGCGGCGAGTTCAAGCAGCTCCGTGGCTTCGACCCGTACGCGACCGAGAGCATGCATCTCGTACGCGACCCGCGGCTCCGGGCGGCGGTGGCCGACTACCTCGGCCGTGAGCGACGCGCCGTCGCGCAGGAGATCGGCTGGCTCGTCGAGCGCAGCGCGCTCAGGCGGGATCGGGCCGAGGAGGAGCGCTAGGCGGGGTCCGCGACGGCCGGAGCGGGCTTGAGCGGCGCGTACTGGAAGGTCAGGCCGTCCGGGCCCGCGTCGACGTCGACCCGGCCGCCGTCCTTCAGCTGCCCGAAGAGCATCTCCTCCGCCAGCACGCGCTTGATCTTCTCCTGGATGATGCGCGCCATGGGGCGGGCGCCGAAGGTCTCGTCGTAGCCGCGCTCGGCGAGCCAGCCGCGCGCGGCCGGGGTGAGCTGGATGCTCACGCGGCGGGCCTCGAGCTGCTGCTCGAGCTCGGTCACGAACTTGTCGACGACGCGCTCCACCGCTTCGGGCGAGAGCGCGCCGAACTGCACGACGCCGTCGAGGCGGTTGCGGAACTCGGGGCTGAACAAGCGCTCCAGCGCCTTCTTGCCCTTGTCGCGATTCGACGCCTCGCCGAAGCCGATCGCGGCGGCGGCCATCTCCTGCGCCCCGGCGTTGGTGGTCATGATGAGGATCACGTGGCGGAAGTCGGCCTTGCGCCCGGTGTGGTCGGTGAGCGTGGCGTGGTCCATCACCTGGAGGAGGATGTTGAAGAGGTCCGGGTGCGCCTTCTCGATCTCGTCGAGGAGGAGGACGGCGTGCGGGGTCTTGCGGATCGCGTCGGTCAGGAGCCCGCCCTGGTCGAAGCCGACGTAGCCGGGGGGCGCGCCGATCAGCCGCGAGACGGTGTGCTTCTCCATGAACTCGCTCATGTCGAAGCGGAGGAACTGGACGCCGAGCGCGGCCGCGAGCTGCTTCGCCACCTCGGTCTTGCCGACGCCCGTCGGGCCGGCGAACAGGAACGACCCGACCGGCTTCTCCGGCTGCCCGAGTCCCGCGCGCGTGAGCCGGATGGCCGACACGACGGTGTCGATCGCCGGGTCCTGGCCGAAGACGAGGAGCTTCATGTCGCGGTCGAGGGTCTGGAGGCGGTCGCGGTCGGACACGTTGACCGTCCGCTCCGGGATCTTGGCCATGGTGGCGACGACCCGCTCGATGTCGCGGGTGCGGACGGTCTTCTTCTGCCGGGAGGCGGGGAGCAGCTTGATCGCGGCGCCGGCCTCGTCGATGACGTCGATCGCCTTGTCGGGGAGGAAGCGGTCGTTCACGTGCTTCGCGGAGAGGTCGGCCGCGGCGCGCAGCGCGCCGTCGGTGTACGTCACGCCGTGGTGGCGCTCGTAGTGACCGCGCAGGCCGCGCAGGATGGCGTGCGTCTCCTCGACGCTCGGCTCGCCGACCTCGATCTTCTGGAAGCGCCGCGCGAGCGCGCGGTCGCGCTCGAAGTGCTGCTTGTAGTCGTGGTGGGTGGTGGCGCCGATGCAGCGGAGCTCGCCGGAGGCGAGCGCGGGCTTCAGGATGTTGGAGGCGTCGAGCGAGCCGCCCTGGGTGGCGCCGGCGCCCACGACGGTGTGGATCTCGTCGATGAAGAGGATCGCGCCGGGGCGGGCCTGGAGCGCGGCGAGCACGCCCTTCAAGCGCGCCTCGAACTCGCCGCGGAACTTGGTGCCGGCGAGCAGCGCCCCCATGTCGAGGGCGTAGACCGCGACGTCGCGGAGGCTCTCGGGCACCTTCCGCTGGTGGACGCGCAGCGCGAAGCCCTCGACGAGGGCCGTCTTGCCGACGCCCGGGTCGCCGACGAAGACGGGGTTGTTCTTCCGGCGGCGGGAGAGGACGTGGATGGTGCGCTCGAGCTCGCGCTGGCGGCCGATCAGGGGGTCGATCTTGCCGGCGGCGGCGCGCTCGACGAGGTTCACGGTGAACGCGGCGAGCGGGTCGCGCTTGCCGCGCGGGCTGGGGCTCTCGTCGTCCTCGTCCTCGTCGGTGTCCGCCTCGGGCTCGGCCGCCGGCACCTTGGTGACGCCGTGCGAGAGGTAGCTGATGACGTCGAGGCGCGTGATGCCTTGCTGGGCGAGGAGGTAGGCGGCGTGGGACTCGGGCTCGCGGAAGATCGCGACCAGCACGTTGCGCCCGTCGATCTCCTCCTTGCCCGACGATTGCACGTGCGCCGCCGCGCGCTGGAGGATGCGTTGGAAGCCGAGCGTCTGGTGGGGCGCATCCTCGGAGTTCGCGCGGACCTTCTCGAGCCGCTCGTCGAAGTACTTGACGAGGTCCTGCTTCAGCCGCTCGACGTCCCCGCCCACGGCACGCAGCACCTCCGCCACCGCGTCGTCGTGGCAGAGCGCGAAGAGCACGTGCTCGACGGTGAGGTACTCGTGATGGCGGCTGCGCGCCTCGTGGACGGCGAGCGCCAGGCTGACCTCGAGCGCGCGGGAGAGCCGCATGCTACTCGGTCTCCAGCGTGCAGCGGAGCGGATACTCGTGCTCCCGCGCCAGCGTCTCGACCCGCGCCACGCGCGTCTCCGCGATCTCGTAGGGATAGACGCCCGCGACGCCGATGCCGTTGCGATGGACGTGCAGCATGACCTCGGTGGCGCTGGCCTCGTCGTGGTGAAACACGCTCTGGAGGAGCCAGACGACGAACTCCATGGTGGTGTAGTCGTCGTTGTGGAGCAGCACCTTGTAGAGGGGCGGGCACTGGAGCTTCTCCTTGGTGCGCGTCCGGGTGGCTACGCCCGGGCTGTCCTGCGTCTCCCGCTTCGGCATCGCTTCGCCGACCATAATACGGGATGTGAGCGCACGGGCAAGGTGGAATCTGGCGGCTAGAGCTTCGGGCGCGCGGAGAGCGAGCCGCCCTCGCGGTCGCGGAGGCGCTGGAGCGGGCCCTCGCGTCGCCACATGTAGCAGGAGTCCGGCAGGCCGCCGAGGCCGATGACCGACGGGTTCGACTGCGCGAGGGCAGGCCAGGTGTCGGAGAGGGCGGCGGCGCACTGCACGAGGGTGGGCGCGAGCTGGAGGAGCGCGTCGAGGAGCGGGCGGTCGTCGGGGTCCTCGCCGAGGCGCGCCAGCAGCGCGGCGGTGACGCCGGCGCCGAGCCCGAGGCCGACAAGCGGGTCCGTGGCGGCCGCTCGACTCCGCCAGGTGGCGTGCGCGAGGTCGGCCGCGCCGCGCCGCCGCTCCGCCGTCTCGAGCGCGGCGACGCGGAAGGTCGAGAGATCGACGTGGGCGAGCGCGCGCACCTCCAGCTCCTCGGCGAAGCGCTCCATCGGCTTCGCGTGCGGCCCCGCGGGCTCGAGGTGCAGGTCCGTGAGCTGCACGGCCATGCCGACCCCGCCGTCCTCCGGCTCGACGCCGTCGACGACCACGTCGCGTCGGAACACGCGCTGGCCGGCCGCCCAGGATGCGCCGTCCGCGTGGAGGGCGCGCTCGCGGGCGAGCGCCCACGCCACGGTGGAGCCGAGGAGGTGCGCCAGCGTCAAGATGTGGGAGCAGCCGCGCGGCCCGCCCAGGGCGGCGCCCGTCCGACGCGCGAAGTCGGCGTCGAGGGGTGCGCCGGCGAGCGCTTCGACGGCGTGGATCGGGTCGCGGCAGCTCTCGCCCTCCGTGATGGCGGCCGGCTCGAAGGCGACGGCGGGCTGCGCGGCGACGATCGAGTCGAGCGTCGCGCGTGCCGGGTCGACGATGGCGTCGAGCCGCATGAGGTGGACGATGCCCGAGCCCTGCAGATCGCCGGCCACGGGGACGAAGCCGCGCTTGCGCAGGTCGAGCAGCGTGCCTTGCGCGTCGAGCCGTCGGTCCGCCCGCTGCGTGAGCACCACCGAGAGGGACCGCGTGTGCAGCGGGTGGCCGCGGACGTCGAGGCGCATGGCCCCACTCTGCGGCGCGCGGGCGGGGCGACGCAAGCCTCTGGCACGGCGGCGGCGAGGCCGCTATGGAGGCCGCATGCGCATCGCCGACACCGTCGCGCTCGTCACGGGTGGCGCCTCCGGGCTCGGGGAGGCCACCGTCCGCGCCTTCGCCGAGGGCGGCGGACGGGTGGTGATCCTCGACCGTCCCGGCTCGCCCGGCGAGCAAGTCGCCGCCAGCCTCGGCGAGCGCGCGCTCTTCGCACCCGCCGACGTCACCAGCGACACCGAGGTGGCGGCCGCGGTCGCGCGCGCCGTCGAGCGCTTCGGGACCGTGCACGTCGCCGTCAACTGCGCCGGCGTCGGCGCGGCCATGCGGGTGGTCACCAAGAGCGGGCCGATGCCGCTCGAGATGTTCCGGATGGTGATCGAGATCAACCTGATCGGCACCTTCAACGTGCTCCGCCTGGCGGCGGCGCAGATGGCGAAGAACGCGCCCGACGCCGAGGGCGAGCGCGGCGTCATCATTAACACCGCGTCGGCGGCGGCCTTCGACGGCCAGATCGGGCAGGCGGCCTACTCGGCTTCGAAGGGCGGGGTGGTGAGCATGACGCTCCCCGTCGCGCGCGATCTCGCCGGGCTCGGCATCCGGTGCGTCACCATCGCCCCCGGCACCTTCGACACGCCGATGCTCGCCATGCTCCCCGAGCCCCAGCGCCAGGCGCTCGCGGCGCAGATTCCCTTCCCCTCGCGCCTCGGCCGGCCCAGCGAGTTCGCGGCTCTCGCCCGCCACATCGTCGAAAATCCAATGCTGAATGGTGAGACCATCCGCCTGGATGGCGCACTTCGCATGCCGCCCAGATAGATCGAGCCCGAATTTTCCATTGACTGATGACCGCGGCCCATCCTATACGCGGGCGTCCCGTGGCCGTGAGACACACGAGGCGTCGACTCGCGGAAGGCGCTTCACGGTCGTCCCGCTGACTTTCCCAAGGAGGAACCCGGACCGTGCCCATGGATTGGCGCATCGCGTCGACGATGTTGCTGCTGGCGATCGCCGGCACTCCGGCGAGCGCCAAGCTCTGTGGCGACGACGTCCAGGGCCAGCGCGTCCCCTGCGCCTGCGGCGACGTGGTGGTGGCCGACGTGGTCCTCGGCGACGACCCGGTGGTGCGCGAGGCCTGCCCCGGCGACGGTCTGCTCGTCCAGGCTGAGCCGCACGGCGCGGCGCTCACCATCGACCTGCACGGGAAAACGCTCCGCGGCACCGGCCACGGCGCCGGCATCTGGGTGCTCCGCGGCGGCGCGGGTGGGACGCGCATCGTGAGCAGCGGTGGGCGCGCCTCGATCGAAGGGTTCCGCGACGGCGTGCTGGCGCACGGCGCCGACTCGCTCGGGCTGCTCTCGACGATCGCCGTCGTCCGCAGCGGGCGCGACGGCGTCAACGTCGACGCGCCGGGCTACGAGATCCGTGACGTCGAGGCGCGCGAGTCCGGCCGCGACGGCTTCGCGCTCGGCGGCACGTGGTTCGGCATCCACGCCACGCGCGCGGTGAACAGCCGCCGCTTCGGATACTCGGTCGCCGCGTGGAACGCCGGGCTCGGCGCCCCCGGGGCGGGCATCGTGGCCGAGGGGAGCGGCATGGCGGCGATCAGCATCAACGGCATGGGACTCGCGCTGGTCGACTGCGTGGCCGCGGACGGGGCGCGCGACGGCATCCGGCTCGCCGGCATGCACCACGACGTGCACGGCTGTGTCGCCCGCGGCAACGCGGGTGACGGGATCACGGGCTCGGGCGGCGACATCCGGCTCCAGGGCAACACCGCGACCAACAACGGCCAGCGCGGCATCCACGTCGGGGGCGTCGACGGCGGCGGCAACCGGGCGAGCGGCAACGGTGAGCGGCTGGGCGTCGTCATGCCGTCCGAGTGCGAGATCAACGGGCGGGACTGTGCGGAATAGGCGCGTCGCGTCCGGGCTCGCGTGCGCGGCAGGCGTCCTCGCGACCCTCGCGCTCGCGCGTGACGCACGCGCCCTCTCCGCCTGCAACGCGGCGCAGATCGTGTCGCAGGACCCGGGGTGTCCGTCCGGGCCGCCGGCGACGTGCACGATCACGAAGACCTTCGTCATCGGCAACGGCTGCACGCTCGACTTCGGGTCGCGGGCGGTCGTCATCTCGGGCAACGGCACCCTGGCGACCGGCTCGAGCGTCGTCACCCTCAAGGCGGCGAGCCTGACGCTCGCGCCCGGCTCCTGGATCGACGGCCGGGGCAACGGCGCGGCCCCACTCAACGTGGGCGGCACGATCGTGATCCAGACGACGGGCGCCGTGGACGTGCAACGGAGCGGCACCTCCGCCGGACGCATCGACGTTTCCGCCGACATGTCCGCCGGCACGATGGAGATCGACGCCGGTGGGTCGATCACGGTGTCGGGCAGGGTGCTGGCGAGCAACCTGAGCGTCGCCGGCGCCGGCGGGCTGCTCACGTTCGTCGCCGGCGGCGCCGTGACGTTCACGGCCCAGAGCGACGTCCAGGCCGCGGGCGGCTCCCAGTCGGCCGGCGGCGGCATCAGCGTCACCTCGACCGGCAGCCGCGTCGAGATCAGCAGCGACCTCGACGTGAGCGGCGGGGGCGGTGGCACCGTCAGCGTGGACGCGCACGACGACGTCGTGCTCGCCCAGGTATCCGGCAACGCCAACGGTGATGCCGGGAGCGGGGCCTCGATCAGCGTCCGCGCCGGCACCACGGTCCAGCTCACCGACAGCATCTCCGCGAAGGGTAGCACCGCGAACGACGGCAGCTTCGGCGCCTGCGGCGGGTCGCTCGACGCCGACGCGACCTTCGGGGACGTGATCGTCACGGGGAACATCACCGTCGAGGGTGCCAGCCCGGACGGCACGGGTGGCAGCATCACGTTGAGCTCGGTGGGTGGGATCACCGTGCAGTCGACCGCCGCGCTGTCGACGCACGGCAACGGGACCTTCAGCACGGGCGGCGACTTCTCGGTCGACGCCAACCTGGACGCGACGATCGCCGGCCCGGTGGACGTCTCGGGCGGCAGCAGCGCCGGCAGCATCGACCTGCTCGCGGGCCGCGACCTGACCGTGACCGGGAAGATCGACGCGAGCGGGCGCAACGCCGCCAGCCTCGGCGGTACGGTGCTCATCGCGGGTGGTTTCGTCGGCTCGGGAACCGTGTCGCTCATGAACACCGTCGACGTCGGGGCTGGAGGCTGCGACGCGACCGGCAGTTGTGGAGACGGGGGCTCGATCGACGTTTTCGGGTGCAACGTCTCGGTCGCGTCGACCGCGAGTCTTCTCGCGCGCGCTCCCATCGCCGGCGGGATCACGCTCACCGGCCGCGAGCACATCACCGTCGCCGGTCTGCTCGACGCGACCGCCACGTCAGCGGGGCCCTCGACCCCCGGCACCAACACGTTCCAGTTCCCGACCGGCGTCGCCCCGAACGTCGTCGCCGGCGCGATCATCAAGCCGCTCGCCGTCAACAGCCCGATCCCCCGCTGCACCGCGCCCGGGCAGACCGACTGCCTCGATCCCTGCCCGACCTGCGGCAACGGCATCGTGGAGTATCCGGAGCAGTGCGACGACGGCGGAGGAACGGCGCTCAGCTGCGACGGCTGCTCCGCGTTCTGCGCCTTCGAGGCCTGCAACGTCAGCGGCGGCTGCGCCATCGACTCCTGCGACCCGCTGCTCGGCTGCCGGCACCAGCTCCTGCCCGACGGAACGCCGTGCCCCGACGGCCTGGTCTGCAACGGCAACGAGCGCTGCTCCGTCGGCGCCTGCGTGCCGGGCGTCGCCCTCGACTGCACGGACCCGAATCCGTGCACGCTCGACTCCTGCGTCGAGCCGACGGGGTGCACGCATCCGCCGGCGCCCGCCACCACGCCGTGCTCCGACGGCAACCTCTGCACGGTGGGCGATCACTGCAACGGGGCGGGCGGCTGCCAGCCCGGCGCGCCGATGATCTGCGACGACGGCAAGGAGTGCACCACCGACGCCTGCGTCCCGTCGCAGGGCTGCGTGTACACCAACCGCACGGGCGCGTGCACCGACGACGGGAACGCGTGCAGCAACGACGTCTGCGCCTCCGGCCTCTGTACGCATCCCAACAAGGTGAACGGCACGACGTGCGACGACGGTCAGTTCTGTAGCGTGAACGACACCTGCCAGGGCGGCGTCTGCACGGCGGGTCAGGCGCGTAACTGCGCCGACACGGACCCCTGCACGTCCGACACCTGCGACGAGGCGGCGAACGTCTGCGTCCACACGCCGTTCGCCCCGTGCTGCGGCAACGGCATCCCCGAGCCGGGCGAGGCGTGCGACGACGGCAACGCGAGCAACACCGACGCCTGCCTGGTCGGGTGCATCGCGGCGCGCTGCGGCGACGGCTTCGTGCAGACCGGCGTCGAGCAGTGCGACCTCGGCGCCGCGAACTCGAACGCTCCCAACGCGAGCTGCCGCACAGACTGCCGGCCGGCGCGCTGCGGCGACGGCATCGTCGACACGGCCCGAGGCGAGCAGTGCGACGACGGCAACACGACGGCCGGCGACGGCTGCTCGCCGCTCTGCTTCCTCGAGCCGCCGCCCACCGCCCAGTTTATCGGCGGCAAGGGGAGCTCGCTCAGCGACTGCGTGATCGAGTTCGCCTTCGACCATCCGTCGCTCGACAGGTTCGGCAAGCCGGACGTGAAGCAGTCCTGCCAGAACGGTGACCCGTCGTGTGACTTCGGAGCCGGAGCGTCCGAGTGCGTCTTCCACCTCTGGCTCTGCGCCAACGTGCACGACCCGAGCCTGCCGGCTTGCCTGCCGGGTGGGCTGACGCTCGGGACTCCGGTGCAGGTGGACGTGTCGAAGCCGAGCGCCAAGGACGGTGCCAAGAGGCCGGAGGATGCGGTCAACCGCGCCGGGTTGCTCGCGGCGGCCGTCGCGGCGCAGACGTCACTGTTCGACGCCTGCGGCCCGCGCGTCGACGTGCACGTCCCGCTCGTGTCACCGACGAAGTCCGCCAACAAGTCGATCAAGCTCAAGGCGCGGACGACGCGGAACACGATCGATTCGGACGGTTTGAAGCTGTACTGCCTTCCTTGACGCATCCGGGGGCCCGTCCGGCGCTCGGCGCGCTCCGCGCGCCTGCGGACTGACTCCCGCGCGGCTCTGCCGCGCGCCCCCAGACCCCGCGCCGGCTGCGGCAAAGCCGCGTCCGGTTACTCTTCGCGGCTCGCGTCGCGCCTTCGGGACGTTGGCTCGCGCGCTGCGCGCGCATCGCCGTTCGTCGAGACGAGGTGCGTGCGCTCACGCGCTGCATGCTTCGCAGCGTGAGGTGGTGTGAGGTGCGCTGCGTGGTGAGCTGGTCGATGGAGACATACGTATGGCGCTGCTGTGGCGGGCGCTGTGTTGAACGCGTAGAGAGGAGGCAAACAGGAGAAATTTCTTGACGATGTCGTGGCGGGTCGCGTAACCACCGACGCGGGAAGGTGCAACCGTGACGACTGATCAAAGAGGAGTCCTTCGCCTCGTTGGCGTGGCCGTGCTGGCGTACGCCGCCTACGCCCTCACCGCGGAGGGGCGGGTGGAGACGCCGGTCGATCCGTATCTGTGCTACACGGCGGCCGCGACCGGCGACGGTCCGAGCTTTGCGCCCACGAGTCGCGTGCTGGAGGACAAGTTCGGAAAGGCGACGTACCGCGTGCGGCGGATCGTGTCGCTCTGCAATCCGGCACGCAAGGATCAGGGCGCGCAGCCGCGCCACCCGAAGGTGTCGCTGGTCGGCTACCGGTTGAGCGGCGCGCGCTTCGCCCGCAGCAACCACGTTGCCTTCGACCTCTTCGGCCGCCATCCGATCACGGTGCTGCGACCGGAGCGGTTGCTGGCTCCATCGGCGATGGGCGCCGAGGGTAGCCTCGGGGATCCCAAGCCGCCGATCGACACCGGCGTCGACGAGTTCACCTGCTATCTCGCCCGCAAGCAACGCCGCACGCGGTTCAGCCGCCCGAAGCCGCCGCTGGTCACGGACCGGTTCGGCTCGGCGGTCTTCCGCCTGCAGCGCATCACGAGGCTCTGCGCGCCGACCGACAAGGCCGGCACGGGTGGGTCGGCGGCCGACCACCCCCAGCACCTCCTCTGCTACGAGGCGCAGCGGGTCCCGCGCCGAGGGCCGTCCGCCGGCCGCGTGGTGGCCATCGACAACGCCGACTTCCACTACGCGGTGCTGAAGGCGCGAGGAGCGATCGAGCTGTGCGTGCCCGCGGGCAAGGACGCACCGCTCGGCTCGGTGTGCGAGGGCGAGTGCGGCGATGCGGTCATCGAGTCGGAGTGCGGCGAGACCTGCGAGTGTCTGCCGGCCGGGAGCGCCACGGGCGCGATCACGAGCTGCATGGGCGCTCTCATCCAGACGCCGGCCAACAGCCCGGACTGCCGGCGCTGCTTCGGCTGCCGCATCGACGACTCGGCGTGTGTGACGACGACCACCACCACCCACGCGCCGACGACCTCGACGAGCGTCACGACGACGACGTCCACCTCGCACGCGACCACCACCGCGACGACGTCCTCGACCACGACGCACGCGACCACCACCGCGACCACCACGAGCACGACCACCACCACGATGATGCCGATGCCGCCCATGCTGGTGCGCAACATCGGCGTCGCCCACGACGTGACGGACAGCACCGCCACCCTGGTCACCGTGCCGGCGCCGGGTGTCACGGCGGGGGACAGCATCATCGTCACCTTCGCCATGGACCCCATGGACGGCATGGTGAGCTGCTCCGACACGCAGGGGAACGTCTACACCCTGGACGTCGACACGAACGTCGGCCTCGACCGCCGCGGCGTTCGGACCATCGTCTGCGCCGCGCACAACGTGAAGGCGCTGCAGACGGGGAACATGGTGACGGTGAACCACCCGCTCACCCACACCAAGGCGGTGAGCGTCAACGAGTTCAAGAACATCAACATGCTCGACCGCACCTCCGACGGCTGGGACAACGACAAGTTCCCCGACTCGGGGTACACCGCGGTCACGACGATGAACGACGAGCTGCTGATCAGCGCGATCGGCGTCGAGGCGCCGACCACGATGACGTTCATCCAGGGACAGAGCTTCACCGAGCTGCCCGTGTCGCGGAACCCGACGAGCGGCGGCCAGATCCCGGCCAGCATCTTCTCCGGCTTCAAGGTCGTCTCGGCGATGGGGCAATACCGCACGACGGCGACGCTCACCACGGGGCACCGCTGGTCGGCCGCGATCGCCACCTACAAGAAGGTGTTGCCCACCACCTCCACGACGACGTCGACCACCACCACGACGCAGCCGACGACCACCACCACGCACCCCACCACGACCACGACGGCGTCGACCACCACCACGACCAGCACCACCACCACGACGCTCGCGTGCAGCGCGCCGGTCCGCATCACGACGCAGAGCACGGGTCACTGCAGCACGTCGATGGGAACGACCTGCTTCGACAACGCGGGATGCCCCGGAGGTGAGACGTGCATCTCGGGCGGCAGCTTGACGGTGGACTCGCTGCCGGCCTTCCCCTTCCCGCTGGGCGTCCTCACCACCGTGGACGCGGGCCCCGCCGACGCGAACTGTGCCCATCCGGCGATCATCCAGGCGGGCAACTTCAACGTGCCGATCTTCTTCATCTCGGCCCTCAACTACTGTTCCCAGGTCGTCAACAGCGGCTGCGCCGCCGGCGGCGCCGACGGGAACGGGACGGTCTGGGATTCCACCGCACCGCCCAGCGCGGTCACGGCGAGCATCAAGCTCAGCACCGACACGGCGGACGGGACCTGCGACCCGGCCACGCAGTGCTCCAGCAGCGCCGGAACCTGCGCCAGCGACGCGTCCTGGCCTTGCGCCGGAAACGGCGACTGCACGAATCAGAAGCGCTGCTCCAACGACCACTCGAGCGTCGGGAAATCCTGCACCGGCAGCACGATCCTGGGTGGTTGCTTCAAGTGCGCCTCGGGCGCGCGGGCGGGGCTCTTCTGCACCTCGGACACCACCAACGGCATCACCGGCTGCGGCGCCGGCGCCACCTGCCCCGGCTGCTGTACCAACGTCGCGGCGCTCACCTGCGACACGTTGGGCGCCAAGGGCACCTGCGACCTGACCAAGCCGGGCGCGGGCAACAACTCGAAGGCCCGCACCATCATCACCCGCACCCCGGCCGGCACGGCCGGCGTCCACACCCAGGTCAACATCCCCGTGCACTCCACGACCTGGCAGGAGTCCACGCCGTTCCACTGCACCCACGGGAGCGGCGTCGCCTGCACCCTGGACACCCAGTGCCCGGGTACGGCGTGCGATATCGGCACCGGCACGTGCAAGTGCTCCGGGGCCAGCACCAACTGCCCGGCGGGCGAGACCTGCGATCAGCTCTCGTCCTGCCAGACCGGCTTCGACAGCGGAAGCGGCGACCTGCCGATCACCCAGTTCGACTTCGTGCTGCGTCCGAGCTCCGCCGTCGCCACCGCGGAGTGGAAGGATCAGAACGGCGACGGCTGCTTCCGCTCCGGCTCCGGCCCCGACGGCCCGGTCTCGCTGACCGGCGCCCCCGCGGCTGGCCCGGGTTGCACCGTCGGGCAGACGACGACGGTCGTCTCCGTCGGCACCGCGCCCAGCGGCGGCCCGCCGCTCTTCGACCTGACCTTCGCCAGCACCATCCCGACGAAGATCACCGCCTGCGGCTCGTTCGTTCCAGGTTCCTGTACTCTGACGACCGACCCCTGCCAGGGGCAGTGAGGAACAATTGTTCCATTCGAGCATGCGACCGGGGACGCGTTCCGGCCGATCATAGGCCCGGCGAGCGCGAGAGCTCTTGTGGGTCGCACCCCACGCGTGTTAGCTGAGCCTCCAAACTAACTAGGAGGCTCGTCCTCATGAGACACGCAGGCGGCGCAATCAGATCGGTGTCGGTGGTCGCATTTCTGCTCGGCGGTCCCCTGGGGGCCCGCGCGGTCGACGTCCCGGGCGATCACTACCTCTGCTACAAGGTGGTGGTCGCGAAGGTCCCGGCCAACACGCCGCCCATCCTGAAGCCCGTCAAGTCGAACATCCTGCTGAGCGACCAGTTCGAGACGGGCAAGCACTACGACGCCTTCCGGATCCTCAGCGTCTGCAACCCCGCCACCAAGACGCACGGCGCTTCCGTGTTCACGCCCGTCCACAGCAGCGTCTACATGGTGGGCTATCAGCTCAAGAACACCGCGCCCGAGAAAGAGGACACCGGCTACAAGACGGTGCCGCACCTCACCTTCGACCAGTTCGGCACGCTGAAGCTGAACGCGATCGCTCCGGATTCGCTGCTTGTGCGCTCGCTCGAGACGGACCTCGGGGCTCCCACCAAGTGCAAGTCGCCGGACACCGCCAACGTCTGCCCGCCGAGCGGGCGCGTCTGCGACCCGGCCGCGAAGATCTGCCTGCCGAGCCCGCTGCCTCCGCTCGGGACGCCGCCCGGAGACGCTTCGGGTGTGAACAACTTCAAGTGCTACAAGATCAGGGACAACAAGATGCCGGCCTTCGCGCCGACGCAGGTGACGGTGAAGGACGACTTCTCGAGCCCGGCGGGCTTCGCGTACGACGTCGTCAAGCCGACAAAGCTCTGCACGCCCGTCGACAAGGAAGGGGAGGGGACGGTCGACCCCTACGGGCACCTGGTCTGCTATCTGGTCCATCCCGCGAAGACGCCTCCCCAGCCGAAGTTCGCGGGCCGCAAGGCCGGCACCCGCAACGCGAACCTCGGCGACGCGTACCTCGACGTGAAGGTCGTGAAGGAGCTGTGCCTGCCCGCGACCAAGGACGCGCCCCCGACGACCACCAGCACCTCCACCACCACGACCACCTCGACCAGCACGACCACGATCACCATTCCCCCAGGGTGCTGCGGTCCGATGCGCATCATCACCCAGAGCACTGGCCGCTGCCTGGGTCACTGCAGCAACGACGCCACGACGACGTGCCAGACCGACTCCATCTGCGGCACGGGGAACACCTGCCTCGGACGGACGCCCTGCCTCGACGACGGCGACTGCCCGGGCGGCGGCACGTGCTTGTCGGACGGCACGCTGGGGGTCTCCACGCTGCCGCCGTTCACCTTCCCGCTCGGCGTGGTGACCACGATCGACGCCGGGCCCCCCGACGCCGACTGCAAGCACGACGCCATCGTGCCCTTCGCCGGCTTCTTCGTGCCCATCTTCACCATCCCGCCCCTGAACTTCTGTTCCAAGGTCGAGCCGCAGGGGTGCGAGTCCGGCGGAACGTTCGGCAGCGGGACGGTGTGGGATGCGGCGGCGCCCGGCGCCACGGTGACCGCGAACATCACGCACAGCGGCGACACGCGCGACGGCCTCTGCGATCCCACCACGGCGCCCTGCGACACCCTGGCCGGCTCGTGCTCTGGAGATCCGACCTTCCGATGCCCGTGCGCGGGCATCAAGCGGTGCTCCGCCGACACCTCCGCGAACGGCCATTTCTGCACCGCCAACCCCGACTGCCGCACGTGCAACGCGGGCACGCGCACCGGTCTGTACTGCACGACCGACAGCACCGCCGCGACCACCGGGTGCCCCGGCGCGACGTGTCCGGGGTGCTGCGTCAGCGTGCAGACGTGCGTGACGCTGCCGGACAAGGGGCCGTGCGACACGTCACAGGCCGGGGCCGGCGCGAACTCGATGGGCCGCATCATCACCACGCGAAGCGGGCCCGGCGCACCCGGCGTCAACACGCAGCTCGGCATCCCCGTCCGCTCGACCACGTGGCAGGACAGTACCGGCAGCGGGGATCTGGCCACCGACTGCGCCACCGACTTCGACGTGGGCGCGGGCGATACCGTCGTCACACAATTCGACTTCATCCTGACTCCCACGACGGGCACGGGTACGGCCCAGTTCGCCGATCAGAACGCCGACGGCTGCTCGCGCGCCGGCTCCGGACCGCAAGGGCCCCAGAGCCTGACCGGCATGCCGGCGACGGGCCCCTGCTGCTCGGAGGGCCAAACGACCACGGTCGTCTCGCTCGGCGTCGCCTTCACCGGCGCGCAGCCTCTCTACGACATCCTGTTCAAGAGCACGATTCCCAGCCGGATCACCACGTGCGGTACGTGGCCGGGTGCTGCCTCGTGCCTGGTGTCGAGCGACATCTGCAAGGGACCGTGACCGCCTTGTGAGCGGCGCGCGGTCTGTGGTACGCGCGCCCTCGCGATGAGCGCGGACGCGAGACACCTGGGGGTCATCGGCGCGGGCAACATCGGCGGGGCGATCGCCGCCAACCTGGTGGCGGACGGGCACCGGGTGACGGTGCACGACGTCGACCCGGCGCGCGTCGCGACGCTGGTGCGTGCCGGCGCGCAGTCGGCGTCGTCGCCGGCGGAGGTCGCGGCGCGGAGCGAGGTCACGTTCACCTCGCTCCCGACGCCCGAGGTGATGGAGGCCGTCGCCCAGGCGTGGCTGGCGGGCGCGACACGCGACGCGGTGCTGGTCGACCTCTCCACCAACGCGCCCAGCACCATCCGCGCCGTCGGCGCGCGGCTTGCGGCCGCGGGGCGCCATCTCCTCGAGGCGCCGCTCACGGGCGGGGCGCCGGGCGCACAAGCGCGCTTGCTGGTCTTCATGGTCGGGGGCGACCGTGCCGTCTACGAGCGCTGCCTGCCGTTCTTCCAGAAGCTCGGGCGCGCCACCTTCCACGTCGGGTCGCTGGGTCTCGGCAACACGGCGAAGCTCGTGAACAGCCTGCTCGCTTTCGCCGCCACCTGCGTGTCGCTGGAAGGGCTCGCGGTCGCCTCCCGGGCCGGCATCGACCTGCGGACGATGATCGACGTGATCCGGACCGGCGGGGCAGGCAACTTCTTCACCGAGCGGATGGTCGAGGGCATCAACCAGCGCGGCCGGCCGACGCAGTTCGCCCTCGCACTCGCGGCGAAGGACGCCGGCCTGCTGCTGGACGTGGCACGCGAGAGCGGCGTCCCTACGCCGATCGCCGCGCAGGTGGCGCAAGCGCTCGTGGCGGCCGTCGGCGCGGGGCTCGGCGAGCGCGACTTCACCGACCTCGTCGAGCTGATCGAGCGTCAGGCCGGGATCCGTCTCACCCTGCCGCCGCCCCGGAGCTGAGCGGCGCCGCGACGCGGCCGCGGAGTCGGTCGCGGTCGAAGCGCGCGAGGAGCGCGCGGGCCGACCGCGCGCCCGCGTCCGCCAGCCCGAGCGCGTACGCCAGCCGTCCGACGACGGTCTCGGCGGAGGTGCCGGCGGCGCGCAGCTCGCGCAGCGTGACGTCGCCCCCGCGCTTGGCGAGCCGTGTGCCGTCGGGCCCGACGATCATCGGCAGATGCGCGAAGCCCCGCGGCGTGCCGCCGAGCAGCTCGGCGAGCAGCGCCTGGCGGGGCGCGGAGGCGAGGAGATCCGTGCCGCGCACGACCTCCGTGACGCCCATGGCGAGATCGTCGACGACGACCGCGAGCTGATAGGCGTGGACGCCGTCGCCCCGGCGCAGCACGAAGTCGCCGACCGTCCGCCAGACGTTCTGGCGCACCTCGCCCTGGAGCGCGTCGTGCACGACCACGTCCCGGTCGGGGACGCGGAGCCGGACGGCGGGCGGCCGCTTCCACTCCCGGGGCCCCATCCCGTGATCGCGGCACGTGCCCGGGTAGCGCGGCCCCTCGTCGCCCGGGTGCGGTGCGCTCGCCACGCGCGCGATGTCGGCGCGCGAGCAGTCGCAGAGGTAGACGAGGTTGCGGCGGGCCAGCGCCGCGATCGCGGCTTGGTAGTGCTCGCCGCGCTCGGACTGCCGGTACGGCGCGTGCGGGCCGCCCCGGTCGGGCCCTTCGTCCCAGTCGAGACCCAGCCAGGCGAGGTCGTCGAGCTGCCGGCGCTCGGCGCCGGGCACGACGCGCGGGCGGTCGAGGTCCTCGACCCGCAGCACGAGCGCACCCTCGCACGCCCGCGCCGACCCCCACGCGACCAGCGCGGCGGCGGCGGAGCCCAGGTGGAGGTCGCCGGTCGGGGAGGGCGCGAAGCGCCCCCGGTAGACGCGCATGGGCCGCGGGAGCGAGCGGCCTAGTCGCGCAGCACGTCGGCGGCCGCGTTGAGTGCGCTCACCGCCGCCGGCACGCCGGCGTAGCACGCCGTCTGCATCAGCACCTCGACCAGCTCCTCGCGCGTGATGCCGAGGTTCCGCGCCCCGAGCAGATGCCCCTTCAGCTCGTCGAGCCGCCCGAGCGCCGCGAGCTGCGCGACGGTGCAGAGACTGCGGCTCCGCAGATCCAGGTTCGGCCGCGCCCAGAACCCCCCGAACACGAACTGCGTCACCAACCCGAAGAACTCCGGCGCCAACCTCTGCGCCGGCAACTCCTGCCCCCCAGCCCGCGCCCCCCACAACTTCCCCGTGATCTCCCGTCCCCGCGCCATGAAGTCGCGATCGTCCGCCATCGTGATCTCCCTAGGCTAGCCCCAGTTTCGTCTTCCCGTCCGCGCTGATGCGCGACGGATGCCACGGCGGATCCCAGACGACGTCGACCGTCACGTTCGGCTGCCCGAGCGCGAGGACCTTCTTCTTCACGTCCTCGGGAATGGTGCGCGCCGCCGGGCACCCCTCCGAGGTGAGCGTCATGCGGACGGCGATCTGCGCTTCGGCGATGTCGATCCCGTAGATGAGGCCGAGGTCGTAGATGTTGAGCGGGATCTCGGGGTCGAAGCATTCGCGGATTGCCGCCACGACCTGGGTCTCGGTGACGTTGCCCCCGTGGTAGGTGATGGCGGTGCCGGCGGGCGCCGGCGGTGGCTCCGGGGGCGCGGTCTCGTCGCGCACCCGCGGCCCGGCCCAGGCGTGCATGCCGCCCGCCAGGTTGAGGAGCCGCGTGTAGCCGCGCTGCCCGAGCGTCTGGCACGCGGTGGCGCTCCGCCCACCGGCGGCGCAGTGGACGAGCATCAGCGTGTCGGGCGGGGGCAGCTCGGTGAGCCGGTCCTCCAGCTCGTCGACGGGCACGAGGTGCGCGTTCGGGATGTGGCCGCTCGCGTATTCCGCCGGGGTACGCACGTCGAGCACGAAGAGATCGGGCGTGCGCTCGTAGAGCGCCAGCGCGTCGGCGGGGGCGACGTCCTGGTACGGCAAGCCGCGCGCGATCACGTCGCGCTCGAGACGCTCGCCCGCGGCGACCGCCGCGAGGTGTGAGCGGGTGAGCGCGAGCCCGCGGCCGAGCTCGCCACGGACCTCCTCGATCTCGCGGTGCAGGAGGCGCAGCTCCTTCACCTGCCGCTCGGCGTCGGCGAGGCGTCGCGCCAGGCGCCAGAGCACCAGCGCGAGGGCCACCAGGGCGGTTAGGGTGAGGATCGTCATCGGGGTCGAGCGGCTCGGGCTCCCGATTCCGTACGCGCGCGGGCGTCCGTCGTCAAGCGAGCGCGCGGCGTTGACTCCGAGCGTGGACCGTGGTGTTGGCGAACACCATGCGTGCCATCCTCATCCGCGAGCCGGGCGACGAGTCCGTCCTCTTCCTGGGGGAGGCGCCGTCGCCCGCGCTCGGTCCCGCCGACGTCCGCATCCGCGTGCGCGCGACCGCGGTCAACCGCGCCGATCTCCTGCAGCGCCAGGGCTTCTACCCGCCGCCCCCCGGCGCTTCGCCGATCCTCGGCCTCGAGTGCGCAGGCGAGGTCGCGGAGGTGGGCCCGCAAGCGCGCGGCGTCACCCGGGGCCAGCGGGTCATGGCGCTCCTCGCCGGCGGCGGCTACGCGGAGGAGGCGGTCGTCCATCACGGCTCGGTGCTGGCCGTGCCCGACGCGATGAGCGACGAGGAGGCAGGCGCCTTTCCGGAGGTCTTCCTCACCGCCTTCTCGAACCTCTTCATGGCGGGCCTCGGCGCGATCGCGGCGGGCGAGACGGCGCTCGTGCACGGCGGCGCGGGTGGCGTCGGCACCGCGGCCATCGCGCTCCTCCGCGAGGCCGGGCTCGCCTGTCTCGTCACCGCGGGCAGCGACGAGAAGTGTCGGGCGTGCGAGGCACTCGGCGCCGCGGCCGCCATCAACTACACGCGCGAGGACTTCGTCGAGCGCGCGCGCGCTCACACCGGCGGGCGCGGGGTGGACGTCGTGCTCGACCACATCGGTGCGGCGTACCTGGCGCGCAACCTCGCCGTGCTGGCGCCGGGCGGGCGGCTGGTCGAGATCGGCCTCATGGGCGGGGCGCGCGGCGAGATGAACCTGGCGGAGCTCCTCATCCGCCGGCTGGCGGTGATCGGCTCCACGCTCCGCTCGCGGTCGGTCGACGACAAGGCGCGCATCGTATCCGGCCTTCGGGCCCGTTTCGGTGCGGCGCTCGACGCGGGGCGGCTGCGTCCCGTGGTCGACCGTGTGCTGCCGCTGGCGGAAGCCGCCGAGGCGCATCGGCTGATGCAGGCAAGCGCGCACGTCGGCAAGATCGTGCTCCGCGTCACCTGACGGCGCGTCGCGCCTGGACGGCGCACCGGCGGTCGCTGTAAGCAACCGACTCATGAGAAAGCCATCTGCTGCACGGTCGGTCGCCTTCGCGGCCCTGGTCCTGTCGGCTTGCGGCTCGGCGCCCCGCCTGGACGACATGGTGTACGTCCCCGCGGGCGAGTTCCCGATGGGCAGCGCGGCCGACGACGGCCGGGTCTACCAGTGGGAGAAGCCCCGGGAGCAGCCCCAGCACCCCGTCTTCCTGGACGCCTTCAACGTCGACCGCCACGAGGTCACGAACGCCGAGTACGAGCGCTTCGATCCCAAGTACAAGCGCAACGCGCAGTACTCACCCTGTGACGACTGCCCGGTGGTCGAGGTGAGCTGGACCGAAGCGCAGGCCTACTGTGCCGCGCAGCAGCCGCCGAAGCGACTACCGACCGAAGCGGAGTGGGAGAAGGCGGCGAAGGGTGGCGCCCCGTGGACGCCCGAGCCGTTCACCGAATACGCCTGGTATGCCGGCAACTCGATCCGCCGCGCGCAGCCGGTGATGAAGAAGCGCCCGAATCCCTTCGGTCTCTACGACATGCTCGGGAACGTCCGCGAGTGGACCGCCGACTGGTACGACCCGGGCTACTACCAGCAGCGGGTCGCCAAGAACCCGAAGGGGCCGGAGGCGGGCCAGCGCCGGGTCGAGCGGGGCGGTGCCTTCTTCCTGCCGCAAGCCGGGGTGACGCCGACCATCCGCTACAACCAGCCCCCCGACTTCCACCTGTACTTCCTCGGCTTCCGCTGCGCGCGGAGCGGCTGAGCCCAGGGAAACCGGCCGCCGCCGCGCCGGCCGACGGGTTCGGGAGCACCGGACGGGCCCCCAGGAAAAAAAAGGGGGACCCCCGAAGGGGTCCCCCCGGTGCTACTCGGAGCTATCGTTTCAGAACAGCGTCGGGTCGAGGAACGCGCCGCTCGGCGACACGCAATTGTCGCAGATGCCGTTCCCGTTCCCGCCAGCGAAGGCCGATCCCGGAGGATCGCAGACCTCGCCGGCCGCCAAGTTGACGTGACCGTCGCCGCAGACGGGTAGCGTGCAGTCGCCGCCGTCGCAGGTGGCGGTGTCCACGCCGCCGGAGTCGCACTGCTCGCCGAGTCCGGGCTGGGTGATGCCGTCACCGCAGAACTCCAGTTGGCAGGTGGCGCTACAACCGTCGCCCGACACGTTGCCGCCGTCGTCGCACTGCTCGGTGGCGGGGTTCAGGAAGCCGTCACCACAGGTGTTATTGGTGCAGTTGTTCAGGCAGGCGTCGTTGTTGCTGGCGTTGCCGTCGTCGCACTGCTCGCCCGGCGCGACCACGCCGTCACCGCAGAAGGGGACGAGCTCGCCGATGAGGTCGTGAATGAACGCGAGCACCTTGGCCTCGAGCGCGGCGCTGTCGCCGGTCGTGAGGCAGGGCGGCTTCAACTCGAGCTTCGCGAAGCACCCCTTCGTCGGGTCGGCGCCGCCGCTGTACTTGTCCTCCGCCTTCTGGATGCAGGCAGGGTCCACAGGGAGGCCCTTCAGCTGAGCGGTCTGGTAGCACTTCAAGATGGAGCTCGTCTTGGTGAAGACGCACTTCTTCTTGCCTGCGGAACACTTGTTGGTGACCGGTGCCGGAAAGCCCGGATCCAGCTCGGTCACGACGTCGAGGACGAACGCCAGTACCTTGTTCTCGATTGTGGCGCTGTCGCCAACCGTGAAGCACCCGCCCTTCGCCTCGAGCTTCGCGAAGCACCCCTTCGACGGAACGGCGCCGCCACTGTACTTGTCCTCCGCCTTCTGGATGCAGGCCGGGTCGACGGCCGTGCCCTTCAGCTCGGCCTTCTGATGGCAGACCAACAGCGCCTTCTGCTTGATGTTGGCGCAGTTGATCTTGCCGCCGGCGCATTTATTGGCGGCATTCGCGACACCCGACGTCAGCAGCAGCGCCGCGCCGAACGCCAGAGCTCCCCATTTCAAACCGTGACTCATGCCCTTCCTCCTTTGTGCTCGTGAGATTTGTCTAGCATGATACTTTGCCGTCTGCCCCCGGCGCGGGCCGCTGCACAAGCCAGCGCGTTGCTTCCGCAACTCAAGTGTCTGGAACGGGAATATGCGACCAGTATTGAGCGAGCCGCATACAATCTACGTCGGAGGAAGTACCGCCCGTCCCCCGGTGCTGTCAAGAAAAATTTAACGATTCAGATACTTTATGACGCGCTGAGTCTGCGATGCAGGGCTCGATCGGGAGCCGAGTGAGCGGGACAGCGCTTGACGCACCAGCCGGCGCTTGACCTTCAAGTCAGCGCTGACTGGAAGGTCCATGACCTGAATCACCCGTGGGCGCTGGTAGCCCGGCAGGCGCTCGGCGAGCCAGCGCTTGAGCACCGCGTCGTCGAGGTGGGCCCCCGCACGCGGCTCGACCGCGGCGACGACGATCTCGCCCATCACGGCGTCCGGAAGGCCGACGACGGCGGCGCTTGCGATGTCCGGATGCTCGAGCAGTACGCGTTCGATCTCGGGTGGGTAGATGGTATTCCCGCCGGAGAGGATGACGTCCTTGCTGCGTCCCGCGAAGACGAGCCGTCGCGGCTCCTGCCCTCGACGCACGAGATCGCCGGTGCGGAGCCACCCCTCGTGAAAGGCAGCAGCCGTCGCTTCGGGCGCATTCCAGTAGCCCGGCGTCACGTTGGGACCCCGGACCTCCAGCTCGCCGACGGCGCCATCCGCCACTGAATTCCCATCCCCGTCGACGATCCTGAACTCGATGCCGGGCTGGACGAAGCCGAGGTCGCCGTCGAACTCGATCGCGGGGAAAGCCTGGGTCACCTGGCCGGCGGTCTCGGTCATGCCGTAGCCGGTGACGAAGAAGACGGGCTCGGCCGGGCCGCGGGGAAGGGCCCGAAAGCGGTTCACCAGATCCAGGTCGAAGTAGTCGCCGCCCCCGCCGAAGGCGACGATCGAGGACAGGTCGCGCGCGCGGGCTCCGGCGTCCCAGAGCAGGCGGAACATCGTGGGCGTCCCGGAGAGGAGATTCACGCGGCCGCTCTCGATCAGGTCGAGGACGAGCGTCGCGTCGAAGCGATCGAGCACCATGACGCTCGTGCCGCGCGCGATCGAGAGGAGCAGGCCCTGATGGCCCGAGGTGTTGGCGAGCGGCATGACCATCAAGCCCAGCATGCGTCCTGGGGGGCCCATGGAGGCCATCGTGCGCAGCGTGGCGCGGGTCGCGAACATGAGGTTCCCGTGTGTCAGCATGACGCCCTTGGCGCGGCCGGTCGTCCCCGAGGTGTAGAAGACGAGTGCGAGCCGATCGTCGCCGACGTCCGCCGCCGGCGCGTCGTCGGGCGCGTCGGCGAGCAGGCGTGCGAAGCCGACGCCCCCGTCGTCGCCGTCGCCGTCCACGACGACGCGCTCGGCGACGGGCAGGGTGTGTTCCCCGAGGCCGCCCAGCACGTGCCGGTCCGCGACCAGCAAGCGAGCACCGCAGTCGGCGAGGACGCGCGCCAGCTCGTCCGGAGGGAGGCGCGCGCCGACGGGGACGGCGACCGCCCCGGCGCGCAGCGTCGCCCATTCCGCCACCGCCAGCTCCATCCGGTTGCGCGTGCAGAGCGCGACCCGGTCGCCGGGCGCGACGCCGAGCGCACGGAGCGCCGCCGTCGCCCGCCGGACGAGCCGGGCCAGGTCGGCGAACGGCAGCGCGGTGCCGGTCGCTCCGGGTAGCGCCAGGGGGTGCTCGAGGAGGAACGCGGTGCGGGCGCCGTACGTCTCGCCCAGCCGGTCGGTCAAGTTGGCGAGGGTCAGCGTGTCGATGCGGTCCGCGAACGCGGCGAACCGTTCCGCGGACGGCGTCAGCTCGAGGAGCGCAGGATCGAAACGCAGCGCGGGCGTGGTCACGGCGCCGTCATAGCGTGGCGGGGCGCGAGCGGCCAGGCGCGGGCGTCTGGACTTGGAGCGGGCGCTCGGCATACCGTACGCGACCAGCCACCGTCACGGAGGTCGCAATGGACTTCACGCCGTCGCCGAAGGTCGAGGAGCTACGCCAGCGCATCGCCGCGTTCATGGACCGCGAGATCTATCCCATCGAGGCACGGCTCGCGGCCGAGGCCGACCTCATCCGGCCGGGCGTGCCGTATCCCCCATCGCTGGTGCCAATCCGCCGCAAGGCCAAGGCCGAGGGCCTGTGGAACCTCTTCCTGCCCGACGAGGAGTACGGCGCCGGGCTCGCGAACTGGGAGTACGCCATCCTGTGCGAGCTGATGGGGCGCACGGGCGCCGCGCCCGCCGCGTTCAATTGCTCCGCGCCCGACACCGGCAACATCGAGATCCTCGCCGAGTTCAGCACGCCCGAGCAGAAGAAACGGTGGCTGGATCCGCTTCTCGCCGGCGACATCCGGAGCTGCTTCTCGATGACCGAGCCGGAGGTCGCCGGCTCCGACCCGACGCTGCTCCGCACCCGCGCGGTGCGTGACGGCGACCACTGGGTCATCAACGGCCACAAGTGGTTCACCTCGGGTGCGATCGGCGCCAGCGTTGCGATCGTCATGGCCGTCAGCGACCCGGACGCGGCCCCCCATCTCCGCGCCAGCATGATCCTCGTCCCGATCGACACGCCGGGCTTCAACCTGATCCGTGCGGTTTCCGTGATGGGGCACACCGGCGGCGGCGGGCACTGCGAGATCCGCTACGAGGACTGCCGCGTGCCGGCCTCCAACGTGCTCGGCCCGGTCGGCGCCGGGTTCATGATCGCCCAGGCGCGGCTCGGGCCGGGGCGGATCCATCACTGCATGCGCGCCATCGGCGCGGCCGAGCGGGCGATCGAGATGATGTGCCGGCGCGCGAACACGCGGATCGCCTTCGGCGGCCCGCTCGGGGAGAAGCAGTTCGTGCAGGACATGATCGCGACCAGCCGCATGGAGGTCGATCAGGCTCGCCTGCTGACGCTCTACGCCGCTTGGAAGATGGACAAGGTCGGCAAGAAGGAGGCGCGGCAGGAGATCTCGATGATCAAGGTGGTGGCGGCGAACGTCGTCATGCAGGTGCTCGACCGGGCGATCCAGCTCCACGGCGCGCTCGGCGTCTCCGACGACACGCCGCTCGCCGCCATGTGGCGGAACCTCCGCATGCTCCGGCTCGCGGACGGGCCCGACGAGGTGCACAAGCAGGTGATCGCGCGGCGCGAGCTGAAGCGGTTCGCGTAGGGCGCGGGGAACGGGGGTCGGCGAGTCCGTGGACGCGTCGCGGGGCGCGGGGGACCCCCGCTCGGCTTCGGTTCGGCGGCGCTCGGCGGGGCATCTCCTTGCGGACCTCGCGGCGCCGCCTCACAGGCGCCGCTCGGGGGTCCCCCGCGCCCCGCGACGCGTACGTGACGTCGGTCCGTTTCCCGCGCCCCTCCGCTCGATCGGTGGAAGGACGACGTGTGCGTTGCCGGTCCGGTGTTGCTGTGCTAACGAGGCCGGCTGACCGGGAGGACGTTTGGCTCGCGACGATCTAATCCAGATCAAGGGGATGATCACCGAGGCGCTCGCCGGGGGGAACTACCGGGTGAAGGGCGACAACGGGATGTCGTTCCTCGCCAAGATCGGGGGGCGTATGCGCCGCTACCACATCCGCGTCATCCCGGGTGACCGTGTGACGATCGCGGTGTCGCCGTACGATCCGACGCACGGGCTGATCGTCTTCCGCGGCGGCTGATCGCGGCTCAGCGATCGGGGATCGAGGCCGCTTCCGCCAGCCACGCCGCCGCCGAGGCGTCGGACGGCATGCGCCAGTCGCCGCGCGGTGAGAGCGAGCCGCCGGAGCCGACCTTGGGTGAATCCGGGACGCAGTCACGCTTGAACTGGTTGGCGAAGAAGCGCTCGAGGAAGACGACGAGCCAGCGGCGGATGTCCGCGAGCGCGTAACGACCGGCGAACGCCTCCACGGCCATGCGCGCGATGCGCCGCGGCCCGAAGCCGAAGCGGAGGAACCAGTAGAGGAAGAAGTCGTGCAGCTCGTAGGGGCCGACGATCTCCTCCGAGCGCTGCGCGATCTCGCCCCCGGCGCCGAGGCGGCGCAGCTCCGGGCTGATCGGCGTGTCGAGGACGGCGCGCAGGACCGTGGCGACCTGCGGCTCGTCCTTGAAGACGACCTCGGCGGCCCAGCGGATCAGCTCCGAGACGAGCGTCTTCGGCACCCCGGCGTTGACGCCGTAGTGCGACATGTGGTCGCCGCCGTACGTCGCCCAGCCGAGCGCTAGCTCGGTGAGGTCGCCCGTGCCGAGGTCGATGCCGTGCTCGCGCGATGCGGTCGCAAAGAGGAGGAACTTCCGCGTCCACGCCTGGACGTTCTCGAAGGTGGTGTCCTCGACCCGCGGGTCGTGACCGATCGCCTCGAAGACCTGGCCGGCCAGGCGGGTGATGTCGATCTCGCGCAGCGTCGCGCCGACGGCGCGGACGAGCGCGCACGCGTTCTCGTAGGTGCGCTTCGAGGTGCCGAAGCCGGGCAGCGTGACGCCGATGACGTGCGTCCGCGGCAGCTCGAGGAGGTCGGCGGCGTGCACCGCGACGAGAAGCGCCTCGGTGGAGTCCTGCCCGCCCGAGATGCCGATCACGACACGGCGGGCGTCGGGCGGCAGCGCGAGGAGCCGGCGCGCCAGCGAGGTGCTCTTGATCGAGAAGATCTCGCGGCAGCGGACGTCGCGCTTGGCGGGATCCGACGGCACGAAGGGCAGGGGCTCGATGCGTCGCCGGAAGCGCTGCCAGGGCGCCGCGGGACGGCGTTCCTCGCCGGCCTCGACCGTGACTTCGCGGAGCGTCTTCCCGTGCACGCTCGCGTTCTGTCCCCACGAGCCCTGACGCAGCCGATCCTCGCCCAGGGCGCGCAGGTCGACGTCGGCGACCACCGCCGTGCCGCCGACGACGAAGCGCTCCGTCTGCGCGACGAGATCGCCGCGCTCGCTCACCAGGCCGTGGCCGTCCCACGCCAGGTCGGCCGTCGACTCGCCGAAGCCGGCGGCGCTGTACATCTGCACCGCGAGGTTCTTCGCCGCCGACGAGTTCACCAGCTCGCGTCGGTACTCCCACTTGCCGACGGTCACGTTCGAAGCGGACAGGTTGGCGAGCACGGTGGCGCCCGAGAGCGCGGCGATGGTGCCGGGCGGCACGGGCGTCCAGAGGTCCTCGCAGATGTCCGTGTGCAGCACGAAGCCGGGGAGGTGTGCCGCGCGCACCAGGACGTCGGTGCCGAAGGGCACGCGCAGACCGAGGAGCGTCGTCTCGCGCGAGCGCGCGTCGGCGGCCGGGTGGAACCAGCGCAGCTCGTAGAACTCGCGGTAGTTCGGCGGATGGGCCTTGGGCGCGACCATCACGGGACGGCCGCGGTAGAGGGTCACGGCGCAGTTGAACAGGGCGTCGTCGACGACGAGTGGCAGGCCGACCGAGACCAGCATGTTCCAGTCGGCCGTCGCCTCGGCCACACGTCGCAGCGCCGCGAGCGAGCCGGCGAGCAGCGTTTCCTGGAAGAAGAGATCGCCCGAGGTGTACGACGAGAGCCCCAGCTCCGGACAGAGGGCGTAGTGCGCGCCTTCCGCGTGCACCCGCTCGAGCTGGCGGAGGTGCGCCTCGGCGTTGAACGCCGGGTCGGCCACCCGCACCTCGGGCACGCACACGGCGACGCGCGCGAAGCCGTGCTCGCGGATGTCGAGGAAGTCGGCCACGCCGGCATCATAGCGCGCCGGTTCGCCCTTCCCAATCATCGCGCGGCGCGCGCGCGGGGCGGGGGACGGACGATCGTGGACGCGACGTCCGGCCCCACCCGTGTCGCCGCTTGTCCTCTCTGGCCGACCCGGGCAGCCCCGCCTGATCGTGCGCGCCGGCCTGGCCGCTCGGCTCTCCGGCGGCTGGCAAGACGGCACCGGCTTTGCTTTACCCTCGGGATCCTCGACGCCCCGATGACCATCCTCCTCTGGGCCTTCCTGCCCTACCCCTGGAAGTACTGCGCCGCCGTCGCCCCGGTGGCCGGCTTCTTCGCCACCCGCTGGCTCTGGCAGCGGATGCGCTCGCCGCGGCCCTAGACGATCCCCGGGGGCGTCCCCGCCAGGCCGTGCGCGATCTTGAGCGCGACGGCGAAGATGGTGAGCGTCGGGTTGTGGCCCGACGAGGTCGGGAAGACGCTGCCGTCGCAGGCGTAGAGGTTGTCGACGTCCCAGAAGCGTCCCGTGGGGTTGACGACCGAGCGCATCGCGTCGTCGCCCATGCGCAGCGTGCCCATGACGTGCCGCGAGCTCGGCGGGCCGACGAGCAGCGGGTTCACGGGCGTGACGAAGACGTGCGTCGCGCCCGTGTTCGCGACCACCTGCTTCAGGTAGGGGATGTAGAAGCGTCGCGCGTTCTTCTCGTAGGCGTGGTTGGCGTACGTGATGCGCGGAACGGGTTGACCGAAGACGTCCATGTAGCGGGAATCGAGCTCCACGCGGTTCGTCGACTGCGGCGCGTCCTCGGCCTGCATGGTGAGGCCGAGGAGGTGATTGCCGAGCGGCAGGTCGCGGAGCGCGTTCTTGAGCTTCTGGCCGAAGCGCGCCTTGACGATCGCGGCGAGCGGGCTGAGGGCGTAGGTGTTCCCGTCCTCGGAGATCGGCAGCCCTTGCGAGGCGCTGAACTCGCAGATGCCGCCCATGGCGACGACCTTGTTGCCGGCACCGTCCGTCAGCACGCGGATCGCCTGGCCGCCCGGCTCGACGCCGCGGAAGTCGGAGAAGCCGTGGGTGACGGCGCGGCCGCGCTGCCCGTGCACCCGCTGCGCCATGAAGCCGTTCACGTTCGTCTGGAAGTGGAACATGAGGTTCTGGCCGACGTGGTCGCTCGAGTTGCCGAGCACGCCGCCGCCCGGCGGCGGTGAGTTGAGACAGAGCCGCGCCGACTCGATCGGGCTGGCGGCGAGGATGTAGCGGTCGGCCACGGCGACGTGCACCTCGCCGGTCGCGTCGACGTACTGGACGCCGATCACGTGGTGGCCGTCGTTCAGGAGCTTGGTCGCGTGGGCGTTGTAGCGGAGCTGGCAGCGGCCGGTGAGGAGCGCACGGCGGAGCGTCGTCACCGCCGGCGAGCCCTTGGCGTTGTTCGGGCAGCCGAAGCCGCTGCACAGCCCGCAGTCGACGCACGGCGGACGCTCGCTCGGGGCCGCGCCGTAGTAGCGCGAGGTGATCGCAGCCGGGTACGTGTGCGGGTGGAGCGCGCCGACGCCCGGGAGCGTCGTGCGCACGGCGCCTTCCTTCAGCAGCTCCGCGATGTACATCGGCACGCCGGGCGGCATGGGGTAGGGCCTGCTCCGCCGCGACTCGTAGACGTTGTCGCCCGCGAGCCCCTGCACACCGTAGACCTGCTCCGCCTCGACGTAGAACGGTTCCAGGTCGTCGTAGCCGAACGGCCAGTCCGCGAAGTTGGCGCTCGCCGCGTCGGCGCCGAACCCGGGCACGGTGAGGCCGGCGTTCTCGGGGCGCGCGAGCAGCGCCTCCATCGACGACTTGAGGGCGAAGTCGACGGCGTTGAAGCGCGGCGTCTTGCAGTCGGCGTGCTGGAAGGCGCCGCCGACGGCCTGCGGCAGCACGTTGACGTCCTTCTCCAGCGACGCGTTCGCCGTCGGATCGGAGCGGAACGTGCGCGGCTCGAGGAACGGGTCCTGGGCGATCCAGCCGCGTACGGCGTACTTGAGCTCGTCGTTGCTGTGGAGTGGAGGCTGGAGCGGCGCCGGATCGTCGAGCCCGGGAAACGGGTTGGGGCCCGCCTCCAGCACGAGCACGCTGTGGCCGGCGGCCGTGAGCACGTGCGCCGCGCTGCCGCCGCCGGCGCCGCTCCCGATGATGCAGTACTCGAAGCTCGTGCGGCTGCGGTCGCCGAGGAGGTCGTCGGCCATCAGGTGTTCTCGAACGGGCCGGTGAGCGTGAGGATCGCGTCCTCGATGGAGAGGCCGTCGGCCGAGATCGGGTGCGGGCGGAGCTGGCCGTGGCGCAGCTCGTCCGGGTTCGGCGTCGACATCGGGTTCGTCGGCCGCTCGTTGTAGTCGTTCTTGTCGGTGGAGAAGATCGAATAGCCGAGTGGCTGGTTGTCGCCCTCGATTCGCACCAGGCGCCAGCCGCGCCCGCGGTGGTTGCCGCCGTACTCCGGCGCCGCGAAAGAGCCCTCGAGGGTGTGCTGGATCACGACGTCGAGGAAGGTCGTCCCGCGGCGGCGGTCGGCGGGGAAGAGCCCCCGGTCGAGGGCGCCGAGGACCGCGTCGCGGTCGCCGCGCGCGAGCCGCGCGAACGGACGTCCCTTCATGGCGACCGCCACCTGATCGACCTTGGCGAGGCCGTCGCGGTAGATCTGCCGGAGACCCAGCCAGGGGCCGAGCGCGGCGTCGTTGAAGCCGGCGCCGGCGACCGCGGCCGAGCCGAAGATCTCGGCCCGCCAGCGCAGCGTCTGGAGTCGCGTCAGCGGGATGAACTGCTTGAAGGCGTTCGGCGGCCGGCGACGCGACCGCCGTCCGCGGCGCTCGTCGGGGAAGGGGTTGCGGTTGCTGAACGGGCCGCCGGCGAAGATCGGCGGCGTGCCGGCGCCGTCGAAGGCGGTCAGGAGTCGCTCGATGTAGACCGCGACGCCCAGCGCGCGCGCCCCCGGGTCGCGATCCGGCGGAATGACGCGGTCGACGAGCGCTTCGAGCGTGGCGCGCTCCGGGCGGGTGAAGAAGCCGCCGCGGGCCCTGGCGTAGGCGCGCCGCACGCCGGTGAACGGCACGGCCAGCGCCGCCGCGAGCACGCCCGCCGCTTTCAGGAACTCGCGCCGGCCGAGCAGCACGGTGAACGACGGTGGCTCGTCGGCCAGGCGGCGCAGCTCGGGTGGCAGCGGCTCCGCCGTGCGCGCGACGCGAGGCAGCTTGAGCTTCGGCATGGCGGCTTATACCCATAGCGTCGCTTAAGGCGTCAAGGTGATGCAGACGGTCGTGCGTCGCGTTCTCGCGCTCGTCGCCCTCGCCGGGTGCGCGTCGCGCGCCGGCGTGCTGGGCCCCGCTCCCGGCGCGCCCAGCGCGGGCGTGACCGTGACGCTCGCGTGGACCGCGGCCGTCGACCTCGACCTGTACGTGACCGACCCGGCCCTCGAGACCGTCTACTTCGCCAACCCGAGGACGGCGAGCGGCGGCGTGCTGGAGCGCGACGCACGCTGCGCCGACCCGCCGGCCGCGGTGCGGGTCGAGCGCGCGCGCTGGACTCACCCACCCCGTGGGCGCTACCGTGTCGGCGTGGACTTCCTCGAGGCGTGCGGTGCGGCCGCCGGCGAGGTGACGTACCGGCTCACCGTCGACGTCGACGGCCGGCGCCGGGAGACGGTCGGTCGCGCGCGCGTGAGCGAGCGCGAGCCGCAGGTGCTCGACTTCACGGTGGCCGGCCCGCCGGCCGGGGAGGGCTCCCGATGACGTCGCGCACGCTCGCCGTCCTCGCCTGCCTCGCCGCCGCGCCGGCGGTCGCCGACGTCCGCCTCGCGGGCCGCGTCACCGACGACGCGGGGGGTCCCGTCGCCGGGGCGCTCGTCACCGCCCGACACGTGGCGCTCGCGCGCGACACGACCGTCTACGCCGCGCCCGACGGACGCTGGGCGCTGCCGCCGCTCGAGGCCGGGATGTACCACGTCCGCGCGCGCCGTCCCGGCTTCCGCGACCGCGCCGCGGCGGTCGAGCTGCGCGCGGACACCACGCTGCCGCTCGTGCTCGAGCGCGAGCGCGACCCGCGCGAGCTCGCCTGGCAGCTGCCGGCGAACCGCTGGCTCGCCCTCGTCCTGCCGCGCCTGCCCGACGACACCGCCCGCGAGGAGTTCCTCCGCCAGTGCACGTTCTGCCACCAGCAGGGGAGCTGGGCGACCCGCGTGCAGCGCGACCCGGAGGAGTGGCGCAAGATCTTCGCGCTCATGGCGCGCATGGGCGGCGTCCTCTCGAGCCACACGCGGTCGGCGCTGCCCGGCGCCTTCAACGCGGCGTACGACGAGGCGTCCTACGTGCCCGCGCTGGGCGAGGCGTTCACGCCTCCGCCGCCGCCCGCCGCCGCGGCCGCGCACGCGGTCGTGACCGAATGGGACGTCGGCGGCGTCGGCTCGATGGAGCACGACCTCGCCATCCATCCCGACGGGCGGGTGTACGCGGTCGACACGACGCAGGACAAGCTCTACCGGCTCGACCCCGTCACCGGCGAGCGCCGCGCCTTCGACCTGCCGCGCGGCGACTCGCCGCTCGGCGGCGTCTTCACGACCCGCCAGCCGATCCCCGCCAACGCGGACGCGCACGTCGCCCCGCACAGCCTGCAGGTCGCGCCCGACGGCACCATCTGGATGACGCTCTGTCTCGGCAACAAGATCGCACGCTTCGACCCGGTCGCCGAGCGCTTCGACGTCTGGGTCCAGGAGGACGGCCTCTATCCGCACACCCTGCGCTTCGACGGACGCGGCCGCGCCTGGTACACGCTCGCCGTCTCGAACCAGGTGGGGATGATCGACCCGCGGAGCGGCGCGCGTCGCACCTTTCACTTGCCCGCCCGCACCTGGGGCGAGACCGTCGCCGTCCGCGCCGTGCCGTGGGTGCTCTGGCTCGGCCGCTTCGTCGACCTCGACCCGGAGCGCGCCGGCGACGGACCGCCGCTGCCCGTCCCCTACGGCATCGACGTCGCGCCCGACGGCGGCGTCTGGTTCAGCCAGCTGAACGAGCGCCGCATCGGCCGCCTCGACCCCGAGACCGGCGCCGTGCGGACCATCGATACCCCGTTCACCGGCCCCCGCCGCCTGCGCTTCGACTCGCGCGGCAAGCTCTGGATCCCCGGCTTCAGCTCCGGCGTGGTCTCCCGCTACGACCCCGACACCGGCCAGTTCCAGACCTGGCCGCTCCCCACCGAGCCGCGCGGTACCGAGACGCCGTATGCCCTCAACGTCGACCGCAAGAACGACACGGTCTGGATCTGCGGCACCGCCTCCGACACCCTCATCCGCTTCGAGCCGGAGAGCGAGCGCTTCACCGTGTACCCCCTGCCGACGCGCGTGACCTACACGCGAGAGATCGACTTCGACGCCCACGGCGCGGTCTGGACCTCCAACTCGAACCTCCCCGCGTGGCAGATCGAGGGCGCGACCCCCAAGCTCATCCGCCTCGAACCCGACGGCCCGCCGCCGCTGCGCGAGGCGCGCGCCGATTAGGACCCGCGTGCTCTGCTCAGCCGTGGGGCCGCCGGTGGATGGCGTGCGTCACGGCGTGCTTGAGCTCGCGGAGGAGCAGCATCACTTCCGGGTGCGGGCCGGTCGCGCGGTAGAGCGCGTGCGCCCCGAGTAGGAGCGCGACCGACGCCACGAAGATGATGACGACGACGAGGAACCACCGTCGATCGGCGGCATCGTCTTCCTTCGTCCTGCGATCACGTTGAGGAACGCCCGGCACCGCAGCGCCGGGGTATACGCGAAGGCCCGGCGGCGTTCCATACGCGGTGCGCTTGACGGTCCGCGGCCGCGCCGGCTATCGGCCGCGTGGTGCGCGTTTCCATGAGCGAGATCACGACGCTCGCGTGGCCCTTCGAGCGCGACGTCGAGGCGTTCGCCGCCGCCGGCGTCGAGGGCATCGGGATCGCCATCCGAAAGCTCGAAGCCGTCGGGGTGGCGGCGGCGGCCGCGCGTCTTCGCGCGGCCAGACTCGCCGTCTCCTGCCTCACCTCCTCGGGACCGTTCCCGCTCGGCGACGCCGCCGGCGAGCAGGCCGCGCTGGCGCGTGTCCGGCGGCATCTCGAGATGGCGGCGACGCTCGGCGCGGGCACGTTGATGGTGCTCCCCGGCGGCGCGCCCGCGCTCGCGTGGGAGGAGGCCGCGGCGCGCGCCCGACCGCTCTTCGAAGCGCTCCTGCCCGCGGCCGAGCGCGCCGGCGTGCGCCTCGCGGTGGAGCCGGTGAGCCAGTTGCGCATGGACCTCGGCTTTCTCCACTCCCTCGACGAAGCGCTCGACTTCGTCGACGCGATCGGCTCGCCCGCGCTCGGCGTGGTGCTCGAGCTGAACAACGCCTGGATCGAGCGCGGGCTCTACGCCAACATCCGCGAGCGCACCGACCGTATCGCGCTCGTCCAGGTGAGCGACTTCAAGGTCGGGACGACGGCGGCCAGCGAGCGGGTCGTCATCGGCGACGGGGACATCCCGCTCCGCCGCCTCGTTCGCGCCCTGGCCGACGCCGGCTACGCCGGCTGGTGGGACATCGAGCTGATCGGCCCCGCGATCGAGCGCGAGGGCTACGAGGCCGTCGTGCCGCGGGCCGTCGCGGCCTTCCACGCGCTGTGGACCTGACCGCCGAGAGCCGCGCGCGGATCGCCGCCGTCACCGGCGGGCTCCTGCCGGAGGTCGCGACCGTCGACGCGGGCGGGCTCGCGCTCTGCTGTCTCCTCTGGGGCCGTGCGGAGGACCCCGTCGCCGTCCTGCTCCACGGTAACGGCGCGCACGCCCACTGGTGGGACGCGCTGGTGCCGGCGCTGGTCCCGGGCTGGCGTCTGGTCGTGCCGCACCTCCGCGGGCACGGCGAGAGTGCGTGGCCCGAGCCGCCGGGCTATCGGATGGAGGATTTCGCCGCGGACCTGTCCGCCGTGCTCGCGGCGCTCGCACCGGGACCGACGGCGCTCGTCGGCCACTCGATGGGTGGGCGCGTGGCGCTCTGGCGTGCAGCGCGCCATCCCGAGACCGCACGCGGCCTCGTGGTCCTCGACAGCCGGCTCAACACCGTCGATCCGTCGCTCGCGGCGGCGTGGCGCGGCCACATGTCGGGGCGCCGCACGGGCCGGACCTATCCGACGCGCGCCGCGGCGCTCGCCGCCTTCCGCTTCGTGCCCGACGAGCCCGGCGTCGCGGCCGAGATCGTCGCCGACCTCGCGCACCACGCGATCGTCGAGCGTGCGCCGGGTGAGTGGACCTTCCGCTTCGACCGCGCGGTCCTCGAGCTGGACGGCGACGGCGCGGGCGATCTGATGGGGATCCTCGGCCGCCTCCACTGCCCGGCGTTGCTCATGGGGGGCGACACGAGCTGGGTGATGGACGCCGACCAGCGCCGGGACGTCGCGGCGGCCGCGCCCGGCTGCGCGATCCGTGTCTTCCCCGGGGCGCACCACTTTCTGGTCGTGCAGCCGCAAGCGGTCGGCCGCGCGCTTCGCGGCTTCCTCGACGCCTTGCCACGCCGCCGCGTGCGGCGGTAGAGAGGCGCCCATGAAGCTCGAGAACAAGGTCGCGATCGTCACGGGCGCGGGGCAGGGCATCGGCGAGGCGTACGCGCGCCGTTTCGCGCGCGAAGGCGCCAAGGTGGTGGTGGCCGACGTCAACGCCGAGAAGGGCCAGGCCGTCGCGCGCGCGATCGGCGGCGCCGCCGTGTTCGAGCGCGTCGACGTGTCGAGCCAGGCCGACACCGAGCGCGTCGCCAAGGCCGCCGTGGACCGCTTCGGGCGCATCGACGTGCTGCTCAACAACGCCGCGATCTTCTACGGCATCGACAACCAGAACCACACCTTCGACTACCTGCGGAAGATCTTCGACGTGAACTACTTCGGCACCTGGCTCATGTGCCGCGCCGTCTTCCCGCACATGCGGGCGAGCGGCGGCGGCTCGGTCATCAACCAGTCGTCGTCCGCCGCCTGGATGCACCCCGACATCCCGTTCGAGGGCGACGCGCTGCCGTCGTTCCACTACAGCGTGACCAAGGCCGCCATCAACGCGATGACGCACTACATGGCCGGCTGCCTCGGCAAGTACGGCATCCGCGTCAACGCCATCGCCCCCGGCCCCACCAACACCGAGGCCACCAAGCAGATCGTCGACGAAAACATGATGAGCATGATCGTCAACTTCATGATGGCGATCCACCGTCCGCTCGAGCCGGACGACCTGACGGGCACGGCGGTGTGGCTCGCCTCCGACGACTCGGCGATGGTGACCGGTCAGTGCATCCCGGTCGACGGCGGCATGATCATGCTCGGCTGAGCGTCACGCCGCGAATCAGATCACCTCGGCGTCGCGCAGCCGGCGCACGTCCTCCCACGAGTAGCCGAGCAGCCCGGTCAGCACCTCTTCCGTGTGCTGGCCGAACTCCGGCGCCGGCAGCCGCAGCGACCCCGGCGTGTCGCTCAGGCGCACGGGGATGCCCACCACCTTGGTCGGCCCGAAGCTCGGGTGCTCGAAGGTGGTGACGTAGTCGTTGGCGAGCATCTGCGGGTCGGCGGGCAGGTCGTCCACCGAGTTCACCACCGAGACGATGAAGTCGCCGCCTTTCGCAAACCGCTCCAGCCACTCGGCGCGCGGGCGGCGCGCGAACGCGGCGTCGATCATGGCGATGCAGTCGCCGCAGTTGCCCATGCGCTCGAGCATGGTGGCGAAGCGCGGGTCCTCCGCCGCCTCCGGGATCTCGAGCACGGCGCAGAACTGCTTCCAGTAGCGGTCGGGCTGGAGCATGCTGAGCGCCAGCCAGTCGCCGTCGGCGCAGCGGTAGTGGTTCCAGAGCGGGTTGGTTGTGAAGCGGCGCGACTGGCGGGGCAGGGAGCGGCCGAGCATCAGCCGCGCCGAGAGGCCGAGGCCCTGGAGCCAGCTCATGGAGCCCAGGTGCGAGGCGTCGACCTCCTGGCCGCGGCCCGTCCGCTCGCGCGCGAAGAGCGCGGCGAGGACGCCGTAGGCGAGCATGACGGCGCCCATCTGGTCGGCGATGCCGCCCGCGATCGCGAGCGGCGGGTCGTCCGGCTCGCCGGCCGCCATCATGATGCCGGAGCGTGCGAGGCCGAGGTAGTCGAAGGACGGCGCCGCGCTCTCCGGGCCCTCGGGGCCGTAGCCCGTCGCGCTCGCGTAGACGAGGCGGCGGTTGCGCTCGCGCAGCGTCGCCGCGCCGAGCCCGAGCCGGTTGGCGACGCCCTTGCGGAAGTTCTGCACGAAGACGTCGGCGGTGTCCGTCAGCTTGCGCACGATCTCGACGCCTTCCGGCTTCTTCAGGTCCACCGCGATCGACTTCTTGTTACGGTTGTTGGCCTCGAAGTAGAAGTTCGGCCGGTCGCGGAGGTCGATGCCCTGGGCGCGCAGCACGCCGCGCCCCGGGTCGCCCCCGACCCGCTCCTCCACCTTGATGACGTCGGCGCCGAGGTCGCCGAGCATGACCGAGGCGACGGGGCCTTGCTGCCAGATCGTCCAGTCGACGACGTGGATGCCCTCGAGTGGCATGGACATGACCGCGGGCTTCTCACGACCCGCCTGCGCGACGCAAGAGCCGGTCAGCGAAGCGCGCGGCGGCGGAAGAGCGCCAGGCCGACGCCGAGGTAGAGCCCGGCGTACGCCACCAGCACGAGGGTCGCGCCCACGACGGCGGCCGCCGGCTGGCGGCGGATCATGAGGTCGTTGTAGGCGTCCATCGCCCAGGTGGTGGGGAAGGCGAGCGCCGCGGTCTGCATCCAGTGCGGCTCGAGGTCGATCGGCCACCAGCAGCCGCCAGCCGCCGCCATGGTGAGGATGACGATCGAGCCGACGGGCAGCACGGCCTCCCGGCTCCGCGTGAGGGCGGCGACGACGAGGCCGAACGCCGTGCCGGCGAGGACGATGCCCGCCGTCGGCAGCGCGAGCGCCCACGGCTCGGGCCCGAGCGAGATGCCGAAGGCGAGCCGCCCGACGGTGAAGAGGAGCGCCATCTGCCCGAGCCCGACCAGGACACGCGCGGTGAGCTTGGCGAGGAGCGGCACGGCGAGCGGCGTCGGTGTCGTCCGCAGGCGGTCGAGCGTGCCCCAGTCGCGCTCGTCGAGCAGCGCGAGCGACACGCCGAGCAGCACGCCGAGGAGGAGGAACGTGACGCTGAAGCCGGGCACGTTCTGGTCGAAGGTGTTGGCCGGCCCCGGCGCGGTGACGCTCGTTTCCTCGATGGCGAGCGCGCCGGGCAGGGAAGCGGCGGGCGGCTCCGGCGGCGTCGGCAGCGTGAGGTCGGGAAGGGGTGGGAGCGACGGCGGCGCGGGAAGCGCGGGCAAGCGCAGGTCGTCGGGCAGCAGCGTCGCGAGCGCCGCCCCGTCGCCCTCGGCGAGCGCGGCCAGATCCGGCGGCACCGCGGGCGGCTCGGGCGGCGGCGGGATGTTGTCGGCCAGGCGGCCGGCGCGCTCGCGGACGGCGGCGAGCCAGTCGGCGAATGCCCGGCGGCGCGTGGCGAGGTCGGCGAGGAACGCTCGCAGCGCGCCCTGCTCCTCGGCGAGCCGGGTGCGCGCGGCGCCGACGCGGGCGAGCGTCCGCTCGGCTTCCTGCCGTGCGTCGGCCGTGCGCCGCACCGCTTCGGCGTGCGTCGCCTCCAGGCGGGTGCGCGTCTCGTCGAGTCGGGCGCGAAGCTCGCGCCCGGCGTCTTCGAGTCGCTCGCGTGCCGCCGCGGCCTCCGCGCGGGCGCGCTCGAGCGCCCGCGCCGCCTCGGCGCGCGACGTCTCCTCGAGCCCGTGGCGCAGCTCCTGGACGAGGAGCCGCACGGCGCCGAGCTGGATGGTGCGGACGGGGTCGGTGTAGACGAGGAGCCGGGCGTCGCCTCCGGCGGCCAGCGCGGCTGAGGTCCCGGCCGGTACGACGAGCGCCGCGGGGGCCTGCTTGGCACGCACGCGCGCGCGGGCCGCGTCGCGGGTCGCGACCGGCTCGACGCGAACACGCGTCTCGCGTGCGAGGCGCTCGGCGATCCCGCGACCGGCCGCGCCGCCGTCCTCGTCCAGCAGCGGGAGGACGAACGCGGGGCCCGCGCCGTAGAGGTTCGCGAGGGAGAGCCCGGCGACGGTGATGACGACGATCGGTGCGAGCGTCAAGAAGACCATCCCGACGCGGTCGCGCACCAGCAAGCGGATGTCCTTCCCGAGCGCGGCGAGGAAGGCGTCGAGCATCACGCCGCCCCGTCGTCGTCGCGGAGCGCGTGGCCGGTGAGCGCGAAGAACGCGTCCGCGAGGTTCGGCCGGGTGAGCGAGAACTCGAGCACCTCGCCACCGGCGCGCGCGGCGGCGGCGAGCACGGCGGGGACGATCGTCGGGTCGCGCACCGCGACGACCGTCGCCCCGTCGTGATGAGCGGCCGGCTCGGCCGACGGCACGCCCGCCAGCCAGCCGTCGGGCAGGGGCCGCGCGGTGCGAAGCGCGACCCGCGGGGTGATGCCCGTACGCGCGATCATCGCCGCGGGCGTGCCCTCGGCGCGGACGCTTCCCGCGTCGAGCAGCACCACGCGCTGGCAGAGGCGCTCGGCTTCCTCCATCTGGTGGGTGCTGTAGAGCACGGCGGCCCCGGCGCCGGCGAGCGCGCTGACGGCGGCGAACACGCGCTCGCGCGACTGCGGGTCGACGCCGACCACGGGCTCGTCGAGGAGCACGAGTCGCGGCCGGTGGAGGATGCCGCAGGCGAGGCTCAGCCGCCGTCGCATGCCGATCGAGAACCGCTCCACCGGCTCGTCCGCGCGGTCCGCGAGCCCCACCCGCTCGAGCACCTCCCGGGCGGCGGCCGCGGCGTGCGCCCCGAGCCCCAGGTTCCGGCCGAAGAAGCGCAGGTTCTCGGACGCGGTGAGCGTCGGGTAGACGGCGAGCTGCTGGGGGACGAAGCCCAGCCCGGCGCGCACGGCCGCGGCCTCGGCCGGCAGCCGGTGACCCGCGACGGCCACCGTGCCGGCGTCGAAGGAGAGGAGCGTGGCGAGGACGCCGAGGGTCGTCGACTTGCCGGCGCCGTTCGGCCCGAGGAGCCCCACGACCTCGCCCGCCGCGACCGTGAACGACACGCCCGCGAGCGCCACGCGGGCACCGTAGCGCTTGGTGAGACCCTCCACGACCACGTGCATCGGCACGGCGGGACCACTAGCATACTCCCGTGCTCCTCGCCCTCGGCTTCCTCCTCGCGGCGTTCGGGCTCGCCGCCGTCGTCGCGCGCATGGCCGCTGTGCCCTTCCGCGTGGCGCTGGTGCAGGTGAGCGGCGCCGTCCTGATCGCGGCGGCGGGCTACTACCAGATCGACGGCGTCGGGCGCCCGCCGCTGCGCGCCGGCCTCGAGATCGGCGTCAACGGCCTCCTGCTCGGCGCGGGTGTGCTCGGCTTGACGGGCGGCGTCCGCCGCCTGCGGACGATCGTCATCGTCGGGCTCGCGGCCCACGGCGTGTGGGACCTGCTGCACGTCGCGCCCGTCCTCTCGCCGCCGCGCCACGAGTGGCTGCCGCTGCCCTGCGTGGTGACCGACTGGGTGCTCGCCGCCGCGCTCGCGCTCCTTCCCCTCGCCGACCCGGATTGACACCGCGGCGGCGTCGCGCGATGGGCCCCGGCATGCGCGTGCTGCTCGTCGCCATGCCGGACACCGCTTCGTCGCTCGACCGGGTGATGAAGTTCCCGAACCTGGGGCTCTGCTCGATCGCGGCGCAGATCCCGGAGCACGAGGTGCGCATCCTCGACCTCGTGCTGCGCCCGAAGGGCGTGCGCCGCCGCGTGCTGGACGAAGTGGCGCGCTTCGAGCCGGACCTGGTCGGCTACTCCGCGATGTCGTTCCAGTACGCGACGGCGCGGTTGCTCGCCGGCGCCGTGCGGGCCGCCGCACCGCACGCGCTCCACGTCCTCGGCGGCTACCACGCCACCGTGCTCGCCGACCAGGTGGCGGCGCGCGACGGGGCGCTCTTCGACTTCCTGGTGCGCGGCGAGGGCGAGGTTGCCTTCCGGGCGCTGGTGGACGGTCTCGCGGGGAGCGGCCTCGACCTCGGCGCCATCCCCGGGTTCTCGTGGCGCGGCCCCGATGGCTGGCATCACAACCCCGACGGCGACCTCCTCCAGCTCGACTCGCTCCCGCTCCCGCGCCGGGAGGCGCGCGTCTACGGCGGCGCCTTCTACTTCGACCGCAGCTTCGACGTCGCGGAGACGACGCGCGGCTGCCCGCTGCCGTGCACCTTTTGCTCCATCCGCCGCATGTACGGGCGCACGTTCCGGCGCTTCCCCATCCCGCGCGTGCTGGAGGACCTGCGCGCCCTCGACGGCCGCGGCGTGCGCGGCGTCTTCTTCGTCGACGACAACATCACCATCGACGTGCCGCGCTTCAAGGAGCTGTGCGACGAGATTCACGCCGCCCGGCTCTCCCACCTCCGCTACATCGTGCAAGCGTCCGTGCACGGCATCGCGAAGGACCCGGCGCTGGCGCCGAAGATGGCGCGCGCGGGTTTCGACACCGTCTTCATGGGCATCGAGAACGCCGAGGACGCCAACGTCGCCGCGCTCGACATCGCGCCCAAGCGCGGCAAGACGGAGGACGAGACGCCGCGCGCCGTCCGCCTCCTCCAGGACAACGGCATCAAGGCCGTCGGCGGCTTCATCGTAGGCCTCCCCGACGACGACCGCGCCGCCATCCGCCGCACCTTCCGCTACGCCCGCGGGCTCCGGCTCGACTTCCCGATCGTGCAGTGCCTGACGCCCTATCCGCGGACGGAGATGCGCGACCAGCTGCTCGCCGAGGGGCTGGTCACGAACCCCGACGACCTGGCGCGCTACAACGGCTACATGGCGAACGTCCGCACGCGGCACCTGTCGAGCGCACAGATCGCGCGCACCATGCTCTGGGAGAGCGTGAAGCTCTACTTCGACCCGCGTGCCGCGCGCCACAGTCGCTTCTTCCACGACTTCCCCGCCTTCCGCCCGGCGATGCTGCGCAACAACCTCGCGCTCCTCGCCGGCGCCGGCAATCGACTGTTTCACTCGACGCACAGCTTGTGAGAAAAGGGCCCCGTGCGGGTCGTGCTGACGGGCGGGACCGGGTTCATCGGCGCGCCGCTCCGCGAGGCGCTGTCGGCTGCCGGACACGAGGTCGTCGTAGTCAGCCGTGACTCGGCAAATCGCGGCGCAGGCGCCGTCGGCTGGGACGCGGTGGGCGCCGCCGTCGCCGGCGCGGGCGCGGTGGTGAACCTCGCCGGCGAGCCGATCGCGGCGCGCCGCTGGAGCGCGGCCCAGAAGCGCCGCATCCTCGAGAGCCGCGTGCAGGCGACGCGCGCGCTGGTGGACGCGATGGGGGCCGCGCCGGCACGGCCGGCAGTTTTCGTGAGCGGCTCGGCGGTCGGCTACTACGGCCCGCACGGCGACGAGCCGCTCGACGAGAGTGCGCCGGCCGGTGCGGGCTTCCTCGCCGAGGTGTGCGCGGCGTGGGAGGCGGAGGCGCTCCGCGCCGAAGCGCTCGGCGTGCGCACCGTCCGGCTCCGCATCGGGGTCGTGCTGGCGCGCGAGGGCGGCGCGCTCGCGCGCATGCTGCCGCCGTTCCGCGCCTTCGTCGGCGGCCCGCTCGGCGGCGGCCGGCAGTGGATGTCGTGGATCCACCGCGACGACGTGATCGGCCTCGTGCTGGAAGCGCTCGCCCGCGAGACGTGGCAGGGCGCCGTCAACGCCACCGCACCGCAGCCGGTCACCAACGCGGAGTTCAGCCGCGCGCTGGGCGACGTGCTGGCGCGCCCGGCGGCGCTGCGCGCGCCGGCCGTAGCACTGCGGCTCGCGCTCGGCGAGATGGCCGACATGCTGCTCACGGGGCAGCGCGTCCTGCCGGCCGCGGCCACGGGGCATGGCTTCCGCTGGCGGTACCCGGACGCGCGCGCCGCGCTCCGCGCCAGCGTCCACCGCTGAGCGGCGCGCTCAGCGCTTGCGGGCGAGCGTGAGGCCGTCGGCGACTGGCAGCATCACCGTGTCGACGCGCGTGTCGGTGACGAGGAAGTCGTTGAGCGCGCGCAAGGCGACCGTGTCGTCGGAGGTGTCGGTCGGGTCGGCGACGGCGCCGCCCCAGAGCACGTTGTCGAAGGCGATCACGCCGTTCGGGCGCAGCCGCGGGAGCAGCTCCTCGTAGTAGGCGCGATAGCTCGTCTTGTCGGCGTCGATGAAGACGAGGTCCACGTCGGACGTCTTGGGGAGGGCGCGCAGCGTCTCGAGCGCGGGGGCGATCTTCAGCGAGATCGTGTCCGCGAGGCCCGCGCGGGCGAAGTAGCGACGCGCGATCGACGTCCATTCCTCGCTCACGTCGCAGCAGAGGAGCCGGCCGCCGGGCGCCAGGCCGCGCGCGATCGAGATCGCGCTGTAACCGGTGAAGGTGCCCACCTCGATGGCGCGCCGGGCGCCGAGCAGTAGGCCGAGCAGGGTCAGGAAGGCGCCCTGCTCGACGGCGATCTGCATCATGCTGATGGGGCCGAGCCCGGCCGTCTCCGCCGCGAGGTCGCGCAGCGCCGGGTCGGGCGGCGGGTTGTGTGCGACGAGGTACCCGTAGAGCTCGCGGGTGAGGGCCAGGAACTTCTCCTGCATGCGCGAGCATGGTCCGGAACGGCGCGCCGAGGCAAGGGCCGCGACCGTTGACACCCCGGGCACGCCCGGCGAGACTCCGCCGCATGCCGCGGGCGCGCGTGGGTGACCTCGAGCTCCACTACGAGACGGAGGGCAGCGGCGAGCCCTTGCTCATGCTCATGGGCGTCGGCGGCGACCTCCACGGCTGGGCGCTCCAGCGGCCGGCGCTCGCGCGCCGCTACCGGCTGGTGCTGCTCGACAACCGCGACGCGGGCGCGAGCGACGAAGCGCACGGTCCCTACGGCCTCGGCGACATGGCGGCCGACGCGCTCGCCGTCATGGACGGGCTCGGCATCGAGCGCTTCCACGTGGTCGGCGCGTCGATGGGCGGCGCGATCGCGCAGCACCTGGCGCTCGCCGCCCCGCCGCGCGTCGCGAGCCTCGTGCTCGCCTGCACGTGGGCGCGCACGGACCCGCTCCTCGCCGCGATCCTCGGGGGGTGGCGCTTCCTGGTCGAGCGGCTCGCCCCCGCGGAGTTCTTCGCCGTGCAAGCGCCGTGGGTGTTCACGCATCGGTTCTTCCAGGCGCCACCCGCCGAGGTGGTGGCGCTCCAGGCGGGGTTCGCCGAGCGCGGGCTCTTGAAGTCGGTGCCCGCCTACCAGCGCCAGATCGACGCCTGTCTCGCGCACGACGTCGTGCCCTTCCTGCCGCTGCTCACGACGCCGAGCGTGGTGCTGGTCGGCGAGGACGACATCCTGACGCCGCCGCGCTACGGGCGCATGGTCGCGGCGACGCTGTCGCGCGGCGAGGTGACGGTCGTGCCGGCGAGCGGCCACGCCTGCTTCCTCGAGACGTCGAAGCCCTTCACCGAGCGCGTGCTCCGCTTCCTCGCCCGCCATCCGCTCGGCGCATGAGCCGCCTTTCGGGTCGGGTCGCGCTGGTCACCGGCGCCGCGGCCGGCATCGGCCGCGCCATGTCGGGTCGGGTCGCGCTGGTCACCGGCGCCGCGGCCGGCATCGGCCGCGCCATCGCGGAGCGGTTCGCGGCCGAGGGCGCGGCGGTGATGCTCTCCGACGTCGCCGCCGAGGCGGGCGCGGCGGCGGCCGCGGCACTCGGCGAGCGCGCCGCGTTCGTCGCGGCCGACGTGTCGCGGGAGCCCGACGTCGAGGCGATGGTCGCGGCCGCCGTGGCGCGCTTCGGGCGGCTCGACGTGCTGGTCAACAACGCCGGCGTCGGCGGCTTCCGGCCCTTCGAGGCGCTCACCTCCCCCGAGTGGGATCGCATCGTCGGCGTGGACCTGCGCGGCGTCTACCTCGGCTGCCGGCACGCGCTGCCGCATCTGCGGCGGAGCGGGCGCGGCGTCATCCTCAACATCTCGTCGCAGTCCGGGCTCGAGGCGCAAGCGCGGAACGAAGCGTACTGCGCGGCCAAGGCCGGCGTCATCCTCCTGACGCGTTCCCTGGCCCGCGAGCTGGGACCCGAGGGCATCCGGGTCAACTGCCTCTGCCCCGGCGGCACCGACACGGCGCTGCTGCGGAGCTTCGCCACGCCCGACGCCGCGCGCGACGCGCTCGCCGCCCGCTCCCCGATGGGTCGCTTCGCCCGCCCCGAGGAGATCGCGGCGGCGGCGCTCTTCCTCGTCTCGGACGCCGCCGCGTACGTCACCGGGGTCGCGCTCCCAGTCGACGGCGGCGCGACGGCCTGAGGCTCAGGGGACGTCGAGCGCGGTGCCCTCGCCGGCGGCCGTCGCGGCGAGCAGCGTCACCCGGGCCGGCGGCGCGGGGACGACGACGTCGAAGCCGCCGTCGGGCGCCAGCGCGACCGCCATGCCGGCGAGCGTCAGCGTGAGCGTGTCGGTCCCCGGCCCGCGGCGTGCGCTCCAGTCGGTGTAGAGCGAGCCGACCAGGCGCACCAGCCGCTCGTGCACGTTGCGGTCGCTCACCAGGGAGATGTCCGAGGCCGTCCGGATGACGAAGTAGAGCGCCTTGCCGTGCACGTTGAGCCCGAACTGGGGGCAGAAGTGGATGTCCGCCCCCGTGAAGTCGCCGAGGCAGGCGAGGTAGCCGGCGACCGGCGGCGCCGCGATGCGCGCGGCCACCGCGTCCGCCTCCGCGACGAAGCCGGGGCCGAGCGCCGCCGCCGTCGCGAGGTCGAGGCCGCCGGCGACGCCGCGCACGCGGAGCGTCCCGGCGCCCGGGATGGCCTCGACGCCCGAGAGCGACGGCTTCAAAGCGCGGAGCAGACGTGAAGCCTCCTGGCCGCGCCGCACGTGGGCCCCGAGCTCGTCGACCCAGGGCGCGATCTCGTCGGCGAGCGGGGTCCCGCCGAGATGGGCGGCGATGTCCGCGGGGGCGACCGCCTCGACACCCTCTTCCTGCTCGAGTGCTTCGACCGCCGGCGTCCAGCCCGCGCCCGCGAAGCTCGCCGTCACGGCGTCCACCGCGGCGCCGAGCGCCACGGCGTCGCGGAGGTCGAGCGCCGAGCTGCGCACCTGGGCCGCCAGCACGCCGAGGCCGGTGCCGCCGCCGCCCAGCTCGGCGAGCGCCGCGCTCCAGGCGGCGTCGGGGACGTAGGCGGCGGGCGCGCGGAGGTACGCGGCCGCGGTGGCCACGGCGACCAGGCTCGCGTGCGCCTGGGTCATGGGGTTGAGCAGGTAGCCGCGCAGGGTGGCGGGGAGCGCGGGATCCCTGCCCGTGAGCGGTCCTAGGTGGAGGCTGTTCGAGACCACGGTGTCGTTCACCGGGAAGTTGTCCCAGAGCACGGTCGGGTGCCGCGGTAGGCAGCCGGCGCGCGCCCGCGCCATCCCGGCCGTGATGGTCTCCGCGAAGACGCCCGGACCGGTCCAGCCGACCGGGACGCCGCGCCGCAGCCGACGCGCGAGCGCGTCGTGGTACGGGAGGCAGGTCGTGCCGGCGTACTCGGTCGGCACCATCATCACGAGCGGCGGCAGGTGGTGGGCCGCGAGCCAGCGCAGCGTGCGGTTCACGAGGTCGGCCTGCGCGCGGGCGAGCGCGCTCGCGTCACGCCCGCCGTAGCGCTTCGCGTCGCGCGGCGCCGACACCGCCCCGCCGTCGTCGAAGAGCAGCGCGAAGCGCCGCACGCCGGCGTGCGCGAGCTGCGCGAGCTTGCGGGTGAGCGCCCGGAAGTCGGCCGGGCAGGAGTAGCAGACGTCGAGCACGGGGCTCAGCGCGTAGACGAACTGCACCCCCGCCGCCCGCGCCGCGGTGGCCGTGTCCGCGAGATCGGTCAGGGCCGGAGCGGGATAGGGCTCGCGCCACCGCGTGCGGTGGAAGTCGTCGTTCTTGGGCGCGTAGACGAAGGCGTTCATGCCGTGCGCGCCGATGAAGCGGACGACGTCGCGGCGCGCCGGCCCGGTCCACGGCCGACCGTAGTAGCCCTCGATGATCCCGCGGAGCGGGGCGGGGGCCGCCCCGGCGACGGCAGAGAGCGCGACCAGCAGGGCCGTCGCGGCGCGGAGCATCGCGGTCGTATACTGCACGCGATCGGCGGTGGACAGCGGCCCCGCGTTCCGGGCAGAGTAGGCGGCCATGACGGACCTCGCCTTCGCACCCGCGCACGTGCTGGCCTCCGCCGTCCGCCGGCGCGACCTCTCACCCGTGAAGCTCATGGAGGCGACGCTCGCGCGTGTCGCCGAGCTGAACCCCGTGCTGAACGCGTTCTGCGCGCTGCGCGCCGACGCGGCGCTCGGCGAAGCGCGCGCGCTCGAGCAGCGCATCGCGCGCGGCGAGGACCCGGGTCTGCTCGCCGGGTTGCCGTTCGGCGTCAAGGACGAGGAGGACCTGGCCGGCCTCGCCACCACGCGCGGCTCGGTGCCGTTCCGCGAAGCCGTCGCGGCCGCGGACTCGACGCAGGTGGCGCGTCTCCGCCGCGCGGGCGCGATCCCGATCGGCAAGACGAACATGCCGGAGTTCGGCTACACCGCCTTCACCAAGAACCGACTCTTCGGCACCACGCGCAACCCGTGGGATCTCTCGCGCACGCCGGGCGGCTCGAGCGGCGGCTCGGCGGCGGCCGTCGCGGGCGGCCTCGTGCCGCTCGCCACCGGCTTCGACGGCGGCGGCTCGGTGCGCATCCCGGCGTCGTACACCGGGCTCTTCGGCTTGAAGCCGACGTTCGGCCGCATCTCGCGCGGTCCGTTCCAGTACCGCGACTGGATCGACACCATCGCCCCCGGGCCGATGACCCGCGCCGTCGCCGACGCGGCGCTCTTCCTCGACGCGGTCGTCGGCTACGACCCGCACGACCCCGACTCGCTGCCGCATCCCGGGTACTCGTACCTGGAGCGGCTGGACGACGTCCCGCGCGGGCTCCGCATCGCGTACAGCCCCACGCTCGGCTACGCGCGCGTCGAGGCCCAGGTGCGGCGCGAGACCGAAGCCGCGATCGCGGCCCTCGGGCGGGCGCTCGACCGCCCGGTCGACACGATCGACGACTCGATCACCGACGCCGGCGTGGCCTGGGCGTTGATCAACTCCTTCGAGCGGCACGCGTGGCTCTCGTCCATGATCGAGGCGCACCGCGAGGACTGGGAGCACGGCTTCCTCCAGGGCCTCGACTTCGGCGCGCGGCTCACCGCCGTCGAGCTGGGGTACGCCTACGCCGAGCGCCTGCGGCTGATCGGGGACGTGAACGCCATCTTCGCGCGGTACGACCTCCTCTTGACGCCGACGCTCCCGACCCCGGCGTTCGCCGCCGAGGGACCGCTCCCCCTGGAGGCCGACGGCGTGCCCTTCGACTCGCTGATCCACGCGGTCGCCTTCACCTACCCGTTCAACATGACGGGCCATCCGGCGGCGACGGTGCGGGCCGGCTTCTCGGACGCCGGACTGCCGATCGGCCTCCAGCTCGTCGCCGACCGCGGGCGCGAGGACCTCCTCCTCCAGGTGGCGCGTGTCTACGAGCAGGCGCGGCCGTTCGCCGAGTGGCCGCGCACGCCGCGCGGCGCGGCCTGACGATCGGTCGCGTGGAAGCGGCCACGCTCCCGGCGCTGCTCGACGCGCTCGCGGCGCGGTTCGGCGAGCGCGAGGCGCTCGTCTCGGCGCGGCGGCGCTTGACGTACGCGGGCCTCGCGACCGAGGCGGCGACGATCGGCCGCGCGCTCGCCGCGCGCGGGGTGGGGAAGGGGACGTGCGTCGGGCTCCTCATGCCCAACTGGCCGGAGTGGATCGCGACCGCCTTCGGCGTGTGGAGCTGTGGCGGGCTCCTCGTGCCGCTCAACACGCTCCACCGTCCGCGCGAGCTGGCCCACGCGCTGCGACACGCCGACACGGCCTTCCTGGTCGCGGTGCGGAGCTTCCTCCGCCACGACTACGTCGCGGCGCTCGAGGAGATCGCGCCCGGCGGGCTCCGCCACCCCGCGCTCCCCGCGCTCCGCGACGTCGTGTGGCTCGACCCGCCCGCCGCGGGCGGTGCCGTGGATCTCGGGCCGCTGGTCGCGGGCGGCGAGCGGCTCGACGCGGCCTGGCCCGGGCTCCTCGCCGCGCGCACGGCACCGGTCGACCCGGCGACGGTCTTCTTCACCTCCGGCACGACCGCGGAGCCGAAGGGCGTCGTCCACACGCACGCCGCGCTCTGCCGCGCCGCCGACGACATCGGCTGGGTGCTCGGGCTCGCGCCCGACGATCGGACGTGGGGTTACCTGCCGTTCTTCTTCACCGGCGGGCTGGTGGCGGTGGCGCTCGCCACGCTGGCGCGCGGCGGCGCGGTCGTCCTCCAGGAGGTGTTCGAGGCCGGGGAGACGCTCGAGCTGCTCGAGCGCGAACGCTGCACGGTCTTCTTCGCGTGGCCGCACCAGGCCGAGGCGCTCCTCGCGCACCCGCGCTTCACGGCGGCGCGGCTCTCGCTCGCGAAGGGCGTCGGGGCGAACACCAAGTGGGCGGAGCGGCTCTACCCGCCCGACCACCAGGCCGTCGGCACCTTCGGCATGACCGAGACGGGCCCGCTCTGCACCGCCTGGCCGTGGGACGCGCCGCTCGCACTCCGCGCCGCGAGCCACGGGCCGGCGGTCCGCGGCAAGGAGGTCCGCGTCGTCGACCCCGAGACGGGGGCGGCGCTTCCGCCCGGCGCGGAGGGCGAGATCTGCGTCCGCGGCCCGACGCTCTTCGCGCACTACTACAAGCACGCGCCCGCCGACTGCTTCGACGCCGCGGGCTTCTTCCACACCGGCGACCTGGGTCGCCTCGACGCGGACGGCGCGCTCACCTTCCTCGGGCGCCTCAAGGACGTCGTCAAGACGGCGGGCGTGAACGTCGCCGCCGCGGAGGTGGAGGCCGTGCTGCTCGAGCATCCGGCGGTGGGCGCAGCGCACGTGGTCGGCGTGCCCGACGCGCTCCGGGGCGAGAACGTGGCGGCCTTCGTGGTCGCGCAGGGGGCCGTGGACGAAGCGGCGCTCGTCGCGCACTGCCGCGCGCGGCTCGCGACCTACAAGGTGCCGCGCCACGTCTGGCTGCGCGACGAGGCGGCGCTGCCGAAGAAGGGCAGCGGCAAGGTGGACAAGGCGGCGCTGCGTGCCGAGGCGGCGCGCCTGGCGGTCAGAGCCGGTGGCGCCCCGTCCGGATCGCCTCCCGGCGCTCCGGCGTGAGCGGGACGTAGGTCCGCGCGCCGTCGTCGCGGACCCAGAGCGGCCCGGCCTCGGGGCCCCAGCCCTCGGCGGCGAGCGCCAGCTTCCGCTGCTTGAGCGTCCCCGTCACGTCCATCTCCGGGACGAAGCGCACGAAGGCGGGACGCGCGTACGGCGGCAGGTGCCGCTCGGCGTGGGCGTAGAAGCCGCCGGCGTCGAAGGGTGTGCCTTCGGCGAGCACCACGGCGGCCATGCCGGCGCGGCCGTCCTCGCCCGGCACCTCGACCCCGTAGACGTTCGTCTCGCTGACGCCGGGCGCGCCGTTCAGCACCTCGGCCACCTCGAGCGTGGCGACGTTCTCGCCCTTCCAGCGAAACGTGTCGCCGATGCGGTCGACGAACCAGAACCAGCCCTCGGCGTCGCGCCGCAGGAGGTCGCCGCTCCGGAACCAGGCGTCGCCGGGCGCGAACACGTCGCGCAGCAGCTTCCGCTCGCTGGCGGCGCGGTCGGTGTAGCCGTCGTACTCCATGGCGGCGCCGCCGCCGACGCGCCCGAGCAGCTCGCCGGCTTCGCCCGGGGCGCACGGGATGCAGCGACCGCCGGCGTCGCGCACCGCCTCGCCGCGCGCCAGGTCGTAGCGCACGAGGGCGACGGTGTCCTCGAGGACCGGGTTCGGGCGCCCGACGGAGCCCGGGGGGCCGCCGAGGTTCTGGAGCGCGACGTTGCCCTCCGTCGCGCCGTACATCTCGACGATGCGCGGGATGCCGAAGCGGTCCTGGAAGGCGGTCCAGATGTCGGGGCGCAGCCCGGCGCCGGCCGCGACGCGGAGCCGGTGGCGGCGGTCGTCGGCGCTCGGCGGCAACCGCAGCAGATAGCGGCAGAGCTCGCCGACGTAGACGAAGGCGACCGCTTCGTGCCGGCGCACGTCGTCGAGGAAGGCGCGCGCGCTGAAGTGTCGGCGCGAGGCGAAGGCGCCGCCGGCGCGAAAGGCCGGTGCCAGACCGACGAAGAGGCTCTCGCCGTGGTAGAGCGGCAGGGGCGCGTAGATCGTCTCGCCCGCCTCCACGCCGAGGAGCTGGGAGAGGTGGATGCCCCCCATCGTGAAGCGCAGGTGGCGGACGACGGCCGGCTTGGGGTACCCCGTCGTGCCCGACGTATATATGTAGAGGAAGACGTCCCCCCCTCGTATTTCCGGGGTGTTTGGCTCGGGCGCCTCCCCGGCCGGCAGGGCGTCGCCGAGGGCGGTCACGCCGGCGGGTAGTGCGCTTGCGCCCCGGACGTCGGCCAGGAAGCGCACGCCGTGGCTGCCCGCCACGCCGTCGAGGGCGGGGAGCGCCGAGTCGTCGCACACCCCGAGCGTGGCGCCCGAGGCGCGGAGCACGTGCGCCAGCCCGGCACCGGTGACGTGGGTGTTGACGAGTGCGCCGATGGCGCCGAGCTTCGCCACCGCGCCGACGGCGGTCACGAAGAGAGGGCTGTTCAGGGCCATCAGGGCGACCGGGGTGCCCGCGCCCACGCCGGCGCGTGCGAGCGCCGTCGCGAGCCGGTTCACCGCCGCGTCGTACGCCCCGTAGGTGACGGTCTCGTCCTCGAACTTGAGTGCGACGCGATCAGGGATCGCCGCGGCCTGCTGGCGGACTAAGGGGCCGAAGGTGTCGGTCGACTGCCGCAGCTCGCGGAAGAGGCTCTCGAGGTCCACGAGCGGGGACTACCCGAGCCGTTGACGGGCGGTCAATCGCGATCCACGTTGCCGGCCAGGCGCGGGCTGGGCTAGAAACCGCGCGGCATGGACAAGGTGGTGCCGAGCGCCGCGGCGGCGGTCGCCGACGTGCCGGACGGCGCGAGCATCCTGTTCGGCGGCTTCGGCGTCGTGCAGGCGTGGCCCAACAGCTTGCTGCTCGCGCTGCGCGCGCGCGGGACGCGCGAGCTGACGGTCATCTTCAACACACCGGGCGTCGGGCCGCTCTCGGCGCAGCCGCTCGCCGAGGCGGGCCTCATCCGGAAGGTCGTCGCGTCCTTCGCCGCCTATCCGACGCGCAGCACGCCGCTCGAGGATCGCTTGAAGCGGGGCGAGATCGCGCTCGAGCTGGTGCCGCAGGGCACGCTCGCCGAGCGCGTGCGCGCGGGCGGCGCCGGCATCCCGGCCTTCTACACGCCGACCGGCGTCGGCACCCAGGTGGCGGAGGGCAAGGAGCATCGCACCTTCGGCGGCCGCGAGTACGTCCTCGAGACCGCGCTGCGCGCCGACTACGCCTTCATCCGCGCGCACCGCGCCGACCGTCACGGCAACCTCGTCTACCGCCGCGGCGGACGCAACCTGCATCCGGCGTTCGCCAGCGGCGCGCGCGTCACGATCGCCGAGGTGGACGAGGTGGTGGAGCCCGGTGAGATCGACCCCGAGTGCGTGGTGACGCCCGGCGTCTACGTCGACCGCGTCGTCAAGACGGAGCACCCGCTCGACGTCGAGGAGATCCGCGCGCTCTCGCGTCGCTACGGACGCGCGATCCACGTCGAGCCCCGGCCCGACATCGGCGGCCTCCCCGCGGACCTGATGGCGCGCCGCGCGGCGCTCCTCCTGCGCGAGGGCGAGTACGTGAACCTCGGGCTCGGGCTCCCGACGCTGCTCTCGAACTACGTCGGCGCCGAGCGCGACGTCGTGCTCCACTCCGAGAACGGGATGCTCGGCTTCGGCCCGCTCGCCGAGGAAGGCGACGAGGACGTCGACATGTACAACGCGAGCGGGCAGCTCGTGCGCATGCTCCCGGGCGCCAGCTTCTTCGACAGCGTCGCCGCGCACGGCATGGCGCGCAGCGGGCGGGTGACGACCGTCGTGCTGGGCGCCTTCCAGGTCTCCGAGCGCGGCGACCTCGCCAACTGGAACGTGCCCGGAACCGGGAAGGGCGGCATCGGGGGCGCGATGGACTTGGCCGCGGGCGGGGCGCGCGTCGTGGTCGTGACGTATCACACGACGCGGGAGCGCCAGCCGAAGCTGGTCCGCGCCTGCACGTACCCCTTGACCGCGGTGGGGTGCGTGCGCGAGATCGTCACCGACCTGGCGTATCTGACGGTGGAGTCGGCCGGGTTCGTCCTGCGTGAGCTGGCACCGGGGGTCCCCTTGGAGCGGGTCCGGGAGCTCACCGGCGCCCCCCTGCAGGTGGCGTCCGGGTTGCGGGAAATGGAGTTCGCGTGAGCCCATCGGGCAGTCGCCCTCCCGCCTTTCGGAGGGCAAAATCAAGCTTTCGGCCGATTGTCCCCCCGGGGGCTTCCGGGGAAGAAATACCGCCATGCCGAGATTCCGCACAGGCCGGACTAGCTCCGTCGTCCTCACCCTCAGACTGGGGGGAATCGGAGAGATGCTTCCCGTGACCCGCCGGCGAGCCGCGCTCAGCCATTCGGGGCACCGCGTCGCGGACGTCACCGGATTTGACGGTGAGGTGTGCGTGCGATACGAGGCCGTCTACCGGCGCGCCGAGCCCGCTGCGGGCGAGCGCCGGCTGCTGCTAGCCGTGCTGGAGGACGGCATCCGAACGCTGCTCAAGAACGCGCGCGCCACCCACGGGCGGGCGTTCAACCTGCGCCGCGAGGCGCTCACCTGGCTCATGAGCGGCGAGCGGACCGACGTGTTCGCGTTCGAGAGTATCTGCGAGGCGCTCGGCATCGACCCGGACCGTCTGCGGCTGCGAGTCCTGGGCGAGGCGAGGGCCGAGACGCCCCGGCACTTGATCCACTAGGGCCGGGCGCGCGAGAAGCCGCGGAGGTGGGTATGGGGGTGGCGGGCGGCGCGATCTGGCTGGTCAAGCCGGTCGGCACGTACGACCAGTTCACGGGGGCCGACTTCACCGACGACGATCGGCTCTACGCCAAGACCGCGGAGGACTTCGTCCGCAACGAGGTGCTCCCGCAGCTCGACGACATCGAGGCGAAGAAGGAAGGCTTGATGCCCGCGCTGCTCAAGCGCGCGGGCGAGCTGGGCCTCCTGATGGTCGACATCCCCGAGCGCTACGGCGGCCTCGGGCTCCGCAAGACGACCTCGATGCTGGTTTCTGAGCACGGTGGCCTGTGCGCCTCGTTCAGCATCTCGTGGGGCGCGCACACCGGGATCGGGACGCTGCCGATCGTGTACTACGGCAGCGAAGCGCAGAAGCGGAAGTACCTCCCGAAGCTCGCGACCGGGGAATGGCTCGCGGCCTACGCGCTCACCGAGCCCGGCTCCGGGAGCGACGCGCTCGCCGCCAAGACGCTCGCCGACCCGCTCCCGGGCGGCGGCTACCGGCTCTCCGGCACCAAGCAGTTCATCACCAACGCGGGCTTCGCCGATGTCTTCACGGTCTTCGCCAAGGTGAGCGGCCAGCAGTTCACGGCCTTTCTCGTCGAGCGCACGGCGAAGGGGCTCTCGACCGGCCCCGAGGAGAAGAAGCTCGGCATCCGCGGCTCGTCCACGCGCCAGGTGATCCTCGAGGACGTCGAGGTGCCGGCCGACGCCGTCCTCGGACAGGTGGGGCAGGGCCACAAGATCGCCTTCAACATCTTGAACCTCGGACGCTTCAAGCTCGGCGCCGGCTCCGGGGGCGCGGCCAAGGAGAGCCTCCGGATCGCCCTCGACTACGCCCGCGACCGCAAGCAGTTCGGCCGGCCGATCGCGAGCTTCGGCATGATCCAGCGCAAGCTCGCCGACATGGCGACGCGCATCTACGTCGCCGACAGCATGAGCTACCGGACCGCGGGCCTCATGGACGCGGCGGCGGAGGCGATCCCCCACGACGCGCCCGATGCCGCCACGCGTCTCATCAAGGAGTCGATCGAGGAGTACACGATCGAGGCGTCGATCCTGAAGGTGTTCGGCACCGAGACGCTCGACTTCGTGGCGGACGAGGCGCTGCAGATCCTCGGCGGCTACGGCTTCACGGCGGAGTACCCGGTCGAGCGACACTTCCGCGACTCGCGCATCAACCGCATCTTCGAGGGCACCAACGAGATCAACCGCCTCATCATCCCGGCGACGGTGGTGAAGCGCATCGGCCAGGGCGCGCTCCCGTTCATGGACTTCGTCCAGCAGGTGGACCGCGAGATCGCCGATCAGGCGAGCTGGCCGCCCGCCGCAGGCACACCGCTCGACCGGGAGATCCGCGCCACCGAGGTGGCGAAGCGCGTCGTCGCCTACATCGCGCGGCTGCTCATCGAGCGCGATCTGGCGTCGCTCAAGGACAAGCAGCAGCACCTCGAGATACTGAGCAACATGATCATCGACGTCTACGCCATGGACAGCGTGGTGAACCGCACGCGGCTCCTCCTCGGGCACGGAGCGCCGCGGGCGGACGAGCTGCGCCGCGAGCTCACCAACGTCTTCGTGGCCTCGGCGAACGGCCGGGTGATCGACGCCGCGCGACGCCTGCTCGCGAACGAGGTCGAAGGAGAGGAGCTACTGAAGCACCTCCGCCTCGAGGCGATCATCCCGCACTTCCCGATCCGGACGATCGCCGTGAAGACGCGGATCGCGGAAGCGCTCGTGGAGCGGGGGCTGGGTCCGGTCTTCCTGCGCTAGCGTTCGCGGCGTCCGCCTCGCATCGAGCTCTTGCGCAACTTCTCTTCCAGGGCGGCGGCCACGAACTCCATCACCGAGATGCCGCTTTGCACGCAGAACAGCTTGATCTCTCGATGCAGGCCCTTGGGGATGCGTGTGGCCAGTTGGATCAGGACGTCGTCGTCTTTGGCCATGGTCCGGTGGGTCCTCCGGGGAGCTATTTAGCTTATCACCGGAATGGCGGCAATCGGGGGGTGTGCGTGTTTTCTACCCAGACTTCGAGCCTGGCGTGGAGCCCTCGCGCCGCAGGGCGTGGAGGTTCCGCTCCACTGTCTCGAGCTGGCGGCCGAGCGCCAGGATGTGCAACTGGGCTCGGACTCGGGCGTACAGCTCGAGCTTGTTGATCGGCTTGGTGAGGAATTCGCTGACGCCGTGGTGCATCCCTTCCAGCCGGGTATCGGTATCGTCCTTCGCGGTGAGCAGGATGATCGGGATGCGAGACCCCATCTCGCGCAGCGCCGTGCACACGGCGAAGCCGTCCATGCCCGGCATCATGATGTCGAGCAGGATCAGGTCCACGGGCTGCTTCTTCACGGTGTCCAGGCACGCCTCGCCGCAGTCCGCACCCACCACGGTGTAGCCCTCGAGGCGGAGGAGACGGCTCGCGATGTCGCGCGAGCTGGAGTCGTCGTCCACGACGAGGATCGTCGCGCTCGGGGTGGCGGCGGTCATTCGGCGACCTCCTCGTGCTCGTCGGGCTCCGCGTCCGGACCCTTGCGCCGGCGGAGCTTGGCCACCAGCGTCGTGCGCTTGAGGCCGAGCAGGCGGGCAGCCGCCTGCTTGTTGCCCTTCGTCCGCCGGAGCGCCTCCTCGATGAGGCGGTTCTCGAACTCCTCGACCGCGGTGTTGAGGTCGAGGCCTTCCTCGCCGAGGGTCGGACGCGGGATCTTCTTCTCGGAGATGAAGGAGCGGATGCCGGCGGGCAGGTTCTCGAGGGCGATCTGGCCGTCCTCGGAGAGGATCACCAGGCGCTCGAGCAGGTTCTCCAGCTCGCGCACGTTGCCCGGCCAGTCGTACTCCCAGAGGTGCACCATCGCCTCTTCGGCGATGCGCGCGGGCGCTGCGGCGCGCTTGCGGTTGTGCTTCTCGAGGAAGTACTGCACGAGCAACGGGATGTCGGAGCGCCGCTCGCGCAGCGGTGGCATGACGATCGGGATGACCTGGAGGCGGTAGAACAGGTCCTCGCGGAAGCGCCCGGCGTCGACCTCGGACGCGAGCTCCTTGTTGGAGGCGGCGATGACCCGGACGTCCACCTTGAAGGAGCGATCGGCGCCGACGGGCCGCACCTCGCGGTCCTGGAGCACGCGGAGGAGCTTCACCTGGAGGGTCGAGCTCATCTCCCCGACCTCGTCGAGGAAGATGGTGCCGCCGTTGGCGAGCTGGAACATGCCCGAACGCGCGCCGATGGCGCCGGTGAAGGCGCCGCGCTCGTGGCCGAACATCTCGGACTCGAGGAGCTCGGCGGGGATGGCCCCGCAGTTGACCGGGATGAAGGGCCGGTCGACGCGCGCGCTGAGCGTGTGCACGGAGCGGGCGATCAGCTCCTTGCCGGTGCCGCTCTCGCCCATGATGAGGATCGTCGCGTCGGTCGCGGCGACCTTCTTGACGAGCTGCGTGATCTTCTGGATCAGCGGGTGCTCGCCGATCAGGAGCGGTTGCGTCTCCGAGACGCCGTTGGCCGTGCTCACGATGTCCTGCGTTCGCTGTGGGAAACGGTAACAGCCACCCGGTGGCCTCTCAATCCAAATGGCGGTCCCCGCCGGCGGCGTGCTATGCGCACCGCCGTGCGGAAAGCCGACCGCAAGCTATATCGGCGCGGAGGGCGAAATGGTTGAGCGGCGACGGGGACAGGGTCGGACGGACGGCCGCCGTCCCGCGGAATTACGGCGGGTTCGGCTGGTCCCGGGGTTCCTGCCCCCGGCCGAGGGATCGGTCCTGATCGAGATGGGGGCGACCCGCGTGGTCTGCACCGCGACCGTCCAGGAGAGCGTGCCGCCCTTCCTGCGCGGCCAGGAGCGGGGTTGGGTGTCGGCCGAGTACGCCATGCTCCCCCGCAGCTCTCCCGAGCGCATCGAGCGCGAGCGCCGGGGGCCGGGCGGGCGCACGCACGAGATCCAGCGGCTCATCGGCCGGAGCCTCCGCGCCGTCGTCGACATGGCGGCGCTCGGCGAGCGCTCGATCCTGATCGACTGCGACGTGCTCCAGGCCGACGCCGGGACCCGCACGGCGTCGATCACGGGCGGCTACGTGGCGCTCGTCCTGGCGCTCGAGCGGCTGCGCGCCGCGGGCACGCTGCGGCAGCTGCCCCTCACCGGCAGCGTCGCCGCGGTGAGCGCGGGCATCGTCGGGGGCCGCGTGCTGCTCGACCTGGCCTACGACGAGGACTCGCGCGCCGACGTCGACCTGAACGTCGTCATGACGGGCGCCGGGCGCTACGTCGAGGTGCAGGGCACCGCCGAGGGGGCGGCGTTCTCGAGCGCCCAGCTTGACCGCCTGCTGGCCGTCGCTTGCGACGGCGTGCGGATTCTGACGGCGCTCCAGCGCGACACGCTCCGCGTCGCCGGCGTGACGCTGCCGGGGCGATGATCCCGCCGCGTCTGGTGCTCGCGACCACGAACCCCGGCAAGCTCGAGGAGCTGCGCGCGCTGGTCGCCGAGTGGGGGCCGGTCGAGGTCGAGTCGCTCACGGCGTTCCCCGGCGTCGCGCCGGGCGAGGAGACGGGCGCCAGCTACGCCGAGAACGCGGTCGCCAAGGCACGCGCCGTCGCCGCCGCGACGGGGCTCCCCGCGCTGGGCGACGACTCGGGCCTCGAGGTCGACACGCTCGGCGGCGCGCCGGGGGTGCGCTCGGCGCGCTGGGCCGGCGAGGCGGCCGGCGACGCGGGGCGCGTCGCGCGGCTCCTCGCGGCGCTGGTGGGCGTGCCGGACCACGCGCGTGGGGCCCGCTTCCGGTGCGTCGTGGCGCTCGCCTGGCCCGACGGCCGGGTGGAGACGGCGGCGGGCGAGTGCCGGGGCCGGATCGCCGCCGCGTCCGCCGGGACGCGCGGCTTCGGCTACGATCCGGTCTTCGTCGCCGACGACCTCGGGCGCACCTTCGCCGAGGCGTCGGCGGCGGAGAAGCGCGCGGTGGACTTCCGCGCGCGTGCGATGCGCGCGCTCGGCGCCCGCCTCCGCGCCCTCGCGTTGCGCGGGGCGGGGGGTCCATGTTAGGGATTTGCATGCTTTCACGGGGCGTAGCGCAGCCTGGCAGCGCACCTGCCTTGGGCGCAGGTGGTCGGCCGTTCAAATCGGCTCGCCCCGACCATTTCCAGGACGTCCGCGCCAGTAGCTCAGCAGGATAGAGCAACGGCCTTCTAAGCCGTGGGTCAGGGGTTCGAATCCCTTCTGGCGCACGTCCGTCAGCGAAGGCTGCGACGAGGATGAGAGACCGCGGTGGGTGTAGCTCAGTTGGCAGAGCACCGGGTTGTGGCCCCGGGGGTCGAGGGTTCAAATCCCTTCACTCACCCCTTGCCTTCGCCGGGTCGGGCGCCGCATAAGGTGTCCCCCGGCGTCACGGGCCGCTAGCTCAGTTGGTAGAGCAGCTGACTCTTAATCAGCGGGTCGGCGGTTCGAATCCGCCGCGGCCCATTCGAGAATCCGGGGAGTTAGAGCGGTTCCTGCTAGGAAGCTAGCCCTCCGCTTGCAAATTGCTTGCAACGCGGGGGGCGGCTCCGCTCTGTGGGGGCGTTGCTTGCAAGGGCTCTGCAAGCAGAGATTCACGCCCGCGCCGCCTCTTCTGTTTGCACGGGCTGCCGGTCGAGTACATCGACGGCTACCCGCCGGTCGGGCTGGTGCCATGCCCCGTACGTGTTCACGGTGAGCGTGATGTCCGCGTGCCCGAGCATGCGGCTCACGTAGTAGACATCCGTCCCCGCCTGAAGGTGCAGGGCGGCATAGGTGTGCCGGAGCCCGTGCGGCGTGAACCGGGCTTTTCCATCCCGCGTGAGCGCCGCCGCGAGACACACCCCGCGGAATGCCTCCCGGACGCCGGACGAGACTGTCCACGAGCTTCTGTCTCTCACCCAACACGCCGACGCAGGTCCGCTTCTTCGTGATGAGCGACGCCTGCGAGGTCAACCAAGTGTCCAAGTGCCGGATGAGCACTAGCGTTTGCGCCGCCATTTCGAGCAGCGTTTCGCGTGCCCGCGACAGGTCGCCCCCCAAGTCGCGGGTAACGTCTTCCTTCCAGCGGCGCACGGCAACGGCAGCCGCGGAGCGACCGTCCAGGCGGGTCGTCGTCAGGGTCGTTACCGCTCGCCGTAGCTGCGTCAGCCCGTGCGTGCGGGGGCGTCCACGGCTCCCATCGTAGGTGGCACCGGTGGGAGACGTGGGGGTGATCGTCGGCTATCTCAGCCCGGCGAAGGGCTAGGGACCCGTAGCGGACAGGAGCGGTGCTCCCGATCTCGCGCCGTGTACGCTGCAAGCACCTCGCAAGCAGGGTAGGCGGGACAAGGGGTTTTCGCCTGCACGCTGACTGAGAATCAGCGGGGCCAACCGGATTGTTCCCGAAGGTCGCGGGTGATCGCCGGATCTGGTCGAGGTGGATGCTTGTCCCTTGACCGACTCAAACCGTGGGAAGTATGCGTGCCGAGGCCGCTATGGAGAGCAGCGACGAGTCTCGGAGCCGACAGGCCCGCGCCCCGACACCCGCGCAACTGAGAGCGCGCTTCAAGCCCGCGAACCGAGGAGAGCCGTGGTTGAAGCGGCTTAGAGCTTCCTGGCTGAAGCGGCTCAGGGCTTCGAGGGAACCCGCGCGGCGCCGTGCCCTTGTGTACCTTGGATCATGCGTGCCGTCTGTTTGATCCGTTGCGATCCCAAGTTCCATTAGTTCAGACAGAGGAGCGACAATCGTGAGAACGGCAATCTTTCTGGTGCTCGCAGCGTTGATCGTCGCGGCCGGCGCCCATCCGGGATACGCGGGAGCCACCGAACAATTCACCGATTTCTTCGCGTTCGGGCCGCGGACCGACAACCGGAGAGGGACCAGTAGTACGGCCCAGCTGGTCGCCCCGAGCTTCACGAGCGTGAATCCGCGGATCACGTTCGAAAGCGGCTGCTGCGACAACATCACGGTGAAGGTCGTCGCGCCGGACGGCACGATCGTCTTCGATTCTCACGGCTTCTCGGGGGACCTCGGCACGTACAGCACGATCGAGGGCTGTCCGCACATCTGGTCTGTGCGCGTGCAAACCACCAATGGCCGGCGGCCGCGCGGCAAGGTCTCCGGGACCGTCGTCTTCAATTTCGTGCCGCCCAGCGAGGCGCTGTCCTTGAAGCTCAGGGACGGCAAGATCAGTCTCGACCCTCATTCGGTGTCGACGGACCGAGTGCTGAACGGCTGCTTAACCCTCGGCCCGGGGATCACCCAGTGCTCGACCGGCCTCCTGACCGTCGGCGAGGGTCATTTCCTCTTCGAGGCGAAGTGGCATTCGGACCCGCTCACGACGTTCAACGATTTTCGACAGCTAACCGTTTCGCTCGTGAGCCCCAACGGGACGGTCGTCAGGAGCGACACCGGTTTCTCCAAGCATGCCCCCGCGGACAAGACGCCGAAGCTGAACTTCATCTACCCCGAAACCGCCGCGGATGCGTTGCAGAGCGGGACGTGGAAGCTGCGCGTCACCAACAATTCACCGGTGCACATCGTCGACTTCAACATCGAGAGCAGCTTCGACAGCCTGCTCGACACCGGGGTCCCCTCGTTCCAAAGCAACTACGTCCCGATCTGCTCCGAGCCCGTCGGCGGCTTCGGGCTCTTTCCGGTCCAGGCGAGCGTCGCGGTTCACCACAGACAGGACTACGAGTTCACCTGGATCGTGCCGGATGGGGGGAGCTGGCACGACCTGAACGACCTGCAGCTTCGCATCCGCGACGCACAGGACAGGGTCTTGTGGCTTCGGTTCAACGCGGCGGACAGGAGCTTCAGTCTCTATGACGAAAAGGCCGGGAAGTTCCGCCACGCGGCGGCGGCCGGAAGCGGGAAGCATCTGCACACGCCGTTCGTGACGCTGGACCTGTCGCGGAGCAGCGTCGCGACCTCCGGTCCCACCGGTCCCCGGGTGACGCTCGATCTCGGTCTCCGCTTAAAGCCGAGGGCAGCCGGACGCACGTTCGCCGTCGAGGTCGCGGCTACTGATAAGAACGGCAACGACACCGGGTTCCTGCCGGCGGGAAGCCTGGTCGTGTCCGACAAGCAACGCGGACGCCGTTCAGGAGCGCTCGCACACCAGATGCGCCATTAGACTGCTCGCGAACCGTCACGCCGGTTGATGTCCGTGGGGGCAGAACGTGTACGGTCCTGCGCAATCAGCGGGTCCGTTGCTTGCAAACTGCTTGCAAACTGGCCCGTAACTTGAGGTGCAGATGCGTCGCGGCGCATGCGTTTTCGTCGCGTGGTCGCGAGCCTATCCGTCACACTACATGCAGATGATGACGCGGAAGTTGCTTGCTAGGAATCACCGGGTCAGGCTCGCGCGCGCTCACGGCTGCTACCGCGCACTGACCGGCCGGTGCGCTCGCCCAGCGGAGCGCCGATCACCGTCATCACCACCGTGGCGACAGGCGGGGCCGCGTTTTCCCGCTGGCTGATCCCGTGCGACACGCCTTCATGAAGGCTCCTTTCGCGTGGTTGTGGTGACTACCGTCCCAGTCGCTCCACAGGTCTTCGATCCCTACGGCGGGCCGCGAGCTGGTCGGCGTGCTGCGTCACGGCCCGAGCCATGAACGCTCGGGGCAGCTCGAGGATATTACCGGTTCAAGCCGCTGCGTGCAAAGATAGCTTGAAAGCGTGCGCGAGCGGCGGCTCTCGAAGGCGCAGGTCTCCGAGCTGGCGAAGAATCTCGATCCGCTGGTGGCGAGCTTCCGCGAGCGCCCGCTCGACAGCGGCCCGTAGGCCCGCATCCTTCGCGGCGAGCATCAGGGCACCGTCGGGTACTACTACGACGACGAGAGTAGCCGGGCGTTACGTCGACTTCGCAGGATTATCCAGATTACCGGCGCGACGGGATCGTCCGCGAGATCGCCCCGTCTTGTGGTCCAAACCCGCGAGACGCTGCCCAACGAACCCGCCACGAACACGTGGCAGCATTGGCGACGGTAGGGTCAAGAACGGGCGTCGACGGGGCAGGAAGTTGCCCCCGGGGGCGGCCAATTCCGAGGACGCCCGTCGGTTCGCGTCCGGCTCCGCCAGGGCCGTAACCCGAGTTCCGTCTGGCAGCCCGTCGGGCACCCCTCCCGGCACCCCGAGCAATTTTTCCTGAGAATTTTGTGGACAAGCCCATTGACAAGCGCACCGCGATCGTCGGAGGACTGACATGCCAGTCTACCCCGGCCACTGACGGGGCACTCTACCGAGGGAGGAAGATCTCGATGAGGCCATCTCCTGTTCCGGACCTAGTCACAGGCAGGACGCGCACCGGGGTTCTCGTGTCAATCTTGCGTATCGAAAGGAGACAGGGAATCCGCAGGCATAGGACGGCAACCGACTCGGCGCAGGCTCTCGACATGGGCATCGGGCGGCACCGAGCCACCGCCAAGAGTGGCGCCGGGACGCGCGGCGCCCTGGCGCTGGCCTGCCTGTCCCTGCTTGCTCTCGCCGGCCTGTTCACCGCCACCAGCGCAATGGGCGGGCAGACTCATCCGTTCCAAAGCGAGTTCACTGGCAGCGGCACCCCGGACGGCTCGCTGAACCCAGCCGACAAGGTCGCGGTCCGCCAGTCCACCGGGGACGTCTACGTGATCGACAGGGGCCACGGCGTCGTCGACATCTTCGACGGCTCGGGCAGCTATCTCTCGCAGATCGGGGGGTTCAACTTCGGCAGCAGCGATCCCGACCTGGCGGTCGACGACTCCGCCACTGCCTCCGAGGGCAACCTCTACGTGCTTCCGGAGTTCGGCCCGCTGTCCGCGTATGACTCGTCAAGCACCCTGCTCTACCAGCTGAACGGCTCGAACGTTCCGGGCGGCTCGTTGGGCGACGCGTGCGGCACCTCGGTCGACTCCAGCGGAACCCTGTACGTCGCCAGTTACAGCAACCAGTCGATCTACAAGTTCGACGCGTCGGGGAACTACCTCGCGACCGTCAGCGTACCCTTCAACCCGTGCGACATCGCCGTTGATACCGACGGCACGATCTGGGCGATCCAGTGGAGCCAGTCGCTCCACAAGCTGGCTCCGGACGGGACCGACCTGGGGGTCATCGATAGTGGGAGTCCCAGGGGAGTCGGCCTCGACCTCGTCACCCACCACGTCTTCGCCGTCCACGATACGTCGGTCATCGAGTACGATTCCGACGGGAACATCGTCAGCGAGTTCGGCGCCGACCATCTCACGGGCTCCCGCGGCGCGGACATCAACGGCTCGAGCGGGCAGGTCTACGTCTCCTCCAACCCCACCGGCGGCGGGCGGGTGGTGATCTTCGGGCCTCTCGTTCCCGTTCCCGACGCCATCACCGGCGACGCGACGAACATCATGAGCATGAGCGCCACGCTCAACGGCCACGTCGACCCGGCCGGCGCCGGGGACATCACCGACTGCCACTTCGAGTACGGCACCGACACCTCCTACGGGAACTCGGTCCCGTGCGTGCCGGCGACGCCGATCTCGAGCCCGACCGACGTCTCGGCCGACATCAGCGGCCTGACACCGTCCACCATCTATCACTTCACGCTCGTGGTGGCGTCGGGCTCGGCCGGGACGGTGCAGGGCGCCGACAAGACATTCCAGACGACGGGGCCACCGATCGTCATGAGCGAGCCGGAGTCGAACGTCACCGAGAACAGCGCGACGCTGAACGCGGCGGTCGACCCGGCCGGCTTCGAAACGACCTGCGTGTTCCAGTACGTGGACGATGCCACCTTCCAGGCCACCGGCTACAACGCGGCGGCGAGCGCACCGTGCGTGCCCGCGAACCTGGGCTCGGTAGGCGGCACCTTCGTGCAGGCGAGCGCGGACGTGAGCGGGCTCGTGCCGAGCACGGTCTATCACTTCCGGGCGGTGGCCACGAATTCGGCGGGCACGACAAACGGCGCCGATGGGACGTTCCGGACGGCGGGGGTCCCGGCCGTCGTGAGCGAATCGGCGACGAGCATCACCGACACCGGCGCGACGCTGAACGCGACGATCAACCCGAACGGCCTCGACACGACCTGCGAGTTCCAGTACGTCGACGATGCCGGCTTCCAGGCAACCGGCTACAACACCGCGACGAGCGTGGCGTGCACGCCCGCCGATCTGGGCTCGAGCTTCACGGATCAGAGCGCGAGCGCAAGCGCGACCGGCCTCACGCCGGGCACGACATATCACTTCCGGGCGGTGGCCACGAATTCGGCGGGCACGACAAACGGCGCCGATGGGACGTTCCAGACGCTCGTGTCGTTCCTGCTCCGGGTCGGCTCGTTCGGCAGCTCCGGCTCCGGCGGCGGCCAGTTCCAGGTCCCGGTCGGGGTGGCGGTCGATCAGCATAGCGGCGACGTGTACGTCGCCGATAGCGCGAACGCGCGGATCGAGAAGTTCAAGGCCAAGGGAAAGTTCGTTGCCGCCTGGGGGTGGGGAGTCACGGATGGCAAGGCGATGAGCGAGGTCTGCAAGATTAAGACGAAATGCCAGGCGGGCATCGCCGGTTCGGGCGCCGGCCAGTTCTCCAATCCCACGAGCGTCGCGGTTGACAGCTCCCGCGGCCCGTCGGCTCGCGACGTGTACGTCGGCGACGCGGGCAACAACGTGGTCGAGAAATTCAACTCGAATGGCAAGTACCTGTCGACGCTCGACGGCAGCAGCACCCCGCAGGGCCATTTCGTAAGCCTCACGGGCGTGGCCGTCGACCAGAGCGGTAACCTGTGGACCGCCGATGGCGGCACCGCCAACGTCGACGAGTTCGACAACATGGGCGCCTTCCTCCAGCAGTGGAACGACCCGTCTGGCTCCACGCAAGCGATCGCGGTCGACTCGACCCACAACGCCGTCTACCTGATCAACGGGGGTGGCACGACCGAGCGCTTCACGCTCGCCGGCGGGGGCGAGACGACGATCGACAACGGCTCGGGAGTGGCGCTTGGGCTCAATCCGCAGACTGGGGACCTGTACGTCGATCACGGCGGTGACGTCGCGGTCTACGATCACACAGGCACCCGGATCGACACTCTCTTCTCGCTGGGCTCGGCGACCAACTCGCAGGGCGTCGCCTACCGGGCGACCGGACGCAACGTCGGGCGGAAAGACCGCCTGTATGTCTCCGATAAAGGCAACAACGAGGTGACGATCTACGGCCCGCACAGTGCTGGGCCGCCGTTCATCACCGTCGAGTCGGCGAGGACCGCCGGCCAAACGAGCGAGACGCTGAAAGCGACGATCGTCCCGCTCGGCCGCAACACGACCTGCACCTTCCAGTACGTCGGTAGCGCCGACTTCGAGGCAAGCGGCTACACCACCGCGACGAAAGTGGCGTGCACGCCCGCCCAGCTGGGCTCGAGCTTCACCTACCAGCAGGCGAGCGCGACGATAACCGGGCTGACGCTTGGCGCGTTCTACCACTTCCGCGCGATCGCGATGAACTCGGCCGGCACCACCACCGGCGCCGACATGACATTCCAGGCGGGACCGGGCGACTGGACGCCGTTCACCCGCTGCCCGGTCGACGACCCGGCGATGCTCGCCACCGACGGAGGAACCACCACGCTCGCGCTCTGCCTCGCGTCGAACTCGACGCACGGCAGCTTCACGCTCGGCGCCATAACCACACCGACCGGGAACACCAACCTCCAGCTGGGGCTCGTCCTCGACGAGAACACCAGCCAATTCACTGTGATCGCGCCGCCCGATGGTGCGATCATCGCCGATCCGGTCCAGGTGACCGTCGCCGGGATCACCGTCACCGCGGTCGTCGAGTCCGCCGGCGCGCCATCGAACTTCAATCTCGCTGGCGGGCTCCAAACCGGCATTCCGATCATCACGCTACCGATCAAGATCCAGCTGTTTGGTGGGACTCCGGACGTCGGCCCGAACTGCACCATCGGCTCCGACGCCGACCCCATCATCCTGATGCCCGAGACCACCGACCTGTCGGCAGCCGTCGCCAAGTTCGAGAACTTCGACCCGGACGGCACGCCCGACCCGAGCGGCCCGTTGGTGCTGATCCAGATCACCGGGACGGTGCAGGGCGACAACACATTCGCGGTGCCGGTGGCACACAACTGCGGTCCGAACGGAGACGGCTCGCTCGACGCCATAGTCAACAACCTTGCGGGCCTGCCCTTGCCGTCGGGCAGCAACGTGCTCGTGCTCGACGACGCCTCGTCGTCGCTCACAGCCCTCCAGGGCGCGAGCGGTCAGCAGTTCGCCAACGACTGGCATCTCGCGTTCGGCCCGTAGTCGCACGGGTCTCGCCGGGTGGGGGC
>JBGQET010000002.1:0-105390 GCA_041496545.1 Binatia bacterium | reverse complement strand
GTGCTGCGCGCGACGGACGCCGACGAGGGCGCGGCGCTGGCGGCGGACGCCGCTGCGCTCGCGACGGCGAGCCGCGCCGACGCGCGCGGCGCCGGCGAGCGCGTGCGGCACGGTCTCGACCGGCTGGCCCGCTGGACGCCCGAGGCAGCGAGCCTCGTCCGGATCCTCGACGCGCTCGCGAGCGCGGGTGGCGACGGCGCGCCGCTCCCGTACACCACCGCGGAGCAGGTCTTCTACGGCCTCCAGTCGACGCTCGTCACCGTCAAGCGGACGAACGCGCTCTCCGACCGGCGCCGGCGCGCGATCCACCGCCAGGTGCTCCGGCTGGCCGACGTCGTGCAGGCGCACGAGCGCTACGACGCGTCGGCGTGCGCCGCGGTGCTTCGCGACCTCCGTGCGACGCTCCGCACACCGATCGGCCCGTAGCGCTCGAGGTGGTAGCGGTGGCAGACGACGCAGCCGGCGGGCGCCGCCGCGCGCGCCGCCGTCGCCCGCCCGTGACACTCGCGGCACCGAGCGATGCCGGGCATGAGAACGGCCGCGCTCGACTCGGCGCTCGGGGCGTCGTGGCAGTCGGTGCAGCGGAGGTCGGTGCGCCGCGCGTCGCCCAGGTTCACGTGGGGGCGATGGCTGAAGCGGGCGAGCGGCATCCAGCGCGCGAGGTCGGCGCCCGGGACGGCGCGCACGGGCGCCAGCTCGCCCACGACCGACGAGCCGCCCGGGGCCGGCCACGACCGCCACCCGGTGACGGCGTGGCAGAGGGCGCAGAGGCCCTTCTCCCCCAGCACGTCGGCCACGATCGCGCGGCCGCGCGGGTCGGCGTCGGCGAGCGGCGCAAGGTCACCGTCGAGCCGGCGTCGAACCGGCGCCGACGCGGCACGCGGAGCCGGGGCGGGCCGGCCGGTCGCGAGGACGGCCTCCAGCTCGCGCAGGACCTTGTCGGGCGGCGCACCGTGCTCGAGCTGGTAGCCGGCTTCGGCGCAGGTGGGCGTGAGGTCGTGGCAGCGCTGGCAGTGGCGCCGGTAGGAGACCGGCTGCATGAGCGCGCCCGAGGCGTCGGGGAGGTGGCAGTCACCGCACGCGAGCGTCGCCTGCTCCGCCGCCGACGGCCGCTCGGCGCAGCCCGCGATCGGCCGCTCGCCGGGTTTGCTGCGCAGCCCCGGGACGAGGTGCTTGGCGTGCGAGAAGACGAGGCCCGACGCCTCCTGGAGCGCGTCGCGCCGCTCGAGCGAGAGCCGCGCGACGCCGCCCGTCGCGCCGCCGACGACGACCGAGGGCCGGAACTCCCCGTGGCCGCCCGGGGCGACGAACTGGGAGGCGTCGAGGAGCTGCCACTCGGGGTGGCGCTCGGCCGCGTCGGCGTGGCAGCCCGCGCAGAAGCGGTCCGAGGCGTCGACCAGCCCGAGCGGCCCGTCGTGCTCGCGATGGCAGCTCGTGCACGGGCCGTCGTCCCGCGCGTTCCGCTCCGGGCGCCCGTGGCGGCCGACGGCGGGATGGCAGTTGGCGCTCTGGCAGCTCGCGTTCGCGACCGACCTGAAGCGCTCGGCGTGGCAGGCGGCGCAGTCGCCCGCGACGTGCGCGTGGGCCGCGCCGATGGTGCCGACGTCGTAGAGCCGCTCGACGGGGCGCAGCGCGCGGGTGAGGAAGCCCGGGGGCCAGGCGAGGATCAGCACGGCGAGCCAGCCGACGACCGCCAGGATCGTGCGCCGGCGCGAGCGGCCGGCGGCGGCGGAGCCGAGCCGGCGGCGGACGGCCGCCGTCGCCGCCGCCTGCACGGCACGCTCCTCGGGCTGGCGCACCTCGAGGAGGAGGTCCTCGCCGGCCAGCGGCGGGAGGACGGCGATCGCCGTGGTGCCGACCGTGAACACCAGGCCGGGCACGAGCGTCGCCTCGCCGGCCGTCCGGCCCCCGACCTCGACGCTGTGCCCGGCGCTCGCCCGGAGCCGCGGCACCCCGTCTTCGAGCCCGATCTCGGAGTGGACGGGCGGCATGGTCGCGCCGCGGAGGTCGAGGGCGGCGCCGCGGCCGAGCCGGAGCGGGTCGACGTCGAGCAGGACGTCGGCCGGCGGCCCATCCGCCCGGATCGTCCGGATGCGCGTCTTCATCCCCGGCTCACCGGTAGCGCAGGATGACGAGGACGTGCACGGCGACCGCCGCCAGCGCCGCGAAGGCGAGGGGCGCGTGCACGGTGAGCCAGCCGTCGAGCCAGGCTTGCAAGCGCAGCTCGCGGCGGACCTGCCGGATGACCCGGGCGCGCCAGGCGAGGAGCGTGAGGAGGCGGTTCGTCGCCTGCCGGTCGCCGCGCGTCTCGTCGCGCAGCGCCGCCAGCGCGCGCACCGTGGCGCCGGCCCGCCCCCGGCGAAGCGCGCGGAGCCCGCGCCGCGCATCATCCCCGAGCGCGGCGTCGACCAGACGCGCGACCTCGGGGGAGACGTCGGCGCGCAGCGCGAGGCACTCCGCGTCGACCTTCCCGATCTCCACCAGCAGGTCCTCGAGCTTGCCCTCGGGACGGTTCCGCGTGAGCTCGGTGGGGAGCGCCGCGTAGAGCACCGCGCCGAGCATCCCGGAGAGGACCACGACCGCGGTGAGGACGAAGGCGAGCGTGTGCACGTTGGGCCCGAAGCGAAAGGCGGCGTGCACCGGCACGAGGACGAGCGGCAGGACGCCGAGGTAGGCGTGCGCCGAGAGCCAGCCGCGGAGCGGCCGGGCCGTGGTGGAGTAGCGGCGCTTGCGCACGGCGTAGGCGGCGAGCCACACCATGAGGAGCGCCGACACGATGCCGAGGCCGTACACCACCTCGCGTCGCCGGTAGACCGAGGGAGCGCCCGCGAGGACGACGTCGGCGGCCACCACCAGCACGGCGATCCTCAGCCAGCGGAAGTGGCGGTAGCGGAGGAACGACTCGTGCATGCCGCCCTCAGACCTCGTCGAGGACCTCGTCCAGGTACGCCGCCGGGTCGACGCGCACGATCGCGCCCGTGGGGCACGACGTCTCGCACGCCGCCGTGCCGCCGAGCCCCGCGCACAGGTCGCACTTCACGGGGAACTCCTTGCCGTGCTCGCCGCCCGGCGCGCGGCCGAGCAGCCGGTCGAGGAACGTCGGGGGGTGGAACGGCTGCATCTGGATGACGCCGTACGGGCAGTTCCGCTCGCAGTTCCCGCAGCTGATGCAGCCGGAGAGGTCGATCGCGATCTCGCCGTTCGGCTGGCGATGGATGACGTCCGGCGGGCAGTCGCTCATGCAGAGCGCGTTGCCGCAGTGCCGGCAGGTGGTCGGCACGTGGACGCCGGCGTAGGTGCGGCCGGCCTCCCGGTCGAGGCGCGGGATCCCCTGGTGGGTGGCGGCGCACGCCGTCTCGCAGTTGTTGCAGCGGATGCAGAGCGCGTCGTCGATCAGGAGGATGTTCGTCGCCTCGCCGGCGCCGGCGTCGCGCAGGAGGGCGACCAGGTCGTCGGCGTTGGAGCGGCCGATGTGGGCGCCGTTCTCGATCAGCCGCGCGGTCTCGAGGTTGCGCAGCGCCGCCACCAGCTCCGGGAAGTCGTGCAGCAGCGCGACGACGCCCGGCTGGTCGTAGCGCACGGTCTCGGTGGGCGCCGTGGCGACCAGCGTCGCCGTCCGTCGGCGGTCGGGCGCGAGCGCCCCCATCTCGCCCACGACCGAGCCCGCCGGCCGGAAGGCGAGGAAGGCACGCGCGCCGCCCTGCTCGAGGGTGACGGCAACGGAGCCGCGCCGGATGACGTAGAGGCCGTCGGCTTCGGCACCCTCGCGGAAGATCTCCTGCCCGCGCGGCCAGGTACGCAGCTCGGCCTGCTCGGCGAGCACGGCGAGCCGCGCGCGAAGCGCGGCGAGCCGCGCCGGGTCGGCGCCCGCGAGCGCGGGCTCGAAGAGGTTCTGGAGGCGCCGGAGGGCGAAGGCAAGGTCGAGCTTCGCCCGGATCGAGGGCGCGGAGCCGGCGGACTGGAGGAGGCGGTTGCGCGGCACGCGGAGGAGGACGCAGCCGGGCCCGGCGAAGGCCGAGCCCGCGTGGTAGCCGTCCTGGAAGAGGCTCAGCTCGCCCAGGAACTCGCCCGTCCCGACCGCGATGCGGCGCCCCTCGGCGCCGCCGAGCGCGACCTCGACCGTCCCGCCGAGGATCACGTACAGGTCGCTGCCGAACTCCTTCGCCCCGAAGATCTTCGTGCCCGGCGCCGGTCGGGTCACCTCGCAGTCGTTGAAGAGGAGGTTGCGGAGCTGGAGGGCGGAGACGTCGGCGAACAGCGGCACCGTCGTGCGGATCCGTTCCACCGCCGCCGCCACCGCTTCGTCGTCGGTGGCGCCGCGCGCACCGAGCGGCGCCGCGACGTGGCGCTGGAGCCGCTCGACGTCCATGGGGACGACGGGCTCGCCGCACAACCGCTCCACCAGCTCGAACCCCTCGTTCATCGCCTTCTTGATGAGGTCGGCGTCGCCCGTCGCGCCGATGACGTAGAGGCCGGCCTTGTTGGTCTCGAAGGTGGCGTTGCGCTCGGGGCGCTCCCGCGGGTCGCGGCTCCTGAAGCGGACGCCGGCGGTCGCGAGGAAGTCCCGCGGCGGGTCGGCGCCGAGGCGGCAGATCACGCGGTGCGCTTCGATCTGGCGGTCCTCGGGGCCCTCGAGGAAGAGCCGGCAGGTGCCGCCCGCGTCCTCGACCCGCGCGATGGTCGTGTTGGCGAGGAAGGTGACGCGCTTCTCGCCGATCGCGCGCTCGACGGCGGCGCGGTTCGCCGTCCGCGCGTTGCCGAAGCCCTCGCGGTCGTAGACTAGGTACACCGTGTTGCCGGCGCCCGGGTTCGCCAGCGCGAGCGCGTTCTCGATCGCGGAGTCGCCGGCGCCGACGACGACGATCGTCTGCTCGCGGAAGGCCGCCGGGTCGTCGAGTTGGTAGACGATGGCGGGCAGGTCCCGGCCCGGTGTGGCGAGGGGCGGCTTCGGCCGGCGGTCGGTGAGCTTGCGGACGTTCCCCTGCGTGCCCATGGCGACGATCACGGCCGCGCACGCGAACGTGACGCGCGGCGGCTCGCCCGCGCCGGCGGCGCTCCGGTCGAGGGCCGTCACCTCGAAGGCGCCCCGCTCGCCGCTGATCGCCGTCACCTCGTGCCCGAGACGAACGTCCACGCCCGCCGCCGCGATCGCCTGCTCGTAGGCGTCGAGGACCAGCTCCCGCGTGTCCTGCGCGAAGCGCAGCGGATGGGCGGGCTGGAGCCGGAGCTGCGCGGGGCTGTCCATCACCAACTTCCCGCGGTGGTACTTCTGGATGGTGTCGGCGATCTTCGCCCCGCGTTCGAGGACGACGTGCGCCAGCCCCCGCCGCGCCGCTTGCGCGCCCGCCGAGAGGCCACCCGGCCCCCCGCCGACGATGACGACGTCGAAGCGGCTCACCGCCGCCCCCGGCGCGCGTCGCGCTCCATCCCGCCCATCTCCCCTGGGGCGAGGTAGCCCGCTGCGGTTCGTCGCGTCAAGGACTCACGACGGCTTCCGCATGCCGCGGATCTTCCATTCGCTTCCCTGCTTCGTCACCACGCTCGCCACGCGCACCTCGAGGTGCATGTCACGCCCGCTGTGCACGTCCTTGAAGTCGTCGTTGCGGGTGAACGTCGCCACACCCTCGTTGCCCTCGATCAGGATGTCGAAATTCGAGAAGCGGACGTTCAGCTCGTCGGAGGTCTCGAAGTAGCGCTTGAGCGAGTCGCGCATCGAGGCGCTCGCATCCAGGTAGAGCGCGGACACCTCCGCCAGGTTCTTCGCCTGGAGCGCCACGCGGTAGCGCTCGAGGAGCTTCTTCACCGCCGCCTCCTCACCCTCGTCGGCTTGCGCGCTCGGCGGCCAGGGGAAGGTCCAGGAGGCGCCCGGGCTCTTCGGCTTCGGCGCGGGGGGCGGCGCTGCTTCGCCGTCGTCCAGGCCGCCCATGCTCTCGGTGAGGAGCTTGTAGCTGTCGAGCTGGTCGTTCGTGCGGCTGGCGACGATCTCCTGGACGGTCTCTTCCTTGAAGCGCACCTTGAGCGCCTTGAGGATCTCCACCGCCGCCTTGTTCTGGAGGTCGACGAGCTGCTGCTCGGTGCCGCGGACTTGCTCCGTGTCGAGCAGCATGCCCGTCTTGATGTCCACGATGTCGATCTGGAGGACGACGTTGTGCTCCGCCACAGAGATCGTCCCCGAGATCATCTTGGCGATCCCGAGCTGCTCCGCCGCCTCGATCTCCGTGAGCGCGCGCTTGCGCTGGAGGAGGTCGATCTTCTGCTTCGCGGCGACCTGCACGCCGTCGATCTTGCTGAGCACCGTGTTGAGCGCGTCGCGGGTGAAGTCGCACATCCAGCTCGGCACGTTCCCCCGCGGCTGGATCTCCATGACGCCGACGACGACCGGCCTCTGCGCCCGCATCCACAGGGAGCCCGCGACGCCGAGCGCGATCAGGACGACGGCGGCGGCGAGCGCGATCGGCCCGCCTCGACCCCGCCTGGGCGGTCGGCGGTCGGCGACGGGAGGCGCCTCCCGGACGCGCTCGACCCCGGTGCCGCCCACGATCGCCGAGATCGCCTGCAGCAAGACCTGGAACTCCGGGTTCGCCGTGTCGCCCGTCCATCCGATGAGGCTGGCGGCCTGGATGCGACGGAACTCGAAGGGGATCTTCACCTCCTCGAGCAACGCCGGGACCAGGATGCGGCGGCGCTGGGCCTCGGCGGCCTCGGTTTTCACCCAGTCGGAGCCGACCGAGGCCTGCGACCAGAGCACCACCACGCAGCCGGCGTTGTCGAGCGCCTCCTCGATCACCTCGTCGAAGGAGCGGCCCGGCGGGATGGTGCGGTCCCACCAGACCGACCAGCCCTGCGCCTCGAGCGCCTCGACGAGGAGACGCGTGCGCGGGCGATCCTCGGTCGCGTAGCTGAGGAAGATGGGGCGCGTCGGCCGCGGCGGGTCGCTCATCAGGGTCGCGCGCCCGGTGGCGCGAACCGCCGATCGGCCCCGCCGCGTCGAACCGCCTCCACCCCTGCCCCACGGAGCCCGCTCATCGCTCCCCTACCCCCCGGCGCTCCGCTCTACAGGACCGGCGCCAGCTCCTCAACGCGGGGCCTTGCCGGCGGGCGCCGAGCGAACGTTTCGACGCGGACGCGGTCTAACGGAGCCCCCGCGTCACCGCCCGCAGTACCGACAGGATGCCTTCACGGTGGCGCTCGGGTGTCTCACGATAGAGCCGGACCAGCTCCTCGAGCTTCGAGTCCTCGGCAACGGGCATGTCCTGCATGCTGCGCCGGACGTTCAGCGGCATGAACGCGAGCTGCTGCTCGAGGGTGTCGCGCAGCTCGGCGCTGAGAAGCGTGGGGTCGAGCTTGTGGAGCTCGAGCGCGAGCGCCGCGTTGATCTTGGCGACGATGAGCATCGGCGTCGCCAGGCCCCGTCCCGTCTCGAACCGGCTGACCGCACCCTGGCTCACGCCGGCCACCCGCGCAACCTGCTCCTGCGAGAAGCCGAGGAACTCGCGGAGCTGGCGCTGGCGGCGCCCGAGGTCCCGGATCCACTCGCGCCACTCGGGCTCCTGGCGGCGGCTCTCCCCGGCGACCGTGCCGCTCCCCATATCTCGCCGCGACTGGCGCATGGTCACAGCTTGAAGAGCTGCCGGACGGCTGCGACGGTGCCGCGCGCGTCGCGCGCGTGGATGTCGACGCCGAGCCGTTTGACCAGGCCCGGCTTCCCTACGAGTGCCTGACCGCCCACGGCGATGCGCACCCGGTCGCGCGTCACGCTCCGCACCGCGGCGACGGCGTGGCGCAGCGCCGGGAGGTTCGAATCCGCCGCCACCGAGAGAGCGAGGAGGTGCGGCGGTCGCCTGAGCACCAGCTCCACCAGGCTCTCCGTCGGCACGTTCGCGCCCAGGAAGCACACCTCGAAACCGGCCGTCTCGAGGAGGTCGGACACGATCCGCGCCCCGAGATCGTGCAGCTCCCCCTCCACACAGGCGACCACGGCGTGGAGGCCGTTGCTCCGCTCGGCAGGAAGGTGGACGCGGATCTGCGCCAGCGCCGAGCGCGAGATCTCCGTTGCCAGTCGCTCCTGCGCGACGGTGATCCGCCCCGCCTCCCGGAGCCGGCCGATCTCCCACTGCGCGGCCTGGATGACGTCCAGGTAGAGGCTCTGCGCGGGCACCTCGTAGGAGAGCGCTTCCTCGCCCACGATGTCGAGCGCTTCGCGACACGCGCCGGCCACGAGCGCGGTCAGGTACTGGTCACGAAGCCGCGTGAGAATCGGGCCGCGAAGCTTGGGAAGAAGGCGTGTGGGCGGCAGGAAGGACAGGTTCTCCTGGAGCGCCCCGTCCATGATCGCGGTTCGATGCGCGCGCAGGACATCCATCACGGTGCCGCCGCCGAAGCGGGCGCGATCGTAGGTGCAGACGAGGGGATCGTCGTATCCGGGCAAGGCGTCGCTCAGCCGCGCCTCGTACTCGACGAGCGCGGCCACGTCGCACGGAGGCTGCAGGGCCCACTCCATGTGACCCACGACGCGCACCCGCGGGAAGCCGTCCGCCCTGGCCTTCCGCAGCAGCGATTCGACCAGAACGGTCGTCGCCCGCCCGTCGAACGATCCGCCCCGCAGGTGTGCGTCGTGCCAGCTCATCACCTCGAGCTGTCCCGTCGCCTGCGCCGCTCCCACGTCGATTCCGAACGCGCTCGAGCGCGCGAGGTGATCGCCGCGCAGCGCGGGGTCGACGATGTGGATCGCTTTTTCCCCCGCCTCCAGGCCGTCCTTCACGAAGGGGAGGAGCAACCGGTATTCCTCGTCCCGGGTGTTGAAGAAGGCGCAGGTGTGACCCTGGCGGCCGAGCGTCCCGCCCGCCAGGGGGACGGCATGGTGCTCGTCGGCCATGTCGCTGCTCTAGGGCGCGTCGTGTGGAGTGTCAAGGGAAGGGCCGCCCGGCGCACGCCGGCTCAACCAGCTCGGCGCGAGACGTTCGCCCCGGGTTGCGCCTTAGGGTTGTCCTCCGCAGCGGACAGCAGCGACGCGTCCACCGACCAGGGACCCGGGCCCGCAATGAGGAGGAAGACGCAGCTCATGATCTGCGCGTACTCGGATCGAATCTCGTGCAGGACGGCCCAGAAGCCGACCTGCGGCGGAGCCGAGGGCGGGGGGAGCGGCAAGGTGCCGAGGAAGAGCCGCGGCTTCGTGGAGAGCATCGCCACCAGCATCTCGATGATGAACGGAATCGCGATCAGGCGCGTCCCGAGGCCGAGCATGAGCAGCAAGCCCCCGACGATCTCGAGCCACCCCACGAAGGGCGCCGCGACGAGCGGCAACGGGATCCCGAGCTTGATGAACCGCCCCACCCCCTGATTGACGTAGACGAACTTCAGTATTCCTTCCCAGAGGAAGACCGCTCCCGCCATCAAGCGGATGACGATCGTGGCGCGCGCCCCTGTCAGCGGGGGGTGAAGAACCCAAGCCCATGCCCTGCGGATGGTCATCACTTTTCACACGCGAAGTCGGAGCACTCGCTCACCGGAGGGACCGACGACGCGTCGGCGTGGACGAGACGCGGGGCGGCGGCGGCGGCGAGCGCGAGGAGGGCGAGCGCGACCCTCGCGTCGCGCGTCCTCGTGCGGTCGGTGCTGGTGGTACGACGAGACGTTTTCATTGCGGTCCTCCTCCTGCCGGTTTCGTTCGTGGAACCGGGCCTGCATCTCTCTACCCCGGCGTCCTCGGTTCGGATGGGTCTCGGGTGCCAATCCAAATCGTCCCGGCCGGTGTACTGACCGGGTGAGGCCGGACGATCGGAGTGCCCGGCCCACGGAGAGCCGCGCTCGCGTCGCCGCTGGCCAGAATGTACGCTCGCATGAACGGATCCCGGCCGATGCCACCCAGCGTGCATCCCAGCGACGCGGAGCTGATGCGTCAAGTGGCCAACGGCTCCGAGGAAGCGCTCGGCGTGCTGCATGGTCGCTTCGCCCGCTCGATCTTCGCCCTGGCCGTGCAGAGCCTCGACCGGGCCACCGCCGAGGACATCGTGCAGGACGTTTTCCTGGCGCTGTGGCGCAACGCCACCCGCTTCGATGCGGAGCGGGGCACCGTACGGGCGTGGGTCCTGCAGATCGCGCACTACCGCCTGCTGAACGAGCTGCGCCGCCGGAGCCGTCAGCCCGAGATCGAGCCCGATCCCGACGGGCGCACGCTCGCGAGCCTTCCCGCGCGCGACCCCGGACCCGCCGAAGCGGCGGCGGCGGCGCATCGCCGCGCGGTCCTCCGCTCGGCGATCGACGAGCTACCGCCTCCGCAGCGCGAAGCGCTCGACCTGGCGTTCTTCGACGACCTCACGCACGAGCAGGTGGCGGCCGAGCTCGACCTGCCGCTCGGCACCGCGAAGACGCGCATCCGCGCCGGCCTGGAGAAGCTCCGCGGCAGGCTCGGCGTCGAGTGGGCCACGCTCGTCGCCCTCGGTCTCCTGCTCGCGCTCGGCATCCGCTACGGCGCGGAGCAGGCAGAGCTGGAGCGCCACGATCGCGCGCTGTCGATGCTCACCGCGAGCGACAGCGTGAACCTCCGCCTGGCCCCGGTGACCGGGACGCCCGAGGAAGCGCACGCCCGCTACCGCAGCCGTCCCGGCGCCGGCATCGCGGTGGTCACCTTCTCCCAGTTCCCGCCCGCGCCCGCGGGAGAGACGTTCCAGGCATGGGCGCGGCACGGCGCCACCTGGACCTCGCTCGGTACCGCAGAGCCCGCCCCGGACGGAAGCGCACGCCTGATCGCCGAGAGCCCCGCCCTCGCGGCACTGCCCGACGGCCTCGAGGTGACGCTCGAGCCTCGCCCCGGGAGCCCGGCGCCGAGCGGGCGGGTGGTGGTGGAGTGGACGCCGTGAGGCGCACGACGCGGCGTCCACGATCTGCACCATAGATATATCCAAGGTTCGTATCCCGCCGAACGATTGACGCTGGCCACCCGGCTTGAGCATGAGTCGCGTCGGCATGCGATCACGGCGGCGGCTCGCCGCAGGGTGGATGTTCGCGGGGCTCCTCGCCTTCGCATCCGCGGCGCGCGCGGACACACTCCTCTTCCTCGCGAGCGAGCCGGGTGAGCCCATCGGGGGTGGTGAGCTCCACGTCTTCACGCCCGACGACGGCACCTTCACGGCCGGCGGAACCCCGAACCAGGTCGAGGTCACGTTCTCGAGCGCCGGCGCGACGTGGTACCTCACCTTCCAGGCCGCCGGCAACGCGAGCCTCGCCCCGGGTCTCTTCACCGTCGTGCCGCCGTCCGGCGGCCTCTTCGGCCCGTCGCTCGACGTCCGACCGCTGGGGAGCGGTTGCACCACCAACGGGCAGTTCACGATCCGCGAGATCGGCTTCGACCCGCTCGGTCACCTGGCGAGCCTCGCGGTCGACTTCGAGCAGCGCTGCGCATACGTCACGAAGAGCCTCGTCGGCGCGCTGCGCTTCCGGAGCGGCGACGCGACCTGCGCGGGCGCTGCCGAGGGTGCGCCCTGCGACGACCTCGACGCCTGCACCACCGGTGACGCGTGCCAGGCGGGTACGTGCGCCGGCACCGACGCGGTCTCGCCCGCGTGCACCGCGGCCGGACAGTGCCTCGACGCCGGCCGCTGCAACCCGGCGACCGGCGCCTGCGTCGGGGGGGCGCAGGCGGACGGCATGCCGTGCGACGACGGGAACCCGGCCACGCCCGACGACACGTGCACGAAGGGCCTCTGCGCACCCTGCCCGCCCCGCAACCAGTGCCAGCTCGCGGGCGTGTACTACGCGTACCAGGAAGCTTGCGGCGACGTCATGAAACCGGACGACACGCCGTGCGACGACGGTCGCACCGACACCGTCGGCGATCGCTGCGGCTACGGCGTGTGCGTGGGCTGTCCGCCCGCCCACCAGTGCGAGCGCGCCTACGTCAGCGGCAGCACCTGCGGAGCCTTCCTCGACTTCGGCGCGCCGTGCGACGACGGCAACGCCTGCACCACGGGCGATCTGTGCAGCACCGGCGGCTGCACGGGCGGAACGGCGGTCGACTGCAACGACGACAACCCGTGCACGCTCGACCGCTGCGATCCGGCGACCGGTTGCGAGCACGACGTCGTGCCCGGCTGCTGGGTCATCGTCGCCCGCACCGTTCTCACGGCCCGAGCGAGCGGCGAGGTGGGAGGGCGGTCGGTCGAGTGCACGCCGCTCCACTGCCAGCAGACAGGCCAGGGCGTCCTTCTCCTTCCCGGCGACGGCACCTACCGGATTCCCACCAGTCAGCCGGACTGTCCGCGCCAACCGACGAGGATCCCCGACGAGGTCGGCCCGGCGCGCCGGATGCGGGACGGACGGCTCTTCCTGCGGCCCTCCAATCGCGCCGACATCCGGCGCGCGCTGCGGCAATGCAGCGGACGGCGCGTCGCCTTCGGCGGCAGCCAATGGGTGAAGCTCTCGGCGGACGGCCGCGCGCTCACCGGGATCGCGCGCACGCAGGCCACGATCTTCGCGCAGCTGCCGATCGAGGAGACGCTCGTCTCCTACCTGACGGGAAGGCTCGGCGCCGTGCCCCCGCCCGCGATGCTGAAGCCCGGCCTGCGCACCTGCCCCACGACGCCGCAGTTGAGGTGCGTGGTGCACTGACGCGAAAGCCGACTGTTCAGCGAACCGAGGGCCCCCAGCTCGTCGATTTCCGGGGAGCGGCGCATTCCCACGCGGGCGACGCCATCGCCTCCCGCCTCCCAGGCGCGGGAATACGCGCTAGGACGAGATTGGACCGAGGCGGGGCATGACCGTTGCTCTACCTCAGGGGTCGCATGCTGCCCGTTCATGGCTGGGTCGCCCGGGGATTCGACGCCGTCCGCGATGCGTTCGTAGTCAACTTCGAACACCACGCCGACGTCGGCGCCGCCTGCTGCGTCTACCGGGACGGGCGCCCAGTCGTCGACCTGTGGAGCGGGTTCGCCGACCTGAGTGGCGGCCGGTGGTGGGAGGAGGACACCATCCAGATCGTCTTCTCCGCGACGAAGGGGGTCACGGCCGCCTGCGTGCACCTCCTCGTCGAGCGCCGGGAGCTCGACCTCGACGAGCCCGTCGCGACGTACTGGCCCGAGTTCGCGGCGCGGGGCAAGGAGCGCATCCCGCTGCGCTGGGTGCTCTGCCACAAGGCGGGTCTGGCGGCCCTCGACGCGGACCTCACGCTCGAGCAGGTGCTCGCGTGGGACCCGGTCGTCGCCGCCATCGCCGCGCAGGCACCCAACTGGGAGCCCGGCACCGCGCACGGCTACCACGTACGCTCCTTCGGCTGGATCCTGGGCGAGGTCGTGCGGCGCGTGACGGGGCGCTCGCTCGGCCGCTTCCTCGCCCGTGAGATCGCGGGCCCGCTCGGTCTCGACTTCTTCGTCGGCATGCCGCGCTCCGAGCTGCGCCGCTGCGCGCGGGTGATCCCGCCGGGCGACGACATGCCGTCGATCGCCGCCCTGCTCGGCCCCGACGCACTCACCACGCGCGCGATGACCGGGCCCGCGGGCCTCTTCGCGTACGATGAGACATGGAACCGGCCGGAAATGCTCGCCGCCGAGATGCCGTCGTCGAACGGCGTCGGCAACGCGCGCGCGCTGGCGCGCTTCTACGCGGCGCTGGTCAGCGAGGTCGACGGCATCCGGCTGCTCGCCCCGGAGACCGTGGACGCCGCCCGCGCCGTGCAGGCAGAGGGGCCCGACCGCGTCGTCTTCTTCTCCTCGCGCTACGGGCTCGGCTTCATGCTCCAGCCGATGCTCGCGCCGACCGCCGGTCCGGCGAGTTTCGGCCACCCGGGAGCGGGCGGGTCCCTCGGCTTCGCCGATCCCGAGGCGCGCCTCGGCTTCGGCTACGTGACGACGCGTATGCGTTTCGATCCCGCGGGCGACGAGCGGACAAAGGGGCTCGTGGCCGCTGTGTACCGCTCGCTCGGATAGACGATGACGCTCCATCGACGCGAGTGGGGAGCGGGACAGCCGGTGATCGCGATGCACCCCCTCGGCCTCGAGTCGTCCGCCTTCGAGGCCTTCGGCCTGGCGCTCGCACGTCGCGGGATGCGGACAATCGCCGTCGACCTGCCGGGCTTCGGCCAGAGCCCGGCGCCGGGCGCGCCGCTCACGTCCGCGGAGATGGCCGCGCCGGTGATCGCGCTCGCGCGCGAGCTCGAGATGCCGCCCGTCGTCCTCGGCATCTCGATGGGCGGACGCGTCGCGCTCGAGGCGGCGCTCGCCGCCCAGGAGGCGTTCCGCGCCGTCATCCCGATCGCACCCTACTTGCCGTGGCTCCGCTTCCGTTTCCTCCTCGAGGCGGCACGGCTCGTCGATCCGCGGATGGCGGGCTGGATGCCGCTCGAGAAGGTGTGGCCGGCGCTGCACTGGCTCGCGCGCGGCTTCGAAGCCATCCCCTACCTCCACGACGATCAGCTCGCGCAGGCGGGCGCGCGACTCGTGTACTACTTCGCCTGCCCGGCCACGCGTACGAGCTTCATCTCCGCGGCCCGCGAGATGGCGCTCGACCCGCCGTACGGCCCGCACGGACTCTGGACACGGCTGCCCGGGCTCGCCGTCCCCGCCGCCTTCGTTTGGGGCGAGCGCGACGGGCTCGTCTCGCTCCGCTTCTCCGGGGCCGTCGCGCGCGCCTGCCCGCAGGCGCGGCAGCTCCTCCTCCCGTGCGTCGCGCACTGGGTCAACGGTCCACATCATCGCTGCCTCGCGGAGGCGGTCGCGGCGCTCGTCGAGAGCCTCGTCGGCGAGATGCCGGACGAGACACCGGCGCGCCATCCGAGCGGCGTCGAGTTCCTCGTGCGGCGGTGCACCGCGAGTGAGGCCGGCCATGGCGGTTAGGGGATTCGACTTCATCGGCGCCTGGGCCGCGGTCACCGAGCGCGAGCTCCACGCGGACCCGTTCCAGCGCGATGTGGAGTTCTTGCGCAAGATGCTTCCGCTCATGGAGATCTGGAGCCGGTACTTCGACGGCGAGGTGCGTGGCCTCGAGCACGTGCCGGTCGGCCCCGTGCTGCTCGCCGGCAACCACTCGGGCAGCACGCTGACACCCGACACGACGGTCTTCTTCGCCGCGTGGTACCGCCGGTACGGTCTCGCGACGCCGCTCGTCGCGCTCGCCTTCGACGCGGCCTTCGGCCTGCCGTGGTTTCGCGACCTCATGCGCCGGATCGGCGAGGTACCGGCGAACCGCGAGAACGCGAGCCGCGCGCTCGACGCCGCCCTCCCCGTCCTCGTCTACCCGGGCGGCGACCACGAGTGCTTCCGTCCGTGGCTCGACCGCAACCGCATCGACCTCCACGGCCGTAAGGGTTTCATCGAGCTCGCGCTCGCCAAGGGGGTGCCGGTGGTCCCGGTCGTGAGCCATGGCGGGCACCACTCCACGTACATCCTCTCGCGCGGCGAGTGGATCGGCCGGGTCTTCGGCACCCAGCGGCTGCGCACGCCGGCGTTCCCGGTCGCGCTGCAGATCCCGTGGGGGATCTCGCTCGTGGGGCTGCCCGGCATCCCGCTGCCGGCGAAGATCACCATCCAGGTCCTGAGCCCCATGCCGTGGGACGGCTACGGGCCCGAGGCGGCCCGTGACCCGGCGCTCGTCGAGCGCTGCTACCACGAGATCGTCGGGCGCATGCAGACGACGCTCGACCACCTCGCCGCGGAGCATCCCTGGCCGGTGCTCGGCCGAGTCCCCAGCCTGCTCCGCGGTCGGAGACGCTGAGGCCGTGGAGCGGCTCCGGGGCATCGACGCGGTCTTCCTCTACATGGAGACGCCGACGGCCCACATGCACACGATCAAGGTCGCCGTCCTCGAGCCGGCGCCCGGCGTCGACTACTCGATCGAGCGGGTGAAGGCCGACCTCCGCGAGCGCCTGCATCTCCTTCCGCCCTTCCGCCGCCGCATCGTCGAGGTGCCGCTCGGCTTTCATCACCCGGTGTGGGTCGAGGACGCGGCGTTCGACCTCGATCATCACGTGCGGTCTCGGACCGTGCCGTCTCCGGGCGGCCGGCACGAGATGGACGCCGTGATCTCCGAGATCGCGAGCGATCCACTGGGCCGCCGCCGGCCGCTCTGGGAACTCTGGCTCCTCGAGGGTCTGGCCGACGGGCGCGTGGCGGCGGTCGGCAAGGTTCACCACGCCGTGGCCGATGGCGTCGCCATCGCGGCGCTCCTCGCGAACGTGATGGACCCGAGCCTCAGTGGACTCGCAGAGCCCGGGATGCGGCCGCGCTGGTCGCCGGAGCCGCTGCCGTCACGCGCGCGACTGCTGCGCGATGCACTCCGCGACCACGTGCGACAGCTCGCGCACTTTCCCGCGCTCCTCCGGCGCACCATGCACAACCTCGCCGCCTTCGCTCGACGTCGCCGCCGAGCCGCGGTCGTGTCGCCGCTACCAATCTGCGACGCGCCGAAGACGTCGTTCAATGGTGCCCTCACGGCCCGCCGCGCGTTCGTGAGCACGACGCTCCCGCTCGCTCAGGTACGCGTCGTCCGGGAGGCGTTCGGCGTGACGTTGAACGACGTCCTGCTGGCGCTCGTCTCGGGATCCCTCCGCCACTACCTCGGCGTGCGGGGCGAGCGGCCGGCGCGCTCGCTCATCGCGGAGGTGCCGGTCGCGACCGACCGAGCGGGCGAGCGGCGGCTCGCCGGCAACCGGCTCTCGAACATCTTCACGTCGCTCTGCACCGACGTCGACGATCCGGCGGCGCGGGTGCGGGCGGTCCACGCGGTGACCCGCGCCGCCAAGGAGCTCCACGACGGCCTCGGCCCCGACCTGTACGAGGAATGGACCCAGTACGCGCCGCCGCGCCCGTTCGCGTGGACGATGCGCCTCTACTCGCGGCTGCGGCTCGCCAACCGTCACGCGCCGCCAGTGAACGTGATCGTGTCGTGCGTGCCCGGCCCGCGTGTGCCCCTCGCGTGGCCCGGCGGCCGGCTCGAGGCGATCTACTCCGTGGGCCCCGTCATCGAAGGGGCGGGCGTCAACGTGACGGCGTGGAGCTACGTTGACCGGCTGTGCGTCGGCGTGCTCACGTGCCCGGACCTCGTGCCGGAACCGCGCGAGATCGCGGACGGGTTGCAGGATGCCCTCGCGGAACTTCTCGGCGCCGCGGCGGCGGACGCCTAGCGATCAGGCGGCCACCTCAATCTGAAACGAAAGCACTTACGAACTCAGCAGCTCAAAGAGTGGAGGCGGGGGGAATCGAACCGCGCCTGCGGGGACGGAGAAGAAGGAGAAGGTAGGTACTACGACACTTTGGCGACGCCGGCCCTACCGAGTTCTCCCGCGCGTTCCCAAGATATCGTCCCTCAGGGACGGACCCTCGACCGCCAGGTGGTGCCGGAGGGTCCGGTGCCCGGCGGCTTCCTGGCACCGCGTACGGGAACTTCCGGAGGAGCGCTCGTCGGATGCCCGCGCGCCGGTCGGCGTACTCGAGAGCCCTTCTGCGATACGACCGTATGCAGAGCGCACTTCGGAGACCGTCCCCTGGGGACGAGTCCCGCGCGATGGCGGACGCGTAGAGCCATTGCCCCGGTGAGGGCGGTTCCATGGGCATTTACACACGGTCGCCCCTTCAGTATACGGGGCGGGCGCCGCACGGGGGTGGGTCGCTCGCGCGAGCGGGGAGCATGGGGAAGATCACCGTCGGCATCGTGGGCGTGGGGAACTGCGCCAGCAGTCTGCTCCAGGGTATCGAGTTCTATCGCTCGGCAGACCGAGAGTCCCCAGGCATGCACGTCGGCCTGATGCACACCGACCTCTGCAGCTACCGACCGACCGACATCCAGGTCGTGTGCGCCTTCGATGTCGACCAGCGGAAGGTCGGACACTCGCTCGACGTCGCCGCCTTCGCGTCGCCAAACAACACCCGGACCCTCTACCCGAAGCTGCCCCGCTCCGAGGTGACGGTCGAGATGGGGCCCGTGCTCGACGGGGTCGCCGACCACATGCGCGACTACCCTCCCGAGGAGTCGTTCGTGGTCGCCGATCGGCGGCCGGCCGACGTGGTCGACGTGCTCAAGCGCAGCGGGACCGAGGTTGTCGTCAACTATCTCCCCGTCGGCAGCCAGCAGGCGACCGAGCACTACGCGCGCGCCTGTCTCGAGGCTGACGTCGCATTCGTCAACTGCATCCCGGTCTTCATCGCCTCCGACGCGCAGTGGAGCACCGAGTTCGAACGACGCGGCATTCCCCTCGTCGGCGACGACGTCAAGTCACAGCTCGGGGCCACGATCGTGCACCGCGCGCTCGCCAAGCTGTTCGACGACCGCGGTGTCGTGCTCGACCGGACCTACCAACTGAACACCGGAGGCAACACCGACTTCCTCAACATGCTCAATCGGGCCCGCACCGTATCGAAGCGGCGCTCGAAGACGGAGGCCGTGCAGAGCGTCCTGCCGCAGCCGCTGCCGCCGTCGCAGATTCACATCGGCCCGAGCGACTATGTGCCGTGGCAGCGCGACAACAAAGTGTGCTTCCTCCGCCTGGAGGGCCGCGGGTTCGGGAACGCCCCGATCGAGGTCGAGGTACGCCTGTCGGTCGAGGACAGCCCGAACTCGGCGGGCTGTGTGATCGACGCCATCCGTTGCTGCCGCGTCGCGCGCGATCGTGGCATCGGTGGACCGCTCACCAGCGTGGCCGCCTACCTGATGAAGCATCCGCCGCAGCAGCTGGCCGACGATCTCGCCAGAGAGCAGGTCGAACGCTTCCTGCGCGCCGAGATCGAGCGCTAGATCGCTCGACTCCGGTTACGCCGATTCGGGCGCCGTAGGCCCCTCGGTCGAGCCGGCCGCGCGGGTGTCGGCAGGCTTCTGTCTCAACCAGGAAGCGCGCACGGCTCCGAGGCCGATGGCCCGCTCGGAAAGGGGTCGCCGGTCGGTGACCCGCGCGGCCCCCCCCAGCATGACGGGCAATACGACGAGCGACGCCGTCACCGTCGCGATCATCCCGAGGGTCAGCAGCAAGCCCAGTCCGAAGATGCCCCGGTGATCCGCGACCATGAGGCTGCCGAACCCGCTCACCGTCGTCAGCCCGTTGTAGAAGACCGCCTTGACGGTGCTCCGGGCGACCAGCGGACCACCGTTCTCACGCCCTTCGATGTATCGCAGCACGACGTTCAGGCCGAACTCCGCCCCCGCCCCGATGATCAATGGAAGGCCGAAGACGTTGCCGAGGTTGAACGGTAGGTTGAAGACGTACATCAGCCCGACCGTCCACAGCGTTCCGAGCACGAGCGGAAGCATGGCCAACACACCCTCACGACGGCGGGCCACGAACAGTGCGGTGATCAGAGCGACCACGATCGAGGCGTAGATGATCCCCTCCCGATACGCCTTCTCCATGTGCCGGATCGCCTCGAACGTGATGATCGGGATGCCGGTGACCTCGGGATCCACGGTTCGCAGATCGGCGACGAAAGTCTCGGCACCTTTGCGATCCCAGATGTTCACCTTGGGGTAGATCTCGAGCAGCAGGCGACCGCTGCTGCCGACGAACTTCCGACGCAGCTCGCGCGGCACGTCGTCCAATCCAACGGGCGGCGGCGAAAGGTTGCGCTTGAGCCGCTGAAACGTGCGCTGGAAGTCACGGTAGGTTTGGTCCTGGAGGCGTGCGAGCGCCGGCTCGGCAACCGTGCGCTCCGTCCGCTCGAGCTTCGCAATGAGCGCCGTCGTCCGGTCACGAACGGCGGCCACCTCCTCGCGGTCGTGGCCGACCGGCGCTTCCTCGACTGCCAGGCCGAAACGCCGCTCGAGGGCCCGAAGGGCGACGCCGAGTCGATCGAGGTCGAGTGGGTGCGGCTCGGCGACGCGCACGGGGGCCACGACGGAGGCGATGTCTCGGAGGATGGTCCGCTTGGCCGCCTGGTCCTCCGGAATCAACAGGAGGGCCGAATCCACGTCCGAGACCGACTGGAGACGGCCAAACGCTTCGGCCTTGCGCCGCAGCTCCGGCAGCGAGCCTGCGGTCGCGACCGCCGCGAAGCTCGAGCGTCCTGCGGTCGCGAGGATTCGGTTCTCCCAGACCACCGACTCCGTCCCCGCCGGCTGCAAATGCAGGAGATTGTAGTCGAAGTGAACGCGAGGGACGGCAAGGACCGAGAGGACGGTGACACCACCCGCCGCCACCAAGACCGTCTTCCGGTAGCTCGCGATGCGTTCGATTATCGGCACCTGAAGACGGTCCGACGTGGCGGTCGCCCGTATCGGTGGACGCCGGTCCGCCAGCATGAGCAGGGCCGGCAGCAGCGTCATCATCGAGAGCCAGGAGAGCAGGATCGAGGTTCCGGCGATGAAGCCGAGCTCGCTGACCCCGCGGAAATCCGTCGCCATCAGGACATAGAACGTACCGGCCGCGGTCAACGCGCCGCTCAGCATTCCCGGCCCGCTGCGGATTCCGGTCACCTCGAGGGCCTGGCGCCGGCCGTGGCCGAGAAGCCGCTCCTCGTAGTCCCGGAAGAGGAAGTATATGCCGTAGTCGATGCCGATGCCGATCACGATCGAGATGAACATCACGGAGAAGATCGAAAGGTGACCGACTACGAGCGTGATGATGCCCATTGCCCAGCAGAGACTGATGGCGAGCGTCATCAGCATCAGCATCGGACTGCCGATTCGGCGGAACGCGAGAAGCAGTACCCCGAGCGTGAGGACCGACGCGAGGATGGTCGCGCGCGCGCTGCCCTTGAACGCAGCCACCATCTCGTCGTTCTCGAGCGCCGGAGCGCCGGTAACCCCCGCACGCACGCCAGGGAACTCCGCGCGGAGACCGGCGATCGTGCCCCGGAGCGTATCGATGACCTCGCGATCCTCGGTGAATCCCCGCCGCTGGTGGGCGGCGTCGACCATGACGAACAAGAGACGCTTGTCGTCCGAGACGAAGTAGCCGTCGTCCCCCGCATGGGGATCCACCGAGAGCAGCGACGCCCAGGGCGACCGGTACGGCGCCGCCCCATCGAGTCTGGTCGAAATCTGTCCGAGCAGATCGGTGACGAAGCCGAGGTCGACGTCGGTCTTCGGCGCTTCGAGACCGAGGTCGAGGGCGCTCGCCACGAACGCGCCGACCACCTGCGCCCTGACGTTGTCGACGAGCTGGTCGAGGGTCGGACGGGCGGCGAACGATGCGATGAAGCCCTGGTAGTCGAAGACCTTGTCGCGGATCTCCGACAGCTTCGGCGTCGACAGGTAGAGCAGCGCGCGGCCCTCGAACCGCCGCGGGTCGATGCGGTATCTGACTCGTTCGAACCTGTCGGGGTATCGGCGGAGCTCCTGCACCAGGCGACGCGCATACGCCTCGGCCGAAGGTAGGCTTCCGGCGTCGACCGCGATGATGATCTCCTTGATCTCGCTGAAATCGCGACCGTACTCCGCGTCGAGCCGTACATAGGCCTGGTCGCGCGGAAGGAGATCCCTACCCGAGCTGATGAAGCTGAGGTTCCGGAAGGAGTAGCAGACGCCACCGATCGCGCACACCACGCTCAGCACGACGGTAAGCACTGGACGAGCCGAGGATATCCGCACCAAGAGTCCCAACCAGGCGCGTGGACCTTCGAATGGCTCGACGCTGTCGTTAGGGGTCATCGCGTGTCAAGGCCAATCCGTCACGAGCGTCTGAGCCGATCTCTTCCCGCCGCAACGTCGCTGCTCGACGGCCCGACTCCGCCGCTGTAGATACCCGTTTCTGACCGCGCTGTAGAGGTCGAGAACGCTGTCCTCGACGTCGTCGAAGATCTCGAGATTCAGCGACCGGGAATTGATCGTGTTGACGAGCGACCGTGCCCCATTCGCGGCGAAGGGCAGAAAGTATCCGATGGGATCCATGGCACCGTCGACGCCGTAGCCGATCCCGTCGCGCACCGTGAGCGGAGGCAGGAAGGGCAACACCAGGTACGGTCCTGGTCCCACGCCGTAGATCCCGAGTGTCTGGCCGGTGTCCGCGTCGCTCGGCTCGATGCCGAGCGGCTTGGCGACGTCGAGAAGGCCGACGACGCCGACGGTGGTGTTCAGCAGGAAGCGGGCGAGCTCCTGACCCGCCCCTCGAAGCCGCGCCTGAAAGAGGTTGTTCACCAGCCGATGAGGCATGTCGAGGTTGTCGAACGCGCGCCCGATGCTTCGTCGCGCCGGCCCGGGGACGACCTTCTCCCATCCCTTCGCCACCGGCTTCACCAGCAACCGATCGAGCACGTCGTGGTTGAACCAGAACATCCGCTCGTTGAAAGGCTCCCAGGGGTCATAGTCGTTTGCGGCCGCCGGCTCGATCGCCGGCCCGACGTGTGTCTGCTCAACAGAATTCGCGAGCGTGCTGGAACGGCAACCCACGGTCGCGGCTGCGAGTGCGATGAGTGCCGTGACGATCCAGGTCGGCGATCTGACGCGGCGGCACGCGGATGCTTCCTCCGTCAGCCTACCGTGCACTCTCCGCCTGCCTCTCCATCCGACTCACTTTCTCGTTGCCTACACGCGGGTCGCGGAACCGGGGGTCGAGCGTCCGGCGCAGCACCCTGCCGTCGCCTCGCCCAAGCGGTTGCCCGCGCGTCCACCGTTCCCCGGGAGGCATCGCGTGCCGCCCGCGCTTCTATGGCAAGGCATCACCCGAATCAACCGCGGATCGGAGCTGCGTCCGTCGCCGGCCTCGGCACAGCCTGTAGCCGCGAGAAGATGACCAGGCCGATGCCGGCCCACGCGAGCTCACGGATACGCCGCACGAGCCCGAACGAGAGGCCCTTCGCGGGATCGAGCCCGAGCAAAGTGAAGATGAGCACCTTCCCGCCTTCCTGGACGCCGACCTTGCCGGGCACAAAGAAGACGACCGCGTCGATCGCGACCGAGAGCACCTCGATCACGACGAGGCGCCTCATCGTCATCGGGACCCCGAGGAAGAATAGGATCAGGCACGCTTCGAGCACGCCCAACGCCCAGCCTACGAGGAACCATGCCGTGGAAGCCAGAAACCTCGAAGGACCGCCTGCGTAGAAGCGCTCGATCTCCGCGTCGAATCGCTCCAAGCGGTCGCCGAGGACCGGGCCGAAGCCGGCGAAGCCGATCGCTCGCAGCGGCCGACCTAGCAGCGTGAACAGCCCCCGCCGTTGAACCAGCAAGAAGCTCAACGCCAGGCATGCCAATACGGCCATCCCGCTCAGTAGGGCGACGTAGAGTGCCCGTGGGACCGGCGCCGTCCTGGCCATCACGACCAGCCCGAGCACGATGAACGCGACTTGCGCGACGATCTGGCTCAGCTTCGCGATCGTCACCGAGGCCACTACGGAGCTGGTCGGCCCACAGCCGCGAAGCAGGCGAACGCGCACGAAGTCACCGCCCAGGGTCGCCGTCGGCGTGACGTGGCTGACGGCGTCGCCCGCGATGCGCACGGCAAGCAGCTGCGAGAACGGAATGGGTGGTCCCAACGGGAAGGCGAACCGCCAGCCGAGCGTGTTCGCGGCATAGGCGAAGATCTCCTGCACGACGATGAGGCCGATCCCCCAGCCGACCAGGCGAATGTTCTCGAACACGATTCCGGGTCCCATTCGCCTCAGCAGGGCCACGAAGAGCACGAGCCCCGCCAAGAGAAAGACTCGCTCCGCGGCTCGTGCCCACCGCGTGGCCGCTCCGGGCACGCGGCCTCCCGGTTCTTCGCCGCCTTCCGTCGTCACGCCGCCCTGCACGCCTCAATCCGCGTCGCGCCAGCGATAGACCCAAAGCAATACCGCGGAGAAGGCGTACGTCCCGAACGCCGCGCCCCAAAAGAACCACTCCAGACGGTGGACGACGGCGAGAACGAAGAGCAGGTAGGCGAAGTCGCGGTTCATTGCGGCTTCGAAGCCGCGGAGGAGGCGATTCCGGATCTTCCCCCTGATCGTCCGAGGTGCGGTCGCCGCGCTGGACGGCGGCGGGTTCCGCAAGAAGCACCAGTACGTCGTTGCCGCCGCGCAGGCAATGCCGCCGAGGAAGACGGCAATGAGTAACCGGTAGTCGTGGTCTGGGTGCTGACGGTATTGGCCGACACCAAGGGCGATGAAGATCGCCGCGTGGACGACGTTGTCCGTGGTGATGTCGAATGCGTGCCCGAACGGGGTGTCCTGGAACTTCAGGCGAGCAACTTCACCATCGCACCCGTCGAGAACGACCGCGCAGAGAAACATGAACGTGCCGAGGACCTCTAACCCGTAGCCCCCCTGTGCGATGCACCAGGCTCCCAGCAGGCCGATCGTCGTCCCGAAGATCGTAATGTGGTTCGGGCGCACCGGCGTCCACACCAGCCGTCGACTGATCCACTGCGACAGGGACCGATCGAACCAGCGGGCCATCGGCCCGTCGCTCGCGGCCGTGGCGGCTCGCATCTCCGCGAAGAGCTGCCGTTCTGCGGCAACATGCGACGCGACGTCGCTGACGCGGATGCACGCCTCGTGTCCGAGCGTCACTGTTTCGGCATCTCGCTTCACGTGCTCGAGAACCGCCTGCCAAGGGTTGTTGTCGTCGAGAGCACCGTTCAGCGCTGCACCAGGGCACACGACGAGGCTGCCCAGACCCTCGGCGCGCGTGAAGACGAGCGGTCGACCTTGCCGAGCCTCCGTGGCCAGGCGGGTTAACGTCGCGGGCGTCACGACGCAATCGCCCGGGATCACGGTGATGTGATCGTTGTCAATCGAGGGCGGGGGGTGCCCATCGACCACTTCGACGTCTTTGGTACGCGAATCGGCCGAAAGCATGGCCCGCACCTGCGCTCCGTCCGCGCCGGCCATCACCACGATGCGCTCGAAGCGGGCACGAACGGCACTCAGCACGGTGCGAGTGATCAGCGGGAGCCCCGCGATCGGGCGGAAGCTCCACGGTGTGGGAGGGAGGATGAGCGCGGTGCTCACGGGGCCTGCACCCGACGCTCGGCCGACACGAGCGGAAGCGGTATCGCCTGTGCTCGAGCCGAGTCGGCGTGCGACGCATAGGCGAGCGAGAGCAGCAGCGTGCAGAGCTCGGCTTCGGCGAGGTTCTCGCCCCGAGCCGTGTAATCGCCGAGCTCGCGGTGGAAGGCGTCGATGACGGGCGCAAACCATTCCGGGTGGTGCGAGCCGGCCGAGAGCGATTCGGAACAGACGAACGACTCCGACCTGCCGCCGCGGCGCAGAACGATCACATCGTCCGTCACCTCGATACGACCGTGTCTCCCGTACAACCGCCACCGCGTGCAGCGCTCCGTCCCCGCCCACGTCAGCAGCACTCGTCCGACGAGCGAGGGAAATTGGATGGTGCACTGCGCGGTGTCCTCGACGTCGGCCGTCGTGTACCGGCGCTTCGCGAGCGTCGCACGGATAGCTCGGGGCCGCTCCTTGGCGAATGCGAGCATGAGGTAGAACGCGTGCCACCCATGGTCGACCAGGATGCCACCGCCCGCCAGGCGCCGTCGCTGCCGCCAGTCATCAGCGACGGCACCTGCGCAGCCGTCCCGGATCGTCTCGAACTCGATCGAGGTCAGCGGCCCGATGGTACCGGCCGCCACCAGCGCCTGCACGCGTCGGAACGGATCGGAGAATTTCCAGTTGTGAACCGTGAAGAGGGTCACGCCGCCATCCAGGATCGCCTCGCGCACCTGCTCGTAGTCCTGCAGCGACGACGTCAATGGCTTCTCGCACAGGACGTGAACACCGGCGGCCGCGGCGGCGATGATCAATGGGGCGTGCAGCGACGGCGGCGTCGCGATATCGACGAAGTCGAGCGGCGTCTCACGGAGGAGCCGGGCAGCATCGTCGTAGATCGCCGCTCCGGGAAGCAGGGACTGGGCGCGCGCACGACGGTCGGGGTCCGGTTCGGCGACGGCAACGATGCGCATGTCGCTTCGCGCCCGCCACGCCGGCAGATGGCCGTGCTCGGCGACGCCTCCGAAGCCGATGATCGCGCCGCGCATCGGCGTACTCATTGCCGGTAGCGTCCGCCCCGCGCGAGCTCGGCGAAGACCTCGTCGAGGATCGCCACGCCGTCGCGCGCCTCGCTCTCGGTGAGCGTGAGCGGAGGGTTGATCCGGACACGCGAGAAATATCCCATGAGGAGCAAGCCGCGTCGCAACGCTCCGAGGAATATCTCCTCCGACAGCTCGCGTGCCAGCGGCTCCTTGGTCGATCGGCTCTTCACCAGGTCCATTCCGATCAAGAGGCCAGCTCCGCGCACGTCGCCGATGAACTCGTACTTCTCCTGTAAGCCGCGGAGCTCGTCGAGCAGGAAGGCACCGACGCGCCGTGAGTTTTCCACTAGGCCCTCGTCGATGACCGCTTCGATGGTGGTCAGCGCCGCGGTCGCCGCGAGCGGGTTGCCTCCGTAGCTCGACGACGACGCACTTGGCCTGGCGAAGGGATGCGCAGCCGTGATCGCGTCCGTCGACATCAACCCGCTCACCGGAAAGCCGTTTCCCAATCCCTTCCCGATGGTCATCACGTCAGGCACGACCCCGGTGTGGTCGCAGCCGAACATCGTGCCCGTGCGTCCGAAGCCCGTGATCATCTCGTCGGCGACGAGCAAGGCATCATGCTCGCGCGCGATGTCGGAGACTCCGGGAAGGAACTCGGGCGGCGGGATCACGTTGCCGGCGGTGCCTTGCATCGGCTCGACGAGGACCGCCGCGATCATCCCGGCGGTGGTCGTCTTCAAGCTCTGGCGGATGAAGTCGAGACAGAAGAGTCCACAGTCGGGGTACGTCAGCTTGAAAGGGCAGCGATAGCAGTCGGCGTAGGGCACCAGGTGCGTACCCCCCGGGAGCGGTCCCCAGTGCTGCTTCCACTCGTCCCCGATGAGACCGATGACGCCTCCGGTCTTGCCGTGGAAACCGCCCCAGAAGCCGACCACCTCGTGCTTCTTCGTGTACGCCCTGGCGAGGCGGATGGCGGCCTCGACCGCTTCGGCGCCCCCGCTGTACAGTTGCGTCCGCGTGATCGCGCCCGGCGCCAGCTCGGCCAGCAGCTTCATCAATTGAAGCCGAGGCTCCGAGGTGAAGCTGCCGACGGCGAGGCGTTGGATCTGGCTCGTCATCGCCGCGACGAAGCGCGGATGTGCGTGGCCGAGGCTGGCGACGGCGACGCCAGCGAAGAAGTCGAGGTACTCGTTGCCGTCCACGTCAATCACCCGGCAGCCGCGTCCCTCGGCCAGAGTCAGCTCGGAGAGCTGTGCAATGCGTTGCAGGCCAGGCGCGATGAACCGCTGCTCGGCGGCATGCAACGCCCGCGACCTCGGTCCCGGGATGGCGCGTGTCGATGGCGTCGGGGCTGTCTTCACCAATCGTCCCGGGAACTGAGAGCCTCGAGGCGAGCCGCGATCGCGTCTGCTGCCTCGGCGCGGCAGGGACCGTAGCTGGGCCAATCGTTCAAGTCAATCAATTGCAAGCTTCCCATCCTAGTGACTACGCAGTCGCCTCCATATACCTCCAGGCCAATCGCATGCGAAGCGGACTCGGCCACCGCACGAAGCTGTGCCGCGATCTCGGCGACGACGTGACAGGGCTCTCCGGTCGGCGAGAAGCAAGAGAGAAAGCCGCCCCGAACCCCGTAGAACTTGACGACGGCGCCCTCGATGTGCCGCTGGAGCACTGCGCTCGTGATCCCACGCGCGCGAAAGCGTGCCACGGCATCGGCGGCAGCGCGCACTCCGCGGACGAACACCACGTCGTCGGCATGCGTGGCGTGGACGCCACCTCGCTTGATCCACGCGCCGTCGGAGTGCAGCCATTCGGGCCACCCAGCCGGCGAGGCCGCCTCTGCGAGCCCAAGCCACACGGCATCCGGGACGATCACGCCGGCGCGCTGGAGGCGATCGAGCAAGCGGTGGCGGTGACAGCCCCGGATCGAATCGACGGAATTGACCACGCGGACGCCGCCGGCTTCCCATTCACGAATGGTCGCAAGCGCGACCTCGCCTTGGCTCATGGTGAACACGAGGGTGCCGGCGGCCGGACGTGGCAGCGCGTCTTCGCCGCTTGCGAGCCCGACCAGGTGACCGCGGCCGCGCAGGACCATCGCGACGGCTTCGAGGATCGCGCGATCGGCCTCGACCTTGCCGGGCGAGAAGACCGCCTCGCGCAGAATGCCGAGGAACTCACTCATGCCCTGTAGCCGCTGCGCACGAATGCTTCGGCGGCCGAGAGATCCTGCGGCCGATCGACGTCGATGCACTTCGGCACGTGCTCGGCATACATCCGATAGCCCCGCACGAGGAGGTGAGCGAAGAAGTCTCGGAGCGCCATCAAGCCCGCGGCCCGCGCCGCATCGACCTCGGCGAAGATCGTCGAGCGGAGGACGTAGAAGCCAGCCGTGACCAGCGGGCTGGCGGCGGCCGCCTTCCCCAGCGACGTGATGCGCCCGTCGGCGGAGCACGCGACGTGCAGCGGCTTCTCATCGTCGATGAAGGAGTTGACCGCGAGCACAGCGTCGGCATCGTGGCGTCGGATCGCGGTCGTCACGAAGTCACGCACCGCAGCCGGCGCGACGATCCCGTCGACAGTCAGCAGGAGAAACCTGCCGTCCCGGAGGTGCGGCTCCAAGGCGAATAGGCTTTCCATGGAGCTTGGTGTCGTGCGTCGCAGGAAGGTGACCGAGAGTCCCCTGGCCGTCTCACGGCAGTGCGCCTCGACCGCGGCTGATTCCTCGTTGACGATGCACGCGACCTGAAGGAGCCCCGCGGTCCGTATCGCGTGCAAGGTGTGGTCGATGAGAGCCGTGCCGGCAACTCGGACCAGCGGTTTCGGCTCCCGAATCCCCCCCGCTCGTAGTCGTTCGCCGTGTCCAGCCGCGATGATCCCCGCCTTCATGCAAAGCAGACGCTCGAGGTCGTCCAGCGTGCGCAAGCGGACGTCGGCCGCGTCGTCTGGCCCCTCGGGCATCACGTCTCCGTGCGGGCCCACCAGCCATGCCGTACGGAGCCCTGCCGCACGGGCCGGGATGATGTCTTGCTGGAGTGAGTCGCCGACGTAAAGCGTCTCAGCGGCGCCGACGCCCGCCTGCGCGGTCGCCCGCGCGAAGATGCGCGGATCGGGCTTGCTCACGCCCGCGACGCTCGAGTCGACGACGCTCGACAGGAGGGGCGAGATGCCCGCCCAAGACAGAATCCGGTCCAGGTTTCCGTAGAAGTTCGATACGACCCCAAGCCGAAAGCGATGCCGAAGGCGCTCGAGCAAGCTGCGGCTCGCGCTGAGCGCTGCGGTCGCGTCTCGGACGAAGGTGGCGACGATCCTCTCGGCGGCGGCTGCATCCGCGATGTCGAGGTGCGCAAACTGACACGCCACGTGAAAGGTGACTGTCTCTCGCAGGTCGTAGCCGGCCACCGCCGGCGTCTGGTAGGCGGATCGCGTCCCGACGGCCGCCGCCTGTCGCAACGCCTCGGCCGGGAAGTCCAGACCAGCCTCCCTGTATGCGGCGGCAAACCGGTCGACCCACGGCACACCTGGGCCGTCGAGCGTGCCGCCGAAGTCGAACAGGACGAGCCGCAGGTCGGTCAACGGCACGGTATAGAGCAAAGTGCCGAGGCGGTCCGCAAGCGGACCGCGACCGCTACTCCTGCTCCAGCTTCGTCTTGATCCTTTGCACGAGAGCCTCGTACGAGGAGCTCCGGATGGTCTTGTCGAACTGGGAGCGGAAGTTCGCCGCGAGGCTGACGCCGTCCACGACGACGTCGGACACCGCCCACGCGTGACCGTCGTAGATCAGGTGGTAGTCGACCGGAAGCTCGTCCTCCTTCTTCCGGACCAGCGTCGTCTTCACCAAGGCTCGATCGTCCTCGATGGACTCTGCACCATACGTCGTGATGCTGTCGCCGAGGAAGCGGAGCACGAGACGGTTGTATGATCGCTCGAAGAGACTGCCAAACAGCGGCACGAACTCGGCCTGTTGCTGCGGCGTCAGGCTCATCCAGTGTGGTCCCAAGGACTCGCGAGCCATCTCCTTGGAGTCGAACGTCTCATGAATGATTTGCGCGACCCTGTCCTTCCGCTGGCGCTCCTTGTCCGCCCCCTGGAGCTGCGGGTCACCGAGGACCGCAGACACCCCATCCACGGTCCGCCGGACTCGCTCTTCGGGCGCGCCGGCCGACGCACCCAAGGGAGTAGCGAGATTGACGAGGATCACGACGAGGACGGCAAGGGCCTCGCCATCGGCGAGTCGCAGTCGCACCAAAGTCTTTCTCCTCCGCTCCGCGTGACGCGAATGATGGTGGACGGTAACAACGGGAAGACCGGCGTGCAAGGTTGGCTTCCATCGCGACCGCTGCCCGCCCTGCTCACGGACGCAGCAGCCGCTCGCGATCCTGCTTGCCACGTCCCCGAGTCCGTCCAGATCTCGACCGAACGCCCGAGACGTGGCGATCGGCTACGAGAGTAAGTGGAGGCGGGGGGAATCGAACCGGTCGGTCCGGGAAGCCGCGGGGGAACGAAGTAGGTTTCCCCCCGAACGTGGTGTTACGCGTAGTGGTCCCGCCTGGACAGGACGTAGCCCGCGGGGACCTACGCAGGCAGATACGCGTGCGTAATACTCCCGGATTCCTCCGGTTTCAGCGCGCCCGCCATAAGCAGGCGGGGCACAAAATAGGAGAAGGACGACTGCGAACGCCTCAGCCATTGCGGGTGGGAAAAAACACCGCCACTCCGCAGCGTGACACCAGTTAGAACTCGCCTGCGGCTGCGGTCTGACAGCCGGGGCGCTCTCGTCGCGATGACCAATCGCCGTCACGTCATGCAAGTAGAACCCCGTGGGTAGAACCCCGTGCGTTGACGGTAGTCGCAATGAGGAGGAGGACCTAACGAAACAAGGAGGACACGGTATGCGAGCGACAGCGAGATATGCAATGGCCGTCGTGGTAGCGGGCTGGATGATCTCCGTCCCACCCGGTCTCGCGGCCACCGCGGTTTCCGATGCGTGGATCACCACGAAGACGAAGATCGTGCTGTTCACGACGAAGGGCATCAGCAGCAACGCGATAAACGTCGATACGGTCGACGGAATGGTAACGCTGCACGGCAAGGTGACCTCCGCAGAGGAGAAGGCAAGAGCGGCGGAGGAGGCGAGGAAGATCGAGGGTGTGAAGTCGGTGCAGAACCTGCTTCAGCTGGTGCCGACCCGGCACGCGAAGACGGTGAATGCATCGGACTCGCAGCTGAAGGTCCGGGTGACCAAATCCCTGAAGAACGACCGCTCTCTCAAGGACAGCAGCATCGCCGTCGTGTCGATCAACGACGGCGTCGTGCTTCTCGGCGGGACAGCGACCTCGGCGGGCGATCACCTGCGGGCGATCCAAATCGCGCGCGCGATCCCCGGCGTGCGCCACGTCGAGACCGAGATCAAGAGCCCCGATGCGCTTGCGGACCAAGAGCTACGGCGTGACCGCGGCTCACCGACCTCGGGTGCGACGCGGGAGATCACAGGCGCCACGCAGGACATGTGGATCACTACCGATACGAAGGTACGTCTGTTCGCGGACAGCAGGACGCCAGCCCTCGATATCAACGTTGACACCTGGAACGGCGTGGTGACGCTCTTCGGAAACGTGCCGTCCAAGGACGCGAAGGCGGCCGCCGAAGCCGATGCCCGCAAGGTGAGCGGCGTAAAACGAGTGGTGAACGAGCTTCAGATCGTGCCGGGCGCGAAGAAGGAAGAGGTGAAGGCGCTCGACGCAGACCTGAAGATCGCGGTGAAGCATGCCCTAGAGCAGCGGGAAGAACTCAAAGGCATCGACGTCGAGGTGAAGAACGGGGTGGCGCGGCTCACCGGCACGGTGGAGACCGAACAGCAGCGATTGGACGCGGCGATCGCCGCGCGCTCGACGCCCGGCGTTCGCGCCGTCGAGGACGACCTTCGCATCAGCACCGCAGCTCGGGAGAAATAGATCGGCAGCCACCCCGTTCGGGCCGGCGAGAGGAACCTCCGCCGGCCCCTGGCGGAGGAGGAAACATGCTCGAGACCATAGCAATCATCTTGGTTATCCTCTGGCTTCTTGGCTTCGTCTCCTCGTACACACTAGGTGGATTCATTCATATTCTCTTGGTCATCGCGGTCGTGGTGATAGTGATTCGCGTCATTCAAGGTCGCAGGCCCTTGGGGTAGTTCCCACACAAAACGACAAGCCACGTCCGGAGCAGCAGTCCTTGGCGCCACTCGGCGCGTTCGCAGGAGGGCCCGTCTCATGAAGTCGCCAGCGATTGTCGGCGTGTTGCTCGTGTTGCTCGGGATCGCCGCGCTCGTCTACCAGGGAATCACCTACACGACGCGCGAGAAGGTCTTCGACATCGGCCCCCTCGCGGCGACGAAGGAGACGAAGAAGACGATCCCGCTTCCCCCCGTGCTGGGTGGCGTAGCGATCGTCGGCGGCGTCGTCCTGATCGTGCTCGGCGCGAAGCGTTCCTGAAGAGCCGCGCAGTCACCCGCATGAACACGGAGGGTCCTGAACGGGAGGTGTGTGATGGCAGAAAGGCAGGCCGGATGCCTTGCCCGGTGTCAACCCACGGTGATGATGGCGTGCGTCTCGTCGGACTCCAGGCGAACCGCAATGCGGCCGCCAAACGGACATTGCCCCCGGTGATGCGCGAGTTTTCCATCGCCTTCGCGGATGCCGCCCGCACCTACCTGGTCGACAAGGGCATCAGCCCGAGCCGCATCAAGGCGCGTGGTTTCGGAAAATCGCGCCCGATCGCCAGCAACAAGGTGGAAGCCGGGCGGGCGGAAAACCGGCGCATGGAAATCATCGCCGAGTAGGACCGGTGCGAGGAGGGGGTCCGAAGTGGCTAGGAAGGGCAGCTCCTCAGTATGGCCTCGGCCACCCGCCGATACAGTTTGAAGAACTCGTCGTCCCCGAAGCCCGCCCCGCTGTGGAACAAGCCCGCATTGTACGGGTTGCCTCCGATCAGCGCGTCCTGCCGGTCGTAGTGTCCGAGCACGTCCGCATGATCGGCGACCACGAACCCGCCCACCTGCGAAGGGTCGTCGGAATCGATCATCTGCCTGACGGTGTTGATCACTCCGTCATTCAACTCGACGTGAACGGCGGCGGGCATTGGGCTCTGATCGCTGCGGATGACGAGATCTGGCCTGCTCTTGATGAGGTCTTGGAGCAGGCGCCTGCACCCGTCCACGGCCGGTGACGCTTTTCCGTCGCCCTTCGTCAGCTCGTACATATCCGTAAAGAAGGAGTCGCCGGGACGCCCGCTGCGATCCCTCAATTCGGTTCCCGCGACGAAGCAGGTCAATGCCACCCCCGCCTCGGGCTCGAGCGTCGAGCGGAGCCTCTCCATGTTCGCAGGGCGAAGGTCCGCAATGAGCTCGCGATGGAGGGCCACCTGTGCCAGGAAGGCGATCACGTCCCTCGCCAGCTGGAGTCGGGTGATCGCGGGAAGCTCTTGGGGCGCGAGCCGCAGCACATGGTAACCCAGCTTGATTCCACGGACGATCGGAGCCCAGCGCAGAAGGGGATTCTCGGCCCAATAGGCGAGCCAGCTGTCCGCAAGACACGTCCCATAGTGCGGCGCGGAGATGGTCACGACGGACTTGATCTTCCGCCGTATCTCGTTTGCCTTCTGATCCCACGTTCGGCCCCCGAGGGGCTTCGTGCAGGCGAGAAGCTGGGCATCCACCCCACCCGTGCTATGGCCGACCAGGTGGATGCGCTCCACTCCCGACAGCGTCTTCGTGCTTAGCTCGCCGAGGTAGTCGAGGAGGTGACGCTGCCGGTTCGCCAAGGCGTGCGTGGGATGTGTCGTGCACGGCACGACCTGTACCGTGCGGTCGAGGCGCTCCTCGAGCGCACCCCGCAAGACGGCAACCACCCGCTCGGCAAAGTAGTAGAACCCGCCGAAGCGCGCGAAACCCAGGAAGCCCGGGACCAGGACCACTACGTCAGACGTCTGCATGCGGCGGAGGCGGGGGTTGGCGATGGCACGGCCAACGTCTCGCGATCCGGACGCCCGCAGTCAAGAGGGTCCAATTGTGGTCGCGTCGACGATCGTCCGGCCGCTCGCGGCGCTGGTTGATCTCCCTCCCGGGCGGGTGCACGCGGTCATAGAACGGGGAGTAAGTGAAAGACCGGACAGATATCCTCGGAGGCCGCCGAACATCCGCACCTCAGGAAGCTCGTCGACGCCGGCGAGATCGAGGTCTTCGACAACCGTCCTGGGCCGACCAGTGGACCCGGAGGCGGTAGGAAGAGCCGCCCGTCCTTTCACGGCCACCCGGCGGGTAGCGGAAGCGCCGCAGTGGTGACCGCTGACGTGCGATAGCTCCCCGCAGCTACGTCCCGTCCAGTCCGGGCGAGACGACGACACGTAGCACTACGCCCGTAGTCCTACGATCTTGCGGCCCTACCGCGCGTTCGGCAAAAGCCAATGGAGCAACGGCGGCGAACACCCATCTAGCGCGAGTTCCCATTGCCCTCCAAACGAAGAAAGGAAGAGGTCAGCCGAAAGACGTCACCGATCAGACACAAGGTGACCAACCTCGGCACCTCGTACCGACGATGAGTTGCATGTCACGAACCCTCCTCGCCATCCTCATCACGACGTTTGCCACGGTCTCGCTCGCCGCCCCGCGCGAGCCCCGCCCACCCGATCTCGCCAACTACGCCGTGCTCGGTGAGACGGGCGTGGTGCTGCGCAACGGCGTACGCGTGGACTCGGGATCCACCGGGGCGCTGAGCGGCGCCGTGCGGCTCGGCGCCGGCGTGCGCATCTCGGGCAGCGTCGCTGCGGACACGATCTTCCTCGGGGCGGGCGTGCGTGCGACGCCACTCTTCTGCCGTCAGGTAATCGTCACGTTCTCGCCGACGGCCAGCCGGGCCAGCGCGCCCACCTGCAACGCTCTTCCCAATCCACTCGTCAATCCCGCGCTACGCCCACCGGTGAGCGGCGTGGTTGCGGGCGGCGCAAACGTGCGAGTGCCGCGGCGCGCGGGCACGTCGATCACCGCCGGGAGCTATGGCGATATCCGGGTGGGTGCACGCGGGCTCCTCAATCTCGGCACGGGCACTTACACCGTGCACTCCATCCGCATCGCCCCGCGCGGCCGACTGGTTTGCACCGACGCCTGCGGGATCTCGGTGCTGGACAAGATCATCGTACGCCATCTCGGCCAGCTCGGCATGGCGTCGGCGCGGCAGGCCCAGAAGATGCGCGTGAACATCCAGGCGAGCGGCGGACTAGCGTTGCGTGCGGCGGCGGAGAGTACCCTAGACGCTACGTTCTACGCACCGGGCGGCGACATCCGTCTCGGCCCGAAGGGCACCTACCGCGGCGCATACATTGGGCGCACCGTCCGCGTCGGGACCCGTTCCCACGTGACGGGCGACAGCGCGTTGTCGTCCACCACGTCGACCTCGACGACGACGTCGACTTCGACCGCGACGCCAACCTCGACGACGACGTCGACCACCTAGTCTACCTCTTCCACGAGCACGGCTTCGGGGGCACAAGACGGCCAACCGTCTGACGAGCGCACCCGCGACCAGTTCGATCTCACCTCCGACGTAGATGACGAAGGGGGGGCGCTCCGGGCGGTCGCGGAATGCCGAGCAGCTTCGACGTGCCGTGCCAAAGCACCCATGACTTCACGCCGTGTCGCCTTCGTGATCTTCCGATGAGTTAGAGAGTGGAGGCGGGGGGAATCGAACCCCCGTCCGAAGGTGCATCCACGACCCGCTCTACGTGCGTAGCCTGCGTACGTTGGTGATCTCGCCGCGCTTGCTCCCACAGGCGGGATCGCACGCGGCCAGCCGGCGTTTGTCTCGGTCCCCGCCCCGCCGACGCTGACGGGGACCCAGCCCGAAAAATGGCGTCTCATCCCGCCTTACGGGCGCGGGCGGGTGAGACGTGGCGGCCTAATTAGGCAGCCAGTGCGTAGTTATTGTCTGCAATTAAGCAGTCCTGCTCGGTTTGCGGGGTGAACAGGACCCCCGGCACGCACTGATCGATTCTTCACCCCCGTCGAACCCATTTCGCCCCCAAAGAACCACGGACCGGCTACCATATATAAGGATACGGCCGGCGGCCGCCAATGGGGCGGATGCGCAGCCGCTGCGTCAGGTGCCGAAGAGCGGCGACGAGATCAGATAGTTCGCCGTCGCCCGGTTGCACGCGGTCGGCACGTTGTGGAGGACCGAGAGGCGGAGCAGCGCCTTCACGTCGACGTCGTGCGGCTGCACCTCGAGCGGCTCCCAGAAGAACACGAGGACGTCCGCCTCGCCCGTCGCGATCAGCGCGCCCGCCTGCGCGTCGCCGCCCGCGGGTCCGTGCAGCAACCTCCGCACCTCGAGACCCTCGATCCCCTGGAGCGCCTCGCCCGTCGCCGCGGTGGCGATGAGCTCGTGCCGCGAGAGCGTGCCGGCGTTGAAACGCGCCCACTCCACGAGGTCGCGCTTCTTGCCGTCGTGGGCGATCACGATGATGCGGAGACGTCGCATGACGCCAGGATGCATCGGCTGCCGCGTCGAGGCAAATCGCGCCCGCCCGGCGGTGCTGTCAACAGCACCACTCCTGCGATAGCAATGGAGCCAGTCGAACGAGCCATGCTGATCAGCGCCGGCCTCATCCTCGGCTACAACGCACTCGGCGAGGCCGGCATTCGCGCCGGGATCCGTCGGCTGGCAAAGGTGCTCGGATGATGGACGAGAGAATCGGCGTGATCGTGCGGGAAGCGATCGTCCGATCGCCCTACGGACGGCTGCTCGGGATCGAGGTCGAGAGCGTCGCGCCCGACCGCGTGTGCCTGCGGCTGCCGTATCGTCCCGAGATCGTGACGGTCGGGGACGTGGTCCACGGCGGCGCGATCTCGTCGCTGGTGGACGTGGCCGCCACGGCGGCGGCCTGGTCGGGCGCGGACCCGGACGTCGCCGCGCGCGGCACCACGGTCGGGTTCAGCGTGAGCTTCCTCTCCGCCGCGCGCGGCGCGTATCTCGTCGCCGAGGCGTGCGTGCTGCGGCGCGGGAAGGCGATCTGCGTGTGCGACGTCACCGTCCGCGGCGCGGACGGCGAGCCGGTCGCGAAGGCGCTCGTCACCTACAAGCTGGGCTAGCTAGCGCGGGAGAAGTCGCGGCCCTCGGTGCACGATCGGCGACTCGGCTACCGGCCGCGGAATACACGCGTGAGAGGGCGGCGCCTTCGCGCCGACTCCCGCCTCGGGCCCGGCCACCGTGCGCGCCCGAGGTCGATGCGCCCCCGGCGGTCGAAGCGGACGCCCTCCCCTTCGAGCAGGTCGCGCTGCACGCCGGCCCAGAACTCGTCGCGATGGGTGGGCCTCCCCGCCGCGCCGATCACGCGCTGCCACGGGACGTCGTCGATCAGGTCGTCGTGCAGCGCGCCGAGCGCCAGGCCGACCGCGCGCGCCGCACGGGGCCGGCCGACGAGCGCCGCGACCTGCCCGTAGGTGACGACCTTGCCGCGGGGCACTCGCCGCACGAGACGGTAGACCTGCTGGGAGAACGACCGGGTGTCTCGGGTGCGGGGGCCGGCGCGCACCCGTCAGCGTCCCGCGATCAGGACGAGCGCCATCGCCGTCTCGAGCAGGCAGTAGAACCACGTCGGATAGAACTGCCCCGGCCGCTCGATGCACGCCGCGACGATCCGTCCGCCCGCCATCCCGGCCAGTGCCACGCCGACGGTCAGGAAGACCCCGGCCCGCAACGCGGGCTGTCGCAGCGCCACAGCAAGGACGAGTGCTATGGCGACGCCGAAGCCCCCGTAGACGGCCCGCACCTCGTTGCGTCCGGCGGGCGTCAGCGTCGGCTGGCCGAAGGGCGCGCTGATCCGCTCGGGGGCGGCGAGCCCGAGCACGCCCATGGCGAGGAAGAACGCGGCGACCGCCGCGGGCAGGACGGATTCCACGCCGTCACTCGCTAGCCGACGCTCGACGCCGAGGCAAGGAACTCGCGCGCCGTGCGCGGCGCGCCCCCTTCCCCAGCCGGCGAAGCTCGTCCACCAACCCGCGCACGACCCTCCGGCCCTCCGCCGTCATGGCGTCGCTAATGCGCGTGCTCGGCCAGCGCTCGACGACGCGCGTCGCCCAGTCGATCCACTCGGCTTGCGCGCGTACGATCTCGACGTGGAAGCGGGAGACGAGCGCGGTCAGGTGAAAGCGCTGGGGCATCGTCGGACCGGCGTCGAGCCATTCCTCGAAGACGCTCTGCATGAGGTCGATGAGACCCTGGAGCTGGCGCCGGAGATGCCGCAGGTTCTCGACCAGCTGCTCCTTGCTGCCGCTGTCCGCGTAGGCGACCTTCAGCATGCCCTCGAACTCCGTCACCAGGCCCCACCCCGGCCGCGACAGCCACTCGCGGAGCGCCGCGCGACCCCTGGGCGTGATCGTGTAGACGGTGCGGGAGCCGGCGCCGCGTTTCTCCCTGGTGGACGTCGCCAGCCCGTGGGCCACCAGGTTCTTCGGCTCCTCGTAGAACTGGCTCTCGGCGCGGGGCCACAGGAGACGCAGGCTGCTGCGCTGCATGTGGCGGGTCAGCTCGTAGGCCGACCACGGCTTGACGGCGAGGAGGCCGAGCAGCGCGTGGGACGTCGTGGTGAGGTTCTTCACGGTGGCGCCCCGTTGACACTACTCCGATCTGGAGTAATAGTCCAAACTGGAGTAAACGAAGGAGGACCCCATGACCCGGATGCTCGCGACGTTGGCCCACCGTCTCCAAGAGCGCCTCGCCTTCCGCTTCCTGACCCGCCTCGTCGCGTCCCCCCGCGGCCGCGCGTTCCAGCTCGCCTGGATGGCGGACGCCGAGGTGAGCGACGAGGGCGTCTTCGACGACATGATGGAGCGCGCCGCCGACCCAGACGTGCAGAAGATGATCCGCATCCACCGCGACGACGAGCAGCGTCACGCGCGGCTCCTCGGCGAGTGCGTCGCGCGCACCGGCGTCCGTCCCGAACCCCTGCCTCACGACCTCCGCATCATCCAGCGCATCGACCGCATGCTCGGCGGCGCCATCCAGGCGTTCCTCGGCGACAAGCACGCCGGCATCATGGCCGCCTACGCTCTGCTCCAGGTGGTCGAGGAGCGCGGCGTGGAGCAGTTCCCGCACGTCGCGCGCGCGCTCGCCCGGGTCGACCCGGAGAGCGCCGCCGTGGTGACCAGCATCATCCGCGACGAGGAGCGTCACGTCCGGTACGCCCGGGCGATCAGCAAGCGCACCGCGCCCGACCCGGCGACGCTGGGGCAGAGCCTGCGGCACTTCCGCGAGATCGAGGCCCGCTCCTTCGCCGACCACAACCGCGCCTTCCTGCGCTTCGCCGTGGAGCACGATCTCCTCGCCGTCCGCGGACCCGAGCGCCTCTTCTGGCGGCTCGTGGCCGCCTGGACCGACGCGCCCGCCGCGGCCGCGACCGAAGCGCGGTCGCGTGCCGCCGCCTGACGGGACCGCCATGGACGCCGTACGCTTCGAGACCGACGGTCCCGTCGCCGTCATCACCCTCGACCGCCCCGAGGTCCGGAACGCCATCGACCTGCCCACCGCGGAGGCGCTCGCCGACGCGCTCCGTCGCTTCGACGCCGACGACGCCCTCAGCGTCGCCGTGCTCACCGGCGCCAACGGCACGTTCTGCGCCGGCGCCGACCTGAAGGCCATCACCGCCGGGCGCGGCAACCGTGTGGCCGAGGACGGCGACGGCCCGGTCGGCCCGACGCGCATGCTGCTCTCGAAGCCGACCATCGCCGCGGTCGAGGGCCACGCCGTCGCGGGCGGTCTCGAGCTGGCGCTGTGGTGCGACCTCCGCGTCGCGGCCGAGGACGCCGTGTTCGGCGTCTTCTGCCGGCGCTGGGGCGTGCCCTTGATGGACGGCGGCACCGTCCGGCTGCCGCGTCTCGTCGGCCAGAGCCACGCGCTCGACATGATCCTCACCGGCCGCGGCGTCTCGGGCGAGGAAGCCCTGCGCATGGGTCTCGCGAACCGCCTCGTCCCGAAGGGCACTGCGCTCGAAGCCGCGCTCGCGCTCGCCAGGGGGCTCGCCAAGTTCCCGCAGGCGGCGCTCCGGAGCGACCGTCTCTCGTCCTACGAGCAGTGGCACCTCGACCTGACGGACGCGCTCGTCGGCGAGTTCCACCACGGCATGCACGTCGTCCGCTCGGGCGGCATGATGGCCGGCCTGGACGTCTTCACCAAGACCGCCGGCCGCCACGGCAGCGCGCGTCACGTGATCCTGGGCACGCCGATCGAGCCGCCGTTCCCCACCGAGATGGAGACCGCGATGTTCGCCATGGGCCCCTTCCGGGCCCCCGAGCGCAGCTTCTGGCAGGCCGACGGCGTGTACACGACGGCGGTCGGCCACGCGGGCGACGCCGAGGTCGTGCGCGTGGTCTTCGACCCACGCCGGACGAGCTTCGAGGCGTTGCTCCGCCTCTTCTGGGAAGGCCACGACCCGACCCGCGGCCGCTCGGCCATCTACTGGTCCTCGGACGTCCAGCGGCGTACGGCGGAGGCTTCGCGCGACGCCTACCAGCGCGCGCTCTCGGGCGCGGGCTTCGGCCGCGTCGTCACCGAGATCCTCCCGGCGCCCGAGTTCCGCTACGCCGAGAACGCGCAGCAGCAGTACCTGGCGAAGAAGCTCGGCGAGCACGGCCGGCTGGACGGCACGGGCGTCCGCTACCCGGCGCGCTGAGCCGCGTCGCGCCTCAGAGCCGCCCGGCGAGGCGACCCGCGCGCGCGCGCGTGTCGTCGATGACGCCCATCAACGCGGGCGCGCAGCCGGGCGGCAGGTGCGTGGACACCTTGGCGGCCACGCGTCTCGCCTTGCCGAGGGTCTGCGCGGCCTCCAGAACGAGCCGCCGCGCGCGACGCGGATTGCGCACGCTCGACGCCCGCGCGATCAGCTTGCAGGCGCGACCGAAGCGACCCGCGATGCCCGCCGGCGCCGCCACCGAGCCGCAGCTCGACGCGCCGAGGCCGCGGCCGCAGAGGCAGGCGATGCCGGCGAAGCCGTCGATCGGCGGGTACGTGCAGCCGATCCTCGGGTCGCAGGTGTCGGCCGAGCACCCGTCGCCGTCGTCGCAGACGAGCGGCGCGCCGGGCGTGCACGTGCCGGCCCGACACGTCTCGGTGCCGTCGCAGAGGTTGGCGTCGGGGCACGGCGTCCCGTCGGTCACCGCGGTGTGCCCGCAGCCGGCGAGCGGGTCGCAGGTGTCCGTGGTGCAGGGATTGCGGTCGTCGCAGGCGTCGAGGAACATGCACCCCGTCGCCGGCTCGCAGGTGTCCGCGGTGCAGAGGCTGCCGTCGTCGCAGACCAGCGCCGTGCCGGGCGTGCACGTGCCCGCCTGACACGTCTCCGTGCCGTTGCAGAGGTTGGCGTCCGGACACGGCGTGTCGTCGGGCACCACCACGTGCTGGCAGCCCGTGTGCGAGTCGCACGTGTCGGCCGTGCAGGGATCGCCGTCGTCACACGAGATCGCCCGATGCACGCACGTGCAGCCCTCGCAGGTGTCGGTCGTGCAGACGTCGCCGTCGTTGCAGTCGGCGTTGACGGTGCATTCCTTCACCGGCACCGCCTGGATCGCGCCCAGAGCGTCGAGGCGGCCCGCGCCGGACACCGGGTCGAAGCCGGCGGCGCCGATGTCGTCGGCGGTGGCCTTGAGCGTCTGCTGGATCTGCGCCGGGGTGCGGCACGAGTTCTTGGAGAGGAGGAGTGCCGCGACCGCGGCCGAGTGCGGCGCGGCCGCCGAGGTGCCGAAGAACGGCGAGAAGCCCGAGACCTCGGTGGACACGCCGTCGAACCCCGCGAGGTCCGGCTTCGGCCGCGTGTCCTGCGGGAAGAAGACCGTCACGGGCCCCTCCGAGCTGAAGGCCTCGACGGTGTCCAGGCCCGGGTCGTGCACGTCGATCGCGCCCACCGCGACCGCTTCGCGGATCGCAGGATGCCCGATGATGCTCCCCTGCGGGGTGACGTACTGGAGCGCCCCCGAGCTCACGCCGAGGCAGAACATCGAGAGCTGGCGCGTCGTGCCGCTCACCCGCTTGATCGCGATCCCCGCGTGCGCGGTCCCGGGGCCGAAGTTGAACGCGCCGACCTCTTCGATCGCCGGCGTGCCCGGCTGGGCGTTGTTGCTGGACGTCACCAGCGTGGGCGGATTCACCGAGGTGTCCCAGAGCTCGAGGTCGTAATTGTCGACCGCCGTCTCGAAGGGGCTGCTCCACTCGAGGATGCAGTCGACGCCAGCGCCGGACGGGACTGCCACGTCGTCGAAGGTGTCCGGGGTGCCGCTCGCGAAGTTGTGGTACGCGGAGCCGACGATGGGCTGGAACAGCCCTCCGTAGTGGATGCCGGCTTCGTTGCCGGCGGAGGAGTGATACGACACGCCGGCCTGCACGGCGGCGCGCACCGCCTGCGCCACCATGCCGTCCTCGAAGTACGGCTCGTCGAAGAAGCCGATGTCGTCGACGATGACCTGCGCCCCGGCGTTGCGCAGACAGTTGACCGAGTCGATGAAGCCGAGCTTGTCGCTCAGCCCCTGCGAGAACACGAGCGTCGCGCCGGGCGCGAGGTCGTGGACGATCTCGAGGATCGCGGTGCCCTCGTCGCCGCTGCCGGCCCGGCAGCCGGCGCCGGCCGGCACGCCCGTGCCCGCGGGCATGTCGCCGATGCTGGCGAGGTGGTCGACGCCGTCGGAGATCACACCCACCTTGACGCCCGTGCCGTCGAAGCCGGTGGCGCGCGCCTGGGGGCCGCGCGCGGCGTTGTCGCCCGCCGTGTCGGGCACCAGCGCCCGCAGGACGCCCGGCCGGACGGGCGTGATCGAGCGCACCACGCCGACGCTTGCGAGCCGGCGCAGGTCCGCCGCGTCGAGCCAGCCGCGGACGAGCCCGTGCTCGAGGCTCACGCGGTCGGCGCGCAGGCCCGCCTCGGCGAGGTGCGCGAGGTCGTCGTCGGAGGCCGAGTCCACCCGGACGTAGACGTGCGCCTCGGCGCCGCGCATCCCCGTGACGGGCAGCGGGACGAGGGTCGGGCTCTGCACCGCCGGGAGCGGCTCCGGTGCGACCAGGGCGCGCAACCCGGAGTCGAGCTTCTCGTCGCCCGGGGCGAGCGCCGGGGGCGGCGGCCCGCTGCCGCGAATCACCCTCGGCGGACGCACCGGCTCGGCGGCGCGGACGGCGCCGCCCGACAGCGCGAGCAGCGCACACGCGCCGAGCACGCCGAGGCGCTGTGCGCTCTGCGCGATCGCGGTCCGGAGTCTAGCGTGCACCGGTGCTCGTGCCGGTGCAATCGCCGTGCCCCGGCGCCGCCGGCGGAACGCGGGCGGAAGCCGCGGATCGTCGGCTGGACCCGCGGCGAGATCGTGACGGCCCGGCTTCGACCTTCACAAAACGGATCGCCCGCTCGCGGGGCTACCGCCGCCGCGCCGGGGGCCGCGCCGCCGGGTGCGGCAGCGCCGTCGCCACCGCGCCCCCGAGGTCCGCCACCACCGCGTCGAGCGCCGCGCCCATCGCGCGCGCCACCGAGCCCGCCTCCTTGTCCCCGATGGAACGCCGCGCCGTGAAGACGCGCTCGAGGAGCGGCTCCTGCTCCGCGGTGACCAGGCGGACCGCCAGCTCGACGCGGGCCTCGTGCGCCGGCGCCAGCACCTCGTCGAAGGCGCGGACGTCGACGTCGAGCGCGGGCGCGGTGATCTCGCCGCGACGCAGCCCGCGATGGTTGAAGAGCTCGTGCCAGAGCGCCTGCTCGACGTAGGACGCCGGCATCTGCGTCCAGCGCCGGTGCTCGTAGACGCCGTACTCGACGTCCGAGCGCCAGACGATGCGGTCGCGCAGGAAGGGCGCCGCCTGCACGCGCCGCAAGCGCAGCGCCGCCGCGTCCGCCGGGTGCGCCTCTTCCTCGGTGGCGGCGCCCGCGACGGCTTGCGAGTCGGGCTGGAACCAACGCAGCTCCGCGTCGGGCCGGAAGAGGCAGCCCGCGAGCAGGAGCGCCGCGGCGAGCGACCAGCGCTTCATCGCTTCACCGGCACGGCGCCGTCGGAGCGCCGCCCGCGGATCAGCGCGCTCGGGTCGCGGTCGAGCGAGTCGGCGAGCGCGCGCACCGACTCGAGCGCCTCGCGGAGCGCGATGAGGCTCGCACGGAGCTCGTCGCCGTTCACGCCGCCCGCGGCGCCGCCGACCGAGCCAGCCGCGGCCCGCACCGACGCCGTCGTCTCGCCCAGCCGCGCCTCGTCGAGCGCGCTCTCGGCGCGCACGGCGGCCGCGCCGAGCCGCGCGAGGAGCTTGTTGAACGCGCCGTCGTCGGCGCCCAGCTGCGTGGCCAGGTGACGGAGCGAGCCGAGCGTCTCCTTGCCCTCCGCGAGCACGTCCTTCGCCTGGTCGCCGAGCCCCGGCAGCCGGTTCATCACCTCCAGCACGGTGTCCTCCAGGCTCTTCAACGTCGACGGCGCGGCGGGAACGTAGTTCCAGGGCGGATCGAACGGCAGCGCCGGCACGGGGTAGCGCGAGCGTTCGAAGAAGTCGACCTGGAGGAAGCGGACGCCGGTGATGCCGGCGGCGACGAGCTGCACGCGGAGGCCGGTGGGGAGGAACGCCTCGCCCGAGTTCGGGTCGGGCGCGCCGTTGGCGATGCCGAGGCGCTTCACGGCGTCGACGTAGATGTCGGACGTCACCTGCACGTGGCGGTGGTCCTGCGCGATCGTGATGCCGGAGACGGTGCCGACCGTGACGCCCCGGAACTTGACCGGCGAGCCGACGTCGAGCCCCTGCACCGACTCGTCGAAGAAGGCGACGGCGGGGAATGCGTCGCGATGAAAGCGCCGCGCCCCGAGCCAGAAGAGGGCGCCGATCATCGCCGCGATGCCGCCCACGACGAAGAGCCCGAGCTTCCAGTGGTTGGTGGCAGTCGCGGCCATGGTCAAGGCTCCTTCGACGGCTTGCGGTTGAAGAAGGCGAGCACCCGTGCGTCGTCGCTCCCCGCGCGCAGCTCGAGGGGGTTGCCGCGGGCGATGATCCCACGTGCCCCCTTGTCGAGCATGATGCAGTTGCGGCCGATCTTGAAGATGCTCTGGAGCTCGTGACTCACGATGACGGTGGTCATGCCGAGGCTCGCATTCAAAGTCAAAATGAGCTCGTCCAGCTCCACCGAGCTGACCGGGTCGAGGCCGGCCGACGGCTCGTCGAGGAAGAGGAGCGGCGGGTCGAGCGCCATGGCGCGCGCGATCCCGGCCCGCTTCTTCATACCGCCCGAGATCTCGGACGGGAAGTGGTTCTCGAACCCCTCGAGCCCGACCAGCCGGAGCTTGGCACGGACGATGGTGTCGACGGCGTGCGCGTCGAGGTCGGTCCACTTGCGGAGCGGGAGGGCGACGTTCTGGGCGAGCGTCATCGAGCCGAAGAGCGCGCCCGACTGGAAGAGCACGCCGTAGGAGGGCACGCCCTCTTCCGTGCCCGGCCGCACCCCGCCCACGCGCACCGTGCCGCGTATCGGCTCCTCGAGGCCGATCAGGTGGCGGAGCAGCGTTGACTTGCCGCAGCCGCTGCCGCCGAGGATCACGAACACGTCGCCGGCCGCGACCGCGAAGTCGAGGTTTTCGAGAATCGGGATCCCGCCCCAGCCGATGGTGAGCCGCTCGACCTCGATCATCAGAGCCCCAGCGCGTTGAACAGCACCGTGAAGAGGGCGTCGATGACGACCAGCGCGAAGAGGCTCGTCACCACGGCGGACGTCGTCGCGCGGCCGACGCCCTCGGCGCCGCCGCCGGTCGCGAGCCCGCGCTGGCAGGCGATGAGCGCGATGGCGAGCGCGAAGACGACGCTCTTCAGGAGCCCCGAGCCGACGTCCCAGAGCCGCAACGCCTTCTGCGCCTCGAGGAGGAAGGCGTTGACGGTGAGGTCGAGGCCGAGGAGCGCGACCAGCAACCCGCCCAGGATGCCGACCACGTCGGCGAGGATGGCGAGCAGCGGCATGACCACCACCAGCGCCAGCACGCGCGGGAAGACGAGGAAGAGGTACGGGTCGAGGCCGAGGGTGCGCAGCGCGTCCACCTCCTCCGACACCTTCATGGTCCCGATCTCCGCCGAGAACGCCGCGCCCGAGCGCCCCGCGACGATGATCGCGGTCATGAGCGGGCCGAGCTCGCGCGTGATCGAGAGCGCGACCAGGTCGGCGACGAAGATGTTGGCGCCGAACTGCCGGAGCTGGACCGCCGCCTGGAAGGCGGTCACGAGCCCGACCAGGAAGCTGATGAGCACCACGATCGGCAGGCCGTCGGCGCCGGCGCGCTCCATCAAGCGCGCGACGTCAGCCCAGTGGACGGCGGCGGGCCGTCGCACCGCGTCCCGGGCGGCGGCGACGACGTCGCCGATGTAGTCGAGCCAGTGGCTCTCCTCGAACAAGCCGAGCGTCTCGCGCCCGATTTGGTCGAGGATGCCGACCCGCACCGGCGGCCGGATCTTCCCGTGCGCGGGATGCGCGCCGTACAGCTCGAGCATGCCGCGCACGCCCCCCTCGGCGCCGACGATCTCGGCGCTGGCGCCCGCGGCGGCGACCTCGTGCTTCAGCTCGAGGAGGAGCGCCGTCGCGCCGCCGTCGAGCGCTTCGACGCGCGAGAGGTCGAAGGCGACGCTCGACGGATGGGCCTTCAGGAGGCGGCGGACCTCGGGCCAGGCGTCGAAGACCTCGCGGAAGTGGAGCTTGCCGACGAAGCGGAGCTCGCTCCGCCCGCCGTCGTGGTCGACTCGCTCGACGTGGAACTGCGGCTCGCTCACGCTCGTCGGGACTTATAGGCGGTAGCGCCGCCGAGGGTCAAACCGTTGCGAACGCGCGGCCACCCGTGCGAGGAGGCGACATGAGCGAGCATGACGCCATCGCCGGCCTGATCCTCGGCTACGCCGAGCGCCTCGACGCGGGCGACCTGGAGGGCGTCGCCGGCTTGTTCGCCGACGCCACCTTCGGCCCGCGCGACGGTCCCGCGCGCCGCGGGACGGAAGCCGTGCTGGCGCGGCTGCGCGAGATCGTGATCCTCTACGACGGCGTGCCGCGGACGAAGCACGTCACGACGAATCTCGTCGTCGAGGTCGACGCCGCGGCCGGCACCGCCGCCGCGCGCTCCTACTTCACCGTCTTCCAGGCGACGCCCGCGCTGCCGCTGCAGCCGATCGTCGCCGGTCGCTACCACGACCGCTTCGCGCGCGGGCCCGGCGGCTGGCGGTTCACGGAGCGGCGGGTCCTCGTCGACCTGGTCGGCGACATGAGCCAGCACGTCCGTACGCGCTGAAGCTCTTCTAGGCTCCGCTCAGCCGCGCCGCCGCCCCGCCGCCATCGCCCGGTCGATCTCGCGCCGCTCGGTACGCTCGCGGATCGCCTCGCGCTTGTCGTGGAACTTCTTGCCCCGGCCGAGGCCCAGCTCCGCCTTGGCGCGGCCCTTCGACCAGTAGAGCCGCAGCGGCACCAGGGTGAGGCCGCGCTCCTGGATCTTCCCGCGCAGGCGCTCGATCTCCTTCTTGTGCAGGAGGAGCTTGCGGTGCCGCGTCGGCTCGTGGCCGAACTGGCTCGCGGGCGCGTACGGGCTCACGTGCGCGCCGACGAGGTACAGCTCATCGCCGAAGAAGCGTGCGTAGGCGTCCTTCAGGTTGGCGCGCCCGGCGCGCAGCGACTTCACCTCGCTGCCGACCAGCACCAGGCCCGCTTCGTAGCGCTCGTCGATGAAGTAGTCGTGGAAGGCCCGCCGGTTGACGCTGATGTCGCGGTCGCGGGCCTCCTTCGTCACCCGGCCACCCGGAGCGGGCCGGCCACCTCGGCGCGCTTGGCGCGGATGCGGTTCTGCTCGTCGACGAAGACGACCTTGGGCTCGTGCTTCCGCGCCTTGTCCTCGTCCATCCAGCAGTAGGCTGCGATGATGACGAGGTCGCCCGGCCGCACGAGGTGGGCGGCGGCGCCGTTCACGCAGACGACGCCGGAGTCCCGCGGCCCCTCGACGGCGTAGGTCTCGAAGCGGTTCCCGTTGGTGACGTTCCAGACGCACACCGCTTCGTTGGGCAGGAGGTCGGTGGCGTCGAGGAGACGCCGGTCGATGGTGATGGAGCCCTCGTAGTCGACGTCCGCCTGGGTGATCGTCGCTCGATGGATCTTCGCCCGCAGCATCTTTCTGGTCATGAGTCTCGTCCTCCCTGGGGTACGAGCACACGGTTGTCGATGAGCCGCACGCCGCCCACCCAGACTGCCAGGGCGAGCAGCGCCGGCGCTTCCACCTCTGCCACGACTTCCAACGTCGCCGGATCACGAAGCTCGGCGTACTCGAGACGCGCGCGCGCTTCACGCGCGACTTCTGCCGTCGCCTGCGCGACCAGCGCCGCGCCGCGCGTCTCGCCCGCGGCCAGCGCCTCGGACGCCGCCGCCAGCGCCCGCGGCACGACGCGCGCCGCGACCCGCTCCTCGGCGCCGAGGAGCCCGTTACGGCTCGAGAGCGCGAGCCCGTCGGCTTCGCGCACCGTCGGCACCCCGACCACCTCGACGCCGAAGTCGAGGTCCGCCGCCATGCGACGCACGACCGCCAGTTGCTGCCAGTCCTTCTCGCCGAAGACCGCGACGTCGGGCCGCACGGCGTGGAAGAGCTTGGTCACCACGGTGGTCACGCCGCGGAAGTGCCCGGGCCGTACCGCGCCGCAGAGCGGCTCGGTCAGCCGCGCCACCTCGACCCCCGTCTGGAACCCCTCCGGGTACATCGCCGCCGGCGCCGGCGCGTAGACGGCGTCCACGCCGGCGGCCGTGCACCGCGCGAGGTCGTCCTCGACGGGGCGGGGGTAGTGCTCGAAGTCGTCGCGCCGGTCGAACTGGCTCGGGTTCACGAAGATCGAGACGACGACGCGCGCCGCGCGCCGCCGCCCCTCCGCGACGAGGGCCAGGTGGCCCTCGTGCAACGCGCCCATCGTCGGCACCAGGGCCACCCGCTCGCCGCGCGCGTGCGCGGCGTCGGCCCAGGCTTGCATGGCGCGCGGCTCGCGGAGGACGTCCATCACTTCGCCGTCGCCGCCGCCGGCAGGGTGTGGAAGGAGTGCTCGTCGGCCGGGAAGGCGCCGGCTTTGACTTCTCTCACGTACTCGGCCGCCGCTCGCACCACGTCGCGCCCGACCTCGGCGTAGCGCTTGGCGAACTTGGGCGCCCAGTCGGCGAGGCCGAGCAGGTCGTGCAGGACGAGCACCTGGCCGTCGCAGTGGACGCCGGCGCCGATGCCGATGGTCGGGATGGCGAGCATCCCCGTGATCTCGCGCGCGAGGTCGAGCGGGATGCCCTCGAGGACGACGGCGCACGCACCCGCGGCTTCGACGGCCTTGGCGTCGTCGATGAGCCGATCGCGCGCGCCCGGGGCCTTGCCGCGCCGCCGGCCCTGGATCTTGTGGCCGCCCATGCGGTGGACCGACTGGGGCGTGAGCCCGATGTGCCCCATCACCGGGATGTCGACCGCGTTGATCGCCTCGATCGCCGGCGCCATGGTGACGCCGCCCTCGAGCTTCACGACCTCCGCGCCGCCCTCCTTGACGAGCCGGATGGCGCTCTCCACCGCGCGCGCGGGCCCCGCCTGGTAGGTGCCGAACGGCAGGTCGCCGACGACCAGCGCCCGACGCCGGCCGCGCGTCACCATGCGCGTGTGGTAGATCACCTCGTCGAGCGTGACCGGCAGCGTGTTGTCGTTGCCCTGCACGACCATGCCGAGCGAGTCGCCGACCAGGAAGAGGTCGACGTTGGCCGTGTCGAGCAGGCGGGCGAAGGCGTGGTCGTAGCAGGTCACCATCGTGATCCGCTCGCCCGCCGCCTTCATGCGGGCCAGGTCGGGAACCGTCACCTTCTGCTGCGCCATGAAAAAAACCTCCGCGGACCTTCGTCCGGGAGGCCTGGCGTACGCAGCCGACGGGAGCTGCCCTCGGGATCCCCGGCAGGACGCTCGGGGTCTTGGGCGTCTGGTCGCTCTCTCGGTCGCGTCGTCGTCGCTTCCCGTCTCGGTCCGCTGCAATCCTCGCCCGCCGTCGCGGGTCGAGGTCGTTAACGAGATCCAAGCGGAATGTAGTGCTGTACCCCCTGTCGCATGCCCCGGATCTCCTTGATCAGGTCGGCGAGATCACCGCCGTGCTCGACGAAGTCGATGTCCGAGCAGTTGACCACCAGGAGCGGGGCCTCGGTGTAATGGTGAAAGTAGTTCCGGAACGCCTCCGTCAGCCTTCCCAGGTACTCGGGCGTGATGCCACGCTCGAAGTCGCGGTCACGCTTCCTGAGCCGCTTGAGCAGGACCTCGGGCCGCGCCTCGAGATAGATGACGAGGTCGGGCCGGGGAAGCCGCTGGTCGAGGAGCTGGAAGATCTGTTGATAGAGCTGGAACTCGTCCGGGTTGAGGGTGATGCCGGCGAAGATGCCGTCCTTGGCGAAGAGGTAGTCCGCGACCGTGCCCTGGTGGAACAGGTCGAGCTGTCCCAGCTCGCGCTGCTGGCGGTAGCGCTCGAGGAGAAAGAAGAGCTGGGTCTGGAACGCATGCTTCTCCGGGTCCTCGTAGAACCTTCTCAGGAAGGGATTCTCCTCGACCTGCTCGAGGAGGAGCCGCGCCCCGAACTCGGTGGCGACCCGCCGCGCGAGGGCCGTCTTCCCGACGCCGATCGGGCCCTCGACTGCGATGTACCGTCCCGTGGTCCGGTCCGCCGCCATCCCCGCCCTGCCGCGTGGATAACACGCCCCGGCGGTCGTGTAAATGGAATCCGGGACGGCGGACTCCGGCGCGATTCGGCGCCGGATTTTTGCTATATGCGCAGGCCACATGCCCTCCGCCGTGCTCAGGAGCACCGCCGCGCAACTGTTCATGATCGGGCTCCCGGGCCCCGAGCTCGACGCGCCGACGCGGGCGTTCCTGGCCGAGCACCCGCCGGGCGGGGTGGTGCTGTTCAAGCGGAACGTGCGCTCGGCCGCGCAACTGCGGAAGCTCGTCGCGGGCATTCACGCGTCCGGTCCCGGCGTCGCGCCGCTGGTGGCGATCGACCACGAAGGCGGGCGCGTGCACCGGCTGCCGGCGCCGTTCACGCACTTCCCGCCGGCGGCGGTCCTCGGCGAGCGGGGCGACGCGCGTCTCGCGCTCGCGGTGGGGCGGGCCATGGGGCGCGAGCTGCGCGCCGTCGGCATCGACCTCGACTTCGCGCCCGTGCTCGACGTGTGGTCGCATCCGAAGAACCGCGTCATCGGCGACAGGGCCTTCGGCGCCGACCCGGCGCGCGTGGCGCGGCTGGGGCTCGCGCTCGCGCGCGGGCTCATGGGCGCGGGCGTGCTCGCCTGCGGAAAGCACTTCCCCGGGCACGGAGCCAGCGCCGGCGATTCGCACTTCGTGCTGCCCCGCGTGCGCCGCTCGCGGCGCGCGCTCGCTGCCGTCGACCTGGTGCCCTTCGCCCGCGCCGTCGCGGCGCGGCTGCCGGCGCTCATGACCGCGCACGTCCTCTACCCCGCGCTCGACCCGCGACGGCCGGCCACCCTCTCGCCGCTCATCTGTCGCGACCTCCTGCGCCGCCGGCTCGGCTTTCGCGGCGTGCTCTTCAGCGACGACCTCGAGATGAACGCGGTCGCGGCCCGGACGACGCCCGGCGGCGCGGCGGTCGAGGCGCTCGCGGCGGGGTGCGACATGCTGCTCGTCTGCCAGTCGCTGGAGGCGGCGCGCGCGGCGATGACCGGCGTCACGGAGGCCCTCACCACGGGCGCGCTCGATCCGGCGGCGGTCGCCAGCGCGCTCGCCCGCATCCAGGGGTTGCGGCGTCGCCTGCGGCCGGCGCCCGCGACGGCCGCGCTCCGCTGGCCGGCACACGCCCGCCTCGCCCGCCGGCTCGCGGGCGCGGCGGCGGCATAGCCGAGACATCGCCGCTTCCGCACGCCGCGGGCCCGCGTCGGACTTCGCCCCACGCCGCCGATCAGATCCAGTTCCGAGGGACGACGTATCAGTGCGTCGCCGGCAGCGTCTCGACGGCCAGCGGCACCTCGGCCGCCAGCCGGCCGTCGAGCAGCACCCGGAACGCGTAGCGCCCCGCTCGCTCGAAGCCGAGGTTCGCGAGCGCGAGCACGTGATCGATCCCGACCGCTCGCCCCGTGACGCCGCGCTGGACGTTGAGCGTGGCGGGGATGCGGAAGAGCGGCTCGCCGTCGGGTCCGAGGAACTGTACCTCGAGCGCCGGCTTCGTCCCGGCCTCGTCCGCTCCCGCCTCGAAGCGCAGCACGAGGTACATGTGCGGGTGCGCGGTCGGGAACTCGCGCGCGTAGATCGTGTCGAAGATGCCGAGGAGGTTCAGCTTCCCCTCCTGCGAGACGTTCGCCGAGTCGGCGAGCAGTGCGAGCTTCACGTGCACCGGCGGCTCCCGGCGTCCCGACGGCTCAACGGCGCCGCTGCTTGCGCGGCTCGGGCTTGCGCTCGGCCGCCGACGGGCGCACGCGCGGCTCGCCGGCGACGAGCTTCGCCAGGGTGCGACCGAGCGGCTGGCGGGCCACGCCCCGCTCGGTCACGATCGCGGTGATCAGCTCGCTCGGCGTGACGTCGAAGGCGGGGTTCGCGACCTTGACGCCCGTGGGCGCGATCTGGCGGTCCAAGATGTGCGTCACCTCGCGGGCGGGTCGCTCCTCGATCGGGATGCGGTCGCCGCGGGGGCACGCGAGGTCGATCGAGGAGATCGGCGCCGCGACGTAGAACGGGATCGCGTGGCGGTGCGCGAGCACGGCGTGCCCGTACGTGCCGATCTTGTTCGCGACGTCGCCGTTGGCCGCGGTACGGTCCGTGCCGACGATCACGCAGCTCACCTTCCCCCGCTGCATGAAGTGCGCGGCCATGTTATCGGTGATGAGCGTGCAGGGGATGCGGTCCTTCTTGCACTCCCAGGCCGTGAGCCGCGCGCCCTGCAGGAAGGGCCGCGTCTCGCAGGCGATCACCTGGAGGCGCTTGCCGGCTTCGATCGCGGCGCGGACGATGCCGAGCGCGGTCCCAAACCCGGCCGTGGCGAGCGCGCCGGCGTTGCAGTGCGTGAGCACGGTCGCCCCGTCCTCGATCAACGCGGCGCCGTGCTGGCCGAGGGCGCGGTTCACCGCCACGTCCTCGTCGTGGATGGCGAGCGCTTCGCGCTCGAGGATGGTGCAGAGCGTGTCGGGTGAGCGGTGCTGGTTCCGCGTGAAGACGCGGCGCATGCGCTCGATCGCCCAGAAGAGGTTGACGGCGGTGGGGCGCGTGGCGGCGAAGGTGCGGCAGAGGCGCTCGAAGTCGCGCGCGCGGTCGCCGCGCAGCGTGCGGACGCCGAGCGCGATGCCCATCGCGGCCGCGACGCCGATCGCGGGCGCGCCGCGGATGACCATGTCCTTGATCGCCTGCGCGACCTCCCGGTGATCCGCGTAGACGCGATAGACCTCGCGCGTCGGGAGGAGGCGCTGGTCGATCATGACCACGCGTCCGTTGCGCCATTCGATCGTACGAACCGCCATCGGACGGAGCATACCGCAATCGTCTTTCACACAACAGCCGCGTGAGACGCCCCGAGGTGCGTTCTTGACGCCGTCGCGTCCGGCCCGTTATCGTCCTCGCCCATGGGCGACTTCACCGCCTCGCACACCGTCGTGGTCGCGGGCTCGGTCGACGACTGCTTCGCCGTCCTCACCGACTTCGGCGCCTACCCGGACTGGTCGGGTCCGGTGAGCGAGTGCCGCATCCTCGATCGGCACGCCGACGGCCTCCCCCGCCGCGTCGCGTTCGCCGTCAACATGATCAAGACGGTCCGCTACGTCCTCGAGTACGCGTGGGACGCGCCGCGCGGCGGCACGTGGCGGCTCACCGAGGGCGATCTGAAGAGCGTCGAGGGCGAGTACCGCTTCGAAGCCGCCGGCCCGCGCACCAAGGCGACGTGCCGCCAGTCGGTGGACATCGGCTTCTGGGTGCCGGGTCCCATCCGCCGCACGCTCGAAGCGAAGGCGCTGCACGACTCGGTCGAGGAGTTCAAGAAAGCGGTCGAGGCGCGGGGGCAGAAGCCGTCGCGCCGCGGCTGACGGCGGCGCGAGGCGGCGACCGCCGACGCGTCCGGTCTATCCCGCGACGCGGACGCCGGGGGTGACGGCCGCCTGGCTCTGCTTCTCGAGCCAGCGGGTGACCAGGAGGATCGCCCAGAGCCGTGTCGTGTGGTCGCGCTTGCCGGTGACGTGCTCGTGGAGGAGGCGGGCGACCGTGTCGGGACGGAAGACGCCCTGCGCGGCGATGCGGCCGGGCGCGAGCGCGTCGTCGAGGAAGCCCCGTGGTAGCACGACGCGACTCGCGTGCGAGCCGTTGAGCAGCGTGCGCGGCAGCAGGTCCGCGACGGCGCGGCGCAGGAGAATCTGGCGGTCGCGGGCGGTGACGCGCGCCGGGGGCGGCACGCTCGCGACGAACTGCGCCAGGCGGTGGTCGGCGAGCGGAAAGCGCAGCTCGAGACCGACCGCCGCGGCCGGCACCATCACGGCGGCCTCGGCCGGCAGGCGCAGCACCAGCTCCACGTAGTGGATCACGTCGGCGGTGTCGGTGGCTCCGGCGGCCACCGCGTCGGCGAACACGCCGGTGAGCCCCGCCCAGGGCCCGGCTTCGCCGAGGAGCGCCAGCATGTCCTCGGTGTAGAGCGCGTCGCGCTCCTCGGGGAGGAAGAGGCTCGTGGCGCGGGCGTACATCTCGAGGGGCGCCAGGCGCTCGGTACCGACCAGCGGACGGAGGCGCGCGGCGAGCGTCCCCGAGGCGAGCCGCGTCCACACCTCGGCTGCCTCGCGCACGACGGCGGGGAAGCGCCGGTAGCGCGCGATGCGCGCCGCGGCGCGCGCCGCCGGCGTGCCGCCGAAGACCGCTTCCCCGCCCGTGCCCGCCAGCGCCACCTCGACGTCCGACGCCGCCCGCGCGGCCGCGGCTTGCACGAGCAGCGCGTCGGGCCCGCCGGCCGGCGTGCCGTGCGCGGCGAGGAGCGCGTCGACCGCGCCCGTCCAGTCCGTCGGCTCCTGCACGACCACGTGCTCGACGCCGGCGTGTGCCGCGAGACGGGCCGCCGTTCGCCCCTCCTCCTCGGCGCCGGGGGGCGCGGCCGTGTACGCGCACCCCGGTGGACGGCGGTCCGCGGCGGCGAGCGCGAGCAGCGCCGCCGCGTCGAGACCGCCCGAGAGCAGCAAGCCGGGGACGACACCGGTCTGTCGCAGGCGGAGCGCCTCCAGCACCTGCGTGCGGACGAGTCGCGCCACGTCCTCGCGCCCCATCCGGCGCTCGGTGAAGCCGAGCTGCCAGTATCGCTGCGTGCGGAGCCGGGCGTCTTCCCACACCGCCAGCTCGCCGGGCTCGAGCTGGCGGATTCCGGGATACAGCGTCGCCGGCGCCGGCACCAGGCCGAGCGTGAGGAGCGTGTCGAGGGCGGCGGCATCCCACGTGCTGGCGAGGCCGAGCGCGGTGAGCGCCGGCAGCGTCGAAGCGGCGGCGAGCCGCCTTCCGTCCACCGCGTAGTAGAGCGGCACGATCCCGAGCTGGTCGCGCGCCAGGACGAGGCGGCCGGCGCCCGCGTCCCAGAGCGCCAGCGCGAACGCCCCGCGCAGCGCCTTCACGCACTGCACCCCGCGCTCCTCGTAGAGGTGGGTGAGCACCTCCGCGTCGTCGCGGCCGCTGAAGGCATGGCGGCCGCCAAGCTGTGCCCGCAGCTCGCGGCGGTTGTACAACGTGCCGGCGAGCACGGCGCGGACCGAGCGGTCCTCGTTCGTCGCCACCGGGTCCGCGGCGCCGCGCACGCCTGCCACCAGGTGAGCCAGCGCCAGGGGGCGCTCCGCCGCGTCGGCGCCGGACCACGCGCCGTCCGCAAGCGCGACCTCCGGCCATCCTGCGAGCGCGAGCAGGTTGCGCACGCTCACACGGGCTTCACGACCATCTCGACGTCACCCTGCACGACGCTCAGCACGTACTCCTCGCCGCCGGTCTGGAGCGTGGCGTGGAGATGGAACGCGTCGTGCTCGAAGCGCAGCTCGACCGGGGCGTCCGAGCGCGGCACGAGCGCGTAGCCGAAGACGTACGGCAGCCGCGCCTCGGCCGCGAGCGAGAGGACGGACGCCGCCCGGCGCTCGCCGTGGCGCGCCGCGTACCAGCCCTGCGGCGGGCCCTCCGAGGCGTCGAGCCCGTGCACGACGTGCACGGCGTGCGCGCCGGCGGGCACGACCTGGAGCCAGGCGTCGTCGGAGCGTCCGGCGAGGAACGCGATCCGTCCCCGGCAGGCGGCCTTCAGGGCGACGTCGGGATGGAAGTGAATGAAGGATTCGAGGTCGCACGCGCCGGTGCCGAGCACCTGGTCGCAGACGAGCCAGAAGCGTCCCGGCAGGCAAAAGACGTGGCGGCGGTGGCGGAGCCGGGCGCCGGGCGCGGCCTGGGAGGCCAGGTGCGCGAAGCCGTCGTGCGTCGCGCCGAAGTAGACGAGACCGTCGCGTACCACCCAGTGGACGTCGCTCACCTCGGCCACGCGGGCGTCGGCGCCGCCGACGGCGACGACGTTGTGCGCCCGGGTGCTGCGGAAGTACGCGGGCCAGGGCGGCGCTTCGTCGCCCACCATGCCGGCGTCGACCACGACCCGCGCCCCGCCGACCGACAACTCGTAGCCGAACGCCGCGGCGTCGCCGGCCGGCGGCGGCGCGGCGCCGTCGAGCAGCATCAGGTCACCCGCGGCACCCGGGAGGACGTAGAACCCCGTGCGTCGCAGCGCGCGTGCCTCCGGCGGTGCCGTCCGGCGCGGCAGATTGCCGTGCACGCGGAGCCCGCTCTCGCCGACGAGGAGAAGCGGCCAGAGGCCGAGCGGGCCGGGCGGCGCGCAGCCCGGCTCGTGCAGCACGACGGCCGCGAGCGCGAGCAGCTCGTGCGCCGGCCGCGTGACCCCGATGCCCGCACCATGGAAGAGCGGGATCTCGCCGTCGGGATGGAGGAGACGGCCGAGGAAGTCGGCCATGCCCTTGACGCGCTTGCGCGCCCAGATCGGCACGTCGTCGTTCGAGGCCTGGAGGATGGCGAGCACCTCGAGGTAGTCGGCGAGCACGGCCGCGTGCACGGCCGGATTTCGCGCTGCGTGCCCGCCGTCCTCCTGGACCTGCTCGCGGAGCTGGGCCCAGAGCAGCACAGCACCCGTCTCGAGCCAGCCGCGCGCTTCCATGCCGTCGAAGAAGCGGCCCGCCATGAACAGCGCCCGCCCGGCGCTGACGAGCGACGGGTCGGCCGGTCGGCCGGGCACGGCGGCCGCGAGGGCCGCGGCCTGCCCGTAGAGGCTCTCGAGGAACGAGCGCCGCAAACGCGGATCGGCGCGTAACTCGGGGGCGAAGAAGACCTGCGCGTAGATCAGGTTCGGGATGCGCCGCACCAGGGCGGGCACCTTCCCCGCCACGCCGCGGCCGGCGTTCGCGATCCATTCGCGCACCAGGCCGCTCGCAGCCTCGAACCAGACGCGCCGCACCTCCGGCGTCGGCGCGAGCGCGGCCGCGACGCCGAGCGGGACGATGTCGTCGAGGGCGTTCAGCGCGACGCGCCAGTCCTCCGGGATGCCGTGCGGGTCCCAGTCGACCCGGCCGGGGAAGCCGATGGTGCGACCCAGGTACGTGAAGCGTCGGCCACGCACCGCTTCGGCGTGCTCGAGGAGCAGCCGGGCCTCGGAGACCTGGTGGCGGCCGAGCGCCGCGTGGCCGGGGAGGAAGGGCTGTCCGTAGCGGACGCGCGGCTCGGGCTTCCGCCGCCAGCCGGGGACCGCAAACAGCGACCGTAGCCGACCCGGGATGCGGGCCGCGCCGACGGCCGGCTTCTCAGCGCGACGCGGAACGCGTAGCGGCTCGAGCAACCCCACACCACCTCCCCTTCAACACCGGCGCCACTGTAGCAGGCTGTGTCGCAAGGTCAAAGTTTTCGGCCAGCGTGGCCGCTCTCGCGGCCGGCCTCCGCCGGAGGTTTTGACGCCGGCGTCGCGCGCGACGGGCGCGGCGCGCGCCGGCGTCAGGCGGCGTCCGAGTCGGCGTGCTCGTCTGGAACGGAGGTCGTGGTGCGCCGGCTCGGAAGGCGCGACCACGTCTCGCGCACGAGCTCGCGCAACGAGCGCGCCACGAGCACCGTCGCCCCGAGCGCAACGAACCCCGCCACGACCGGAATCGCGATCACCCCACCGACGATGCGGGGGACCGTAAACCACGGGCGCCAGCCGTTCTCACCATCGCTCATGCGCGCCCCTCCCCTCGGCTCGACTCGCTCCCCTCTACTCCCCGTCCGCGACGCGAGCAAGGTTGGGGACGAACTTTTTGTGTTTCCGGGCTCCGGTTGCGAGGTCGCGTCCCGTCATCTAAAGGCCGGCCCTCGATGCTGCTCCCGCTCGACGCGATGCGCGATGTCCGCCGCCGGCCGGTGCGCGGCGCGCTGACCGTGATCGGGATCGCGATCGGAGTCGCGGCGCTGGTGCTGCTCGGCGCGCTCTCGGAGAAGCTGACGCGCCTGGTCGAGGGCGGTCGGGACTTCGCGACCGGGCAGATCACCGTCAGCGGAGCCGGGACCGGCGCGGTGTCCGGCATGACGCGGGGCGGCTTGCTGTCCGGCGAGCAGACGGCGGCGCTGGGTGCGGTGCCCGGCGTGGCCGTCGTCGCACCCATCGTCATGTTCCCGGTCTCGGACACGCCGGCCGCCCTGCCCTTCACCCTCGCGCCGATGGTGTTCGGCGTCGACGTCCAGGCCTTGCTCCTGAACCGGCGCACGCCCCCGCCTCACGTCCGCGCGGGCCGCCTCGTCCCCGCCGCCGACGCCGACGAGGTGGTCGTCGGCAGCGAGGTGGCGAAGCAGCTCCGGGCGGAGGTCGGCGGGACGGTCGAGATCCGCGGCGTGACGTTCCGCGTCGCGGGCGTGCTCGAGCCGACGCTCACCGGCCCCGACAGCTTCGTCTTCATGCCCTTCCCCCGCGCCGAGCGGCTGCTGGTGGACAGCGAGCCGTTCCTCCGCCGGATGGTCATGGTGCCGGGCGCCAGGGTGCTGCCGATCGCGACCGCGGCCGCCGTGTTCTGGGCGGAGGGCGAGGACCCCGAGGCGGTCGCGCGCCGCATCCGGGAGGCGGTCGGCCACGTGACCGTGGTCTCGCCCGCTGACGCCGCGGGGCAACTCGACCGGGCGCTCACGTTCCTCAACAGCGTCATCCTGGGGAGCGCGCTGGTGGCGCTCCTCGTCGCCGCGCTGGCGGTCACCAACACGATGCTCACGGCGGTGGTCGAGCGCCGGCGGGAGATCGGGCTCCGGCGTGTGGTCGGGGCCACCCGCCGGCAGGTGATCGGGCTCCTGGTCACCGAGGCGGCCCTGCTCGGGCTCGCCGGCAGCGTGCTCGGGCTCGCCACCGGCTGGGCGACGGTGAGCGCCCTGAACGCCGTCACCGAGCGGCTCGGCGCACCCGTCTTCCTGGTGACGACGCGGCTCGCGCTGGCGGCCGGGGTGCTCCCGGCCACGCTCGCGGCGCTCGCTGGGCTCTGGCCGGCGTGGCGCGCTGCCCGGCTGCCGCCGACCGAAGCCGTCCGCTACGCCTGACCGGGCGGCGGCGCGGTGTCGGGGCGCGGTCCGTGGCCCCGGCGGCGGCGACGCCGGCGGCGACGGCGGTGCTGGTGCGGCGGACCGCCGTCGGGTCCGGCGACGGCCGGGGCGCCGGGGGGCGGAGGCGGCAGCGCGGGGGCACCCAGCTCGGCGGCGAGGTCGTCGGCGGCCGCGTCGAGGGGGGGCAGCGCGGGAACGAAGGGTGGCGGTGCGGCGCTCTGCTGCGCTTGCGGCTGCGGACCCGGCTGCTGGCCCGGAGCGCCCGGGCCGCCCTGCCCCTGCCCCTGCCAGCGATTGGCGCCGCGCCGTCCGCGACGACGGCGACGACGGCGCCGTTGCTCGGGGTGCGGGCCCGGTGCCGGTGCGGCGGCGACGCCGTCGCCCGCCGGGATCCCGTCCGGCTGCGGCCCGGGGGGCGGGCCCGGCCACGGCCGGCGGTCCCGGCCGCGGCGATGCTGGCGGTGGTCGGCGCCGCCGGGACGGCCGCCCAAGCGCGCCGGCTGGGCGACGCTGTGCAAGCGGCAGAGGTCGCAGCGGCCGCAGGGGGTGGGGTCCTCGTCGCCGAAGTAGCGGCGGAGCGCGACCGACCGGCACTCCTTCTCCTCCGTGTACTCGACGATGGCCCGCAGCCGGCGCGCGTCCTCGCGGCGCAGCACCTCAAAACGCGAGCGGAGCCCCTCGACCCGCTCGACCAGCGTCTCGAGCGGCACGAGGGGATGCACGCGGCCGCCGGCGACCCGCTCGCACACGCCGGCCTCGACGAGGGTCGTGACGAGCGAGCTGGCGGCGCGCTGCGAGACGCCGGCCGAGAGGGCCAGCTCTTCGATGTTGGCGTCGCGGTCCTCGCCGGCCCAGGCCGCCAGCGCGCGCCCGAAGCGGCCGAGGAGCTGCGGTGACAGCCGCGACAGCGCGAGCAGGTGCTCCTGGATGGCGAGGTCGCTCTCGTCGAAGAGGAGGATGCAACGCGCGGGGTGGCCGTCGCGTCCGGCGCGGCCGGCCTCCTGGAGGTAGCGCTCGAGCGAAGCCGGCGCCTGGTAGTGGATGATGTAGCGGATGTCGGGCTTGTCGATGCCGAGGCCGAAGGCGCTGGTCGCCACCATGACGATGCGCTTGCCCTTTTTCATGAAGCGCGCCTGGTGCTCGACGCGCTCCTTGTCGGTCATCTTGCCGTGGTAGCGCGCGGTCGGGATCTTGATGAGCCGGAGGCCGAGCCAGACGTCCTCGACGGTCTTGGTGGTGGAGCAGTAGACGATGCCGGGCCGCGGGAGACGCCGCGCCATCTTGGCGAGCTGGCGGAGCTTCTCGTCGCCCTGCGCCTCGCGCACCGAGAACATCAGGTTGTGGCGGTGCGGCGAGGCGACGATGGGCTCCGGGTCGCGCAGCCCGAGGTAACGCACGATGTCGTCGCGGACGTGCGGCGTGGCCGTGGCCGTGAGCGCCAGGATCCGCTCGGCCCCGATCCCCTGGAGCCGCTGCCCGAGGGCCAGATAGGCGGGACGGAAGTCGTGCCCCCACTCGGAGACGCAGTGCGCTTCGTCGACCGCGACGAGCGACGGGGACCGTTTCTCAAGCAGCGTGCCGAGCTCGTTGCCGGCGAGCGTCTCGGGCGTGGTGAGCACGAGGAGCGGACCGCCCTCGGCGATGCGCGCCAGCGCGGCGCGGCGGTCGACCACGCCGACCGTGCTGTCGAGCCGTACGGCGGGAATGCCGAGCTGCTGCATCTTCGCGTACTGGTCCTCGAGGAGGGCGAGAAGCGGCGAGACCACGACGGTGGTGCTCGGCAGGAAGAGCGACGGGAGCTGGTAGACGAGCGACTTGCCGCCGCCGGTGGGGAGGATGAGCAGCACGTCGCGGCCCGCGTGGAGCGCGAGCATGGCGCGCTCCTGCTCGCGGTGGAGGCGGCCGATGTTGAACCGCGTCCGCGCGAGATGGCGGATCTCGTCCAGCGGGGACCGCTGTATCGGGCCCTCGGGCCCCGTCTCCATGGTTGCTGCCACCTGCCTGACGTCCCGTCCGGGACGGCCACCGAAGCGCCGTCGGCTGCTCGAGGCCTTCCGCGCCTCGCGGTCGCGCGTGGCGTCGCATCCGGACGACGGCGACGCCTGACGTGGCGGGGGCAGAGCGACGTACCGTCCACCCGACCCCTGAGGTTCTCTGCTAGCCCATCCGGCGGGGAAAATCCAGCCTCCCCGCGGCCGGGGGTCCGCCTACAGGAACATCAGCGAGGCGGCCATCGCGGCGATCGAGATGGTCGCGGCCATCACGCCGATCGTCACCTTGGCGACACCATTCGCGACGCGGGCGCCGGGGGACTTCGTGCCCTCGCTCACCTGCTGCACGCCGTTCGCGTCCACCGCCTCGACGCGCTGCTCGCCGGAGGGCGTGAGGGCTTCGACGCGCTGCTCGGCGGGCGCGATCGGCGTCACCGTCTGCTGGGGCGGATCGCTTGCCGCGTACACCGGCACGGCGAGTCGAAGAGCGAGCACGGCGAGGACGGCGAGGCGCTTCACGGCCGTCGAGCATAGAACAGTCGCGCGCCGGACGCGAGCCCTTTTTTCGCGAAAAGCGGACGCTTGCGCCTCCAGGACCGGCGGTGTACCGCAGCCGCCATGCGCCGTGCGGGCGCAAGGAGGACAGCGCCATGACCACCCAGCGGCGGGGCGAGATCGAGGCCGTCATCGAGGACGTGGCGGTCAGCTACGACGCCGGCCGGCTGATCGACAGCCTCAGCACCGCCCAGCTCCCCAACAAGCGACAGGTCATCGACGCCCTGAACCACCTGAAGGCGGTCATGTACCTCGGCTACTACGCCACCGGCTCGCTCGACGTCGAGCGGCTGCGCTTCGCCCTCGCCTCCCACCTCTACCCCGCCCACGACATCCTCTGCGAGCAGATCCGGCGCGCGGCGAACTACGAAGGCTTCCGGACCGCCGGCGTGCCGCGCGACCCCGAGTGGCCCGGGCGCGTGACGCTCGACCTGCTCCGTCGGATCCCCGCGCTCCGCGCGCTCCTCTCGAAGGACGTGCTCGCCGCCTTCCAGGGCGACCCGGCCGCCAACAGCGTCGAGGAGGTCATCTTCAGCTACCCCTCGATCGAGGCGATCACCATCCACCGCGTCGCGCACGAGCTGTACACGAGCGGTGTGCCGATGCTGCCGCGGATCATGTCCGAGCACGCGCACGCCACCTCGGGCATCGACATCCACCCCGGGGCGTCGATCGGCGAGTCGTTCTTCATCGACCACGGCACCGGGGTGGTGATCGGCGAGACGTGCCTGATCGGCAACAACGTGAAGATGTACCAGGGCGTGACCCTGGGAGCGCTCAGCCTCGCGCGCGGCGTGCCGGGCGAGAAGGGCGCCCGCCGCCACCCCACGCTCGAGGACAACGTCACCATCTACGCGGGCGCCACCATCCTCGGCGGCGACACCGTGATCGGCGCCGGCTCGATCGTCGGCGGCAACGTCTGGCTGGTCGAGTCCGTGCCGCCGGGAAGCCGGATCAGCTACGAGGGCAGCCACACCCGCTAGCGTGCTTGCGTAGCGGCGCCGGGGCACGGCTTCCCGTGCGCGCGTGCCATCTCGTCCGGAGACGGCACGCACGGCGTGCCCGTGACGGCACACCGCGGCCGCGTGATCCCCGGCAGGCCACGGGCACGATCCTTGCGACGTCCACCGCGCGAAGGGGAACGATCATGCGTCTCATCGGTGGAACCGCACTCGCGTTTGCAATGCTGACCGTCATGGCGGGTCCCGTCCGCGCGGACCTTCCGGTCCGCGGCTGCCCGCCCGACGGCCTCGCCCAGGCGCGGCAGGAGGTCCTCGACCAGTGCTGCGCGGCCACCGGCAAGGCGTACCAGGCGTGCGTCCTGCGCGTCGCGACGGACTGCCTGCGCGCCCAGATGATCACCAACGACTGCCGGCGCCCGCTCGTGAGCTGGTCGGGCACGGCCTGCAAGCCGCCGCGCACCGGGACCGTCTGCTGCCTCCAGGCGTGGGGCAAGATGAAGCCGGCTTTCAAGCGCGACGAGGCGGCTTGTCTGCGCGTCGCGGGCGCTTGCGTCAGCTCCAGCACGACCATCGACGCCACCACCTGCGTCGACGCGAAGCCCCCGGCCAAACCCGGGACGTGCGAGAGTCGCGCGGGCTTGTAGCCGGACGCGAGCGCCTCAGGCCGACGCCAGCAGGCACTCGGCTCGCGCGCGGACCTCGTCCACCCGCCGCGCGAGCGTCGCGGCGCACCCCGGGGACAGCTTGACGCCCGGGCGGCGCGCGGCCGTCGCCGCCTGACCGAGCCGCCGCGTGGCGTCGCGCAGCAGTCGCTTGCGTCGCGCCCGCGCCAGCGTCGCCTCGGCGCGCGCGAGGCTCGCGCGCGCGATCTGGAAGGGCCGTGCCACCGCGCCCGGCACACGCTCGACGCCGCACTCGTCGGTCACGAGCCCCGTGACGAGCGCGGCACGGACGGCGGGGAAGCCGACCGCCTCGTGCCGGCACCCCTCCGACGGGACGCAGGCGTCGAGCGTGCACACCAGGCCGTCGTCGCAACTCTGCGGCGTCCCCGCGCACACCCCGGCCGTGCAGGCGTCGCCGGCCGTGCAGGCGTCGCCGTCGTCGCAGGGCGCGGCGTTGAAGGTGCTGGCGCACCCACCGGCGCCGTCGCACACGTCGTCGGTGCACGGGTTGCCGTCGTGGCACGCGCTGCCCGCGGGTGCCGGCTGGCACGAGGCGTCGCAGCAGTCGCCGTCGGCGGTGTTGCCGTCGTCGCAGCCCTCGCCCGGGTCGAGCACGCCGTCGCCGCAGCTCGTCACCGCCCACAGCTCCTTACCGTGCGTCCCGTCCTCGGCGTAGAAGAAGAGCGTCCCGGCGACGTTCACCAGGTCCTCGGGATACCCGCTGCGGGTCGGGTTGATGTCCTTCACCATCACCGTTCCGGTGGGCGTGCCGTCGCTCCGCCACAGCTCGTGGCCGGTGCTCGGCTTGTTGGCGCTGAAGAAGACGAAGCCGTTCACGTCGGTGAGGAAGGACGGTACGGTGATGTTGGTGGGGTCGATGTCCTTCACCAGCATCGTGCCCCCGGGCGTGCCGTCGCTCTTCCACAGCTCGCGTCCGGTGACGCCGTCGGCGGCCTGGAAGAAGAGCGTGCCGTGCACGTCGGTGAGGGCGCGCGGCGTGGAGCTCGCCCCGCCCGGGTAGATGTCCTTCACCAGCGCCGTCCCCGCCTCGGTGCCGTCGCTCTTCCAGAGCTCCCGCCCGACGGAGGTCACGGCCGTGAAGAAGAGCGTCGTGCCGACCGCGGTCAACTCCCTCGGCGCGCCGCCGGACGGCCCCGGCACGATTCTCTTCAGCAGCACCGTGCCGTCCGTCGTGCCGTCGCTCTTGAAGAGCTCTTGCCCGCTCCTGAAGTCGCCGCTCCCGATGTCGGCGGCGAAGAAGAGCGTCCCGCCGACTGCCGTCAGGGAGCTCGGCAGGCCGTCGGCGAGGTTGAAACCGTCGCGCACGACGACCGTCCCTCGGGGCGAACCGTCGCTCTTCCAGAGCTGCGCGCCGGCGGCGTCGGCGCTCGCGAAGAAGAGCCTGCCCTGGACGTCGGTGAGCGCGGTGGGCGGCACCGTGGTCACGTCCGTCGGGAAGCTCCGGAGAAACACCGTCCCCTGCTCCGTGCCGTCGCTCTTCCAGAGCTCCGTCCCGAGGCCCGCCGTGAAGTACAGCGCGCTACCCACCCGGGTGAGCGACGCGAGCTGCGCGCCGTCGGGCCCCGGCGCGAGGTCGACGACCTGCATCGTGCCGGCCGGCGTGCCGTCGCTCCGCCAGAGCTCGCGGCCGCTCGTGCCGTCGTCCGCGGTGAAGAAGAGCGTCGTGCCGATGGCGACGAAGTCGTCCGGCGCCGAGCCCTCGGGCCCGGGGCGGATGTCGGCGACGCGGACCGTGCCGGCGGCCGTGCCGTCGCTCTTCCACAGCTCCTCCCCCGCCGGCTCGTCGTCGGCCCGGAAGAAGAGGGTGGAGCCGACCGCGGTCAGCTCTTCCGGGCCGGCGTCGGCGGCGCCCGGGTTGATGTCCTTCACGAGGTACGGCACGCCGTGCGCGCCCGCGAGCGCGGGCGCGAGGAGGACGGCGCAGAACGCCGCGGCGCGTGCGCGGCCGCGGCTCATGCGCCTCCCAGGCAGGCGGCGCGCGCGGCGAGGTCGTCGAAGCGGGTGCCGAGCGCCGCGGCGCACTGCTCCTTGAGACGGCGGCGGGCGTGCCGGACGAGCCCTTTGCCGCGCGCCAGGCGCGACAGCGCGCGCCCGACGAACCGGTGCTTGCCCGTCACCGCGGCGCGCTCCACGAGCGCGCGGGCGTCGGTGAACAGCTTGCGGATCGCGGGCGGGATGCGACGGCCGGCGCACGGATCGGTGGTGAGCCCCGAGGCGAAGAGCGCCCGCACCTCGGCGAAGCCGACCGGCGCGTGGCGACAGCCCGCGGCCGGGTCGCAGGTGTCGAGCGTGCAGACGACGCCGTCGTCGCAGGACGCGGCGTTGAAGCTCGTCTGGCAGGCGCCGGCCCCGTCGCACGCCTGATCGGTGCAGACGTTGCCGTCGCCGCCGCAGGGCGTCCCGGCTGCCACCGGCTGGCAGGCGGACGAGCAGCAGTCGCCGTCGTCGAAGTTGCCGTCGTCGCACCCCTCGCCCGGGTCGAGCACGCCGTTGCCGCAGTCGGTCAGCACCCAGAGCTCCTCGCCGTGGACCCCGTCGTCGGCGGTGAAGACGACCCGCCCGCCTACGCTCCGGACGTTGCGCGGCAAGGAGTCGCCGCTCGGGTTCACGTCGGCAACGAGGCCGGTGCCCTCCGGCGTGCCGTCGCTGCGCCACAGCTCGATGCCGTGCTCACCGTCGTCGGCGCTGAAGTAGACGAAGCCGTCCACCGCGGCGATGCTGGCGGGGAACGAGCCGGCGTTCGGGTTGATGTCCTTCACGATCCGGGTGCCGTCGAAGGAGCCGTCGCTCTGCCAGAGCTCCGTGCCGTGCACGCCGTCGTCGGCGCGGAAGTAGAGCGTGCCGCCGACGTTCACGAGCGCCGCGGGGAAGGAGTCGCCGTTCGGGTTGATGTCGCGGACCATCGACGTCCCCTTCTCCGAGCCGTCGCTCACCCAGAGCTCCGTCCCGTGGGTGCCGTCGTCGGCGCTGAAGTAGACGAGCTTGTGGATGGCGCGCAGGTTGTTCGGGTACGCGTCACCGGACGGGTTGATGTCCTTCACGGGCTTGGTACCGTTCTCGCTGCCGTCGCTCTTCCACAGCTCCCAGCCGGTGGTGGCGTCCTGCGCCCGGAAGAAGAGCGTGCCGTCGACGTTCGTGAGCGAGCTCGGGAACGAGCCGCCACTCGGGTTGATGTCCTTCACGCGCCCGGTCCCCGGCTCCGTCCCGTTACTCAGCCAGAGCTCGGTGCCGAAGGTCGAGTCGACGGCGCGGAAGAAGGCCACGCCGCCGACGTTGGTGATCGCCGCAGGCGTCAGGTCGTGCATCGCGAAGCCCGGCACGATCGACTTCACGAGGCCCGTGCCCCCGTCCGTGCCGTCGCTCTTCCAGAGTCCGCCGTCGCCGTCGCTGAAGTAGATCGAGCCGCCGACGTTCTTCGGGCCGGTCGCGAAGAAGGGCAGGCTCTTCACCAGGACCGTGCCGGCCGGCGTGCCGTCCGTCGTCCAGAGGCCGTCGCGGGTGGTGAAGAAGAGCGTGCCGCCGTGGTTGACGAGCGCGACGTCGTTGCCGAGCGCGGCGCGCAGCAGGGTGGTGCCGCTCGGCGTGCCGTCGCTCTTCCAGAGCTGCCAGCCGCCGGCCGCGTCGTCGAAGGCGGTGAAGAAGAGCGTGCCGCCGATGACCGTGGGGTTGCTGGGCGAGGAGCCGCCGGCGGGGTTCACGTCCTTCACCAGGCGGGGGACGGCCCCGGCGCCGGAGGCGAGGAGGACGACGAGGGCGGCGGCGACGAAGCGCGAGCGGCGGATGAGCGACATGGTGGCCGCCCTCGTCGAGCAAGGCGCGTGCCTCCGCGTCCCCGGCGGGCCGGGAAAACCGCAGCAGAATCGCACCCGGACGACGCCGATCGCCCACCCCCACGTCCCGCACCCGCAAGCCGTTGCGCGCGCGCCCGACCAACCCCGACCCGAAGGGCAGCCACCTCCGCCCAGGCGCACCGCGTTTACGACGTTCGCGACCGATCGACAGCTCCGCCTTTCCTCTGCTAGACGCCGGCCGCTCGCCGTGGTCGTCCGCCGCGCCTCGCTGGCCGAGATCTTCCCCCTCCGGCACGCGGTGCTCCGCCCGGAGCTACCGGCCGCCAGCGCCGCCTTCGAGGGCGACGACGAGCCGGCCACCCGGCACTTCGCCGCCTGTGCCGCCGACGGCGCGCTCGCCGGCTGCGCCTCGTTCATGCGCCGGCCGTGGCGCGGGGAGCCGGCGTGGCAGCTCCGCGGCATGGCGACGCACCCGGAGCGCACACGCCACGGCGTCGGCACGACGCTGCTCGCCGCCGCCGAGGCTCTGCTCCGCGCCGAGGGCGACGTCCGTCTCCTCTGGTGCAACGCGCGCCTGGCCGCGGTGCCGTTCTACCAGCGGGTCGGGTGGGAGGGGCGTCCGCCGTCTTCGACATCCCCGGCGTCGGGCCCCATCACGCGATGACGCGCCGCTTGCCCTCGCCCTGACCGTCGCGCGCGGCGCTGGCAAACGGGTCGCGACTTCTGGCATCAGGGACCGCTCGAGCTCTCGCGGTGGGAAAGGAAGGACCGTCGATGCGTGTCTCGTTGCTCCTGGCGCTCGCCCTCGCCGTGGTGCCCGCCGCCCGCGCCACCTCGGAGGGTGAGCCGGAGGTCCCCACGCACGTCGACGGCTCGGCGGCGGTGCGCCGCTCGCTCGTCAAGATCCTGGTCACCAAGCGCCTCCCCGACCTCGGGCGCCCCTGGACCAAGCAGCAGCCGAGCGAGGTGACCGGCTCCGGCGTCGTCATCGACGGCAAGCGCATCCTCACCAGCAACCACGTCGTCGCCTACGCGAGCCGCGTGCTGGTCGAGCCGGACGGCTCCTCCGACAAGCTCACCGCCCGCGTCACGGCGGCGGCCTTCAACATCGACCTCGCCGTGCTCGAGCTCGAGAGCACCGATTTCTTCGACACGCACCCGGCGATCGCCGTCGCCGACGCCTTGCCCGAGATCGGCCAGGCGGTCGCCGTCTACGGCTACCCCACCGGCGGCGAGTCGATGTCGGTCACCAAGGGCACGGTGTCGCGCATCGAGGAAGCCGACTACTACTTCACGCGCGGGCTCCGCATCCAGGTCGACGCCGCGCTCAACCCGGGGAACAGCGGCGGCCCGTGTCTGGTCGACGAGAAGCTGATCGGGGTCGCGTTCAGCAACGAGCACCAGGCGCAGAAGACGGGATACCTGGTCCCCACGGAGGAGATCCGCGCTTTCCTCGACGACGTCGCCTCGGGAACGGTGAAGCGCCGCCCGCGGCTGCCGATCTACTCGCAGACGATCGACAACGAGGCGTTGCGCGCACGGCTCCGGCTCGAGGCAGGCTGGAACGGCCTCATGGTGACGAAGGTGGAGGGCGATCGCACGAACTACGCGCTGCGGCCGTGGGACGTCATCGCGGCGATCGGCGACCACGAGCTGGACAACGCCGGTCGCGTGGGCGTCGGCGCGACCCTCCGCCTGGCCTGGGACTACTACCTCCCGAAGCTCGTCAAGAACGGCAAGGTCCCCCTCACCATCGTCCGCGACGGGAAGAAGACGACGGTCGACGCCCCCGTCGACGAGGGCTTCAACCGCCTGCTCCGTCCGCTCGCCGGCACCTACCCGAGCTACTTCATCGTCGGCCCGCTCGTCTTCTCCGTCGGCCACGTGGAGCACATCCTCGGCTTGAAGGAGGGCCTCGAGCACGTGATGCTCCACTCGAGCCCGCTCATCGCGCGCGCCTTCCAGCCCCCGGCCTTCGAGGGCGAGGAGCTGGTGGTCGGCCCCGCGCGTCTCTTTCCCCACCGCCTCGGCAAGGGCTACGGCCTGCCCCCCTTCCCCGTCCTGAAGAGCGTGAACGGCACGCCGGTCAAGAACCTGAAGCACCTCGTGGCGCTCGTCCGCGACAACCGCGACCCGTACCTGGTCTTCGAGTGGGGCGACACCTACGCCGAGAGCGTCGTCTTCAACCGCGAGGAGCTGCTCAAGTCCACGGAAGAGGTGCTCGCCGACAACGACATCCGCAACGCGATGTCGGACGACCTGCGGCCGGTGTGGGAGGGGAAGTAGCGGCCGTCAGTCCCGGCGCAGCACTTCCAGCAGCGCCGCCGGCCGCATCCCGAAGACCGCTTTCCGCTCCACCAGGCACGCCGTGAAGCAGTCCACGCAGTCGTGACGCTGGACGTGCAGCAGCGCCGCCTCGAAGCCGTCGCGCACGAGGTTCTTCGGCACGATGGTGGAGTGGTGCATCACGCAGGGGTGGACGTCGCCGTTGGCCTCGATGTGGATGTGGTACTTGCCCGCCATGCAGGGCGAGGGGCCCGACTCGTCGCGCACGGCGAGCACGTCGTGGTCCGGCCAGCGCGCGACGCCGGCGTAGGTCTCCGCGGTGAACATGAGGCCGCGGCCCGCACGCTTCCACCGCGCGAGCTGCTCGTGCACGGTGCGCTCCTGCTCGCCGGTGAGAGCGAGCGGGCGGGCGGCGTCGTCGAAGTAGGGGTGGCCGAAAATCACCGGCTGGGCGTGCATGCCGATGCCGCGCGCCTCGCAGAACGCGAGCAGCGGCTCGATTTCGTCGACGTTCGTCTTGTTGACCACCATGGTGACGTACGCGCGCACCTTGCGCTCGAGGGCGAGGCCGATGGCCCGCATGACCTGCGCGTGCGTGCCGGCGCCGCGCAGCCGGTCGTGGACCTCCGGCGTAAGGGCGTCGACGCTGAACACGGCCTCGTCGAGGTGGTCGAGCAGCGCGGGACGGTCGGCGATCTGGGTGCCGTTCGTCGTCACGCCGCACGCCGCGCCGGCGCGCTGCACCTCCGCGCAGAGCTCGCGGAAGTCGTGCCGCAGCGTCGGCTCGCCGCCCTGGAAGCGGACGCGCAGCGTGCCGACCTCGCCGAGGCGCCGGATGACGTCGCACCACTGCTCGGTCGTGAGCAGCGCCATCTTCACCTCCGGACACCTGCAGTAGACGCAGCGGAGATTGCAGGCGTTCAGCAGGTTGATCTCGACGTCGTAGGGATGGAGGGCGCGGAAGCGGTGGGCCAGGTAGCGGCCCGCCATCTGGAGGTGGCGCGGGCGGATCATGCGGCTTCCCCGGACGCGGCGTGGGGCGGCGGCGGACGCTCGAGGGTCAGGAGCGCGAGCCATACCGCGGCGCACAGCCGCGCCGCCGCGGGAGCCAGGCGGTGGAGGCCCTCCGCGGCGAGCGTCGCCGAGGCGAGGAGCGCGCCGGCCGCCGGCACGGTGAAGGCGCCCGCCGTGAGCAGCAGCCAGGGCCAGTGCGGCGACCAGAGCAGCACCCCGGCCAGGAGCCCGAGCGCGGCCCCGAGGTGCGGCGTCACGAGGAAGTGCCAGAGCCGCACGTGCCGTGCGACGCGGTGGCCGAGCGCGCCGGGCGTCCGGTCCCCGTCGCGCAGGAGCTCGGCCATGTACACCCCGCCGCGGCGGCGGCGGAAGCGCACCAGCTCGCGGATCGTCTGCGGGACACGGACCTCGGTCGCCTCGGCGGCGGGACAGAGCCGCACGCGGAGCCCGCGCGCGGCGGCGGCGAAGGCGAGGTGGACGTCGTCACCCCGCACGTCGGCCGCGAAGGGACCGACGAGCCGTCGCTTGAAGGCGTAGCACACGCCCGCCACGACGCCCGCGGACAGCACCTCGCCCTCGAGCCACCAGAGCGAGTTCAGGAACCACCAATAGATGCGCTCCTCGAGGAGCCCGCTGGCGGGCCGCACCGCCGCGCCCACGACGGCGGTGGCGGGATCGGCCACGAGCTGGCGGACGAGCTCGCGCACGCACGAGGGCGCGAGGCGCGCGTCGACGTCCGTCATCACGACGTGGTCCTGCTCGACCTCCGCGAGCGCCCGGTTGAGCTGCTCGGCCTTGCAGCGCGCGCCGTCGACGCGGACGAGCCGGATGCGGTCGCCGCGCGCGATGCGTTGCTCCACGAACGCGCGCGTCCGGTCCGTCGAGCCCCCGTCCGCGACGATCACCGTGAGGCGCTCCGGCGGGTAGTCGGTGCGCGCGAGGTCGTCGAGCTTTCCCCGGACGAGCGCCTCCTCGTCGAGCGTGGGAACGACCACCGCCACCTCCGGCCATTCGGTGACGGCGCGCGCCTGGCGGCGCCGACCGATCGCCACGGAGCCGAGCGCGAGCAGATAGCCGAACACCGACAGCCAGAGCAGCACGGCCGCGCTCAAGAAGAGTATGAGGACGATCGTCACGTCGCCGCGGTGTGGCTTCCCTCTCGCTCGCCGCCGAGCAGGTCCGTGGAGTGGACGCGCGTCGGGTCCCGGGCACCCGACCTCCCACCGACGGCGCCCGCCTTACTAGCCCGCGCGTGCCGCTCGCCGCAAGCGAATGCCATCCCGGCCAGCAGCAGCAGGATGCCGGAGGCGAGCCAGCGCAGTCTTCCGGCGGCGAACGGCACGAGCCAGCTGCGGTCGGAGAGATGCCCCGCCTCGGCGAGCGGCAGGTAGCGCCAGGAGAAGAGCGTCGCGTCGATCCGCCGCTGGGTTTCGGCCGACCACATCGCCTCGTGAAAGTGCTCCGGGGTGTCGGCAGGGACGACGGACGAGGCCCGCGAGAGCGCGGTGTTCTCGTAGTAGCCGACGGCGCCCACCAGCTGCGTCGCGAGGCTGAGCGCGACCACGAGCCCGACCAGCGCGCGCCGCGACGCCGGCAGCACGTCCCAGCGACCGACGACCTCGGCCAGGCCGAGCGCGAGGAGCGGCATGGCCGGCACGAGGAAGCGGGGGCCCCAGCAGGTGCCGCCGTGCCAGGACCACCAGCGGGCGTAGAAGACGAGGCGCGCGGCGAGCAGCGTGCCGGCGAGCGCGACGAGCAGCGGGGCTCGCCGCCAGGCGGACCGGGCGCCGGCCGCGGCCACGAGCACGAGCGGCGCGTGGATCAAGAGCCCGCGGCCGGGCGAGAGCACGAGCCCGTAGAGACCGGGCAGCAGCGGATGGTTGAAGACCGGAGTCCACATGCCGAGCACGAAGGGCGACCCGTAGCGGAGGTGGTTGTACGCCAGCCACGCGGCGGTGCCCGGGGCGGCGGCCGCCGTGAACAGCAGCACGGCGCGAAGCGGGCGGCGCGCTTGCAGCACCGTCGCTACTGCCAGCCAGGGAACGACGAGCCCGAGCGAGTCCTTGCGCAGGAGCAGCGCGGCCGCCGCCGCCACCCCCGCCAGCGCCGCCGCCGAGCCGTGTCCGGCGGCGAGCAGCTCGACGGCCACGAGGCCGGCCGCGAGGCAGAGCGCGACGCCGACCTCCGAGAAGCCGAGCCCCGCGTAGGCGACGAGCGGCGTCGCCACGCAGACGAGCGCCGCGGTCGCGAGCGCCTCCCGGCGCCCGAGCCCCGCGAGCAGCGCCCAGCCGTAGAGCACGACGGCGAGCCCGGCGAAGAGGACCGCGTTCGTCTTCATCGCGGAGGCGACCGGATCCACGCCGAGGCGCCGGCCGAGCCAGTAGAGCGGCGCCATCGCCAGGGACTGTCCCAGACCGTAGCCGGGGTACGGCGTGTTGAGCCCGAACGGGTCGACCGCCGGCCGCACGGGCAGGACGTGCGTCTCCACCATGCCGGCGGTCACTTGCATCATGATCTGGGCGTCGTAGCTGTCGGGACCGATGCGCGACAGCGGGAGCGCGAGCGCCAGCATGGCGGCGAAGAGCCCGACGGCGGACCAGGCCGCGGGACGCACGGCGCGCCCGCTCGCCGGCGACGCCGCCCTCGATCCGGCGATCGTCGATCGGGTCAGCGGAGCCGCCCCTTCTCGTCGCGCAGCTCCGGCCCCTCGACGCGCGCCCGCCCGTCGCCGAACTTCGCGTCGCGCTCGCGGAGCGCCGTCTTCAGCCCCTTCTCGCGCACGGTGACGCCGAACTGTCGCGCGCTCTCCGCGCGGTGCGCGCGCGCGTCGTTCTCCGCCGCCAGGCGTTGCAGCGTCCGCGCGCCCATCAGCTCCATGCCGAGGTTGACGATGCGCTTGTTGGCGGAGAGGAGGTCGGCGTCGATCAGCGCCAGGCGGTCGAGCAGGCCCTCGACCTCGGCTTCGAGCAGGTCGGCGGGCACCGCCTTCAGCACGAGGCCGATCTTCGCCGCCTCCGCTCCCGTGATCGTGTCGCCGGTGAGCGTGAGCCGCTTCGCCCACTGCGGACCCACATGGTAGAGCCACAGGTTGTTCGGCAGCGCGCCCAGGTCGCGCGCGGGCGGGAAGCCGAAGACGGCGTCCTCGGCGGCGATCAGCATGTCGCAGAGGAGCGCGACGTCGGTCCCCCCGGCGAGGCAGTAGCCGTGGATCTGGGCGATCACCGGTTTGTGCAGGTCGAAGAGCGCCATGCGAAGCCGCTGCGCCCGCTCGAGCTGCCAGGCGTCGTCGTCGATCGACCGGCTGCCGCGGCGGCCCTCGTCGCCGGGGCGCGCCGTCGGCGTCAGGTCGTAGCCGGCCGAGAACGCGCGCCCGGCGCCGCGCAGCACGACGGCGTGGACGGCGCGGTCGTCGTCCGCCTCCCAGAGCGCGTCGTGCAGCTCCGTCATGAGCTCGAAGCTGAGCGCGTTCAGCTTCTCCGGGCGGTTGAGGGTGATGCGCGCCCGGCCGCGCTCGACCTCGTAGAGGATCGTCCGGAAGTCCTTCATCAGCCCTCCCGGGCGCTTCTAGTGCGAGCGATACCGGGGCGGCAAGCGCGCGAGCAAGGCGTCGCGAAAAGGGGCGTTTGAAACCGCTAGCGGCTGCCGAACGCGACCATCGCGGCGGCGTAGAGGTAGGCGTGCTCCCAGACGTGCGGCACGTCGTTCTCCGACACGTAGTCGGGCGCTACGCCGTCGCCGTCGAGGTCGGCGTCGACGCGCGCGTAGAACTCGCCCAGGTGGTGCGTGTCGGGCGTCGGCAGCATGCGGACGAAGGCCCGCACCGTCTCCTGGGCGTCGGCGACCCCGGCCGCGTCGCCGCGCGCGCGGAAGAGCTGCGCGCGGGCCAGCAGCGCCTCCGAGTTGTACGCGCCCCCCGGCGCCGTGCGGGCGAGGAGCGGGTCGATGAAGGACGCCTTCAGATACTGCGCGTGGCCGAGCGCGCGCGGGTCCGCGGCGTCGGGGAAGCCGACCGGCCAGAGGAGCCACCCGGGACGCCCGCCCTCGAAGTGCTCGGGAGGCCCCGCGACGCGGAAGTGGTCGACGATCGCCTGCTCCAGCTCGGCGGCGCGGCTCTGCCAGCCCGCCGCCAGGCCGGCGTCGAAGCGGCAGTCGCCCGCCGCGGCGACGGCGCTCCTGAGCGCGAGGAGTACCGTCTCGGCGCCCTGAAGCCCCTGCGTCAGGGCCATGCTGTCGTCCTCGTTGGCGGCGCACTGGAGCCTGGTCGCCGGGTCGCGGCAGGCGGCGAGGTTGACGGCCCCCCGCTCGATCGCGGGGCACACGTCGGCGAGGTACGCGGCCCGCGCCGCGGGGTCGGTGAGCCAGCGCGCGTGCTCCCAGAGCGTCCACACGCCGAGGCCGGCTTCGTCGATCTCGAAGGAGAACGGCGTGCCCGCCAGCACGACGTCGGGGTCGGCGTAGTAGTTGTTCTCGAAGGTGCCGGGCGGCACGCAGTCGGGGTACGCCCGCGCCGCGGGATCGGCCGGGCAGACGAAGGAGTAGACGATCGACCAGGGACCGAACTCGCGCCGCTGTACGCGCGCATAGAAGCGGTTGTGACGGCTCACGACGTCGTGGTAGCCGGCCAGGTCGAGGGCGTAGTTGATGAAAGCGCCGTCGTGCGGCCAGTCGAAGCCGTACGGCTCCTGCGGCGCGACGCTCGCCACGATCGCGCCGCTCGCGGCGTCGGTGGCGGTCCGCATGACGACCAGCGCCCGGCGCGCGAAGGTCAGCACCGCCGCGTCGCCGGTGTCCGGGAGGTGCGCCGGCGCGAGGTAGTCGGCCCACCACGCCTCGGTCGCGGCGCGCTGCGCCTCGGGACGGCCGGCGCGCGCCTGGCGGAGCAGGTCGTACGCCGCGTCGCGCGTGCCGGCGGCGGCGACGTAGAAGGTGGCGGTCGCCATGCCGCGCCGGAAGCGCAGCCGGCGCGCCAGCGCCGCGTTCGCCTGGCAGGCGGCGATGGGGGAGCGGGCCAGCCGGCCGTCGCGCGCGTCGGTGAAGGCGTTCTCGGCGCGGTACGTCCAGCGGTTGGCGGTGCGACAGGCATCGAGCGGCCCCGCCGGCTCGCGGGTCGTGCAGGAGAGGACGGCGCGGGCGGCGGCCGCGGTCGTCGGGTCCTGCCCGCTCGAGGCGAGGAGCTGGTCGATGAAGGCGCTCTGGTGCGCGCAGAGGGGCGCGTCGTCGAAGCCGCACTGGTAGCCGTCGTCGCCGCCCGCCGCGCCGATCGCGAGGTACACGCCCGCCTCGGTCAGGCCGCCCACCAGCTCCTGCACGGCGCGCGCGAGCGCGCGGCCGCGCGGCGGCGACCGGAGGAGCGGGTTCAGGCGCGAGAAGTCGTGCGGCACGCCGTTCGCGCTCGCGGGGAGGAAGTGGAGGAGCGCGCGCGTTTTCCGGTCGTAGACGACCGCGTAGTCGTTCGCGAAGTCGAGCGCGGTGTCGGCGAGCGGGATGAACTGGAGGCGCGACAACGTGGGCGAGAAGTTCGTGTAGAAGACGAGCCGCGCGTCGCGCACCGGCGAGCCGCGCTCGCGGGTGACGACGTAGTGGCTGACGAGCACGTCGCGCTCGGGGAGCACGAAGGTCCAGGCCGTGACGCGGAGGCGGAGCGCGGCGTTCCGCGTCTCGGTCACGAGCACGTCCGAGGTGTCGGCGCTGTAGCGCTGCACGTGGCTCCACTCGTCGTCGCGGAGCCAGGTGAAGCTCCGACCGCGGCGCGTCCGGACCGCGACGCCGGCGAAGGCGCCCATGTCGTCGAGCGCGCCGAAGTGCGGCCGGCGGCGGGCGTCGGGGGCGTTGGCGGTCAAGTAGGCGAGCTGGTCGTAGTAGCTGGGGCCCGGCCACTTGAAGCCGGTGATCTCCCCGCAGCGCGACACCGTCGCCGTCAGCCGGCCGCTGCCGAGCGCGGCGTTCACGTTGGTCGCCCCGAGCTGGAGCTCGCCGTAGGGGTTTGCCGCCGCGGCCTCGACGGCCAGCTCGGGGCACGCCGCCGCGCGCGCCGCGACCAGGAGCGCCGCCACCGAGAGCCGCGCCCAGCGCATGCCGCGTCGTAGCGCGGCGTACGGGCCGCGAGCAAGACCGGCGCTCGGTGTGTCAGCGCTGCGGCGTGCGCTTCGGGACGTACCGAGGCGAAGGGGCAGTGATCAGCCGCAGTGCGGCGGCGGGTCGCAGCCGCCCGGCGCGGGCGGCGTCGGCGCCCACCAGTTGCCCGACATCACGATCATCGAGAGCAGCTTGAGCGTGTTCTCGTAGTAGCCCTCGGCGGTGATCGGGGTGGCGACGACGAGGTCCCACACGGCGTCGAGCCAGGCCTGGTTCGCGCCGTCGACCATGGCGCCGACGCCGAGCGGCGCGACGAAGGCCATCGAGACGTAGTTCGTGCCGCTGACCGTGCCGCCGTCGAGCTGGTAGCCGGCGCGGATGAGCGTCGGGTCGCCGCCCGTCACGCCGCGGATCCACGCCTCGATCCGCTGCACGGCCGCCCTGGAGCGCGCGTCGCCCGAGACGAGGAAGTCGGTCGCGAGGCGCCAGGGGTCGCGGCAGGCGTTGTAGCTGTACTCGCCGTCGTGCGCCCCTTCGAGAAAGTGCGCCGCCGCGGGCGCCGGCGCGCCGAGCGGGCTCACCACGAAGTCGGGCAGCAACCCCGTGGCGGGGCTGTATCCCGTCTGGAGGGCGTCGACGACCTGGTAGGTCCGCTCGACGACGCTGTGCCACGCGACGTCGCCGGTCGCGGCCTGGTAGGCCCGGTAGTGGTCCGGCATGAAGTCCGACGAGCGCGTCGAGGAATAGTAGGTGGGGTCGTCGGGCGTCACCCAGTCGCCGAGCAGCACGTAGCGCGCGCTCTGGTCGAGGTCGCCGCCCTTCAGGTCCGCGATGACCTTGCGCGCCTCGGCCAGATAGTCGACCGCCCCGCAGCGACCCCACTGCGCGTCGGCGAGCAGCAGCGCGAAGCCGATGTCGAGGTCGCCGTCGGCGGCGCTGTCGTTGCCCTTGGCGTCGGCGCACATCTTCTTCTTCTGGTACCAGGACATCAGGTTGGCGTGGGTGGCGGTGGGGTGGGCACGGAAGTAGGCGTAGAGGCCGTCGAAGATGGCGTGCGCGTCGGGGTCGTGCCCCGCCATGAGCGCGGCGAGCAGCATGCCGTAGCCGTGCGCTTCGGAGACGGTGAGGTTCCCCGAGTCCACCGCCGACGCGACGTAGTACCCGCCGCAGCCCTGGACGAGGAAGCGGGCCTTCCAGGCGTCGTAGAAGTCGCGCGTCGTCTGGTCGAGCTCGGCTGTGGAGTGGCTCGGCTCGATGGAGCCGGCGGCGTACGCGGCGCCGTGGGCACCGAAAGGATGCGTCTCGGCCACGGACGTCGCGGCGAGCGCGAGCAGCGTCGCCGTCAGCACCGGCACCCGGCGGCGGGCGCGATCGCGCGTCGGACGCACGACATCGGCGCTACCACATCGCGGCCGGCCGTGCCACGAGCCGGGCCGCTTCGCGCTGCCGTTCTTCCTCCGCCACCTCGCGCACCAGCCTCGCTTCGCGCCGTTGCTCGTGCCGGCCGCCGCGCCGCCGGGCACTGTGCTCCAGACGGCGCCGTGAGCTACGGCTTCCCGGACGGCGCTCCGGTGGGGGGCGGCACCTCGGCTCCGTAGATGCACTCCGGGTCGGCGAGCGGGAACGCGCGCGGCGGCTCGCCGTACCACGGGTAGCCGCGACAGACGAGGGGCCGCTCCTCGTACACGCTGCACCGGCCGTCGGCGCCGAGCTTGTCGCACGCGTACCAGTGAAGCTCCGGGCGCACCCGGCCGACGTAGAGGGGATTGCGCGCCATCGCCTCCTCGCGCGTCAGCGGCTGCCAGTGCTCGGCGGTGAACTGGTGGTCGGACGGGAAGCCGAGCACGCGCGTGAGGGTCGCCATCCGCCGGAGCTCCTCCGGCGACTGCTCGATCGCGATCGTCCGGCAGCAAGCGCCGCAGCCCGCGCACTCGCGCATACGAGCAACCCTACGAGCAGTCGGACCGCCGCGTCAACGCCGTCCTCCGCCTCGTGGTTGACAGCCCCCAGGGGTGGCTCTAGAGCCTGCGGCCGTCCCACCATGCTCAACTTGAGCTTCGCAGGGGCGGTACTGGCGCTCGTGGTGCTGCCGCAGTGGTTCGTCGGGCGAGCCCGGGCGGGGGCGTTCGCGCTCCTCTCCGTGGTCGCGGTCGCCGACCTCTGGAAGGTCCCGGTGTGGCGGATCCTGGCCGCGACGCTCGCCGTCTGGGCGGTCGGCCGCGCGCTCCCCCTGCTCGCGCCACGGCCGCGCGCCTGGGTGCTCGGGACGTCGATCGCGGCCGTCGTGGCCGCGCTGGTGGCGGCGAAGGCGGGCGCCGCGCCGGCGACGACGCTCGCCACCCAGGCCTCCGTGCTCGGTCTCTCGTACTTCGCGCTCAAGTTCATCCAGCATCTGATGGACGCCGCCGCCGGACGGACCAACGCGGTCGGTGCGCCCGCGTTCGTCGGCACGATCTTCTTCCTGCCCACCTATCCCGCCGGGCCCATCGAGCGGACCGGCGACCTCGCGCGCGAGCTCGCGGCGCCAGTGCCGAGCTGGTCGGAGCGCGCCCTGGGGCTCGAGCGCATCATGCTCGGTCTCGGCAAGCGCGTTCTCCTCGCCGCCCCGCTCCTCGCCTTCGCCGATCCCGTCTTCGGCAATCCCGGCACGGCACCCCGCCACACGCTGCTCCTCGCCGTCTACGCCTTCGCCGTCGGCCTCTACCTGGATTTCGCGGCCTACTCGGACCTGGCGATCGGCACCGCCCGCCTGGCCGGTGTGCGCGTGCGTGAGAACTTCGACCGGCCGTACCTCCAGCGCGACCTCGGCCTCCTCTGGCAGCACTGGCACATGAGCCTCACCAGCTGGCTGCGCGACTTCATCTTCGTCCCCGTCACGCGGCGCGTGCTCCGCCGCACGCGGCGGCCGCTCGCGAGCCAGGTCGCGGGCCAGACGGCAACGATGCTCGCCTGCGGGCTCTGGCACGGGCTCGCCTGGAACTTCGTGGCGTGGGGCGCCTATCACGCGGTGGCGCTGTCCGCCCTCTCCTCCTGGCGCGCCTGGCGCGGCCCGGCTCCCGCGCGCACGCGCCTCGGCGATCTCCTCGGGACGCTCGCGACTTTCCACGTCTTCGCCTTCGGGCTGGTGCTCTTCGCGTGCGACCTCCGCCGCGCCGGTGTGCTGCTCGGCCGGCTCGTCACGGGGTGACGTTCAGAGAAGGTTTCGCTCGGCGAGGGTCGTCGCCAGGAGCGGCTGGAGCGCGCCGAAGTCGAGGTGGTTCAGATCGAGGAACTGGGACGCATCTACCTTCCGCCGCAGGTCGAGGAGGGGAACCCCGAGCCGCTCCGCCTCGGCGCGCACCGCAGCCGTCACCTCGTCCGAGTGCGGGACCAGCAGCGAGCCCACCTCGGGATCCTGCTCGAAGACCGGGTTCTCCGGCAGGAGCACCCACACCGGCCGGCCGCCGACGGCGCGGACGTTCGCGACCAGGCGGCGCAGGGCCTCCAGTTGGAACGGCTGGACGATCAGCTCGCGCCAGCGTTCGCGGAGGCCCAGGAGATAGTCGGGGCCGCGGAGGGCGTCGACGAACCGCACGAAGTCGGCGAAGTCCCGACTCTCGTCGTATCGGTCCCGCAGCGCGAGCAGCGTTCGGGCCTCCTCGGGGCCGTAGAACATCTCGAGCATCGCGGCCCGTGTGGCGACCGGCCCCTCCGCGCTCGGCACGACGACCGTCCGGCCGGGGGGCGGCAGGAGCTCGGCGTGGAAGACCATCCGGAAGCGATAGAGCTGCCACACGGTTCCGAGCCAGCGTTGGAGCCTCATCTCGGTGCTCGCCGGCGGCACGAGTCCGTCGCGGATGCCGGTGTCGAGAATGCGAACGACGAACGTGGACCGCGCTCGCTCGAGCGGCGTGCCGAGGTCGGGCGGCGAGAGTCCGATGAGCACGAGGCCGGGGTGGAGGCGGCCGATCTCTCGCGACAGCACCTCCGTGTCGGTCGGTGCGGTGGCAAGCACGCAGAGCGACACGACGCGCGTTCCCGCCTGCGCGCCGCGCGCGGCGAGCTCACTCTCCAGGGCGCCGAGCGGCTTCGTCGCCGCGTCCATCTGCGAGTTGCCGAACACGACGACGGGTGGCGGCCCGCTCGGGCGCTGGCGAAGCGTGTGCAGCACCTGCGCCATCTGCCAGTCGAGCGCGGGGCTGAGATCCACCGGCTTGTTGCGAGGCAGCAGCAGCCCGAAGACGTCGACATGCACGATCACGACGTCGAGGGCGGCGAGGAGCACGAGCGCGACCCCGAAGGCCGCGAGCCGGTCGCGGACGGACATCAGAAGCCCTGGTAGATGAACGCCGGGCCGCCCGCGCCGACAACGACGGCGCCGACCACGATGGTGGCGTAGACGACGCCCCAGAAGAGGACCCGCGCGACCCTCACGCGCGGAGCGCCTTCTCGACGCTCGACACGGCGATCAGCCGTCCGTCGCCCTCGCGTCGTATCCGGTAGTGGAGGAGGAGCCGTCCGGACGGCGGCGGCAGCTCGAACGCTTCGACCTCGATCACGAGCGTGTCGTGGCGCTGGGCGTTCCCGTAGTAGCCGATGCGGCGCCGCAGCGTGACGCGGCCGTCGAGGTCCGTCGGCCGCCAGCGACCCGTCTCTTCCAGCGCCGTGCGCTCCGCGAGGTCCATGAAGGCCACGTAGTTCGCGAAATAGATGAGGCCGACGCCGTTGACGTCGCGGTCGGGGTTGATGCGGTAGGAGACGGAGCGCGCGCCCGACCAGAGCGGCGTCGCGCCGGGCGGCGGCGCGAAGAAGTGACCCGCGTGCCGCGCCTCCTTGATGATGCGGTAGGAGTCAGGCTCGGCCGCCGAGGCCGGGATGTCCTCGACGCGCCCGTTCGCCGGGAAGGTGATGCGGAGGTCGTCGGGCCCCGTTCCCTCGCACACGAAGACGTTCGAGAGGCGGACGCGCGGCGCGGGCGGCAGCTCGGCGGGCAGCTCCGCCGGCAGCGTGCCGGCCCGGTAGAGCCGGTGCTCGCCGTCGAGCATGCTCCGGCCGAAGCGGGTGAGCGAGCTGACGACCTCGAGCTCGTCGTCGGGCTCGAACGCGCCGAGCCCGCGCGCGGGCAGGTCGGCGATCTCGGCGAAGTAGAAGCTGGCGTAGACCGCGCGCTCCTCGGCGTCCTTGTGATGCGCGGCGGGACGGCCGGTGGCGGTCCCGATGTCGCACCAGCGGAGGTCGCCGGTGAAGGCGAGGAGCGCGACCTCGCTCAGGCCACCCGACTGGGTGTGGGGCATGCCCAGTCGGAGCCGCGCGCGCGACCGATACACGGGCCAGTGCTAGACATCCGGCATGCGGGAGTCAAGGTCGACCGCCTCGACAGCCCGCCGCGCGCGGGGTATTCCGTCGTGACTCATGCCCGACGAGCGCGCGCAGGTCATCGCGCAGTTCATCCGCGAGAACCTCCTCGGCGACCGCCGGCGGACGCTCGGCGTCGATACACCGCTGTTCGCCGACGGGCTCGTCGACTCGATGGGGCTCGTCTTGCTCGCGACCTTCGTCGAGGACCGCTTCGGCGTGCGGATCGAGGACTCCGACGTGCGGGCGGGGGAGTTCGGGACGATCTCTCAGCTCCTCGCGCTCATCGACCGCCGCCGCGGCTAGGGCGCGTCAACTCGTTCTCGTGCGCGGCCGCACATCGCGAGGCCGCGGGCGACCGAGACGAACTCGCCGCCGCCGCGCAGTTTTTCTCGGCCGAAGCGCTCCTCGAAGATGCGGCGCACGGCGGGGACGAACGACGAGCCGCCGGTCCCACGCGACTCATCGGGGTTCTCCGCGCCGTCAGTATCGGACGATTCGCAGCCGGACTTGAGTCGCTCACCACCCCACAGCACAGCGCGTGCACGCCGTCGCCGCGCCGAGGAAGACGCCGTTCCGCTCGGTGCCGAGCTCGGCGAAGGTGGCGCGGACCGGCTTCGTCGCGCTGGACGCGAAGCTGAAGCCGTCCTCGGCCCCCGCGAACGTGCCGCGGGCGACGACCCGCCGGAAGAGCTGCCCCTCGAACGCCGGCACGGAGGTGCGCACGCGCCGGTGGCGGCCGTTGCCCTTCCAGGTCATGCGAACGTCGACCGTCGCCGGGACCTCGCCCTCCGGCCGGGCGTCCACGACCGGCACGCCGCGTGCGTCGACGCCGACGACGGCGCCGGTCGAGTCGACGCTCACCGCGGCGTCGGGCAGGCGCACGGTCCACACCAGGCCCGCCCGCGAGATCCCGCCCGTGAAGTCGTGCCCCCGCGAGCCCGTACCGGGCTCGAACAGATCGATTCAGAGAAAGGCGAACGTCCCCTGCCGGTGCATCCCGTCGGCGGAGACGTACTCGCCCTGGAAGACGCGGATGTCGTTCTCCATCGTCCAGCGGCGGCCGGCCGCGTCGCGCGCCTTGCCGCGGAGGTACGCGAGCGTGACGACGCCCTGGAAGTTGCCGATCGAGCTCGGGTCGGCGGCGAGGCCGGCGTAGCCCAGCCCGCGCGGGCCCGGGGAGAGGATCCGCTGCCCGCCGAGGACCGGGATCGGATCGCCCGCGTCGGCCGTCCCCGCGCGCGCGCCGCGCGGCAGTGCCAGCACCAGAAGAAGCGCCATGGCTCCCGCCCGCCGCACGACGCGAGCCATACAGCGCGGCGGGCGGTGGGCGTCAAGCGCCCGCGTCATCCGCGCTCACGAGGAGAAGAAGCAGGTGCAGTCGGACTGGCACACGCCGTCCGGCTGACCCTGACCCGGGCAGACGCTGTTCGGCGGATCGCACTCCTCGCCCGGTTCGACCTTCCCGTTGCCGCAGAGCGCGACCGGCATGGTGGTGGTCGTGGTGTCGGTGGTGGTCGGGAAGTCGGTCGTCGTCGACGTCGGGAGCGTGGCGGTCGTGGTGGTGGTCTCCGTCGTGGTGGTCGAGGTGTCGGTGGCGGTCGTGGTGGTAATGGTCGTCGTGGTCGTGGTCGTAGTCGCGGTGGTCGTGGTCGTCGTGGTCGTGGTGGTGGTCGTCGTCGCGCCGACGAGGTGGCAGCTCGGGTCGCAGACGCCCGGCGACGGCGGATCGCACTGCTCGCCCGGGTCGACGACGCCGTCGCCGCACACGGGGTGGCCGAAGTGCGTCGTGTGGTCGGTGTTGATGTTCTTGGCGACGAACTGGCCTGTGCCGTCGAAGTTCCGCCCGCACAGCATCGACGCGTTGGGCGCGAGCAGGTACATCGCCGCCTTCGCGTCGGGCCCCCAGCGCACCAGCGTCCCGCCGACGTTCACGATCACGTCCTTCGGCCCCAGGGTGTTGTCGGCCGGCCCCATGAACGACTGGTTCGAGACGCGCAGCACGCCCGCGACGTCGAGGGTGGACGGCCCGTGCACCAGGACCTTGCACTGCTTGCCGGTCTGGAGGCTGCGCAGCCGATAGAGGCCGCCGGTCAAGTCGAGCTGCGCGCCGTTCTGCAAGATCACGTCGCCGTACGCGCCGGGCGGCAGGGAGAGCATCTGCCCGCCGCGGACGAGGATCCGCGTGCTCCCCGGGGCGAAGCTCGGCAGGGACGGGAGCGGCGAGATCAGCGGGAACGACGTCGGCGTGGGGCCGCTCCCCCGGATGTCGACGATCGACGGCGGCGAGAGGAGGTGGTTGGTGTACAGGTTGAAGACCGACGCCCCGCCCGCCACGCAGACGTCGCCGGCCGCCGTCGTCCCGTCGGCCAGCACGACGCCGCCGCCGAACTGGAGGCCGAAGACGCCGAGCCCGCGACTGGCGGGCTCGTTCGTGCCGACGTCGCCCGAGGAGACGGAGGACTGATCCTTGAGCTTGACCCGCTGGATTCCCAGCAAGACGTAGTCCTTCAGATCGTGCGACGGACCGACGGCGGGCGCTTCGGCGGCACACAGCACGACCCCGAGCCCGACGGATAGCGCGGCAACCCACCTCGTCCTCATCCCGACCTCCACTCCGGCGCCGGTTCATGCCGCCCGTGGCGGCTACCGGCGCGCGCCCTTCGCTCGCCGACCATGATGCCACGCGCGCGGCCGGGTGTCATGCACGGCGTCCATGCTCATCGCAACTTCGCCAGGCTGACCCACCGCGTTCCTTGCGCCGGTGCAAGCCGACCCGCGCGGACATCGCAAGTGCGCGGTCCCCGCGGTTCCCACCTCCGAGATACCGCATGATTTACCTTGACGACGGCATACCCAACCGACATACAAGCTGCCCATGATGATGAAGGTTTTCGTCGTCGGTGGCGTGCTCGCGGCCTTCCTCGTCGTCACTCCCGCGGCACACGCCTGGCACATCGCCGGCAAGGTCCTCTGCGACGCGGACCACGACGGTCAGTTCAGCTTCGACGACACGCCCAAGAGCGGCGTCACGGTGAAGGTTTCGTCGAAGAACAACGCCGCAACCATGTTCACCGACACGACGGACGCTTTCGGTGCCTACTCGGTGAGCCTGCCGACCACCACCGACGACTACCTGGTCACGATCAGCGGCATCGGCGGCGCGACCATCATCTTCCCGGTGGCCGGCAACTTCATGCTCCACGTCGATTCGTCGCAGAACATCTTCGACCACATCAAATTCCTGCTCGACGGCTGCGGCAACACGACCACCACCACGACGGTCCCAACCACGACCACGACGCACACGACGACCACCAGCACGACCACTACCACGAAGCCGACCACCACGACGCACACCACGACGACGACCACGACCACCACCACCACGACCACGCTGCCGAAGTGCCCGTGCCCCGACGTCCCGTTCCTCACCCGCATCGGCGGTGTGGTGAACAACGGCGCCACGATCCTCGACGACATCTGCGCCAACGACGTGGGTGGCACGCTCCGCCTCTCCCACAATACCTTCATGCCCGACGGGACCTTCGTCTGCGGCGACTCGATCGCCCTCGGCATGGGCGCCAACGTCTCGCAAGTCCTCGCCAACACCATCAAGATGGGCGCCGGCGTCACCGTGCGGAACGGGACCGGAACGCCCACCCTGCCGGTCATCGACCCGTTCTGCTCGCTCCCGCCGATCGTGTGCGGCGGCCCGTCGGTGCACGTCGACGGGGGCGCCACGAGCGGCCCGCTTGCGCCTGGAACCTACGGGGACCTCCTGGTGTCCAGCGGCGGCACTCTGATCCTGGCCCCCGGCACGTTCTCCTTCTGCCACCTCAACACCGCACGGAACGCGACCATCACCCCGACGGGGCCGACCACCGTCAACGTCGCCGACGACGTCGTCATCGGCAGCAGCTCCATCGTGGGGCCCCTGCCCATCACCCTCAACGTCGCGGGCGGGAGGGTGCGCGTGTCGCAGAAGGCCGAGGTCCACGCCTTCATCACCGCGCCCTCGGCCCAGATCAGCTTCGGCCGCGGGTCGCACCTCTTCGGCAGCTTCTGCGCCGACTCGATCAAGACGGACAAGGGGATCACGCTCGAGTGCCCCTGCCCGTAGCCAACTGAGCGACGGACGCGGCGCGCCGCACGGCGTGCCGCGTCCGTCCCGCTTCTCCAGAGATCAGGCCGCGCCCGGAGACGGCGGAACGGCGGCCACGCGCGAGATCGCGGCCAGGAGCTGCGCTTCGTCGACGGGCTTCGCGAGATAGCCGTCGAAGCCCGCCGCCAGGGCGCGTGAGCGATCCTCGGCACGCGCCAGTACCGTGAGCGCGAGCGCGGGGACGCGGCCGCCGCGCGAGGCCTCGCGCGCGCGCACCCGGCGGATGAGCGAGCAGCCGTCCTCGATCGGCATGGCGATGTCGGAGACGAGGACGTTCGGCGCCCAGCCCTCGAGCAACGCGAAGGCCTCCGGGGCGGAGGTCGCGGTCCTCACCTCGATCCCGTGGTGCTCCAGCGCGAGCCGCACGAGCTCGCTCGAGTGCTGCTCGTCGTCGACCACCAGGGCGCGCAGGCCCCGGAGCGACGGGGTCGGCGGGTCGGGTCGGGCGGCGGGTCGCCCGGCCGCGCGTCGGGGCGAGACCGTCACCGGCAGCCGGACCGTGAAGGTCGCGCCCCGCCCCTGCCCCGCGCTCGCGGCGGACACGCTGCCGCCGTGGAGCTCCGCGAGGTGGCGCACGATCGAGAGGCCGAGGCCGAGACCGCCATGCCGGCGCGAGGTCGAGGCGTCTGCTTGCCAGAAGCGGTCGAAGACACGCGGCAGCAGCCCGGGCGCGATGCCGATGCCGGTGTCGCGCACGCGGATCTCGACCCCCCCCGCGGACCGGCCCACCGCCACGTCCACGCGGCCACCCCGGTCGGTGAACTCGATGGCGTTGGCGACGAGGTTCCAGACGATCTGCTCGAGTCGCTTCGGGTCGGCCGAGACGCAGGCTTCGCCGCTGCCGATCTCCGTCGTGAGGACGATGCCCTTCTCGACGCTCACCGCGCGGACCGACTCGACGGCGCGCTCGACCACCGCGCCGACTTCCACCGGTTGCAGGTTCAAGCGGACCTTGCCCGCGATCATGCGGGAGGCGTCGAGGAGGTCGTCGATGAGCCCGGCCAGCGAGCGGCCGTTGTGCTCGATCGCCTCGAGGGCGTACTACGTCCGCTGCGGCTCGAGCATGCCGCCGCGCAACAGCGGCGCCCATCCGAGGATGGCCGCGAGCGGCGAGCGCAGCTCGTGGGAGACGACCGCCAGGAAGTCGTCCTTGGCGCGGCTCCCCGCCTCGGCTTCCTGGCGCGCGAGCTGCTCGCGAGCGAGGAGCCGCTCGCGCTCCTGCTCGACGCGCCGTCGCTGGGTGACGTCCTGCACGACCACCAGCAGATGGTCGGCGATACCGAGCCGGCCCGGCAGACCGCGCACCGAGATGATCCCGTGGATCACCTCGCCGTCCCGACGGACGAACCGGCCCTCCCACGCACGGTCCGGCTCGGCACCGGACAACACGCTCGCGAAGCATTCACGGTCGGCCGCGCGATCGGCGGGCGCGACCAGGTCGGTCCATGCGCGCCCCAGCAGCTCGTCGCGCGGGCAGCCGAGGATCCGGCAGAACTCCTCGTTGACCTCGATCCATTCGAGGTCGAAGGACAGGATGGCGGTACCGACCAGCGAGAGATCGAAGTAGCTCCGCAACCGCGCCTCGCGCTCCCGGAGCGTCGCCAGATACTCGTCGATGAGGCCGGCGCCGAAGACGCCCAGCCCGACCACCATCGCGAGGTACACCGCGCCAGCCTCCCAGCCGAGCAGGAGGGGATCGGTGCGCAGCATGAGCGGGTAGCTGAGCACGGCCCCGACGGAGGCGAGCGCCTGCGCGCGCCAGCCCCAGGGCAGGATCACCGCCGCGGACGCGAGCAGCCCCGTCAGGCTCCAGATGCACATCGCGACCTCGGCATTGACCGCGGCGTGATACGCGTTCAGCAGGACGCCGAACACGTTGGTGGACCAGATCATGACCCGCACGCTCGACGCCGGTCGCACCCGCACCCAGGCGAGGCCGGCGGCGACGACGGCGAGCAGGACGCCGTCGAGGAGGAGGATCGCGGTGCGACGCTCCGGAAAGCGCGCGATCTCGAAGAAGGTCGACATCGCGGCACACGCCGCGAGAAGCGCGAACGCGACCGGGACGCGACTGGTGACGCGCTGGAGCGCTTCGTGGCGGTAGGAGTTGCCCGCCGACCATCGGCTCGCTCCGGATGCCGCACGGCGCGCCATGGGGGACGAAGTCTAGACCCGACGCCGCGGAGGTGTCCACGGGTTGACGAGGGTCATCGGGTCGAGCGACGCGGGACGCCTTGCCGTCCGGCCGTGCGGCGTGGTCTGAGGGGGCCGCCGTGACCCGCGGCGAGCGTCAAGCCTGGACCGTCGTCGGTAGCCTCCTGGCGACGAACTTCTTCGTCTTCGGGTCGGGCTACAACACCGCCGGCGTCTTCTTCACCCCGTTGCTGGACCAGTTCGGATGGAGCCGCGCGAAGGTGTCGCTGCTGCAGACGACCGTGGCACTGGCGGCGGGCTTCGTCGTCCCCTTCGTCGGCTGGCTGCTCGATCGGGTCGAGGCCCGGATGGTGATCGTCGTGGGCGCCGTCGTCGCCGGGATCGGCTTCGTGGTGGCGAGCCGCGCCGGCGGATTCGGGTCGATGGTCGTCGCCTACTCGCTCATCGGCGTGGGGCTCGGCGCCGCGACGCTGCTCCCCGTCTCCCTCGTGGTCGCGAACTGGTTCGGCGCCAACCGCGGGCTCGCCCTCGGCATCGCGATGTCGGGCACGTCGCTGGGCGGCATGGCGATGACGCTGGTGGCCGACCGCGCCATCCGGCACGGCAGCTGGCGGGAAGGGTACCTCGCGCTCGCCCTCCCGATCTTCGTCCTGATCGTGCCGCTCGTCGCCGCCACCGTGCGCACCCGTCCGAGCGGCGAGGCGACGGTGGCGGAGTCGGCCCGCGCCCTGCCCGGGCTGGAGGTGTCGGACGCGCTCCGCGCGCGCTCGTTCTGGCTGGTCGGGCTGGCGCAGTTCTTCTATGCGCTGGCCGCGAGCGGGACCAATCTGCACGCGATCCCGCACTTCATCGGCGCCGGCTACGGCGCCGCACGCGCCGCCCTGTTCATGAGCCTCGTGCTCGGGGTCGCGGGAGTCGGCAAGCTCGTCATGGGCACGCTGGCGGATCGCATCGGCGCACGACCGGCGCTCGTTCTCAACTTCCTGCTCTGCGCCGCGGGAACGCTGAGCCTGCTGTTCGCCGCGAGCCCCGTCGGCGCGGCGGGGTTCCTGCTCTTCTACGGGCTCACGATCGGCGCCCCGCTGACGCTCGTGCCGCTGATCATGGCGGAGTCGCTCGGGCTGCGCCGGTTCGGCTCGCTGTCGGGCCTGGTCGGCTTGTTCAACGTCCTCGGCGCCGCCTGCGGGCCGGTGGCGGCGGGCCGGATCTTCGACCTGACGGGCAGCTACACGAGCGCGTTCGAGGCGTTCACGCTCGCGCTGCTGCTCGGCGCCGCGGTGACGCTCCGCTGCGTGCCGCTCCGCGCCGCGGTCCGAGGTACGCCGGGTGCCGCCGAGCTCACCGTCGCCGACTAACCGACGTTCGCGGGCGTCTGCGTGCGGGGCCGCCTCGGCGGAGTCACGAATCGAACAGGTGACGCCGCGGGTGAAGTCCCGCGGCGTGCCCCATGAACGGCGGGTGGATGCTGTAGCCGAGCAGCTCCTGGACGCGGGTCGGGAGTCCGCGCGCGACCTCGCGCGGGACCGACAGGAAGAAGTTCTCCTGCTGGCGCGCCCACGGCTCGCAGTACTGGGTGGAGAGCGCGAGCCGCGACGTCGAGCCTTGGTTGGCGCCGCCGCGGTGCCAGAGCGTGCCGAGGAAGACGATGACCGAGCCCGGCGGCATGGCGACGGTCTCGACGCGTACCGCCGCCGCGCGCGGCTCGTCCGGGCGTCGCCGCATGACCTCCGACGTCGGCTCCGCCGTGCCGCGGCCGTAGGCCATGGTCTGCTCGAAGTCGATCGCGGACACGGCCTCGGCGGGTACGTCGTCGGCCCAACGGTGGCTGCCCGGGATCACCTGCGTGCCGCCGTTCTCCTCCGTGAAGGGGTCCACGGCCCAGATGGTGCTGATGCTGATCGCGGGCCGGGGACGGCGGGCCTGGTAGAAGCCGTCGTCGAAGTGGAACGATTGGGGGTTCTCGCCCGGGTGGATGTTGATCGCCTGGGCGGCGGTGAGGAGGTAGTTGGGTGACAGCAGCGCGTCGCACACGGCGAGCATGCGCGGGTGCTCGACGAGGTCGGAGAAGACCTTCCCGAGCGCGGGGAGGCTGTAGACGCGCTCGGTGCGGAAGCCCTCGAAGTCGTTGCGCCCGAAGTGCTTGCCGCCCAGGTGCGGCGCCAGGGCTGCGCGGACCTCGCCCAGCACGTCGTCCCCGAGCAGACGCTCGATCACCACGAAGCCGCGCGCTTCGATCTCCGCGAGGTCGTGCCGGACGGCTTCGGCGAGCTGGTCCGCCATCCGCGTCTCTTCTGCAAGAAGCGCGGGACTAGTGCAAACCGCCCGGCGCCCAGTCTAGAATCGCGGCGGTGCAGGATCTCGACCTCAAGTCCTCGCGCAACGTCCAGGACCCGTTCCCCCTCTACGCCCGGCTCCGCGACCACGACCCGCTGCACTGGAGCGCGAGCCTCAACGCCTGGGTGGTCACCCGCTACGCGGACGTGGTCGCGGTCTTCGACCGTTCCGAGGCGTTCTCCTCCGATCGCTTCCGCAAGATCGACGAGCGCTACGCGAGCAACCGCCCCGCGGTGCGGGCCGTCTCCGACGTCCTGGGACACTGGCTCGTGTTCCGGGACCCACCCGACCACGACCGGCTGCGCGGGCTCCTCCAGAGCTCGTTCACGCCGAAGCACCTCGAGACGAGCCGCGACCGCATCCAGCGGACGGTGGACTCGCTCCTCGACCGCGTCGTCGCGCGTGGCGCGATGGACTTCATCCGGGAGCTCGCCTTCCCCCTGCCCGCGACCGTGATCGCCGGCCTCATGGGGGCGCCGGAGGAAGACCTCGAGCGGATCAAGGCGTGGTCCGATCGCCTCGCGGCGTACCTCGGCGGCGCGGTCGACGAGCGCGACAACTTCGGCGAGGCGAGCGCTGGCGTCGGCGCGCTGGTCGACTACTTCCACGCGCTGCTGCGCGAGCGCGAGCGCCAGCCGCGCGAAGACCTGATGAGCCTCATGCTCCGCGCGGAGCTCGAAGGAGACCGCCTGACCCACGACGAGGTGGTGGCGAACTGCATCCTGCTCCTCTTCGCCGGGCACGAGACGACGACCAACCTGCTCGGCAACGGCCTCTTCCACCTGCTGCGCCACCCCGCGCAGGCGAGTCTCCTGCGCGCCGACCCCTCGCTCCTCCACGGCGCCGTCGAGGAGTGCCTCCGCTACGACGGGCCCGTACCCGCCACCGTGAAGGTGGCGACCGAGGACGTCCCCTGGCACGGCCGGACGATCCGCCGCGGCGACATGGTCGTCCCGTTCATGGCGTCCGCCAACCGCGACCCGCGGCAGTTCCCCGACCCCGACACGTTCGACGTGCGCCGGCAGCCCGAGCGCCACGTGGCCTTCGGCGCGGGCATCCACTACTGCCTCGGCGCGTGGCTCGCGCGCCTCGAAGCGCGCCTCGTGCTCGACGCCGTCTTCCGGCGGCTGCCCGACCTCGCGCTCGCGGCCGCCGAGCCGCGCTGGAAGCCGATGATCTTCCTCCGCGGGCTCGAGGCGCTGCCGCTCACCTGGAGGTCCACATGAAGGCCGCCGTCATGCGCGCGCTGCGCGAGCCCCTCGCGATCGAGGAGGTCGGGATCGACGCGCCCGGACCGCGCGAGGTGCTCGTCCGGACCGTCGCCACGGGGGTCTGCCACAGCGACCTGCACGTCCTCGAAGGCGCGCTCCCGAGCCCGCTCCCGACCGTCCTCGGGCACGAGCCGGCGGGAATCGTCGAGGCGGTCGGTGCCGAGGTGCGGCACGTCGCGCCCGGCGACCACGTGATCGGCTGCCTGTCGGCGTTCTGCGGCACGTGCGAATACTGCGTCGCCGGACGCCCGAACCTCTGCGACGGCGCCGCCACGACGCGCCGGCCGGACGAGCCGTCGCGTCTCGCGAAGGACGGCGAGCCGATCGCCCAGTTCGCGAACCTGAGCGCCTTCGCCGAGCGCATGCTGGTGCACGAGAACGCGCTCGTGCGCATCCGTCCCGACGTGCCGCTCGACCGCGTCGCGTTGATCGGCTGCGGGGTCACCACCGGCCTCGGCGCCGTCTTCAACCGCGCGCGCGTGCGCGCGGGGGAGACGGCCGCCGTCATCGGCTGCGGCGGCATCGGGCTCTCGGTCGTGCAGGGCTGTCGCGTCGCGGGCGCCGGGCGCATCGTCGCCATCGACACCGTGCCGTGGAAGCTCGAGCTGGCGGCCCGCCTCGGCGCGACCGACGTGGTGAACGCCGCGGAGGGGAACCCCGTGCCGGCGGTCGTCGAGCTGACCGCGGGCGGCGTCGACTACGCCTTCGAGGCGATCGGCACCCCGCCGACGGTCCGCCAGGCGGTGCGCATGACGCGCAAGGGGGGCACGGTCGTCATGATCGGCGTCGTCCCGATGGGCACGAACGTCGAGCTGCCGGGCGCCGACATCGTGCTGCGCGAGAAGACGATCCTCGGCTGCATGATGGGCTCCAACCGCTTCCGCACCGACATACCCCGCTACGTCGAGCTCTATCGGAGCGGCCAGCTCCTGCTCGACGAGATGATCTCGGCCCGCCTGCCGCTCGAGCGCGTCAACGACGCGTTCGAGGCGATACGGCAAGCGACGGCGGCGCGCAGCGTGATCGTCTTCGAGTAGGCGGCCGCGTCAGCCGGCCATCGCCCACTGGCCGTCCGGACGGCATTCCCGCTGCTGCCAGGCCACCTTCATTCGGGTCACCATCTTGGTCAGTCCCTTGAGGTCGGTGGTCCAGACTCCCAGCGCGGAGCGAAGTCCTTCCTCACCTTCCCGGGTCAAGCGGAACTCGAACTCCTCGGCCGCCGGCAGTCGGTACGGGGAGGGATCCTTGGGAGAACCGTCCGCCAGCCAACGCGAAAAATCGTAGCGCAGCTTGGCCCGCGCGGAGCTGAGGATGCGCTCCTCGGTAGGGCCCCAGGCATGCCGCAGTTCTATGAAGCGGCTGAACTCGACCCAGAACTCGTGGAAGTCGGGGATCTCGCGGTCCGCTCCCTGCTCGGTCAGCAATTGCCGGATCACGTCCATGCCGGTCTGGCAGATGGCCGGCCAGACGTGGAACGTGGCCAGCGCGTTGTGCTTGTGCATGAGGTTCTCGCCGATACCGCCGGCCAGCAGGCCCCGGAAGTTCTCTTCCTGGCTGTAGAACTCGATGCACGCTTCCCGGGTGGGGAACAGCTCGTTCCTGGTCTCGAAGACGAAGTTGTCGAGGAAGCCGCGCAACGGACTCTCGGGTTTCTCCATGGCCTGCAACGTCCGGTCCAGCCATTCGGAGCGCTTCATGCCCAGAGTCCGGGCGAAATCCAGGGCCGCATCGAGGTCGTTGTTGTGCCAGAAGGCCACGCTGACGAGCGCGTACTTGCGGGCCTGGAGGTAGTCGTCGAAGGACATCGTGTCGGTCGACACCACGATCTCCTCGACATCGAAGACCTTCTCGTGGCCATAGATTCCGAAGTTCTTGGGCAGCACCCGGAAACGGGTCTGGAAGGAGTACTGCTCGCGGGTTTGCAGGGTCTCCAGCTCCGAGCCTTTCAACATCATCAACTGGAAGTTGGTCACCTGGCTCACGCCGCTGTCCAGCAGCTTGCGGATTCCGGACACGTGGGTCTCGAGAGACTCGCCCGGCAGCCCGAGGATGAGGTCGGAATTGGAGCGCAGGCCGCGCCCGCGGACGTGCATCAGGATCTGTTCGTACGCCTCCAGCTTGATGGTGGAGCGCTTCACGTTGCGCAGCACGTTGTCGTCCAAGGACTGGACCGCCTGGTAGACCACCAGCGCGCCGCCGGCCTTCTCCACCGACTGGATGATGCGCTCGGGCCGGTTCTTGCCGGTGGTGGCGTCAATGTACTTGGGCCAGCCGTACGTCTTCTGCGTCTCGCCCAGGTACCCCGAGATCTCGATGTCGCGTTCGAACATGCCGTAGTTGGAGTCGGCGATCCGCAGGGTGCCCATGGAGGGACAGACCGTGTGGATTTTTCGGGCGACGTACTCGATCTCTTCGCGAATGCGCTCCTTGGTGAAGTTGTGAACCTTGGTGTACCAACTGACACCCTGGACGCAGAACGTGCAGGTGAACGGACACCCGCGATTCGTCTCCATCAACGGCGCGAGCTTGCCGTCGAAGAACTCGTCCAGCACACCGGTGAGCCAAGGGGACGGGATCTCGTCGATCTCCTTCCGCCGATCCCAGGACGTCTGCAGGCCCACTTCGCCGTTCGACCTCCGGTACACGGCCGAAGGGACGTTGCGCTCCTGGAAACGCGGCAGGCTCTTGTCGGCATCCAAAAAGTGCTGGACCACTTCCGTGGCCAGAAAATCGCCCTCGCCCAGCGCGTAGAGATCGAGAGCCGGGCGCTGCCGGAGATATTCCAGCTGGCGTTCGGGCTCCAGGGAAATGTTGGGCCCGCCCATGACCACCAGCATGTCCGGGCGGATTCGCTTGGCCAGATGGGCAAAGTGATAGCTCAGGGCCTCATTCCAGACATAGTTGCTCAGCATCAGGACGTCCGGCGGTTCCGCCTGGAGCGCTTCCCAGAGGTTGTCGGGGTAGGCGAAAAGGCGCGAGCGGACTTCCGGCAGGTCGCGATCCATGACCGCCTTCATGTAGCCCACGCCCAGCGGCATACAATCGTTGGCGAGAAACCCAGTGTAGTTGTAGCGCAGATCGGCCAGGTATACCGTCGCGTTCATCGTCAACCTCTATCTTGAATGGCATCTTGCGTCAGCCTGCGCCTTCGAGCCCCCGGCCGGCGGCCGCGAACCCGGCGCTTGCTCCGATCAAAGTCGCGTTTCGTGTAGCTGAAGTCGGCTGGCAGCGCGATGGGGGGCGGAGGAAACATGAGCGACCACCGCTGCGAGCAAACCCAACTACGCCGCGGGCAAGGGCTCCGTCAAGGAAAAGATGAGCGCTCCCCACGGGCGGCGCTGGGAGAGGCCAGGAGACGGGTGCCCGTGGGGGGACCCGTCGAGGACACACCGCTCCGGCGCTGCCTTGACCGCCCTGCGTCAGGCGGGCGTATCGGCGAAGAGGTCCCCGAGGTCTCGGAGCGAGCGGAGGGGTGCGGCCGAGCGATCTCGGGCCGCGGGCCGCGCCCCGTCAGCCGGCGTCGACGGCGGCTGCGATGCCGTCGAAGAACTGCCACCAGAGGTCGAGCGAGCGCGCGACGGCGCGCCGCACACCCGCCTGGAGCGCCGGCGTCGTCGCCAGACGGATGACGATGTGGTCGCCGACGGCGCTGTGCTCGCGATCGGCCTGCTCGTGCACGTCCCAGAAGGCGACCTGCTCGCGCGTGCACCCGTAGTGTCGCTCGAGCGCGCGCGCGAAGGGGTCGAACGCGCCCGGCACCTGCCCTTCCGCGGCGAGGTTCGTCGCGGCGGCCCCCTCGATGAACGGGTGCTCCTTCGTCGAGCGCTCGAACCAGTCGATGAGGGCCGCGGTCGCGGGGAGCGGCTCGCCGCGCACCATCGCGTCGCGCGGCACGCCCACCCCTTCGCCGAAGCGGATGAACAGCTCGGGGTGCGAGACGTTGCAGCCGGAGATGCGCCCCGTCTCCTCCTCGTAGAGACTCTCCGCCAGCTCGATCCGCTCCCGCGCATCCGGACAGCTCGAATGCAGTGCGCTCACGGCGCGCGGGAACTCGCGCACCTGGAGGAAGAACTGCACGGCGAAGGGACCGAGCGCGGAGCGCGGGGCGCGCCCCTCGGCGATGCGGAGCCAGAGCGGATGGCGGCCGAACGCGCGGCGAGCGTCGATCAGCGCCCGCAGGTCCTCGACGAACTCGCCGGCCCCCGGCATCGGCCCACGTCTACTCCGCCGGGCGGGAGCGTGTCCACGGGCCGGCGGCGCTGTGCGGAACGCTTGCGCGTCGCGGTTTGGCATTGGGCACGGCGCGCGCAATCATCGGCCCTGGAGGTTCCCCGCATGTTCTCGCGATTCTCGAACGGTTGTGCGGTCGCCCGGAGCAGCTGGAACGTGCTGCGGCAGGACAAGGCGCTGGTCGTGTTCCCGATCATGAGCGCGCTCGCCTGCACGGTCGTCACCGCCCTCTTCCTGCTACCGCTCGCGCGCAGCGGCTACGTGCCGGTGCGCGGGCACCTCCTCGACCAGGGCCATGGGCGGCTGCTGACGCTCTACCTGGCCTTCGTCGCCAACAACTTCGTGATGATCTTCTTCAACGCCGGGCTCACGACGTGCGCGTTCATGCAGTTCGCCGGCGAGCGGCCGACCGTCGGGCAGGGGCTGAGCGCTGCCTGGGCGCGCTTGCCGCAGATCGCCGCCTGGGCGCTGTTCGCCGGCACCGTCGGCTGGGCGCTCCGGGTGCTCGAGGAGCGCGTCCACCTGCTCGGCAGGATCGTCGTCGCCATCATCGGCGTCGGCTGGAACGTGGCGACGTTCTTCGTCGTCCCCGTCCTCCTCGTCGAGCAACTCGGCCCGCTGGACGCATTCCGGCGTTCGGCGGCCGTCATGCGGGAGCGCTGGGGCGAGGTCATGGGCGGGGACGTGGGGCTGGGAGCCGTGTCGCTCGTGATGCAATTGCCCGGTATCGGGCTGGTGGCCGCCGCCATCCTCGGCACGGCCCACCCCATGACGTTGCGCGTCACGCTCGGCGTGGCCGGCGTGCTCGCCATGATCGTGGCCGCGACCGTCGCCGCCACCCTGCGCGGCATCTTCGTGGCCGGGCTCTACCGCTACGCGGTGACGGGCGAGCAGACGGCGGGCTTCGAGAAGACCATGCTGCGCGATGCGTTCGCGGCGCGGCCGGCGTAGGCCACGGACCTACTGGACCTTCTTCGTCACCACGTGGCTGAAGCACTTGCCGCCGATCGTCACGGTGAGCCTGGTGCTCCCGGCCGGCTGGTTCGCGGCCGCCGCCGTGAACCAATTCTTCGCGGTGAGCGTCAAGCCGAAGCTTCCCGAGGTCAAGCCGCGGCTGAGCTGCACCTTCTGGAGGCCGTTCGCCTTGTCCTTGAACAGCCATACCTTGTCTGACGTGCCCTTGGGTGGCAGCGGGCCGACGTTGCGCAGCGCGATGGGCGTCGGGTCGCCGTCGTCGAGCCGCACGCGGACCGGCTCTCCGTTGTAGTCGACGAGCGCGATCGTCATCCGGGCCGTCAGCTTGCCGGCCTCCTTGGCGGTCGTGATCTGGACCACCGCGTGCGCGTCCATCACCGTGGGGCACGCGGCGCAGGTGCAGTTCGCCTGGCAGCCGCCGACGCACGCGCCGGCGTCCGTCCCGTCGCACTCCTCGTCGTACTGCTTCACGTTGTTGCCACAGGTGGCGAGGTCGCAGGCGTTGCCGACACCGTCGTGGTCGTCGTCGGCCTGGTCGCCGTTCGGCTTGTGCGGGCAGTTGTCGAGGTGGTCGGGGACGCCGTCGCCGTCGGCGTCGGCGCTTGCCGGGACGATGTGCTCGGTCTTGTCGCACACCAGGCCCGGCGGGCAGTCGGTGTCCTTCGCGCAGGTGCCCTGCTCCTTCTTGCAGACGTGATCCGTGCCGCAGAAGGCGTCCGGCCGCCCGCAGTCGGGGTAGGTCATGCAGCTTCCGCCGAGCGTCTCCACGCAGCGGCCGGTCGACGGGTACACCGTGCCTTCGCCCCCGCCGCCGCCCACGTCGCCGCCGTGCAGCGGATCGTCGTTGCCCTCGTCGCTGGTGCCGAGGGTCGTGACCTTGCCCGTGTCGAGGTCCAGGACCTCGATGACGAGGTCGTCCGCGTCCCCGTCCGTGTTCAGGTCGGTGCCTCCCGTGGGGCAGAGGAGGTCCGTCACGCCCCCGCCCTGCTGGCACTCGCGGGTCAAGAACTTCACCGAGCGGTGGCCGACGCGGTACGGCGCGCGCGGGTCGCAGGCCTCGAGCCGGCAGGGCGTCACGGCGCGGAAGCTGTTCACCACGCAGGTCGCGAGCGGTGCCGTGCCGTCGAGGCAGCCGGCGTTGGCGAGGTCGTACGCCTGGAGCACGTCGTCCGCCTGGTCGGTGTCGACCGGGCCGTTCAAGCCGTTCGGCGCGGTGCCCTGGTCCGCTTCGTGGGTCCGGAAGGCGATGACGGAGCCGTTGCAGACGAACTCGACCGCCGCCTGCTTCGTGTTGATCAGCGTGCCCGCCCCGGCCGGGTTCCAGATCTGGAGCACGCGGTCGTGGAAGTCCCCGTCCATGTTCAGGTCCTTGCCCTGGGCCGTCTCGGGGGTCAGGAAGGCGACGACGTTGCCGCAGATCTGCACCGTGTCGGCCGCTTGCTGCGTGTTCTGCCAGTCGCCGCAGGTCATCGGCGTCGGGTCGGTCAGCTTGTAGACCTTCACGACGCGGTCGTCGGAATCGGTGTCGGGAGGGTTGAGTGAGCCGTCGCCCTGCGCGCGCTCGTCGACGAGCGCGACCACCAGGTCCGCGGACATGACCACGTCGGTCGCGGCGCAGTGGAGGTTCTCGGTGTCGCCGCTGCCGCGCCAGAGGTGGACGACCGTGTCGCTGGTGTCGCCGTCGTCGTTGAAGGGACCGTTGCCGGCGGGCTGGCAATGGGGCAGGCTCGACGTCGCGCCGCTGCCCTCGGGGCGGAGGAAGGCCGTACGGCCCGCCGCCACGGCCACCGTCGTCGCGGGGCAGAGGTAGGTGGGCGGGCCGCTCACCGCGGTGTCGAGGACCCCGAGCACGGTATCGTCGAGGAGGCCGTCGCCGGTCAGGTCGGCGCCCGCGTCCGTCGGGTCGACGTCCGCGATGTAGGCGTCGAGCACGGCGTTGGCGTCACCCGACACCAGGGTCGACGACAGGGTCTCGAAGAGAACCGAGCGTTCGTCGGCGGAGATGCTCGCGCCGCTGGTCTGGGCCCCACCGTCCGTGCCCCCCATCGAGTTGGTGAGCCGCCGCGTGGTGCGCGCCACGCGGTCGTGGATGAAGAGGTCCTGACAGTCGTGCACCAGCGGGTTCGAGCAGGGGGTGACCTCCCCCGGCGCGAAGTTCGATGCCCAGCTGAGGAAGGTGACGAACCGTCCGCTTCGCGAGATGAAGGGGTAGAAGCTCTGCTCGTCCTGGTGCGTGCCGTCGGAAGTGACGCTCACCAGCTCCATGACCTTCCGGACGCGGTCGTACACGTAGACGTCGTCGAAGAAGTCGCCGTCGGCGGGGAGGAGCATGCCGCTGGTGTCGAAGGCGATGAACCGACCGTCGCCCGAGATCGACGCGGCCTGCCCGAACTGGGGAGTGCCGTTGGATGCGATGCTGACCGCCTCCGTGCCGGTGCCGCCGGGCTCGTCGAAGATGCCGTTCCCGTCCGTGTCGCGGTCGTGGACCCACACCGCGCCGTTTTCGAAGGCGACGAAGCGCCCGTCGTCGGAGATGGCGGCCCAGCTGTTGATGTGGGTGAACTCGGTTCCGTCGTTCTGCAGGCTCACCCGGACCGTGTGCGGCGTGCACGGCGGGTCGGTCACGGGCACGCCCTCCGACACGCAGCGGTCGCGAACGAAGATGTCCCGGAGACCGTCCAGGTCGTTCGCTACGAGATTGGTCGCTTCGCTGTCGAACGCCACGAAGCGACCGTCGGGCGTGAGGCTCGGGCGGAAGCTGCTGCCGTCGGCCGCGCCTCCCGTCGTGTTCACGCTCAGCCGCTCGATCGTCTGCGCCGTCCGGTCTCGAATCATGACGTCGTAGCAGGGGTTGGCCGGCCCGGCGTCGCACAGGGCACCGCCGGCGCCCGTCAAGTTGCTCGCCCCGGTCACGAACGCGACGTAGCGCCCAGAGGCGGAGATGGCCTGCTCGTCGGAACCGCTGTTCGCGACGGCGCCGCCGGCGCCGGTGTCCCGGCTTACGAGCTCGGTGGCGACGCCGCCCGGCTCGTCGAAGACGCCGTTTGCGTCCGTGTCGCGGTCGCGGACGTAGACCTGCCGCCCGAAGCCGGCGCCGGGGCCGAGATCGTTGGCGACGCTGTTGAAGGTGACGAACCGGCCGGTGGCCGACAAGCCCGGACCCCGCGGCGGGGCGTCGAACGAGCTCGTCTGTACGAAGCCGTCGATGTCGCCGCCCGTCGAGCTGACGCTCGCACGCACGATGCGATGCTTCGCGCGCCCGGCCTCGCTCGCCCGGAAGAAGACCCGGCCGTTCGAGATCGCGAGGCTCCGCTGGTTCACCTCGAGCGCCGCGTCGGCCACCTGGACCGGCGGGACCGTCAGCTCGCCGCCGCCGAGCTGGAAGACGCGCAGGATCGCGTCGGTGGTGTCGCCGTCGTGGTTCTCGTCGCAGCCGACGGACGGGGGCCCCAGGTCGGTCGTGCTGGTGGCCTCGGACTCGAGGAACGCGACCAGGTCGCCCTCGGTCGCGACGGCGGGAAAGGTGAAGGGCGATTCCTGGACGCGCACGATGGCCCGCCCCTCCGGCGTCGCGGGCACCCCGGGCAGCACGCACTCGGCGGGCTTCCCGAGCGGCTGCAAGGCGCCGGTCGCGCGATCGCGGAGCGTGATGACCGAGTCGCGATGGTCGTTGTCTCCGTTGCGGTCCTTGTTGTCCACCGCTTCGTCCACCGTGAACGCGAACACGTCCGTCGACCCCTCGGTGAGGCTCTCGAGAGGCACAGGCGTACGCGCCTCGAAGGCGTAGTTGACGCAGAGGTCGCCGCCCCCGGAGCAGGGAGCGTGGGCGCTGCACGTCGGGTTCGGCTCGACCTGGCAGATGCCGGAGGGCGTCTCGCGGGGGAGCGTGAGCACGACGCCGCCCTTCGCCACCGGACGGAAGTCGGCGAAGACCGTTCCGCAGCGGGCGTCGTTGCCGGGGCAGTCGCGGTCGTGCGTGCAGGGGACGCCGGGCGAGGAGCCGCCGACGCAGCCGAGCGGGCACGAGCCGCCCGGGCAGTCGGCGTCCGTGCTGCAGCCCACGCCGGCGTTCGGGCCGCCCACGCAGGCGAGACACGTCCCGCCCCCGGGGCAGTCGGCGTTCATGGTGCACTGCGCCCCCGGCGTGTCGCCTCCGTTGCAGCGGCCCGCCCGTCGCGCGATGCGCAGCACGCTGTAGGCGGCGTCGACGGATCCCAGGAGCGTGACGACGTTCGAGGCGCCGCCCACCTCGGCCTGCTTCGGCTCGAAGATGGGCGGCAGCGGAGCGCCCTCCGGCGTGAACGAGCCGAGGGCCACCTGCGGCGGAGACGCGAACGGCAAGGGCGACCGGATCGTGACACGCAGGATGCGCGGGACGGGCACGCTCAACTCGCTGGTGAGGACGCCCTGCCAGTTGAAGGGCACGAGCAGGTTGCCGAGCGCGTCGACCGTGTAGCGCGTCTCGTCCGCCATCGCCGTGCAGGGCGGATCGTCGGTGAAGCAATCCGCCTGGTAGTCGTTCGGCACCGGCAGCGCGGTGAAGTGCGGGAACGTGGGGTCGGAGTTCGGCGCGCAGGTCCCGTCGGTGGCGAAGAGCTTGTCGACGCAGGCGAGGAGGCCGGGCTGGCCGGCGCACGGGTTGGTGACGAGCGCGCAGGGCAGCGCGCCGCCGCTGGCGGTGACGCCGATCGAGACGGGGCCGGCGAGCGTCCGCCGGCTCACGCCCGGGTGGACCAGCGTGGAGGTGTCGGGAAAGCGGAAGCTGAGCCGCCGGTGGCCGTTCCGAGTGGCGATGCCGAGGCCGGCCCCGGAGGTCGAGTCGAAGCACGTCATGTGGTCCGACGGGACGCTCCCCGCGCAGGCCCCGGCCAGGCCCCCGCACGAGCCGGCGGTGAGGAACACGAGCGCGCGCGGGCCGTTGTTCGGCGGCGTGAAGGCGAGCGTCACCACGTAGTCGGTCGCGTTCATCGAGATATCGGTCGAGCCGACGTCACAGACGTCGGGCTGGAGGCCGACCTCGACGAAGTCCCCGGGGGCCGCGAACGGCTTGTTCGCGAACCCGAGCGCCGACCGGAACGTCAGGCTGGCGCTCGGGATCAGGTTGCAGGCCGCGTGCGTGTTCGGGGCGACGGCGGCGACCAGGACCACGACGCCCAGCAAGCTCGCCCGGCGCAGAACCATCCGAGCTCCCGTGCGGTACCTCGTCATCTGTTACACCCCATCCGTTCGGCAGGGCGTACTCCGGTCGCTCGTCGCAGGTCAAACCGACGCGACGGTGCGTCCTCGGGTACCGCCCGGCCGCGAATCGCGGTCCGGCTACCGCAGCTCGTCGACGCCGGTCAGAAGCCGAGCTTCAAGCGGGTGAGGATGCCGTTGTCGTGGTCGTGCGGCATCATCGGCGCGAGGGCACTCCGCTCGTAGTTGAGCTCGAGCGTCACCTTGGGGCTGAGCGACCAGGTGAGCCCGGCTTCGGAGCGCTGGAGCTGCCGCCCGACGTACTTCTGGCCGCGGAGGTGCACCCGCGAAGCCGAGGGGACAGGGTCGGGTCCGACCAGGGACAGAGCCGCGAACGCGGCGTCGCGATCAGGCAGAGACGGGCCTACCATCGCGCCCGCGGCCCCGGTGTGCGCGACGATGGGCAGGTTGGCCGCCGTCACGCGGGTCGCACCGGCCGCCAGCACCGCGACCACGATCAGACCCCGCCACATGCGGGGCGGCGTATACCCTCGCCTTCCGCCGAAGGCAACCGCCCGCAACCGAGCGCGGAAGCCGCCGACGGCCGCCGGTCAGAAGCCGAGCTTCAAGCGAGTGAGGATGCCGTCGTCGTGGTCGCGCCGCATCATCGGCGCGAGCGCGCTCCGCTCGTAGTTGAGCTCCAGGGTCACCTGGGGACTGACGGACCACGCGAGCCCGGCTTCCGAGCGCTGGAGCTGGCGGCCGGCCCACTTCTGGCCGCGGAGGCGCAACCGCGACGGCGGTGCCGGCGAGGGTTCCGCCAGGGCCATCGAGGTGACCGGATCCCCGCGACACGGCGACGACGCGCCTTGTCTTGCGACGACCGGGGTCACGTTGGCGCGCGCGAGCGCGGGCACGCCGGCCGCTGTCGCGCCCGTGGCACAGACGGCGAGAGCTATCCCCCCCACCACGATCAGCTTCTCCACAACCCACCCCCGCCTCCATGCTCCCAGCCGAGCCCGTGCAAGACAAGCCCGCGCCTGCGGCGGCTGATGCTACGCGGCGTCGCTCGTCGCCAGCCGGCGCGGAAGCCGGGCAACTTTTGCCGTGGAGGTTGCGCGCTCCTGGCGTCGTGCGTGCCAGCGACGGAGCCCGCCGCGCACGTAGCCCGCGTCGAGCTCGAGTGCCTCGCAGACGGTGGCGAAGCTGAGCGGCGCGCTGGCGCCCGCGAACCACTCCTCGGCGCCCGCGAACAGGGCTCGGCCGCGCTGCGTGGAGCTGGCGGCGTGCTTCTGGAAGGTCCCGAGGGCATCCTCCAGCACGGCGAGCATCAGCTGCGTCGCAGGCCGGAGGGCCGCCCCGGCCCGCATCTGCTCGGAGAACTGACAGGGGAGGACCGCCTCGTTTTGGAGCATCTCGTCGTCGCGGAGCTGGTCTGCGACGGGTGCCCGCGGAGCGATTGCGGGAGCGGCGTGGCGTCGCGCGTCCGCTCGTCGGCGCCACTCGGCCCGAGGCACGAAGACGCGTCGAGTCGCGCCGCCCGGCCCGTTGGACACGCTGGCGAGATGCTCCATGGCAACCTCCGGCGGACGCGCCTCACGGCGCGCCGACGATCTCGTACTCCACCGTGACCGCCATCGGACCCGGCAGACCGATGATGACATTGATGGCGGCGGCTCCCGTCGCCGGAATGCACCCGATCCCGGCGACGACGAAGGGACTGGCCGAGCCCGTACGGACGATCGTGTCGGGGAAGCACGGGTTGCCATCGAAAGCGCAGGTCGCGTCCGGCTCGCAGGTGGGGCTCTCCTCGTTGTAGCACTGGTTGGCATACTGCTGGTGGGGGCAGTGGCAGAGACCGCCGCCGAAAGCACACGGATACGCGGCGGTGAGGCGATGCTCATCGGTGGAGGTGCCGTCCATCTGTGGGTTCATGCCGATGATCCTGCTGCCCGGTATCGGCCGGCAGGTTGCCGATGTGTTTCCCAGCGGCCCGTACGTGCCGTCGACCACGCACGGCTGGCCACCGTTAGCCCCTCCCTCGCAGGTGCCCGCATCGCCCAGGGCCGCGCCCGAGCACGTCGGACACGGGATCTGCAGCGTGACGGGTAGATGGAGGTCGAAGCTCGTCGGGGTGTTCAACGTCGCGGCGTCGAGGTGACTCGGGTCACCCGTGAAGGTCATGCTGCCGGTGAGATCGCCGGTGTGCTTGCGGACCAGGCACACCGCGGTCCCATCCGGCGACACCGAGGGCGTGACGGATCTCACCACCCCGTTCACGGCCGCGTACAGGTCGCAGGTCGTCTGCGCATCGCCGACGCAATTGCTCAGCTCGATGGGCATGGGGAGCGATTCCGAGACCACGCCGTTGTGCGCAACTCCCCGCCAGCCGATGTCGGTGCTGCCGCCCAGGGTCTTCAGGAAGATGGTCGTCGGCGGGCAGACGTTTCGGTTCTTCGCCCTGGGATACGAGCGACAGACGGCGTAGTCCGCCGCCGCCGACGCGGCCTGGACGAGGGCCGCGGCATCCGCGAGCCCACGGCACTGCGTGTTGATGCGCTTCTGCGCCTTGGAGGCCAGGGCCTGGATCTTTGCCAGCCTCGAGGCTTCGTTGCAGGCGGGAAGTTGCCCGGGGTTCGCGACCTGCTGCGCGTCGTCGAGATCGATGCAGCGCATCGCGTCCTCGGCGGCTTGCGCGCCGGCCAGCTTCTCCGTCTCCTGTCCCACCACGACGAGGCAGCGGTAGAGGGTGGCGTCACTCGACGCGAGCCGCCGCTCACCGCCCGCGTACGCGACGTAGAGGAGGTCGGCGAGATCCTCCACCTTGTGCGCGAGGGTGGGGATCAAGACGTCGAGGGCCTGCGCGGGCGACGGCCCGAGGCCGAGCTTGTCGAAGGTGCCGAGGTGGCCGCAGCTGAAGTCCACTCTCTTCCTGAAGAGCTTTTCAT
>JBGQET010000001.1:0-128561 GCA_041496545.1 Binatia bacterium | reverse complement strand
AGTCCGCCGCTTCGGCCATCGCAGCGCGCGCCCGGCGGTTGGCGCCCGTCGCGTTGGCGAAGCCGTGGATCAGCCCCGCGTGCCGGCGCAGTCGCACCGGGACGCCCGCGGCCTCCAGGCGTTGCGCGTAGGCCTCGCCCTCGTCGCGCAGCACGTCGTAGCCGGCGGTGAGCACCAGCGCCGGCGGGAGGCCGGCGAGGTCGGCGGCGACGAGTGGCGAGGCGCGCGGGTCGCGGGTGGCCGCTTCGTCGGGGAGGTAGTGGCCGCGGTACCAGTCCATCTCCCGCTCGGTCAGGAAGAAGCCGTCGGCGAAGAGCCGGTAGGAGGGCTGCTTCCGCGAGAGATCGGTCACCGGGTAGACGAGGAGCTGGAGGGCGGGGCGCGGGCCGCCCTCGCGCGCCGTCACCTGCGCGACCACGGCGGCGAGGTTGCCGCCGGCGCTGTCGCCCGCCACCGCGACGCGCGCGGGGTCGGCTCCGAGGGCCTCCGCTTCGCGCGCCGCGCCGCGAAAAGCGGCGACGGCGTCGTCCACCGCCGCCGGGAAGCGGTGCTCGGGCGCCAGGCGGTAGTCGACGGCGAGCACGAGGACGTCGGCCGCGCGGGCGAGGAAGCGACAGAGCGGGTCGTGGGTCGCGAGGCTGCCGACGACCCAGCCGCCGCCGTGGTAGTAGACGACGAGGCCGCGCCGGCGGCCGTCGTCGGCGGGGACGTAGAGCCGGACGGGGATCGGCCCCGCCGGCCCGGCGAGCGTGCGCGCCTCGACGCGCGCCACGGGCGTCGTCGTGCCGGCGAAGGCCACCGCGCTGCGCGCGGTCTCGGCGCGCGCGGCGTCGGGCGTCATGGTCTCGAGGCCGCGACGCCTCGCCAGGCGGAGGAAGGCGAGCGCGAGCTGCACGCTCGGGTCGAGCTCGAGGCCGTCGATCCGCACCCGTCGTCCGCCGGCGAGCAGCCGGTGGACCGCGGGCGGCAGGTTGCCGAAGGCGGTGACGGCCGCGCCCTGGAGGCGCAGGAGCACGCTCTCAGGCAACCTGCGCGACCGCCGCCTCGGCGGCACGCGCGCGCGCTTGCAGGTGGAACGCGCGCGGGTCGACGTGCCGGGTCCGCCACCAGTATGCGACCGTGCTGCTGGACCAGTTGTTGGTGATCCGGCCGTCAGCCCGTTTGTACCAGCTCTTCCCGGTGCGCGCCCAGACGCGCTCTCCGAGCAGCGCCTGGAGGCGCTCGTTGTACTCGCGCATCACCTCGGGGCGGACGTCCATCCAGGCGAGGTCGCGCGTGCGGAGGGTGGCGAGGCAGCTCATGACGTAGCGCACCTGGCACTCGAGCATGAAGAGGATCGAGTTGTGGCCGAGGTTCGTGTTGGGCCCGTAGAGCATGAAGAAGTTCGGGAAGCCCGACACCGTCATGCCGAGGTACGCCTCGGCGCCGTTCCGCCACGCTTCGTCGAGCACGCGCCCGCCCGGCCCCTCGATCCGCATCGGGGCCTGGAACGACGTGCTCTCGAAGCCGGTGGCGACGATGACGATGTCCACCGGACGCGTGCGGCCGTCGCGGGTCACGATGCCATCCGCGGTGATGCGCGCGATCGGGCTGGTCACGACCTCGACGTGCTCGCGGCAGAGCGTCTGGTAGTAGTCGTCGGAGATCAGGATGCGCTTGCCGCCGATCGGGTAGTCGGGGACGAGGATCTTCTGGAGCGCGGGGTCGGGCACCGCCTCGCGCATGCCCTCCTCGGCGAGTCTCGTCAGCCGGCGGCTCATGAACTTGTTCTGCCGGAAGATGGGGAAGCGCGACTCGAAGGCGGCCCAGATCGACCAGCGGTAGAGGCGGGCGAGGAGCGGGAAGCGGGTGAAGAGACGCTTCTCGCGCGCGGTGTAGGGGCGGTCGTTCTTCGCGATCATCCAGTTGGCGCTGCGCTGGAAGACGTGCAGCCGCTTCACCCGCGGCGCGATCTGCGGGATGAACTGGATGGCGCTGGCGGCGTTGCCGATCACCGCCACGGTCTTGCCCTCGAGCGCGACGTCGTGCCGCCAGCGCGCCGAGTGGAAGGAGGTGCCCTGGAAGGTCTCGAGCCCGGGGAGGTCGGGCGTGGAGGGGCGGTTCAACTGCCCCACCGCGCTCACCACCACCTCGGCTTCGATCGACTCGCCCGCCACGGTGCGCAGCCGCCACACGCCGGCGTCGGCGTCGAAGCGCGCGCTCGCCACCTCGGTGCCGAAGCGGATGTGCGGCAGGAGGTCGTACTTCCGCGCGCAGTGCTCCATGTAGGCCAGGATCTCCGCCTGCTCCGCCCACATCCGCGACCAGTCGGTCTTCTGCTCGAAGGAGTAGCAGTACACGAACGACGGCGAGTCGCACGCGGCGCCGGGATAGGTGTTGTCGCGCCACGTGCCGCCCAGGCGATCGGCTTTCTCGAGGATGGTGAAGGAGTGGACGCCCGCCAGCTTGAGCTGGATGGCCATGCACAAGCCGCCGAAGCCGGAGCCGATGATGACGATGCGCATCGCTTCGCTAGTACGCCGCCGCGCGCGGCGTCGTCAACGAGCCCGTTAACCGGCGGCGGGGCGCTCGGCGCGGGGCTCGGGCGGGGCGCCGGGGAGGCAGAGGAGCTGGGCGCCGCCGCTGGCGACGAGGCGGCGGTCGGCGCTCCACATGCGGACGGTGCCGCCGACGAGGCCGCCGGCGGCGATCGGCGCGACGGCGTCGCCGAGGAGCCAGTCGGAGCGGTGATCGAGCGCGTGGAACCAGGCGACGACGTCGAGGTTCGGCGCCATGAACGTCGGCTCGACGTGTCGCTGACAGGCGGCGGGCCAGACGAGCGTGTCGATCAGGAGGAGCGCGCGGGCGGCTTCGAGGAACGGGTCGTCGAAGCGCGCGATGGGACGGAAGCGGTACCACTGCCGGACGGCGGCGGCGCGTGCGGGCCGGCCGAGCTTCCAGAGCTCGGGATCGGGCGGTCGCGACTCGACGTTCAGCCAGAAGGGGTAGGTCGGGCCGCCGGGGTTGATCTGCTCGAAGTTCCGGAGGCCGTCCGGGCCGGGCACGTCGGGCGGAGCGGTCTCGTCGTGCGCCAGCCCGGGCAGCTCCGCCGCCGTGCGCACGATCGCCTCCAGGACCGGCTTGCCCTCCTGGGTCATGGAGACGCGGATCGACTCCGAGCGCCGCCCGGCGTGGACCACCGCGACGTCCAGGTCCACCGGCGCGAAGCGCGCGACCGAGAGGTAGTGGCCGGCGAAGGCGACGGGGCGGGCGATCTTCGCCTCGGCCGCCGCGGCGCGCAGCGCGATGGCGGCGACGTAGCCGCCGTTCGGGCCCCAGACCTCCCAGTCGCGGGAGACGACGGCGCGGTAGCGGCCGGCGCCGCCTTCGACCCGGGTGTCGACGTCGAGGCCCGCCATGCATCATCCATACAGAGCGCGCCGGGCGAGAGAAAGGATCATCGGGGGGCGCCGGCTCGACGCTCGTGGACCCGGGTCGCCTCCCGCGCCCGGCAGTTCGGATTTTGGCTCCGGCGGCCGTCGTCGCGTGCCGGAGGTCAAAATCGTGACGCGTGCGATCGCGCGCGGCCCCGCTCGTCGAAGGCGTGGCAGGGCACGGCGCTTGCACTCCGGGAACAGGCCGCGTCGTGTCCGATCTACAGACCGAGGACGTCCGCGCCGCGCTCGAGCGAGAGACGAAGCCGCTCGTGGTGGGGCGCGTCCGGGCCGTGCTCGCGCTCGGCATCGTCACGATCGGGCTGAGCATCCCGTTCGACCTGCGCCTCCCGCACGAGCAGCTCCTGCCGCTCGTGGCCCTGAAGGTCGGTGCGATGCTGGCGTACGCGGGCGTCGCGGCGGCGCTCTTCGCGGTGCGCTCCGCCCGCTGGCGGTGGGCGACGGCGGTCGCCCTCGCGGGTGCCGGGCTCATCTGCCTCGTGAACTCGGCCATCGGCGTGGTGAGCGGCGACGTCACCATGACGGCCTACGTGCTGACCGTGCTGACCATCGGCGGCGCGGTGGTCTTCCCGTGGGGCGTCGGACCGCAGAGCGGGCTCGCCGCCGTCGCGGCCCTGGGCTTCCTCGCGGCCCTGTACCTGGGCGACGGGCGTCGAAGCGTCCCGCCCAACCTGGAAGCCGCCGTGCTCTCGGCCTTCGCGGCGTCGGGCTACGTCGCCAGCGTGCTCGACCGCCAGCGGCTGGCGCGCAAGCGCATGGAGGTGCTGCAAGCCGGGCAGAAGCGCGTGCTCGAGCTGGTGGCGGGCGACGCGCGGCTCGACGAGGTCCTCCAGGCGCTGATGCAGACCACCGAAGCGCAGTGGCCCGCGATGCTCGGCTCGATCCTCCTCCTCGACCCGGACGGGCAGCACCTGCGGCACGGGGCGGCGCCGCGGCTGCCCGACGAGTACAACCGCGCCATCGACGGCATTGCCATCGGGTCGGACGTCGGCTCCTGCGGGACGGCGGCCTTCCTCCGCGAGCGCGTCGTCGTCACCGACGTCGGCGTCGACCCGCGCTGGACCCGCTTTCGCGCGCTCGCGCTGACGCACGGCCTGCGAGCCTGCTGGTCGCAGCCGATCCTCGGCGCCGACGGCGGCGTCCTCGGGACGCTGGCGATGTACTACCGGGAGCCGCGCGGTCCGACGCCCGAGGAGATCGAGCTGGTCGAGCTGACCGCGCACCTCGCCGGCATCGCGATCGAGCGCGGGCGCGCGCGCGAGCGTCTGGAGCAGTACGTCACCGCGCTCGACACCGCCCGCGAGCAGGCGGAGGAGCAAGCGCGGCGGCTGCGCGAGCAAGCCGAGGAGGTGGTGGCGGCGCGTGACGAGGCGCTCGCCTCGATGCGCGCCAAGTCCGAGTTCCTCGCCAACATGAGCCACGAGATCCGTACCCCGATGAACGGCATCATCGGGATGTCGGACATCCTGGTCGACACCACGCTCACGCCCGAGCAACGCGACTACGTCCAGACCGTCCGGAGCTGCGGCGACGCCTTGCTGTCGGTGATCAACGACATCCTCGACTTCTCGAAGATCGAAGCCGGCAAGCTGGCGATCGAGCGCGTGGGCGTGAACCTCCGCACGCTGATCGAGGAGGTGACCATCCTGATCGCCCCGACCGCGCAGGAGAAGGGTCTGGAGATCATGTGCGTCGTGCCGCCCGACTTCCCCGAGCACCTGCTGGGCGACCCGGGCCGGCTGCGCCAGGTGCTCACCAACCTGGTGGGGAACGCGGTCAAGTTCACGGAGGCGGGCGAGGTGGTGGTCGAGGCGCGGCGGCGGGCCGAGACGCAGACGCACGCCACCGTGGAGCTGCGCGTGCGGGACACCGGGATCGGCATTCCCCGCGATCGGCAAGCCGCCGTCTTCGACAGCTTCACGCAAGGCGACGGCAGCACGACGCGGCGTTACGGCGGCACGGGGCTGGGCCTCGCCATCTGCCGGCAGCTCGTGGAGCTGATGGACGGGACGATCAGCCTCGAGAGCGAGCCCGGGCGAGGAAGCGTCTTCTCGGTGGTGCTCGCGCTCGAGAAGCAGTCGGGGGCCCCGAAACCCGCCCACGTGCCGGGGGCGCTCGCCGGCGTGCGCGTCCTCGCGGTCGACGACAACGCAACCAACCGCGAGATCCTGCGCCAGCAGCTCCGGGCCTGGGGTTGCCGCGTCGAGGAGGCGCAGAGCGGCCCCGAAGCGCTCACCATGTTGCGCGCCGCGCTCGACTCCGATCCGTACGGGCTCGTCCTGCTCGACATGCAGATGGCGAACATGGACGGACGGGAGGTCGCCGCGCGCATCCGCGCCGAGCCGCGGCTCGCGGACCTGCCCCTGATCCTGCTCTCGTCCATCGGCGCGCTGGTGGGTGGACTCGACGCCGCCGGCGCGCTCGGCTTCGACGCGGCGCTCACCAAGCCGGTCGGCCAGTCGACGCTGTTCGAGACGGTCGCCCAGGTGCTCGGGCGGCGGGCCGGCGTCAGCCCGGCGCCGGCCGTCACGCGGAGTGCGCAGGAGGACGTGCCGCTGCGCGTCCTCCTCGTCGAGGACAACGCCGTGAACCGGATGGTGATGCTCCGGATGCTCGAGCGGATCGGCTGCCGGGCCGAGGCCGTGACGGGTGGGCGCGCCGCCGTGGAGGCGGTCGGGCGGGAGCGCTACGACATCGTCCTCATGGACGTGCAGATGCCCGACATGGACGGCTACGAAGCGACGGTCGAGATCCGGCGGCGGGAGACGGGCCGCGAGCGGGTCACCATCATCGCCATGACCGCGCACGCCATGGAAGGCGACCGGGAGCGCTGTCTGTCCGTGGGCATGGACGACTACCTGGCCAAGCCCGTCAAGCTCGACACGCTGCGGGAGCGGCTCGGGCGTCGCGGGGGTCGCGGCGGTGCTAGGCGGGCGCCGGGGTCGGAGGTCCGGGTCGAGAACGCGTGACGGTGCGTCAGGTGGGCCGTCACGGCGTGCCCGTGAGGCCTTCTACGATGACCCGCCCCATCGCGTACGCCGGGAACGCCGCGCACAGCGCCTCCGCGGCGCCGCGCGCCCGCACCGCGTCGCCCGCTCGCGCCAGCGCCTCGATCCGCAGCAGGTGATCCTCGAGCCGGCCGCCGTGCGCCGCCGCCCAGCCGAGGTGCTCGGCGGCGTCGGCGAGGGAGCCGCGCTCGAGGGCGATCGCGCCCAGCACCGCGCGACGCTCGCCCTCGGCGCCGAGCGGCTCCACGCAGCGCGCGGCGGCGTCGAGGTACGCCTCGGCGAGCGCGGCGTAGACGCGCTGCTTCGCCAGCGCGACGGCGAGGCGCTTGGCGTGCTGCGCGAGCCCGCAGTACGCGCGCGCGAGCCCGGCACGCCGCCGGTCGGCGGGCAACCGCGACGCCGACCCGCCCGCGAGCAGCACCGCCCTGGCGCGATGGCTCTCCAGATGCGCGGCCCGGACCTTCTCGCGCCCGCGCTCGGCGATCCGGCGACGCACCGGCTCGGCAGCGAGGAGTCGCGAGGCCAGCTCGCCGGCGGCCTCCACGCTCCCTCGCGGATAGAGCACCAGGTCCTCGCCGTGCGTGAAGAGGTCCGCGAGCCCGTTGTCCGCCTGCTCGGCGAGGACGAGCGCGCCGCACGCCATCGCCTCGAACGGTCGGCTCCCGAGCTCGCCGCGCTCGCTCTGCGCGACGACGATCAGCGCCCGCCGGTAGACCTCCACCCACGGCCCCTCTCTGACGACGAGCGGCAGCCGGGCGCGGAGCGCGTCGAGGAAGGGACCGCGCGACGGATGGAGCCGCGGGTCGAGCGAGCCGACGAACGCCACTGCGTGGGACTTCCCGTCCTCGGGCGGTGGCAGGTCGTCGGGTGCCCACGGCGGCAGCCAGCGGACGTCGGCCGCCCCGGCGTCACGGAACGCGGCGACATCGCCCGACTGCGCGGCGCACGCCACGTCGAACGCGGCCGCGAGCGGCGCGTGCCACGGTGCCGCGCCGCGCGACACCATGACGGTGGGGCAGGGCGCCTCCTCGAGGCCGAGGACGCGCAGCAGGCGGTGGTCGTCGCCCCAGACGATCAGCTCGGGCTCCCACGGCAGCGCCGCCAGCACCGCGCGCAGGTCGGCGGTGGGCGTCGCGGGCTGGACGGCGCACCAGGCGTCGAGCCCCCAGCCGATCACCTCGTGCTCGCGCCGCCACGCCGGGTGGAAGAGCGGCGCGTGGAGGGTCAGGATCCTCATGCCAGCCCCGCCTCCCAGCTCTTCGCCCACTGGTAGCGCGGGAAGGTGAAGGTCGCCGGCTCGGCGCGCTCGTTCAGCGAGAAGTAGAACCAGTGCGCGTAGAGCGAGAAGAAGTCCTCGCCCAGCACCTCGGCCATCACCGTGCAGCGCCCGGGGTCGCCCCCGATCTCGGCGCGGATGCTCTCGTCGGCGGAGTGGAGCGTGAGGTCGTTCCGCGACGTGAAGTCGACGATCGCCACCGCCTGCTCGACGCACGAGTTCACGGGGCCGAGGCAGAGCTGCGGGCCGCTCCAGTCGTTCGCGCCCTTCCAGAGCCCGCGCTCGCCGTAGTGCCGGAAGTAGGGCCCGCAGTATCGCGCGTCGGTCAGGTCGTGCATGACGACCAGGTGCTCCTTGTGCGCGACGAGCGGGAGGATCTCGCCCAGCACGCACTCGGCGATGTCGAAGCCGTGCGCGTCCCAGAAGACCAGCACGCGCCGCGCGGTCGCGACCAGCGGCGCGTAGTCGAGGCGCAGGATGTCGCCCCGGCGGACGTCGAGCGGCGCGAGCCAGCCGGGAGGGACGACGGGCGCGATCCGCGGCACGGTGCGCGTCTCCCACGCGTCCGACAGACAGAGGCTCACGACGCTCCGGCCCTGGGGCCCGAGCTGGTTGATCGCCTCGGTGAACATGCAGGTCGAGTTGCCGTGGCCGCGGCCCAGCTCGATGACGAGGTCGGGCGCGTAGTCGAGCGCGAGGGCGAGGAGCTGCACCCACTGGTAGAGCACCATGTCGTTGCCGGGCTCGTCGACGGCGTGGAAGAGGGCGAGGATCCGCTCGCGGCTCCGCGCCAGCGCGCCGCGCTGGCGCCAGTAGGCGCCGCCGGCGGTGAAGCGCCGGGCGTCAGGCGGCGGGCTGAGCCGGCGCTCCATGGCGCTCCTCTCCGCGGACCTCGCTCAGATACGTGATCGGGAAATCCGTCAGGCCGAAGCGGTCCCACGCGATCGGCCCGCTGACCGGCGCGGCGAGCGCGCGGATCGGCCACGGCGGCAGAAGCGCCGTGCGCGCGTGGAGGTGGTCGCACATCGCGATCAGCTCCTCGGCCGAGTTCTCGAGCGTACGGTCGTCGCGGCCCCACCAGAAGGACTCCTGCGCGACGTTCAGGTCGACCGCCTCGCGGTCGGCGATCCAGCGCCCATCGTCGAGGCGGAGCTTCTTGGTGGCGACGACGTGCTCGCGCGGGAAGCAGGTGGCGCCGTACGAGTGGACCGGCACGTTGACGCAGTTGGCGGCGGCGAACGGCACGTCGAAGCCGCGGGCGAGCACGTTGGGGCCCGAGTCGGAACCGAGGACGTAGCGCGCCCGGGCGAGGGCGGCGCACTGGAGGACGAGGCTCTCGGGGAAGACGCTCAGGTCGACCAGCCCGTCCATGGGCGGGAAGGGCCGCATGGCGGGGTCCCCCAGCCGGACCACCTGGCCGCCCTCCTTATATATGACGTGACGCGCGGCCTCGACGTAGGGCTCCAGGTTCCGGACGCTCCGGGGATGGCCCGGGGCGCCCCGGTAGTCGTCCTCGCGGGCGTGCAGGCAGGCGTACCAGCCGCCCCGGTCGAGGCCGAGCCGACGGAGCTGCTGCTCGGCCGTCTCGACGGCGTTGTCCGGGAGCGCGAGCAGCGCGCGGTCGAGCACGTGGCGCTGGTCGACCATCATGCCCTGGAGGAGGACCGTGTTCGCGGTCGCGATCAGCACCTGCGTGTCGGCGCCGACCGCCTGCGCGGCGTTCCAGTGCGCGTCGATCAGGAGGTCGAGGGGCAGCGCGTTCTCGGCCGCGGTGAAAAGGTGGTCGATGTACGGGCAGAGCCAGATCGACTGCGTCGAGGCGTTCGTCTTCGGCCGCGTGTAGCAGGTGAGATGCGCGGCCGGGAACGAGAGCTTGCACGCCGCCGCGTTGATGAGGCGGATGACGAAGTCGCCGAGGCCCGGGCCGCCGACGAAGGCGAGGATGCGGTGCATGGCCCTACGACGGACGCTCCGCGACGAGCATCAGGCGATTTCCCAGCCGGAACGTCCGCGCCGCCCACCAGGTCGCGCGCGACGCGAGACTCGGCCCGCCGCGCTCGTAGGCGCCGATCACGCCCATCACGCCCGTGTACCAGCGCTGCACGCGAAAGCCGGCGGCGGTCGTGAGCTCGCCGAGGCTCTGCGGCCCGAACTGCCAGATGTGGTGGGGAAGCCCCCAGCCGTGGCCGAGCGGGAGACGGAAGCCGAGGAGGTTCGGCACCTGCACGAAGAGGACGCCGCCGGGCGCCAGCAGCTCGCGGCAGTGCTCGAGCACGTCGCGCGGCTCGGCGAGGTGCTCGAGGACGTCGCACATGACGATCGCGTCGAAGAGCGCCGCCGGGCGGAAGTCCTCGATCCGCGTCTCCGCGACGGCGAGGCCGAGCTGCGTGCGCGCCCACGCCGCCGCCGTGGGGTCGATCTCGAGGCCCCGCAGCTCCGGCACGCGGCCGCGGAGCCAGTGGAGGAAGAAGCCGTAACCGCAGCCGACGTCGAGGAGCCGCTGGATGCGCGGGTGCAGCGACTCGATCCGCCGCCAGCGCTCCTCGAAGAAACGCTCGAAGACGGCCCGGTGCCGTGTCCACTGCTCGGGCACGCTCCAGTACTCGATCTGGTCCTTCGTCCGGCGGGGGCCGGCGGCGTCGGCGTAGAAGCGCGCGTTCGGCGTCTCCTCCAGGCGGTCGAGGAAGACGAGCCCGCACCGCCGGCAGCGCACCAGCTCGTAGCCCGAGCGCGTGCCGTACGCCGTCCGCTCCTCCTCCGGCCCACACACCGCACAGACGAGCGTCATCAGATGAAGTTCACGTGGTCGGGCGGCTGCTGGAGGTCCCAGAGGAAGCGGTTCACCTGGTCGAGGCGGCAGTTCGGCATGCAGACGTGGTCCAGGTTCTCGATCGAGTCGACGTGGCCCTGCACGCCCGCGCGGCCGGCCTTGCTCCACATCGTCTTGAAGTCGGTGTCGTAGATGCTGCCGTAGCAGAAGTCCTTCTCGCCGAGGTGCGGGCCGCAGGCGTAGACCTCGCCGTTGGCGACGATCTCGGCGAAGAAGGGGAGGGAGAGGCAGCGCTTGTACGGCCGCGCCCACTCCTCCGGCTTCACCAGCCCGACGCGGAGGTGGAGGTGGAAGCCGTCGTCCTTCAGCTCCCGGAGCCGCTCGAACTCCTCCGCGGCCGGCACCGGGCGGTCGAGCTTGAACGGGTTTCGCGGGTGCGGGTTGAACTGCTTCACCGAGAAGTAGTCGACGCCGAGCGCTTTCACCCGGACCGCGTGGTCGTACAGCTCGGCGACGGGCTGGTTCAGGTAGACGAGCTGCACGCCGATCGAGCACTTGAGGCCTTCGCGGCGCTTGAAGGCGACCGCCTCCTCGAGGTGCCGCAGCACCATGCCGTAGTGCTCCTCGCGGACGACGTGCACCTTGGCGTAGTCGGCGGCGTTGACGCCGTTGAGACTCACGCGCACGTACTCGAGGTGCGGGAGGATGCGCTCCAGCGTCTTTCCCGTCAGCGCGGTGGCGTTGGTGTTGAGCGCCTGGTCGAGGCCGAGCCGCGCGCCGTGCTCGATCACGTCGGGGAGCTGCTTGTGGAGGAGCGGCTCGCCCTCGCCGGCGTAGAAGACCGACTTCGTGCCGAGCGGCGCCAGCTCGTCGTACACCTCGCAGAGGCGCTTCGGGTCGAGGCGCGTCTTGTCGCGGTGGATGTAGTCGTAGGCGCAGAAGGTGCAGGCGTGGTTGCACGCCGTGACCGGGCTGACCTCGAGGAGGATGGGATACACCTGCTCGCCGCGCTGCCACCTGGCGACCGCGTCGAGGTGGTGGTGGATCTTCGTCCCGTCAAGCTGGAAGTTCGACATGCGCCGGCTTGTCCTTCCTCGGACGCGCGGGACGGCGGCCGAGCAGACGCTCGACGGCCTCCGTGACCCGGTGGGTCGAGATGAACTCCATGCAGGGGACGGGACGCGGGCAGCGCGTCTCGAGGCAGGGGATGCAGTCCCAGTCCACCTCGGGCCCGAGCTTCACGATCCGCGGTCCGTCCGGGATCTCCGCCGCCGACGTTGGCCCCACGAGCGCCACCACCGCCTTGCCGAGCGCGAGGGCCAGATGGAGGCCGAGGGAATCGTTGGTGACGAGTACGCGGCAGCGGTTGATCCAGTCGACGTACCCCTCGACGTCGTGCTCCGACTCCTGCCACGACACCGACGACCTCGGCGCGAGCGCCGCGGCGAGCGCCGTCCAGCGCTCCTTCGGCCACGCCTTCAGCGGGAACTTGACGCCGACCTTGTGGTTCAAGCCGACGTCGAACTCTTCCGTCGTCCGCGGCGCGTAGCCGAGGACGTACGGCTCGCCCTGATACGGCTGACCGAGGATGCCGTAGAGGAGCGCGGACCAGGACTTCGTCTGCCGACGCTTCAGGTCCTGGTCGCTCGCCACCGAGTGCGCCTCCTCGGCGTGGTCCCACGCGACCGCGACGCCGCGCCGCGGGTCGAAGCGGAAGCCGTAGCGGCGCCAGGCGGGGATCTTGTCGACCAGCGCGCAGATGCCGGGGTCCTTCTCCAGGTTGACGACGATGTCGAACGGCTCGTTCATCAGGTGATAGGGCGTGAAGCCGTTCACCGCCAGGATGCGGTGGATGAGCGGGTTGCCCTTGAGCAGCGGCACGCCCGCGGGGTCGACCAGCCACGTCACCCGGTACTGCGGCGCGCGGAAGAGATGGAGGATGACCGTCGTGCGGAGGATGTCGCCCAGGCTCACGATGCCGGTCGTCTCCGGGTCGAGCGTCTCGCTGTAGCCCGGCTTGACGATGAGGACCTTCTGCGGACCCTCGGCCGGGGCGGGCGCGTCGCCGAGCCGGTGGTTCGGGGGAAGCGTCATGCGACTTCCGCGAGCCCGCTCCGGAGCGCGGGGGGCAGGCGGAGGTTCCGGATCTCGACGGAGGTGTGGGGCAGGTTTGCGTCGTCGAGGCTCTGGAAGCGGTCGTTCTTCACCTTGGTGTCGCAGCCGATGCAGCGCCCGTAGGACGTGCAGGTGCGGAAGACGCGGAGGGCCTCCAGCTCGAAGGCGGGGTCGAGGAGGTGGCCGATCGGCCGCATCGGGCGGCGCCCGAAGAGCTCCCGTGCGTGCTCGGAGAAGCGGAAGTCCCGGGCGCGCAGCCCCGCCGCCTCGGCGACCGGCCCCCCCTGCGTCCAGGCCTCGTATAGATATAGATGGCAGGGCCAGACGAACCCCAGGGGGTCGACGAGCAGCTCCGACGTCCGGCACTCGCAGGGGAGTGTCTCGGGGTGGAGGCCGCGGGCGATCAGGTCCGTCGAGTGGGGGTAGAGGTAGGTGCCGTAGAGCTTCCCGTCGTGGACGCCGAGGAACTCCTTCGCCTCGAACGCGACCCGTCCCGCGGCGGCCGCGCGCATGGCGTCGGTCACCACGTTCTCGGGATGGGCCACGACGTAGACCCCGACGTCGCTCGTGCGCTTGTCCGCCGACACCGTGAGCCCGAAGGCGCGGAGCGCGAGACAGCGCTCGACCAGCGTTTCGAAGGCGGACGCGCCCCACACCCGCTCCATCTCCTCGCGGTGGAAGCTCACGCGGATGGACGGGTAGGGCGCTTCGCGGTGGAGTCGGGCAGGGTTCCCGCCCAGTGCTGTGGCGAACTGCTCGGGGGTGAGGACGAGGTTCGTCAGCAGGTCGAACTCGTGCGGGAGCGCGTGCACGATCTCGCCCAGACCCTTGCCGCCCCAGTAGGTCGTCGGCTCGCCGCCCTGGAGGGTGATGGGGAGGTGCGACACGACGGGGAGGCGCGAGAGGCCGCGCACCCACTCCGCGGGAGAGAGGGCGTTGCGGCCGGCCTTGAAGGCGCTGCGACGGTCACCGGCCTGCTCGGGGTCGTTGATGCAGTAGGAGCAGTTGAGCTGGCACTTGAGGGTGAGGAACACCCCCACGTAGTTCAGCTCCCGCGGTGCGACCCAGGTGGAGAGGCTCATGCGCGTCTTCTAAGATCGGCGGCGCGCACCGCGGCCTTGAGGCGCTTCAACCATGCGTGCGAATCCAAGCGACGTGCCACGCGGCGGCGGCCCCGGACCGTGACGCTCGCCGCACGCGACGTGGAACCCGGTGCAGCGCGCGGCAGATCCTGCCGGTGTCAGATTTCCGTGCCGGCGGCGGACGACGCGGTCGGCTGGCATCATCGTTGCTCGCGTCCGCTTCCGTGGCGCTCGTCTCGCTGATCCTGGTCGTCAAGAACGGGATGCCCTTCGTCGAGGAGGCGCTCGCGTCCGTCGCCGCCCAGACGCATCCCGACCTCGAGCTGGTGGTGCAGGACGGCGGCTCGACCGACGGCACGCTCGACGCGATCCGGCGGCGGACGGATCTCCCGCACGTCGCCCTCGAATCCGGCCCCGACACCGTGGCGACCGCGTGGGCGCGGGCCTTCACGCGCTGCCGCGGCGAGATCGTCGGCAGCGTCCTCGCCGACGACGGGCTCGAGCCCGACGCGGTCGCGCACGCCGTGGCGGCGTTCGCGGCGCGGCCCGAGCTGGCGGCCGTCTACGGCGCCAACCGCATCGTGGACGCGGTGGGACGCGAGCTCAAGGTCTTCGAGCCGGTGGACTTCGACCTCTTGCGCTTGCTCTCGTGCGAGCTCGTGCCCCCCTTCGCGTCCGCGTTCTTCTCGCGCCGTGTGTGCGGCGAGGAGCTGCGCTTCGACCCGACGTTCTCGAGCTGCGCCGAGTTCGACCTGTGGCTCCGCCTGGCGCATCTGCCGATCGCGCGCCTGCGGCGCGTGCTGGGCGTCACCCGCTTCCACGCGGGCAGCATGACGCGGCGGGCGGAGTCGTACGCGCAGTTCTGCCGCGACAAGATCGCGGCCGTCGACCGCTACCTCGGGCGCCGGGACGCGAGCCCACTCGTTGCCGGCGTGCGCGCGCACGCCGTCGCGGGGGTGTGGACGTGGGCCGCGGAGAGCGTCCACGACCTCGAGGGCCCGAGCGCGCGCGAAGGCGAGCTGTGCGCCGCCGCCCGCGCCGCGGACCCCGGCTCCCCGCGGCTCGCCGCGCTGTGCGCCAAGGTGGCGGACGAAGCGCCGGCGGAAGCCGCGCGCCGCGCGCGCGCCGACGAGGAGCAGCTCGCCGCGCGCCTCGCGCGCATGGTCGGCCGGCGCGAGCCGCTCGGCCCGGACGAGCTGCTGAGGACGGCGGACGCGCTCGCCGGCGTGCTGAACGCGCCCGACGTCGTGGCGCACGTGCTCGCGCGGCGCGGCGCGCTGCCCCCCGCGACGCTCCCCCTCCTCGTCGTCCACCTGGCGCGCGGCTGGAACGACGACGCCGGGCAGTCGGCGGCGCTCGAGGTGCTCTACGGGCTCCTCGCGGCGGTCGGCGGGTCAGTGCCCGCGGCCGAGGTGTCAACGGTCTGACGCGCGGCGGCCGGGCGGAAGCCGCTTCGCACGCCGCGGCGCTCTGGCATGCGCTTGCAGGAAGGCCTGCGATGGACGAGGTGGCGGTGCGCCCGCGGACGGCGGCGGTGCTGGCCGGGGGGCTCGGGACCCGCCTGGCGCGCGTGAACGGCCCGCGCCCGAAGGTGCTCGCGGACGTGCTCGGCCGGCCCTTCCTCGCCTTCCTGCTGGACTCGCTGGCGGCCGCAGGCGTGGAGCGCGTCGTCCTCTGCACGGGCTACCGGGGCGAGCAGGTGCGCGCCTACTTCGGCGACGCCTACCGCGGCCTCGGGCTCGTCTACTCGCGCGAGCCGGTGCCGCTCGGCACGGCGGGCGCGCTGCGGCTCGCGCTGCCCTTCCTCGCCGACGACCCGGTGCTGGTGGCGAACGGCGACTCCTACTGCCACGCCGACCTGGGCGCGCTCTGGACCGCGCATCGCGCCAGCCACGCCGCGGCCACGCTCCTCCTGACGGAGGTCGCGGACACGGCGCGCTACGGCAGCGTCGCGGTGGACGACGAGGGGCGCGTGGTGCGTTTCGCCGAGAAGGCGTCGGCGGGGCCGGGGTGGATCAGCGCCGGCGTGTACCTGCTCTCCCGTCGCTTCATCGAGGGCATCGAGCCGGGGAAGGCGGTGTCGCTCGAGTGCGAGGTGCTGCCGTCGTGGATCGGACGCGGGCTCCACGGCCACCGCAGCGCCGGCGCCTTCATCGACATCGGGACGCCGCAGACCTACCGCGCCGCCGGTGCGTTCCTCGAGAGCGTGCGACCGTGATCGGCGCCGCGGTGGAGAGCGGGGCACGGAGCCTCGACCTCGAGGACTTCGCCAACCTCTTCGGCACGACGGCCGACGCCATCCCGCGGTCCTGCCGCGCGCTCCTCGCGGCGCACGACTTTCGCTACCACGCGCTCTCCGACGCCGCCGAGGACACGCTCCTCGCGGAGCTGAACGGGCACATCGACGCGGGGCGGTTCAGCGTCGCCGGCCCCGAGGCGAAGGGCCGCTGGGAGCGCGGCTGGGGCGAGAACCTGGCCCGCTTCCGCGCCGCCGCCGACGTCGAGGCGCTGCTGCCGCGCTTCATCCGCGACGGCCAGCCGCTGCGCCTCTTCCGGCGGCACGTGCTGCCCGCCGACGCGTCCTTCGAGCGCCACTGGTACGAGGTGTTCCGCCGCTGGCTGTTCACGACGCAGCTCGCCGACGTCGGCGCGGTGTACGAGTTCGGCTGCGGCTCCGGCCACAACCTGGCCGAGCTGGCCACGCTCTTCCCCGGGATGCACGTCGTCGGCCTCGACTGGAGCGAAGCGGCCCGCGACCTCGCCGCGGAGATCGGGCGCCGCCGCGGCGGGCGGGTGGAGGGCCGGCTCTTCGACTTCTTCGCGCCCGACGAGTCGCTCGCGCTCCCGGCCGACGCCGCCGTGCTGACCATCGGCGCGCTCGAGCAGACGGGGCCCCGCTGGGAGCCGTTCCTCGACTGGTTGCTCCGCCGCCGGCCGCGCCGCGTGGTCCACGTCGAGCCGATCGTCGAGTGGTACGACGCCGACGACGCCGTCGACCTCGCCGCCATCCGCTTCCACCGCGCGCGCCGCTACTGGGAGGGCTTCCCCGAGCGCCTCCGCGCGCTCGCAAACCAGGGCCGCATCGAGATCCTGGCGACGAAGCGCTCGTACTTCGGGAGCCTCTACCACGAAGGCTACTCGCGGATCGTTTGGAGGCCCGCGTGACGCAGGCACCGCTCTACATGGACGGCACCAAGCTCGACCGGCACCTGGACGAGGTCGTCCGCTGGCGCAAGGGCGAATGGTTCGCGCCGATCCACATGGAGATCAGCCTGACCAACGTCTGCAACCAGCACTGCACCTTCTGCTACATCGACTGGAGCCACGGCAAGACGCGGATGAGCGAGGCGATGGTCGAGCGCCTCGTCCGCGACGCGAAGCGGATCGGCGTGAAGAGCGCGCTCATCGCCGGCGAGGGCGAGCCGACGGTCAACAAGGCCTACGTCCGCGCCGTCGAGGTGGCGGGCGAGGTGGGCTTCGACATCGCGCTCAACTCGAACATGGTGCACATGGACGAGGACGAGATCGCCCGCGTCCTGCCGCACCTGGCGTGGCTCCGCATGAGCGTGCAGGCGCCGGAGCGGGCGCTCTACGCCGCGATCCACCAGGCGCCCGAGTCGCACTTCGACAAGATGCTCGCGAACATCCGAGCATGCGTCGCGCTGAAGCGCGACCGCGGCCTGTCCGTCAGCCTCGGCATCCAGCAGGTGCTGCTCAAGGAGAACGCGCACACCGTCTACGACCTGGCGAAGCTCGCCAAGGACGTCGGCGTCGACTACTACGTCATCAAGCCCTGCCATCCGCACGAGATGAACAAGATGGGCTACGAGACGGTCGCCCACCTGGTCGACCGCCACCGCGACGTCCTCGAGCGCGCCCAGGCGCTCTCCGACGACCGCTTCCGGGCCGTCGTGCGCTGGAACTTCCTGCGCGAGGTCGAGGAGCCGCGCACCTACGGGAAGTGCCTCGCGATTCCCTTCATCATCCAGATCGGCGCGCGTGGCGACGTCTTCACCTGCTACCCGATGTCGGACCGCCCCGAGCACAGCTATGGCTCGCTCGCGGAGCAGGGCCTGGAGGAGATCCTCAAGTCGGACCGCTTCCGCTCGACGTGTCGCTGGGTCGAGGAGAACGTCGACGTGTCGAAGTGCATGCCGACCTGCCGGCAGCACAACGCCAACAAGTACCTCTGGTGGCTCGCGGAGGAGACGCCGCGCCACCTGAACTTCGTCTGACGCCCGCCGTTCGCGTTTGGCCGCTTGCCCCGGCGTGTGGTAGCGCGACGCTGAGTCGGGCTCAGCCGGCGCCCGCGTCGTGCCCGGCCTGAGCGAGGACCGCGTCGACGGTGCGGGTCGCCTCCGCTTCGACGCGGTCCCACGCGGCGGTCGGCGCCGTCCGGGCGTAGCGCACGGAGGTCCGGAAGTGCGCGCGGTGGATGGGGGTCAGGAACTGGCGCAGCCAGCGGCCGACCTCGGCCGCGTCGAACGGGCCGCCGGGCGGGGCGACGAGCGGGTTCGGGCCGAGGTCGACGGCGCAGACGGCGGCCGTGCCGGCGGCGCGCGCCACGCCGCGGATCTTCTCCGGCGCGCGGAGAAAGCGGTGGAGGAAGAAGCCGTCGATCGGGTCGGTCGAAGGATGGAGCGGCCGCGCGAGACGGCTTCCGCGCACCACCGAGGGCAGATAGTGGTTCGCGCGCACGAGGAGGCCCTCGTCCCCGACCGGCCAGACGAGCTGGAGCGGCCAGCGGCTGAAGGACGCGCCGCCGACGTAGTTCTCGGGTGGTAGCCAGCGGCGCACGAGGTCGACGCAGTCGCCGAGCGGTAGCGCGAGCACGCCCGCGCGCGGGACCAGCAGCGGCCGCACCTCGGCGTCGGCCAGACGGAAGGCCGGGCAGGTGACCGCGCTCGGGTCCGTGGCGAGCGCCGCGACGAGCGTCGAGAGGTAGGCGTCGTCGTAGACGTGGTCGGGCCACAGGTTGACCACGTCGGCGCCGACGCGGCGCGCCCACTCGAGGGCTGCGTAGCTGCCGAGGTTCTGGAGGAGATAGCGGGGGTTCTGCCCGCTCGCGGGCGGGTTCGTCTGGAAGGCGCGCGCGAAGTCGAGGAGATCTTCGGGCACGGCCAGCACGTGGATCGGCGCCAGCGCATCCACCCGCGCGAACGCCTCGTGCGCCCGCATGACGGCGGCGTCGCGTGCGGTCGTGAAGACGAGGACGCACGGCTCGTGGCGCGCGGCGAGCGCGGGCAGGTTGCCGTCGGCGAGCAGCACGGGGAAGAGGACGTCGAGCATGAGCCGGGTGTGCGCCTCGCCCCACACCGGGATCGAGAGCGCGAGCCGGGGTCCGTCCAGCCGCCGGGCGAGGTCCCGCACGAGGTCGGCGAAGACGGCGAACACGTCGTGGACGAACGCGGAGAGGCTGCGCGCGTCGTCGTCGTCGCCGCCGCGGCCGAAGAAGTCGAGCACCGCGGCGCATTCGCCGTGACGCAGGAGGTAGTCGGCGACGTTCGCGAACCAGCGGCCGCGGCCCTCGGGGCTCGCCGCCAGCTCGCGCGCCAGCCGGCGCGCCTCGACGTGGCGGTTCAGGAGGGCGAGCGTCTGGAGGAGAAGGCCGCGCGTCAGCGCGCTCGGCTCGAGGACGTGGGCGCGCAGCAGGAAGTTCGCCGCCGCTTCGGGGTCCGTCTGGCCGCAGCCCGTCGCGACCAGCCGCTCGGCGAGCGCTGCTTCCACGCCGTCCTCAGAAGCTCCGGCTCTCGCCGCCGTCGACGGCGATGGTCGCGCCGTTCAGGAGCGTCGCCGGAGCGGAGCACGCGAAGACGACGACGGCCGCCACCTCCTCCGGCGTGCCGAGCCGGCCGAGCGGGTAGCCTTCGGCCAGCCGCGCGGCGAAGCCGGCGGGGTCTCCCTCGGCTTCCCGTGCCCAGCCCGTGTCCGGGATCATGATGCTGCCGGGCGCGATGGTGTTGAAGGTGATGCCGTCGCGGGCCAGCTCCGGGCGGAGTGCCAGCGACTTCATGAGCGCGATCTCGGCGCTCTTCGCCATCGTGAACCACGGCCGGCCCCCGGCCTCCACGCCGTGGATGGACGCCACCGTGACCACGCGCCCCCACCCCTGGCGGCGCATGAGCGGCAGGGCGCGACGCGTGAAGCGGACGGCCGCCATCACGTTCTTGTCGTAGACGTCGCGCCAGACGGCGTCGTCGGCGTCCTCGACGGCGTCGGTACCCCAGCGCCCGCCGCCGCCCACGTTGTTGACGAGGACGTGCAGCGTGCCCCACGCCGCGACCACGCGGTCCATCACGCGCTCGACGTCGGCGGGCACGAGGACGTCGGCCGCGACGGCCAGCGCCTCGGCACCCCGCGCGCGGAGGTCGGCCGCGGCGGCCTCGAGGCGATCGGCGTGGCGCGCGCAGATCGCGACCCGGCAGCCCTCGTCGGCGAGCGCGCGCGCGACGGCGAGACCGATGCCGTGGCTGCCACCCGTCACGAGCGCCGTCTTGCCGGCGAGCCCCAGGTTCACGCCGCGCCCTCCGCGGGACGGAAGCGCCCGGGCCGCTCGGCGAGCGAGCGGACGTGATCGCGGTACCGCAGGCGCTCGCCCCGCACCTCGGGGACGAGGAGGTCGAGAAGCCGGTCGAGGTCGAGGCCCGTGTCGCCGCCGACCTCGAGCAGCAGCTCGGCCGCGTAGTCCGGCAGGCCGTAGATCTCGAAGAGGCAGCAGGCCTTCAGGACCTCACGCAGCCCGTGCGCCCGCCGTCCGGTGCGCAGGTCGTCTACGACGTCGCGGAGGTAGAGCGCGTCGGCGAGCTGCGGCTTCCCGCTGACGGTCGGGCCGGGGAAGGGCCGGCCGTCGGGGCCGCGGTAGTCCCAGCAGTACGGCTGCGGCAGCGCGCGACGCGCGTAGCGCGAGACGTCGAGGTCGAAGAGCCGGAATCCCTGCGCTTGCATGAAGCGGTCGACCCGCCAGAACGGCGCGGCGGGCGCGAGCGTCTCGTCGAAGTGGACCTCGACGCAGGCGCCGAGCAGGCCCTCGAGCGCGCGCGGCGCGCCCTCGAGGATCTCCAGCTCCGCGCCTTCGACGTCGAGCTTCATGAAATCGGGCGGCGGGAGCCGCTCGCGGGCCGCGAAGTCGTCGAACGCGACGACGTCGAGGACGACTTCCCGCTCGCCCACGAGCGAAGCGACGAAGTCGTCCGGGAAGAAGCGCGCGAGCGCGCGCCGGTCCGTGCACGGGAAGAACGAGCACCCCGCGCCGAAACCGCGCACGTGGAAGGTGCGCGTGCCGGTCCGGCCGGCGAGCGCGTACGGGTAGTAGACGACACCCGCGTCGCGATTCGCGGCGTTCAGCCGCGCGCACTCCGCGGCGTCGGGCTCGAACGCCACGTGGCGCACGGCGCGGCCGAGCGCCGTCCAGTGGCCCTCGACACCGCCGCTCGCGCCCACGTCGACGACGAGGAACGCGCCCTCGGCCAGCACGCCCGCGCCGGCGAGAAAGCGTGTGAGGCGCGGGTCAGCCGACTTGTGCAGCACCGGCATGCATCGTCTCCGAGGCGGCGCCGTGCGCCGTGCGGTACCAGGCGAGCGTGCGGCGCAGGCCCTCGGCGAGCGAGGTGCCGGCCGTGAAGCCGAGCCGCGTGCGCGCGAGCCGCGTGTCGACGAGACGGATCGGGACCGTGGACGGCTTCGTCGGGTCGAAGCGGACGTCGGCGTCGTCGAAGCCGTCGACCGCCAGCAGCGTCGCCAGGATCTCGCGCACGGTGTGGCCCCGGCCCGAGGCGACGTTGACGGCGAGGAAGTCGTCGGTCGCCTCGACGGCGCGCATCAGGCCGTCCACGAAGTCGTCGACGTAGATCAGGTCGCGCACGTCCTCGCCCGTTCCCCAGACCTCGAGCGGCCGGTGGCGCTCGACGACGCGGCGGACGAGCGCCGCCGTCACGTGCGAGGTCGCGGGGTCGAACTTGTCCCACGGACCGTAGACGTTCGACGGTCGCACCACGGTGGCGCGCATGGGGCGGGAAAGGCGGCGGGCGTACAGCTCGCAGAGGATCTCGGCGTAGCGCTTCATCCAGCCGACGGCGTGGTAGACGGGCGGCGGGTTGCCGGCGAGCATCTCGTCCTCGGCGACCGGGCGGTCGCCCGTGTCGGGGTAGGCGGCGCTGCTCGAGACGAACACGAACTGGGTGACGCTGGCGGCGTACGCGGCCTCCAGCATGTGCGCGTTCATCACCACGTTCGGCGTGACGTGGACGAGCGGCGTCTTCACCATGACCGCGGCGCCCGAGGTCGCCGCCGCGCACATGAAGACGCGTTCCACGCCCGCGACGGCGCGCCGGCAGTCCTCCGGACGCGTCAGGTCGGCCGTCATCCATTCGACGCCGGCCAGCGGACGCTCTGGCGGGCGGCGGTGCGCCGTCGCCCGCACGCGCCACCCGTCGCGCACGAGGCGCGCGGCCACGTGCGAGCCGAGGAAGCCGGCGCCGCCGGTGACGAGCGCGCTAGGCATCCTCGCGTCCTCGGTCGCGCGCCGACAGGATCGGGTCGCGCGCCGGCCAGAAGATGCCGAGGCGCGGGTCGTCCCAGCGCAGCGTGAACTGGCGCGCGCGGTCGTAGTACGTCGACTGCTTGTAGTGGAAGATGGCGCGCTCGCTCACCACCAGGTGCCCGTTGGCGAACTTGGGCGGGATCAGCACCTGCCAGCGGCTCTCCTCCGAGAGCGTGAACGCCTCCCAGCGCCGGAACTGCGGCGAGCCCTCGTCGTGGTTGACGACGACCAGGTAGAACGTGCCCGACAGGCAGGAGACGAGCTTCCAGGTGACCAGGTCGCCGTGCAGGCCGCGGAGCACATTCCGCGACGACACGGAGACGTCGTCCTGCACGAAGTCGAGGCGGATGCCGGCGGCTTCGTAGAGGGCGCGGTTCCAGGTCTCGACGTAGACGCCGCGGAAGTCCTCGAACACCGTCGGCGGGCGGACGAGCAGCACGCCGTCGAGCGTCGTCTTCTGAACCTCCATCACGCCTCCGCCCCGGCGCGGAAGTAGTCCTGCTTGCGCTCGGGCGCGTCGCGGTGCGCGACGTACCACTCCCAGGTGGCGCCGAGCCCGTCGCGGAGCGACGTCCGCGCGCTCCAGCCGAGGCGCGCGCGCGCCGCCGTGACGTCCATCACGCGACGCGGGAAGCCGGCGGGCCTGGCGGCGTCGAAGCGAAAGCGGAAGGGGGTGACGGCGGCGAACGTCTCGACCAGCTCGCGGATCGACGTGCCGGCGCCGCTGCCGAGGTTCAGGATCCCCCCGCCGGTGCCCCGGGCGAGCGCGAGCACGATTCCCTCCGCGACGTCCGCGGCGTAGGCGAAGTCGCGGACGGCGCGGCCGTCGCCCCAGACGACGACCGGGTCCTCGCCCGCCGCCACGCGCGCCATGAGCGACGGGATCACCATCGCGCTCGCGGGGTCGAAGTTGTCGCCCGGGCCGTAGACGTTGGTGAGCCGCACGGCGGCGAAGCCGTCGATGCCGTGCTCGCGCGCGTACGCCTCGATCTGCAATTCGCCCATGCGCTTCGCCCAGCCGGGGAAGACGTCCATCGGCGGGCCGTCCCAGGCTTCGGCCTCGTGGAACACCTCACGGCTGGGGTACGCGCCGACGGAGCTGGTGTAGACCAGGCGGCGGACGCCGGCGCGCCGCGCCGCTTCGAGCAGGTTCGTGTTCATCATGAGGAGCGGGACGAGGAAGCTCGCCGGCCGCCGCGTCGTCACCTCGACCGAGCCCTTGATGCCCGCCAGGTGGCAGACGGCTTCCATGCCGCCCACGATCTCGTGACAGAAGCGGAGGTCGGTCAGGTCGCCGCGCACGTACTCGACGTCGGGGTCGAGCGCGAGGTCGTCGAGCGACACGCTGCGCACGCGGGCGCCGGCGGCGCGGAGCCGCTCGACCACGTGACGCCCGACCAGGCCGGTGCCGCCGGTGACGAGGACGCGGACGCCGCGGAAGTCAGCCGACATGCGCCGCCCGTCCGGGGTCGGCCGCGCGGCGGTGGAGGTCGGTCGGCGGCCCGTAGTAGATGATGCGGCTCCCCTCGCTCTCGAAGCGGAAGGGGACGTGGAGCGTGCCCGCCAGCTCGCGGATCACCGCCGGCTGCTTCTTCGCCGGCACGTAGAAGACCATGAAGCCGGCGCTGCCCGCGCCGCAGAGCTTGCCGCCGAGCGCCCCCGCCTTCATCGCCTTCCGGTAGACGGCTTCGACCGTCGGGCTCGGCACGCGCGGTGACAGCTCGCGCTTGGCGAGCCAGCCCTGGTGGAGGAGCCGCCCGAAGGCGTCGAGCCCGCCCGTGCCGTTCAGCACCTCGAGCGCCTCGTCGACCAGGACGCGCAGCCGCGCCAACACCGGCCGCTTCTCGGGCAGGCGGGCGACGACGTCGGTCGCCACCTCCGAGGCGAGCCGGCTCGAGCCCGTGTAGAAGAGGAGGAGCCGGGACTCGAGCTCCGCGATCCGGCCGGCGGGGACGGTCACCGGCTCCACGCGGATATCACCCCCGCGCAGGAACTCGATCAGGTTGAGGCCGCCGTACGCGGCCGCCACCTGGTCCTGCGAGCCGACCGCTTCGCGGAGCCGCATCTGCTCGAGCTCGATCGCCTTCAAGGCCAGCTCGTGCTTGCCGATCATCTGTCCGCGGAGCGCGGTGAGCGCCTTGACGAGCCCGACGGAGAACGACGAGCTGGAGCCCATCCCCGTCCGCGCCGGCAGGTCGCCCTGGTGGTGGATGTCGAGGCCGGCCGTGTCGTCGAAGCCCATGAGCCTGAGCCCCTCGCGGACCGCGGGGTGCAGGATCTCGGCGATCGTCGACACCGTCTCGACGTACGACCAGACGACGCGGTGCTGGTTCGGGAAGAAGGGCGGCAGGTAGCGGACGCTGATGTGGCAGTACTTGTCGATGGTGGTGGAGAGGACGGCGCCGCCCTCGGCCAGGTACCACGCCGGGTAGTCGGTGCCGCCGCCGAAGAAGGAGAGGCGGTAGGGCGTGCGCGAGATGATCATGCCGCCAGCGCCTGCGCTTCGCGCACGCGGCCGCGCTGGTACTCCAGCAGGTCGCGGAGGGTGCGCTCGAGCGGGATCTCGGGCCGCCAACCGGTCGCGGTCCGGAACTTCGTCGTGTCGGGGATCTGGAGCGTCACGTCGGACGGCCGCACGAGCGCCGGGTCGACGGCGTGCTCGATCCGGCAGCGCGCCATGCCCTTCAGGAGCTCCAGCATCTCGCCGACGGTCATCGTGCGCTCGCCGCCGATGTTGTAGACCGCGCCGGGCGGGCAGCGCTCGAGGAGCAGCCAGTAGGCGCGCACGGCGTCGCGCACGTCGGCGAAGGTGCGGACGCTGTCGAGGAAGCCTACCCGGATCGGGTTCGGGCGCACGCCGGCTTCGACCTCGGCGATCTGCTTGGCGAAGGCGCTCTCCGCGAACACGTCGCCGCGCCGCGGGCCCGTGTGGGTGAACATGCGTGTGCGCAGGATCTTGAGGCCGTAGGAGAGGACGTACTGCTGCGCGATCAGGTCCTCGCCCACCTTGGAGACGGCGTACGGGCTCGCGGGGCGCAGCTCGTTCGTCTCGCGGATCGGCACCTCGGCGGGCGTCACCTGGCCGTAGACCTCGGAGGACGAGCAGACGTGGATCTTCGGGTCGAGGCCGGCGATCCGCACCGCGTCGAGCAGGTTCGTCGTGCCGATGACGTTGGTGTGGAGCGTGTCGGCGGGAGCGCCGAAGCTCGCCGACACGTAGGACTGCGCGGCCAGATGGAAGATCCAGTCGGGCTGGACCCTCTGCAGGACGCGGACGAGCGAGTGGAGGTCGCGCAGCTCGCCCTCGTGCAGCGTGACGCGGCCCTCGAGGTGCCGGACGTGCGTCCGCGGGCTCCGCCAGCGCACGAGGCCGTGCACCTCGGTGCCGGCGTGCTCGCCGAGCACGTGGTCGGCGAGGTGGCTGCCCACCATGCCGGTGATGCCGGTGACCAGCACGCGCATCGCCTGGCTCCTCTAAAAGGGACCCCGGAAGCGCCGGTAGACGTCGGTCTGCGAGGCGTCGTCGGGCAGCGGGATGCCGTGGTCGTCGTGGCCCGTGGCGAGCCGCGCCAGCGCCGCCACCAGGCGGCGGAGGTTCGGGTAGAAGCGGTCCTCGAGCGTCTTGCCGGTGGGGCAGGGCGCGGGCGCCATCCCCATGGTGACCACCGGGGCACTGAGAGCGTCAGGCCGCCGCTCGCAGACCAGCCGGCACACCTCGGCGCAGACGCCGTACGCCTGCCAGGAGGTGTCGAGGACGAGCAGCTTGCCCGTCTTCACCACGCTCTCGGTGACGAGCGCGGCGTCGGGGTGCGACACGCAGTTCAGGTCGACGACCTCCACCTGGATGCCGGCGGTGGACGCGAGGTGCTCGGCGGCCCGGAGCGCGTCGAGCACCATGATCGACGTCGCGACGACGGTCACGTGCTTCCCCGGCCGCGCGACGCGCGAGAAGAACGGCGAGGCGGGCGCCGTCTCCGCGCCGACCCGGAACTCGACGTCGTAGAGGAGCCGGTGCTCGATCGAGATCACGGGGCCGTCGTGCCGTGCCACCAGCCACGGGTAGCCGGCGACGATCACGTCGGCGTGCGCCGGCATGACGACGCGGAGTCCGGGGACGTGCGCCAGCATCGACTGGAGGCTCTGCGAGTGCTGCGCGCCCTGGCCCCAGCCGCGGCCGATCACCAGGCGGATCAGCATCGGGACCGTGAGACGCCCGCCGAACATGTAGCGGTACTTCGCCATCAGGTTCACGATCTGGTTCATGGCGAGCATCGCGAAGTCGACGCGGATGTGGGTGTGGATGGGGTAGAGCCCGCCGAGCGCGGCGCCGATGGCGACCCCCGTCATGCCCTCCTCGGCGATCGGCGTGTCCATGACCCGCTCGCGGCCGAACTCGTCGGCGAGCCCGAGCGTGGTGCCGAAGATCGCCTTGTGGTCGTCGACGCCCTGCCCGAGGATGATCACGTGCGGGTGGCGCGCGAGCGCGTCGCGCATCGTCTCGCGGAGCGCATCGCGGTAGGTGAGGGTGCGGTGCCCCGGCTCCGCGACCGTGTCGAAGGCGGCGCCTGTCATGCGACGTCCGTCAGCAGCTCGTCCTCCGCGGGCCACGGGCTCGCCTCGGCGAAGGCCTCGGCGGCGGCGATCTCGGCGCGGATCGCGGGCGCGAACCGCGCCACCAGCGCCGTCTCGCGGACGAGCGGGTCGTGCGCACGCCACGCCTCGAACTCGGCGCGCGTCCGGTAGCCGGCGTCGAAGTCCTCGCCGATGCCGACGTGCTCGAGCCAGCGGTAGGTGCGGCACTCGACCAGCCGCGGGCCCTCGCCGCGGCGCACCGCGGTCACGGCCGCCAGCACCACGCGGTGCACCTCGTCGAAGTCGGCGCCGGCTTCGCAGGCGGAGGTCGGGAGCCCGTACGCCTCGGCGTGCGCCGTGATGCGGTACGCCTGGCGCGCCGCTAGCGTCGAGTGGACGGCGAGGCCGTTGTTCTCGCAGAGAAAGAGGACGGGCAGGCGGTGGAGCGCGGCGAAGTTGAGCGACTCGTGGTAGACGCCTTCCTCGGTCGCGCCGTCGCCGAACACCGCGACGGCGATCCGCTTCGTGCCGAGCCGCTGGGTGGCGAGCGCCGCTCCGACCGCGTGCGGAATCGTGCTGGCGACGATCGCCGACGAGCCCATGAAGCCGACGTCGGGCGCCGCGAGGTGCATCGAGCCTGCCTTGCCGCCGCCCGAGCCCGTCGCCTTGCCGCACAGCTCGGCCAGCATCGCGCCGAGGTCACCGCCCTTGGCCAGGTAGAACGCATGGCTGCGGTACGACCCGAAGAGGAGGTCCTCGCGCGCCAACGCCTCGCAGGCCCCGACCGCGACCGCCTCCTGCCCGACCGAGAGGTGCACCGGGCTCTGGATCGCGTCCGACGGGTACAGCTCGACGAGGCGCTGCTCGACCAGACGGATCCGGAGCGCCTGGTAGAACAGACGCTCGTGCAGGCTCGCGAAGGCGATGGCCATCCGGTCGGAACCCCTGCAAGCACGTGCCAAGGCGGGCGCGCCGCCCACCCGCAGCGGTGACCGCCACGGACCGGCAGGAATTGCCCACGGCGCGCGGCCGGTTCCGCGGGACGCCAGGCGTGCGCGCCGGCACGACGCGTGCACGCGCCGGGAGCAGACGATGCGCATCCTCGAGCTCCACTCGCCGTACTTCCGCGCCCTCTGGCGGCGCGCGGGGCACGAGGTGCTCTGCTGGGGGCCGCATCCGGAGTGCGACCTCCAGGCGACGGCGGCCGCCGTCTCGCTCGACGAGCTGCTCGGCGCGCTGCCGTCGGGCTGGCGGCCCGACCTGATCGTCTTCGGCGACGACTGCCGGCTCCTCCGCGCGATCGGAATCGAGGACGCGCCGTGCCCCACGCTCCTGATCTCGGTCGACGCGCACCACAACGCCGGCTGGCACGCGCCGCTCGCGGCGGCGTGCGACGTCGCGTGCGTCGCGCAGCGCGACTACCTGGAGACCTACGTCGCCGCCGGCGCGAGCGCCGTCCACTGGCTGCCGTGCTGGGCGCCCAACGACCTGCCGCCGCCGTCGCCGGCGAAGACGTTCGAGGTGGCGTTCGTCGGCAGCCTCGACCCGCGTCTCAACCCCGAGCGCGTCGCGTTGATGGAGGCGTTGCGCCCGCGCCTCCCGCTCCACGTCGCCGAGGGTGTCTACGCCGCCGTCTTCGGGCGGAGCCGCATCGTCCTCAACCAGACGGTGAAGGGGGACCTGAACGCGCGCGTCTTCGAGGCGATGGCCTGCGGCGCGCTGCTGGTGACCGAGCGCACCGGCAACGGGCTCCTCGACCTCTTCCGCGACGGCGAGCACCTCGTCACCTACCCGCGCGGCGACGTGGAGGCGATCGTCGCCGCGGTCGAGCGCTGGCGCGGTGCGGAGCGCGAACGGGCGGAAGTCGCCGAGTGCGGCTTCGCGGAGGTACGCGCGCGGCACCTCGAGAGCCACCGCGCCGCGGCGGTGCTGGCGCACGCGGCGGCCGCCACGGCGCGTCCGCCGCTCGGCCTGCGGCACGCCGGCGCGGCGCGCGCGTACTGCCAGCTCGCGCACTACGCGACCCGGCTCGCGGCGCGTTTCCCCAAGGAGCGCTTCTATCCCGCGGTCCGCCAGCGCTACCTCGCCGCCGCCGAGGCGCTCGCCGCCGGCCCGCACCTGGCCGAGCCGGATCGCCGCGCCGCGCTCGGCGCCGTTGCGCTCGAGCGCGGGCACCTCGCCCGCGCCGCCGAGCACCTGGCGTGGGTGGCGCGGTCCAGCGGACGGGTGGAAGACCACGTGCTGTACGTCGAGGCCCTCCTGCGTGCGGGCAACGTCGGCGCCGCGCGCCGAGCGGCCGCGGCGCTCGCCGCCGCGCACCCGAGCTACCCCATGGCCGCCGCGCTCGCGCAGAGCCTCGGCCTGCTCGACGGCGAGGCTCCGCCGCCGACGGCGGACCTCCGCTCGCCGGGCACGCTCCGCGCATAGCCCTACGTACTGTCCCTGGCGGTCGCGTTCGGCCCGGCGCCGTGAGGCGTCAGAGCCGGAAGCGACGCACGGCCGTGTCCGCGATGGTCGCCCCGATGGCGAGCGACGCCGTGGCGGCGGGGGAGGGCGCGTTGAGGACGTGGATCATCCGCTCGGCCTCGACGAAGCGGAAGTCGTCGGCGAGCGTGCCGTCCGGGAGGACGGCCTGCGCGCGCACGCCGGCGCCCCCGCGCACCAGGTCGGCGGGCTCGAGCGCCGGCACGAGCCGGCGGAGCGCGGCGACGAAGGCGCGCGTGCTGAGCGACCTCCAGATCTCGCCCAGGCCCGCGCGCCAGTAGCGCGCGGCCATGCGCCAGGCGCCGCCGTAGGCGGCCAGCGCCAGCGCGTCGCGCGCCGAGAAGCTCGCCCGCCCGTAGCCCTCGCGCTTGAGCGCGAGCACAGCGTTCGGGCCCGCTTCGACCCCGCCCGCGATGGTGCGCGTGAAGTGGACGCCGAGGAAAGGGAAGCCGGGGTCGGGGACGGGGTAGACGAGGTGGCGGACGAGGTCGCGGCGCACGAGGTCGTGGTACTCGCCGCGGAAGGGCACGATGGCGAGCCCGGGCTCGACGCCGCAGCGGCGCGCCACGCGGTCGGACTGGAGGCCGGCGCAGTTGACGAGGTTGGCGGCGTGCACCGCGCCCGCCGCCGTCTCGAGGACCAGGCCTCCCGGCTCGGCGCGGCAGGCGATGAGCCGCGCGCCGAGCCGGATCTCGCCGCCGGCCGCGCTCACCTCGGCGGCGAGCGCGGCCGTCACGCGGGCGTAGTCGACGATGCCGGTCTCGGGGACGTGGAGGGCGCCCGTGCCCGCCACGCGCGGCTCGCGCTCGCGGATCTCCTCGGGGCCGAGGCGGCGAAGCCCGGCGAGGCCGTTCGCGCGCCCGCGCCGCAAAAGCTCGTCGAGCGAGGCCGCCTCCGCCGCATCGGTGGCGACGACGAGCTTACCGCAGCGCTCGTGCGGGACGTCGTGCTCGGCGCAGAAGCGGTACATCGCCTCGCGGCCCGCGACGCAGAGCCGCGCCTTGAGCGAGCCCGGCCGGTAGTAGAGGCCGGAGTGGATGACGCCGCTGTTGTGCCCGCTCTGGTGGGCGGCGAGGCGGCGCTCCGCTTCGAGCACGACGACGCGGACGCCCGGCCGCGCGCCGAGCGCGCGCGCCGTCGCCAAGCCGACGATGCCCCCGCCGACCACCGCGACGTCGAACCCGCCCCTCCCCACCGCTCTGCCGGTAGCACCCGGACCCGCGGGAAACAATTGCCGCGTCCGGCATTCGGCGTTGCGCGCGGCGCGTCGCATGCCGCCCGCCGATCGTCTTCCCGTCGGGCACGGCGGATGCATTGCGCCTTCAAGCCTCTCCTCCGTCCGGCCGAAGGCCAGGGGGGGAGCTGCGCCTCGATGGCCACTCGCGAACACCTCGAGCCGAACCTACGCGCCCTCGCCGCGCACGACCCCGCGCGCGCCGCGGGCGTCGCCGCCGCCGCGCCGCTCGTCGCCCCCGTCGAGCACGCCGCGACCGGCGCGCCGACGCTGGCGGCGGACGGCGTTCTCCTCCACAGCCGCCACGACCCGGCGCGCGAGGCGTCGCGCTGGGCCGCGGCGCAGCGCGAGCGGCTCGAGAGCCGCGACGGCGCGACCGCCGTCGTGCTCGGCTTCGGCCTCGGCTACCACCTGGAAGCCCTGGCCGCGACGTGGCCAGGGCAGATCGTCGTGGTCGAGCCGGACGACGCCCTCCTGCGCACCGCGCTGGCGGCGCGCGACCTGCGCGGCGTCTTCGCGCGCATAGCACTCGCGCCCGAGCCGCTCGCGCCGGCGGCGATCGACGCGTGGGGGCCGGTCGTGGTGCTGCCGCACGGGCCGTCCGTGCTGCGCGGGGGCGCCACGCTGCGCGCGCTCCGCGAGCGGATCGCGGGGCGCGCGCTGCTGCGCGGCCTCGCGCTCCGCATCCTCGTCGTCTCGCCGCTCATGGGCGGCTCGTATCCGATCACCGGCTACTGCGCCCGCGCGCTCGCCGAGCTGGGGCACGCCGTCACGGTGCTCGACCTGGCCCCGTTCGCGGGCGGGCTCGCCGCGCTCTCCTCCTTCACCCCGCACAAGGCGGGGCGACGCGCGGTGGACGAGGCGTGGGGACGGTTCATGGCGACCGGCGTGCTGGCGGCGGTCGAGGCGGTCAAGCCCGACCTCGTGCTCGCCATGGCGCAGGCCCCGCTCGACGCGACGGTGCTCGCCGAGGTCCGCGCGCGCGGCGTGCGGACGGCGTTCTGGTTCGTCGAGGACCACCGCCTCTTCCCCTACTGGCGGAGCGTGGTCGGCGAGTACGACTACTTCGCCGCCATCCAGGAGGGCGAGTTCCTCGCCGAGGCGACGCGTCTCTGCCCCGGTCGCACGCTCTACCTGCCGTGCGCCGCCGACCCGACAGTGCACCGGCCGCTCGCGCTCGACGCCGAGGAGCGCGCCGCGCTCGGCGCGCCGGTCGGCTTCGTCGGTGCGGGCTATCGCAACCGGCGCATCGTCTTCCGCGGGCTCCTCGACCTCGGCCTCAAGATCTGGGGCACGGAATGGGCCGGCGCCGGGCAGGTGGAGGCGGTCGTGCAGCGCGGCGCCGCGCGCATCGCGCCCGAGGAGGCCGTCCGCATCTTCAACGCGACCGACGTCAACCTGAACCTCCACTCCTCGACCTACGTGGATGGGGTCGAGCCGCGCGGCGACTTCGTGAACCCGCGGACCTTCGAGCTGGCCGCCGCCGGCGCCTTCCAGCTCGTCGACCGCCGCGCCCTCCTGCCGCCGCTCTTCGTGCCCGAGACCGAGGTCGCGACCTTCGGCGAAGCGCGCGAGCTGCGCGACCTGGTGCGCCACTGGCTCGCGCGTCCCGCGGAGCGCGCCGCGCTCGCCGCCGCCGCCCGCGCCCGCGCGCTCGCCGAGCACACCTACCGCCACCGCATGGAGACGCTGCTCGAGGCCGTCGTCGCGCGCGACGGCGAAGCGCTCGCCGCCCGCCCGCGCGAGGAGACGGTGCGCGACGCGGCGCGGGCCGAGGGCACGACGGCGCTCGGCGAGCTGCTGCGCAGGATGCCGCCGGCGACGCCGTTCACGCTCCAGGGCGTCGCCCAGGCGCTGCTGCATCGCCAGGGCGACCTCTCCGACCCCGAGGCGATCCTCCTCTTCCTGCACCAGTTCGACGAGCTGTACGTGCGCGAGGCGCGGGCGTGACGCAGGGGAAGACCAAGATCCTGGTCGTCAACCTGACCCGCTTCGGCGACCTGCTCCAGACCTCGCCCACCGTCGCGGGCTTGAAGGAGCTGCATCCCCGGGCCGAGGTGGTGGCCGTCGTCGAGCGCAACTTCGCCGAGGTGTGCCGCGGGCTGCCCGGCGTCGACCGCGTGTGGGAGCTCGACCTGGACCACCTCGGGCGCGTGCTGCTCGGCGACACGGGTGCGCACCTCCGCGAAGCGTACAAGATCGTCGAGCAGACGGTCGCGCGGCTCCGCGCCGAGCGTTTCGACCTGGCGCTCAACTACTCCAGCTCCAAGATGAGCGCCGTGCTGCTCAAGATGATCGGCGTCGCCGACACCCGCGGCTGGACGATGACCTCGGACGGCTACCGGCTCATCTCGCACCCATGGTCGCGCCTCTTCTCGGCGAGCTGCCTCGTCCGCCAGCAGGCGCCGTTCAACCTGGTGGACTACTACAAGCGCGTGGCGGGCGTGACGGCCGGCCCGCGCCGGCTCCTCTTCACGGTCCCCGACGGCGCCCGCGCACGGGCACGCGCGCTGCTCGCGGAAAGCGGCTGGACGGCGGGTACGCCGCTCGTCGCCATGCAGCTCGGCGCGAGCCGCCCCGTCCGGCGTTGGCCCGCGGCGCACTGGATCGCGCTCGCGCACGAGCTGTCGTCGCGCCTCGGGGCGCGCGCCGTCCTCTGCGGCGGGGGCGGGGACCGCGACGTGGCGACCGAGATCCAGGCCGCCCTCGGTCCGCTCGCGATCGACGCCTGCGGGCGCACCTCGATCGCCGAGCTGGGCGGATTGCTCGAGTGCTGCGACGTCCTGGTCACACCCGACACGGGGCCGATGCACATGGCGGTCGCGGTCGGCACGCCGGTGGTGTCGCTCTTCTTCGGCCCCGCGCTGCCCTTCGACACGGGGCCGTACGCGCCCGACCACGTGTGCCTGCACGCCGCCGTGCCCTGCGCGCCGTGCGACCACAACGTCACCTGCCTGGAGCCCTTCTGCCGCGACACGCTGGCGCCCGCGGCGGTGGCGGAGGCCGTCGTCGCGCGCCGCGCCGGCGACTGGGCGGCGCTCGCCGCGGCGGCCGACCGCTGGTCGGGCTTCACGTGGTACCGGACCGGCTTCGATGCCGACGGCCTGGCCGACGTGACGCCGCTCGGCGCCCGCCCGCGGAGCCGCGCGGAGCAGCTCCGCCGCGTCTACCGGGCGCTCTGGAAGACGGTCCTCGACGGGACGCCGTCGGTCCCGGCGGGTCCCGCGCTCGGCGCCGAGAGCGCGGTGGTCCGCCAGGTCGTCGCCCGCGCCCGCGAGGGCGTGGCGCGCGCGGCGGCGGTCGAGCCGCTCGCCGCCGGCCGCGACCTCGAGGCGCTCGAAGCGTCGGTCCGCCGGCTGGAGGAGCACGACCTGGAGATCTTCCGATTCGGCGCTATGCACGAGCCGGCGGCGCTGCTCTTGCAGCTCTTCCGCTTCGACAAGGAGAACGTGGACGGCGACGACGTGCGCGCGCTCGCGCGCACCTCGCGCGTCCTGCACGAGGAGCTCGAAGCCCGCGCCCGGTTGCTCGCGGACCTGCTCGACCCGAGCGGCGTCCCGTCGCCGGCGCCCTGCCATGGAGGCGATCATGCGAGTGTCACTTGACGGCCTGGAGATGGAGGTTCCGGCGGCGACCACGCTGGGAGAGGTGCTGGAGGGGATCGCCCCGCTGATCGACCCGGCGCGCATCGTGACGCGCGTCGAGGTGGACGGGGCGCCGGCCGACGCGACCGACGTGCCGCGCCTCGCCACCTGGCGTCTCGGCGGCGCCGAGAGCATCCTGGTCGGCACCGAGACCCCCCGCGACTTCGCGCGCACCCGCCGCGCGGAAATCGCCGGTCATCTGCGCGCCATCGCGCAGCTCCTGACCGCCGCCGCGAGCGGTCTGACGCGCGGCGAGACGCAAGCCGCCAACCGCGTTCTGGCGGAAGCGACCCACGACCTCCAGCTCGTCCTCGAGCTGGACCAGCATCTCGCGGCGCTCGACGGCGAAGCCGCGGGCTGCGAGCGCATCACCGCGACGGTGGAGCGCATCGGCGAGAGACTCACGGACGCCGAGCGCGGGCGGCGCTGGCACGAGGTCGCGCAACTGCTGTCCGACGAGCTGATTCCGGTGATCAGCGCGTCGGCTCCGCCGGCGTAGAGGCAAGGCCTAAATCGCGCCGGTCGTTGCCGTGGGCGACGGCTCGACGGCGCGCTTCTCTTGCCGCTCGTTCGAGCCGGCGTCGCCTTCGTAGCGGACTACGCGACGGGATTCTGCGCGCGCCCCCGGACGCCTCCCCACACCGCGAAGGCCATCATCCAGGCCCAGACGAGCCCCGCGCCGAGCTGGAGGTTCATCGGGCCGCCCGGCTCGGTAAAGCCCGTCGAGCCGAAGATCGTGACCGTCTCGCGCGCGCGGCGTCGACCCCTGCTCGTCGGCGGCTGCGTTCACGGGATGGAGGCGGGCGCCGCACGTCACACACGCCATCCCCTCGGTGAGCCCGCCGCAAACCTGGCTGGCGGCCGTGGGCTGGAAGCGTCACGGTCTGCTCGATCCCGACGAGGCACCGGGACCCCCGGCGGGCCGCACGAAGTAGCCCCACGGATCAACCGAGCCTCAGAGTCTCGACCCGCGTCCCATTCGGAGCCGCGTTTGTGCGGCCTCCGCGGATCGGGCGCCGTCCGCAAGCGGCTGGCGCCAGGCGAGCGGTCAACCTTCTGGCGCGAGAGTCAGTGCCCCCGACGCGGACGCGGCAGAAAGCTCGCGGCGGGCAATCGTTGCCCGGTGGCATATCGATTGCTCCCGAACCGCCCCCGTGCGGCGGGTGCGCGTAGGGTGGTGGTGGACGTGGTGTGTGGCGGTGGCGGTGGCGGTGGTCGTGGCAGTGGCGCGCGCGGACGACTCGTCGACTTCCGATGGGACCGAGGGGCGGGGCGGTGACGTCCCGTCCCTCGGCATCGGAACCCCGGTGGCGCCGGCGGAGCCGCACGCGGACGCTCCCGCGGTGGCGCAGCCTGCGGCGGGACCGTCGAACCGGATCGAATCGATCGAGCTGACCGCCGGCCCGACGCCGGCGGTGCGTATCTCGCTGGCGGCGGCGGCCCGGCCGCTCGCCCGGGTGCTACCGGCGCACGGGAAGGAGCCGGCGCGCATCTACGTCGACCTGCCGGACACGATGCTCGGCGCGCGGGCGCGTACGGCGCTCGGCGGCGCGGGCGTCGTGCGCCGCGTGCGGACGGCGCTCTTCGACCGCGCGACGGCGCGCGTCGTGGTGGAGCTGGCGCGCGCGACGCCGTACACGGTCGAGACTGCCGGGAGCGTCGTCACGGTGACGCTCCACCCGCCGGCGCCGCCGGCACGGGCGAAGGCGGTGACCCCGCCTGCGGCGACGGCGCGGGTCTCGCCGCCGCCCCCGGCACTCGACCCGCGCGGCGAGCCCTGCACCGGCGAGGCGCCGGCCGAGCCCGCGGTCGCGACCCCGGCGCCGATCGCGGAGGTCGAGCCCTGCACGGGCGACAAGCCCGCCGAGACCGTCGCCGCGGGGCCCCACGACGAGCCGGTGGAGCAGCCCATCGACGATCCGTCGCCGGCGCCCGTCGAAGCGGGGCCCATCGTCCATCCGGTGCTGCCGATTGCCAGCGCCGGGCTGGTGTGGCCCATCGTCGACTCGCCGCTCTACGCCGCGGCCGACGCCGCGCCCTTGCGGAGCGCCCTCCAGGCGTGGCGGAACGGCGCACGGCCGGAGCGCGCGCCGAAGCTCGGCGCGGCGCCCTCGGCGGCGGCGCTCTACCTGGCGGCGGATCTCGCCTTCCTCGACGCGACGCTGGGCCACGGCGACTACTGGGTGGCGATCGCGGCGTACGAACGCGCGCTGCGCGAGGCGACCGACTTCCCGGACGCGGCGCGCGGCCACGTGATGCTCGGCTACGCGAACCTCGCCCTCGGTCTCGCGCCGGAAGCCACCGCCGCCTTCACGCTGGTCGAGCGGCGCTGCCCGGAGAGCCCGCTCCTCCGCCACGCCAAGCTCGGCTTGGCGACGGCGCTCAGGATCCGGCGGCGCTTCGCCGACGCGCGCCACGCGCTCGACGAAGCGGTGGCCGGGGCGGACGGCGACTTCCGCTGCCGCGCCTACCGCGAGCAAGCGGCGCTGGCGCGCGCGGCCGGCACGGCCGCCGAGGCCGCCGACGCGTTCCGCCGGCTCGACGGCGCGTGCCCGGGCGTCATCGAGGGCGCGGGGTTGATCGCCGACTACGCCGAGTCGCTCGGGCTCGCGGGTGAGACCGACGCCGCGCGCGCCTTGCTGCTCGCGCCGCGCGCGCGGCCGCTGCCGGTGGAGCAGCAGGGCCGGCTCGTGCTGCTTGCCGGCAAGATCGCGGCCGCCGCCGGCGACGCCGCCGCGGCTCGCGCCGAGTACGACATGGTCCTCGGCATGAAGCCGCCGGTCGGCCTCGAGGTCGAAGCGAAGATGCGCCTCGCGTTGCTGGAGGGCGGCAAGCCGAAGGCGCTCGCGGACCGGCTCGAGACGCTCGCCGCCACGCCGAAGACGCCGGGCGCGCTGCGCGCGGCGGTGCTGAGCGAGGCGGCGGACGCCGCCGCGCGCGGCGGCGACATCGGTCACGCGCTCGCCTTGCTCGACCGCGCAAACCGCCTCGGGCCCGAGGGCGCGGCGCAAGCCGAGGGGCGGCGCGCCGAGCTGTTCGGCCGCTGGATATCGGCCGCCAAGGCGAAAAGCGACGACGTCGCGCTGGCGACGCTGTACTCCGCGTACGCCACCTCGATCGACGAGCTGGCGACGCCCGACGATCGCCTCGCGGTGGCGGGAGCGCTCGGCCGGCTCGGCCTGCACGCCTCCGCGGCCCGGCTTCTCCGCCTCTCGCTCGCGGACTTCGAGGGCGCGCGCCCCGACGTGAAGCTCGGGCTCGCCGAGGAAGCGCTCGCCGCCGGCGAGCCGGAGGACGCGCGGGCCGCCGCCCGCGAGCTGCTCGCGACCGCGCCCTCGCCCGAGATCGCCGGGCGCGCGCGCGGCGTGCTGGCGCGCGCGGCGCTCCGCGCCGGCGACGTGGAGGCGGCGGCCGCGGCCGCGCTGCACACCGACGACCTCGCGGCCCGCGCCGAGGTGGCGAACGCGCTGCTCGGGCTGCCCGACGGCGCGCCCCGGGCGCGGGCGCTGGTCGAGGTCGCGCTGGCGGCCGCCGCGCCGCCGCCCGCCGCGCTGCTGGCCGCGGGTGCGGCGGCGGCGGCCGAGGAGGACTGGACGGCGGCTGCGGCGGCGTACCGGCGCGCGCTCGACGCCGGCGCCGAGGGGCCGGCGCGCGTCGCGGCGGCCGCCGGGCTCGCGCGCGCGGCGCGCGCCGCGGGCGACCCGGCCGCGGCACGAGCCGCGCTCCGGGAGCTGGCTGCCGCCGACCCCATCGTGAAGCGCGCCGCCGGCGCCGCCGAGCGGGCGCTCGGACGGGAGGGGACACCATGACGGCGCAGGTCCTGCCCATCGCCCCGGGCCGGGCGGCCGAGGTCGGGCCGCTGCGCGAGGCCTTCGAGCACTTCGCCGCCGCCACGGCGCGCCTGGAGCGGGAGTACGGCGCGCTGAAGGAGCGCGTCGCGGGGCTGACCGCCGAGCTCGAGGAGAAGAACCGGCTCCTCGCCGAGAGCCTCGAGCGCGAGCGGCGGCTGGAGGCCGAGGCGCTCCGCCAGAGCCGGCTCGCCGCCATGGGCGAGATGGCGGCCATGCTGGCGCACGAGGTGCGCAACCCGCTCGGCGCGATGGAGCTGTTCACCGGGCTGCTCCTCCAGGACCTGCGCGACCAGCCCGAGGCGCAGCGCCTGGCGCAGCAGGTGGCGAGCGGCATCGCGGATCTGAACCACCTGGTGACCAACCTGCTCGAGTTCACGCGCACGCAGACGCCGCGCCGCGCGGCGATCGACTGCTGCGCGCTCCTGGAGGACGCGCTCCGCTACACCGCGGACCTGCGCGCCGCGAGCCGCGTCGTGCTCGAGCGCCGCTACGCGACGCCGGTCGTGCCCGCGCTCGCCGACCCGGATCTCCTCCGCCCCGTGCTGCTGAACCTGGTGCGGAACGCGGTCCAGGCGATGCCGGACGGCGGGACGCTGACGGTCGCCGCGGCGGACGAGGGCGGGCGCGCGCGGATCGCGGTTGCCGACACGGGCCACGGCATCCCTGCGGGTGCACGGGAAGATATCTTCCGGCCGTTCTTCACGACGCGGACGCGCGGCACGGGGCTCGGCCTCAGCGTCGCCCGCGGACTGCTGGTGGCGATGGGGGGCGAGATCCGAGTGGACAGCGAGGTGGGCCGGGGCACCACGTTCACGGTGGTGCTGCCGGCGGGGAGTGAGACATGAGCGAGACGCGACGGATCCTGGTGGTGGACGACGAGCCCGCGATGCGCGCGGGTCTGGGCGAGGTGCTCGGCCGCGGCGGCTTCGCCGTCGAGCAGGCGGCGACGGCCGAGGAGGCGCTGGAGAAGCTCCAGGCCGGCAGCGTGGATCTGCTGGTCACGGACCTCCGTCTCCCCGGCATGAGCGGCCTCGATCTCATCCGCGAAGCGCGCGGGGCGGGGATCGAGACCGGCGCCATCGTCATCACGGCGCACGGCACGGTCGAGGACGCGGTCGCGGCGATGAAGCTCGGCGCCTTCGACTTCCTGACCAAGCCGTTCTCGCCGACGGACCTGCTCCACCTGGCCACGCGCGCGCTCGGCGACCGGCGCCCGGCGGCGCCCGAGGGCGTGCGCGGCGGTGGGCGGGCGCGCGGCGGCGAGAGCGCGGCGCCGCGGCGGCGCCCGTTCATGTCGCGCGACCCGGCGACGCTGCGCGTGCTCGAGATCGCGGAGAGCGTGGCGTCGAGCCGCGCTCCCGTCCTCGTGCAGGGCGAGAGCGGGACGGGCAAGGAGCTCCTCGCCCGCTACCTGCACGAGCAGGGAAGCCGGCGCGCCAAGGCGTTCGTCGCCGTCAACTGCGCGGCGCTGCCGCGCGACCTGCTCGAGAGCGAGCTCTTCGGCCACGAGCGTGGCGCCTTCACCGGGGCCATCAACCGCAAGATCGGCAAGTTCGAGCTGGCGAACGGCGGCACGCTGCTGCTGGACGAGATCAGCGAGATGGAGGTCGGCCTCCAGGCGAAGCTGCTGCGTGTCCTCCAAGAGTACGAGATCGACCGCGTCGGCGGTGCCGCCCCGGTGCCTGTCGACGTGCGCGTCGTCGCCACCACCAACCGCATGCTCCGCGAGCTGGTCGACCGCGGCCGCTTCCGCGAGGACCTGTACTACCGGCTCACGGTGATCCCGCTCGCGCTGCCGCCGCTGCGCGAGCGGCGCGACGACGTGGACCTCCTCGCCGCGCACTTCCTCGAGCGCTTCGGGGTCGGACGGAAGCTCGTGTTCTCGGTCGAGGCACGCGAGCTGCTTCGCGGCCGGCCATGGCCCGGCAACGTCCGCGAGCTGGAGAACGCCATCGAGCGTGCCGTGCTGCTCGCGCGGGGCCCGGCGCTGGAGGCGTCGGACTTCGAGGAGCAGGGGCCGGCGCCGCTGCAGATCGGCGCCAGCCTGGCCGGCTTGACGGTCCGCGAGGTGGAGCGCCGGTTGATCTTCGACACGCTCAAGCGGACGCGCAACAACCGCACGCAGGCCGCCCGGCTCCTCGGCATCAGCATCCGGACGCTGCGCAACAAGCTGGCCGAGTACCGCCAGCGGGGCGACCTGGACGCGACCGCCCAGGCAGGAACTTGACCCGGTAGCCGCTGCCGGCCCCGGCAAGGTGGGGCCGGTCCGCGGAACGGAACTTGCTCGAAAAGCGAGGCACGTCGATGGCGAACATCCTCTTCGACCCCACCATGCAAGGCCTGGCCGAGGCGCTCACGCTGCACCAGCGCCGCCACGAGGTCATCGCCTCCAACCTGGCGAACGTCGAGACGCCGGGCTTCAAGGCGCGCGAGCTGGACTTCCAGAGCGCGCTGAAAGCCGCGTTCGACGCCGCACCGGACGAAGCGCCCCCCGGCCTCGGGCCGAAGGTCGTCGACGACCCGAGCGCACCGCCGCGCGCCGACGGCAACACCGTCGACCTCGACTTCCAGATGACGAAGCTGTCGGAGAACGGCGGGCGCTACGTGGCGCTCGCCAAGCTGCTCCAGCTCCGCATGGTCCAGCTCCGGCTGGCGATCGAAGGGACACGCTGATGGACGTGAACGGGACCCTCGGCATCTCGGCGAGCGGGCTGCGGGCGGAGCGCCTGCGGCTCGACGCCATCGCCTCCAACTTGGCGAACGCCAACACGACGCGCACGCCGGAAGGCGGCCCGTACAAGCGCCGCAACGTCGTGTTCGTGACGCAGGCGATGGAGAGCGACTTCGCCGCCGCGCTCGAGGAGATGTCGGAGCAGGGCGCGCGCATGGGCGTCCACGTGTCCGACGTCGTCGAGGACCAGACGCCACCCCGCATGGTCTTCGACCCCGGGCATCCGGACGCCAACCAGGAAGGCTACGTCGCCTACCCGAACGTCAACCCGGTGTCCGAGATGGTGGACCTGATGACCGCGACGCGCGCCTACGAGGCGAACGTGCAAGCGGTGAACGCGACCAAGCGCATGGCGGACGCCGCGCTCAACATCGGTGGTTGACGATGGACGTGAAACGGATCGGCGGACTCCCCGAGCTCGCGCCCGAGGCCCCCGGCGGCGCCGGCGGAGCGAAAGAGGCGGGCGGCGCCTCCTTCGGCAAAGTGCTGAAGGAGTCGATGGCGCAGGTGAACGCGCTCCAGCACGAAGCCGACACGTCGATCCAGTCGCTCGCCACGGGTGGCACCGCGACGCTGCACGACACCATGCTCGCGGTGCAGAAGGCCGACCTCTCGTTCCGCCTGATGATGCAGGTCCGGAACAAGATCGTCGAGGCCTACCAGGAAGTCCTCCGGATGTCGGTGTAACGGACGCCGATGGGCCGCCTCCTCCAGATCGGGAACCAGATCCTCGCGTTCTTCCTCAATTTGCCCCCGGCCCGACGGGTCACGGTGGCCGTCGTCGGCGCCGGCTCGCTCGCGCTCGTGCTCCTGGGGGCGTGGTTCGTGCAGCGGCCGGTCTACCGCCCGCTGTTCACCAACCTCTCGACCGAGGACGCGAGCGCCATCGTGGAAGCGCTCAAGGCGGAGAAGGTCGACTTCCAGATCGAGGACGGGGGCCGCGCCGTGTCCGTGCCGGCGGAGAAGCTCTACGAGCTGCGCCTCTCGCTCGCCAGCCGCGGGCTTCCCGAGGGCGGCGGCGTCGGCTTCGAGATCTTCGACAAGCAGTCGCTCGGGCAGACCGACTTCCTCCAGCACCTGAACTACCAGCGCGCGCTTCAGGGCGAGCTGGCGCGGACGATCTCCAAGCTGGGCGGGGTCGAATCGGCGCGCGTCCACCTCGCGATCCCCGAGCGCTCGCTGTTCGTCGGCCAGGAGCGCCGGTCGTCGGCGTCGGTGGTGGTGAAGCTCGTGAGCGGGCGGACGCTGGCGCGGAGCCAGATCGACGGCATCGTGCACCTCGTCGCCGCGAGCGTCGAGGGGCTCGACGCCGAGGCCGTGACGGTCGTCGACGAGGGCGGGCGGATCCTCACTTCCGAGCACCGCAACGACGCCACCGGGGCGTCGAGCAGCGCGCTCGAGTACCAGCAGGCGCTCGAGCGGCAGATCGGCGAGCGCGTCGAGACGATGCTCGCCGCCGCCGTCGGGCGCGACAAGGCGATCGCGCGCGTCGCGGCGACCATCGACTTCGCGCGCGTCGAGCGCACCGAGGAAACCTACGACCCCGACAAGACGGCGTTGAAGACGCAGCACACGACGCGCGAGCAGAGCGCCGGCGCGAAGACCGGCGGCGGCGCGCCGGGCGTGCAGGCGAACATCACGAACGAGGCGGCCGGCGCAGGCGCGGGCGGCGGCAACGAGGGCCCCAAGTCCGACCGGCGCGACGAGACGCAGAACTACGAGGTCTCGAAGGTGATCTCGCGCACCATCGGCGCGGCGGGGACGGTGAAGCAGCTCTCGGTCGCGGTCGTCATCGACGGCACCTACGCGGATCAGGGCGGCAAGAAGGTGTTCACGCCCCGGCCGCCGGAGGAGCTCGACCGCCTGAAGGAGCTGGTCAAGAGCGCGGTCGGCTTCTCCGAGGAGCGCGGCGACAAGGTCGAGATGGCGAGCGTGCAGTTCCAGACCGAGGAGCTGCCGGCGGGGGAGGGCTTCCTCGGCCCGGTGATGCGCTGGGCGCCGTCGATCTTCTTCAAGCTGCTCGCTCTTGTGATCGTCGTCGGCGGCGTCTTCTACACCCTGCCGCTGATCGCGCGCGCGCTCGCCACGCCGGGCGGTGCGCTCGGCCCGCGTCTCAGCGGCCCGCAGGCGGCGCTCGCGCTCACCCAGGAGAACCAGGCGCTGACGCAGCAGAACCCCGAGCGCGCGGCGCAGCTCGTGCGCGAGTGGCTGCACGAGAGCGGCTCCGGCGAGTCGGCGGGGTGAAGCGATGGCGGACACCGGCCTCGTCCCCCGCCCGCCGCACCTCCCGCGCGGCCTCGAGAAGGCGGCGATCCTCCTCCTGACGCTGGGCCGCGACGCCGCGGCCACCATCTTCAAGCACCTCTCCGAGCAGGAGGTCCGCCAGTTGACGGCCGCCATCGCGCGCTTGCGCTCGATCCCGCGCGGCATGGCGGCGGCGGTGCACGAGGAGGCGTGGCGGCGGCTCACCGACCGCGACGGCTTCCTGGTCGACGGCGAGCAGTTCGCGCGTCAGGTGATCGGCGCGGGCGGCAACAAGCAAGCGCAGAGCGAGGCGATGCGCGACATCGACCGCGCGGCGCAGGCGGGCAAGGAGCACCTCGCCTCGCGGCTCGAGTTCGTGTCGCCCGCGCTCCTGGCCCAGGTGCTCGCCAACGAGCACCCCCAGCTGGTCGCGCTCACGATCGCGAACCTGAAGCCCAAGCAGGGGGCCGAGGTGCTGGCCGCGCTGCCGGAGGCGGTGCAACCCGAGATCGTGCACCGCATCACCGAGATGCAGAACGTCTCGGAGGACGTGCTGGCCGACGTCGGCGCCGTCATCCAGGGGCAGGTGCAGGGCCTCGGCTCGGTGGGGCAGGGCGGCGGGTCGGGACGCGCCAAGCTCGCGGCCGAGATCATGAACGTCATCGACAAGACGGTCGAGGCCCGCGTCTTCACCCAGCTCGACGCGGACGCGCCGGAGGTGGCGGAGACCATCCGCCAGCTCATGTTCACCTTCGAGGACATGATCCGGCTCGAGAACCGCGACATCCAGGTGGTGCTGAAGGAGGTCGCGCGCGAGGACCTCATGCTGGCGCTCAAGACCGCGAGCCCGGGCATGCGCGAGAAGGTCTTCAAGAACATCTCGGCGCGCGCCGCGGAGATCCTGGAAGAGGACATGGGTGCGATGGGCGCCGTCAAGCTGAAGGACGTCGAGAAGGCGCAGCAGAACATCGTCGCCGTCGTGCGTCGCCTGGAGGCCGAGCAGAAGATCACGCTCGCGGCGGGCGGGGACGATGTCGTCGTCTAGCTTCGCGCCCCTGGTCGACGCCCCCCCCTCCGCGTCCGAGCCCGGCTTCCGCCCGCTCGGCGATCCGGCCGCCCCCGCCGCCGACGCCGTGCCCGAGGCCGCGCGACCCGAAGCGACCGAGGAGGCGCAGCGCGCCTTCCAAGCGGGCTACGAGCTGGGGCGCGAGGAGACGCGCAGCCAGGTCGAGTCGATCGCCGAGTCGCTGGTGAAGTCGCTCGAGGAGCTGGCGGCGTTCCGCGGCCGCCTGCGCGAGCGCTACGAGCGCGAGCTGCTCGAGCTCGCCCTCGGGGTGGCGCGGAAGGTCGTGCAGCAGGAGCTGGCGGAGCGCCCGGAGATCTGGCTCGCCATGATCCGGAGCGCGGTCCGCCGCGCCGTCGACCGGGAGCGGATCACGATCCGCATCCCGGCGCCGCTCGCCGCCTTCGTCCGCGAGAAGCTGCCCGAGCTGCGCGCCACGCTCGACGACGTGAAGGAGCTGGATCTGGTCGAGGACCCGAGCCTCCCCGAGGGCGGCTGCGTCATCGAGAGCCGCTTCGGCGAGGTCGACGTCGGGGTCGAGACGCAGCTCGAGGCGACGGAGCGAGCGCTCGTGAAGGCCGAGGAGTAGGGCGTGGACGAGACCGCCGCGCTGCGGGCCCAGATGCGCGTGCAGGCGAGCGCGCTCGACGCCGACATCGACTTCTCGCGCGCCTTCCGCCAGCTCGCCGAGCTGAACCCGGTGCGCGTCTCGGGGCGCGTGACCGACGTCATCGGCCTGGTCGTCGAGGCGACCGGGCCCGGCGCCCCCGTCGGCTCGCTCTGCCTGGTGGCGGGCGACGGCGCACACCGCCCGATCCCGGCCGAGGTGGTCGGCTTCCGCACCGGCCGGGTGCTGCTCATGCCGCTCGGCGACCTGGCGGGCGTGGCGCCGGGGAGCCGCGTCGTCCTGGTGCGCGAGCGCCCGCTCGTCCGCGTCGGCGACGGCATGCTCGGCCGCGTGCTCGACGGCCTCGGCAGTCCGCTCGACGGCCGCGGGCCGGTCGAGGTCGAGGCCGAGTACCCGCTCTACGGGCAGCGCATGAACCCGCTCGACCGCCGTCCGATCCGCGAGCCACTCGACCTCGGCATCCGCGCCATCAACGGGCTCCTCACCTGCGGGCGCGGGCAGCGGCTCGGCATCTTCGCCGGCTCGGGCGTCGGCAAGAGCGCGCTGCTCGGCATGATGGCGCGCTACACGCGCGCCGACGTGAACGTGATCGGCCTGGTGGGAGAGCGCGGCCGCGAAGTGCGCGAGTTCGTCGAGCGCGACCTGGGCGAGGGGCTCGCGCACTCGGTCGTCATCGCCGCCACCTCGGACCAGCCGCCGCTCGTCCGCATCCGCGGCGCGTTCCTCGCCACCTCGGTGGCCGAGCACTTCCGCGACCAGGGCAAGGACGTGCTGCTCATGATGGACTCGCTCACACGGGTCGCGATGGCGCAGCGGGAAGTCGGGCTCTCGGTCGGCGAACCGCCCTCGGCGCGGGGCTACACGCCGTCGGTGTTCGCGCTCCTGCCGCGGCTCCTCGAGCGCGCGGGGCAGGGGCCCGAGGGCAGCATCACCGGCCTCTACACGGTGCTGGTCGAGGGCGACGACATGAACGAGCCGATCGCCGACACGTCGCGCTCGCTGCTCGACGGCCACATCGCGCTCTCGCGGCGGCTGGCGAGCGAGGGGCACTACCCGGCCGTCGACGTGCTCGGCAGCATCTCGCGCGTCATGATCGACGTCGTGTCGCCGGCGCAGATGGAGCTCGCCCGCCGCGTGCGCGCGTGGCTCGCCGTCCACCGCGACGCGGAGGACCTGATCAACATCGGCGCGTACGCGCCGGGCGCGAGCCCCGCGATCGACGAGGCGGTCGCCCGCCTGCCCGCGATCGCGTCCTTCCTGCGCCAGTCGCTCGACGAGCCGGCGACGTTCGAGGAGACGGCGCACGCGCTCGAGGCGGTGACGGGCTGATGGCGTTCCGGCTGGCGCGCGTGCTCCGGCTCCGGACGCAGCTCCGGGAGCGGGCCGAGGACGAGGTGAAAGCTGCCAGCGCCGCGCTCGCGCGGGTGCGCGAGACGATCGGCGTCGTGCGCGCCCGCCAGGCGGAGACGCGCACCGCGGAGGCGGCCGCCGTCGCGGCCGGCACGACGGGTGCCGTGCTGGTCGCCTTCCGCGGCTACGAGGAAGCCCTCCGGCGTCGCGAGCAAGCGCTCGCCGCCGAGGCGACCGAGCTGGCCGCGGAGCTGGTGCGCCGGCGCGAAGCGCTGCTCGCGCGGCGGCGCGAGGAACGGCAGCTCGAGATCCTGCGCGAGCGGGCGCGCGAGCGCGAAGCGGCGAACGAGGAGCACGCGACGACCGTGCTGCTCGACGACCTGGCGCGCCGGCGCCAGGCCGACGGGAGGTAGCGCGATGCGGTGGATGCGGGCTGCGGTGCTGGCGAGCCTCTGCTTCAAGGTGGCGGTGCTGGGGCTCTGGTGGATGGGCGTCGTGCGCGTGGCGCGCGAGGCGAGCGCGGCGGACGAGCCGGCGGCCGAGGGCAGCGTGCCGGCCGATCTCCTCCAGCAGAGCCGCGGCTTCCGCGAGCTGCTCGAGGCGACGCACAAGCGCGGCGAGGAGCTCGAGCGCCGCGAGCAGACGGTCGCGGCGCGCGAAGCCGCCATGAAGTCGCTCGAGAAGCTCCTGGGCGACGAAACGACGCGCCTGGAGACGCTCGCGGGCGGTGCCGGCAAGCCGGGCGAGGGGAGCTGCAACGTCGCCGTCACCAAGGTCTACCAGTCGATGAAAGCCGAGGAAGCCGGCCCGATCCTCGACCGCCTGGACGACCCGACGGTCCGCAGCGTGCTCGGCTGCATGAAGGAGAAGCAGATCGGCGCCATCCTCGCGGCGATGAACCGCGAGCGCGCGGTCGCGCTCACGAAGCTGCTGGCGGGCGAGAAGCCGGCGGCGCGGTAGCCCCGGCGGCTCGACGCGGCTGCTTCTGCCCACCGCGGCGGAAGTTGCCGGGAGGCGGCCGCACCCACCACGCCCCGGCGTCGGGTCTCCGTGGCACCCGGCTTGCTCGCCGTCCTCCGCGAATGGCCCTCACACCGCTTCCCGAGACGCCGCCGCCGCAGGCTCTACCGGCGCCGGCGTCAGCGCCGGCGGCGCCGAATGCGCCCGGCGACGGCGGCTTCGCGAGCAGCCTCGCCGCCGCGGCGGGGGGGCAGCAGAAGCCGGCGGCGGGCGACGGCAAGACGGACGGCAAGGCGGGAGACGAGGGGGCGGCGAAGGACGCGCCTGCCGACGGCACCGCGCAGGACACCGCCACGACGGTCGCCGCGGCCGACGCGGCGGCCCTGGTCGCGGCGCTCACCGCGGCGGCGAGCGTGCCGGCCCCCGCCACGGCACCGGTCAGCGACGGTGCCGGGGCCGCCACGGCGCCGGCCGCCGCCGTTCCGGTCGACGCCGTGCCGGCGAGCGCGGGGGCCACCGTCGCGCCGGCGAGCGCCGTGCCGGCGAGCGCGGGGGCGACCGTCGCGCCGGCGAGCGCCGTGCCCTCGGCGCCGGGGGCGACCGTCGCGCCGGCAAGCGCGGCGCCTGAGGCGGCGGCGAGTGCTGCGGCTTCCGCGGCGCCGTCGCCCGGCGCGAAGAGCGTTGCGCCCGCGACGCCGCCCGCCGCGCCGGTCGAGCCCGGGGAGACGCCCGAGCCGCGCTCGGCGCCGCTCGCGGCCGCGCCGCTGCCGCCGCCCGCGGCACCGCACGCCGCGTCCGAGGCCGAGACCGCCGCGGCCGCCGCCACGCCGGCCAGCGCGCCCGTCGTCGCCCAGGCGCAGGCGGCGCTCGACGCGGACAACGACGCCAAAGCCAAGCCGGTGGACAAGGCGAGCCCGGGCCACGCCGCCGTGCACGACGCCGGCGACGCCGTCCGGACGGCGGTGCCCGACGCCGGCGCGGCGAGCGGGGACGGCGGCGCGCCCGGCGGCGGCGCGCACGACGGCGAGCGGGGGAGAGAGCCCGGGAGCAGAGTGATCCCTGGTGGTGAGGTGGTGGAAACCGGTGGCCTTGGTCATGGCGAGAACCTCGAGACCAGGAAGACCGGCGGTGGAACGGATCCCTCTGCCCCGAGCCCTCTCCCTCCGGAGCCGGCGCGCGAGTCGGCGCCCGCGACGCGCGCCCCGGCGCCGCCCTCGACGACGCCGGTCGCCGCCCACGACGTCGAGCGGCTGGTGCGACTCGACGAGTTGCGCTCGACGGGCCGCATGGACCGGGCCGGCGAGATGCGGCTCGAGGTCGCGCCCGACGGGCTCGGCAAGATCGAGATGCGCGTCACGGTGCGCGACGACGCCGTGCACGCGACCCTGTGGGCGAACCAGGATCACGCCCGCGAGACACTGGCGGCCAACCGCTCGTCGCTCGAAGCCGCGCTCGGGCGCTCGAACCTCCGCCTCGAAGGCTTCACGGTCGGCCTCGGCGATCACCGCGGCGGGGAGCCCGAGGACGCGCACGACGGCGAGCGCGGCCCGGCGCCCGAGGCGCTCCGCGCCGCGCCGCTGCTCGGCGCGCCCGCGGCGCTCGGCGGCGCCCCGGGGGCAGGGCTGAGCCTGCGCGCATGAGCACGACCCCCGTCCAGGCGAGTGCCGCCAGCGCCGCGACCGCGGCTGCGACCACGGCCACCGGGTTGCCGGCGAACCAGACCATCAACCAGCAGCAGTTCCTGACCCTCTTCCTGGCCCAGTTGAAGAACCAGGACCCGCTCTCACCGCTTCAGCCCGACCAGTTGACGTCGCAGCTCGCGCAGTTCTCGAGCCTCGAGCAGTTGACCGGCATCAACTCGCGCCTCGACACGCTCGCCGGCAACTTCAAGCAGGACACGACCGGCGCGCTGATCGCGCTCATCGGCAAGCAGGTGAGCTTCGACGGCAGCCAGATCGGGCTCAAGGCCGGGAAGGCCCCGGACATCGGCTACACGCTCGCCGCGAGCGCCGACAAGGTGACCGCGACCATCCGCAACTCGAGCGGGCAGGTCGTCCGCACCGTCGAGCTCGGCCCGCTCGGGCCGGGAGAGCACACCTTCAAGTTCGACGGCCGCAGCGGCAACGGCGCGCTCCTCGCGGACGGGACCTACAAGGTCGAGGTCACGCTCAGCGCGAAGGGGAACGACGCGCCGACGCAGCTCTCGCTGCTCGCGACGGACACGGTGGAAGGCGTCGACATGACCAGCAGCACGCCGTCGCTCCTGGTGGGTGGGCGCGAGATCGGGCTGGACCAGGTCAAGCAGGTCCGTTGAGGAGGATCACATGGCATTGTTCGGAGCGTTGTCGACCGGTCGCAGCGGCCTCGCCACCAGCGGCGCCGCCTTGTCGGTCATCGGCAACAACATCGCCAACGTCGCCACGGTCGGGTTCAAGGGGAGCCGCACCGAGTTCGCGGACCTGATCTCGGCCGAGGCAGGCGGGCAGGCCGGCAAGGTCGGCCTCGGCGCGCGCATCGGCACGGTGCGAACGCTGTTCACCCAGGGCGCGATCGAGAGCACCGGCCGCTCGCTCGACCTCGGCATCCAGGGCCAGGGCTTCTTCGTGCTGAAGGAGGGCCAGGCGAACCTCTTCACCCGCGCCGGCAACTTCCAGCAGGACTCCCAGGGCTTCATCACCGACCTCCTCGGCCACAAGCTCCAGGGCGTGCCGCTCAACGCCGACGGCACCATCGCGGGGCAGGTCGGCGACATCGTCGTGTCGAGCCTCAACTCGCCGGCGAAGGGGACCGGCAAGGCCACGCTCTCCGCCAACCTCCAGGCAGGGGTGCCGCTGCCGCCGGGGGGCGCGTTCGTCGAAGCGGGCGCCACCTTCCAGACGGCCTTCTCGCAGAGCAACTTCAACACCTCGGTGCAGGTCTTCGACTCCCTCGGCAAGGCGCACCAGGTGACGCTCTTCTTCACCCGCGTGCCCGCCGGGAGCAACCAGTGGGAGATGCGGGCCGGCGTCGACGCCGGCGAGACGGGTGGGACGGCGGGTGCTCTTCAGCTCATCGACCTGAACGGTGCGGCGGCCGGCACCGCCGCGCTCCTCAACTTCGACACCAACGGCAAGCTCAGCAGCACGACGCCCGCGGCGCTCGTCGGCGCGGTGACGTTCACCGGCGCGGCCGCCAACAGCATCACCTTCGACCTGACCCAGTCGACGCAGTTCGCCAGCGACTCGGCGGTGAACTTCGTCTTCCAGGACGGCTTCGGCTCGGGCGGCCTCGTCTCGCTCGACGTGAACGCCGCCGGCATCCTGTCGGCGACCTTCGACAACGGCCAGACGCGCCCGCTCTACCAGGTCGCGATCGCGAAGTTCCAGAACGCCGAGGGCCTCAACTCGGCCGGCAACCAGCTCTACCGCGAGTCGATCGACTCGGGGAAGCCCGCCGTCTCGATCGCGCAGAGCCAGGGCAACGGCTCCATCGTGTCGGCGGCGCTCGAGCAGTCGAACGTGTCGATCGCGCAGGAGTTCATCGACCTGATCAGCACGCAGCGCTCCTTCCAGGCGAACGCGCGCGTCATCACCGCGAGCGACACGCTGCTGAACGACCTGATCAACATCATCCGGTAAGCGCAGACCGCACGGCGCGGGGCCCGCCGGGCCCCCGCCGCGCGGTCACGATTCCGGTCCCGCCCCGCGACGCGGGGTCAGAGTCTTGACCCGCGAGCGCCGTAAGTCACCGCCCGACGGCTCCTTCCTCCTGGCACTACCGTTGCTGAATCCGACGCCCGCGCTCGGGCGCGCACGGAGGGCAGGATGGCCGACGAGACCCCCGCACCAGAAGCCGAGGCACCAGCCGAGGAGCCGAAGAAGGGGAAGAGCAAGCTTCCCCTGATCGTGGCCGCCGTCGCGGTGCTCGCGGGCGGCGGGGCCGGCGCCTGGTTCTTCCTCTTCCACAAGAAGGCGGAGGCCAAGGAGGAGGTGAAGGGCGAGGAGAAGCCGGTGATGGGCGCGCTCCTCGCGCTCGACCCGTTCGTCGCCAACCTCGCCGACGAGGACGGCAAGCGGTACCTGAAGGCGAACCTCCAGGTCGAGTTCACCGAAGCGAAGGTCCCCGAGGACTTCGAGAAGCGCCTGCCGCAGGTCCGCGACCTTCTGCTCACGCTCTTCACGAGCAAGCTCTTCTCCGAGATCCGCACCCCGGCCGGGAAGGCCGTGCTGCGCGACGAGATCATCAACCGCCTGAACCGCACCATGAACAAGGACGTCGTCAAGGCGGTGTACTTCACCGAGTTCATCGTGCAGTGAGATGAGCCAGATCCTCTCCCAGGACGAAGTCGACGCCCTCTTGAAGGGCGTGAACGACGGCAGCGTGCCGGCCGGCGAGGACGGCGGCACCAGGCGCGGCGGCGTCCAGACGCTCGACCTGACGAGCCAGGAGCGGAGCCTCCGTGGCCGGCTCCCGACGCTCGAGGTCATCGTCGAGCGCTTCGGGAAGGCGCTCCGGCCCTCGCTCGGCACCTTCTTCGGCCAGCTCCCGACGGTGATCGTCGCCGGACTGGAGCTGATGAAGTTCGCGACCTTCATGCAGCGGCTGGCGCCGCCGACGAGCCTCCAGCTGTTCCGCATGGCGCCGCTGCGCGGCCAGGGGGCGATGCTCGCCTCGCCGCCGCTCGTCGCGGCGCTCCTCCAGGTGCTCTTCGGGGGGAAACCCTCCCGCAAGACGCCGATCGCGGCGCGCGAGTTCTCGGCCATCGAGCAGCGGGTGCTGGAGCGCTTCGCGGTGCGCGTCCTCCAGGACTTCCAGGACGCGTGGCGTCCGGTGGTGCCGCTCGAGTTCGTGTTCGTGCGCTCGGAGTCGAACCCGCGCTTCGCGACCATCGCGGCGGGGCCCGATCTGGTCCTCGTGCTCGAGATGCGCGTCGAGGTGGAGGGCGCCGAGGACGCGATCTTCTCGCTCTGCATACCGAACGGCGCGCTCGATCCCGTCCGCGGCCGTCTCGGGGCGATGCTCGACGCGCCGGCGGAGGAGCCGGGCCCGGCGTGGGGCGACCGCTGGCGCGCGCTGATCGCGTCGGCGGAGCTCGGACTCGTCGCCGAGCTCGGCACCCGGCGCATGGCGCTGCGAGACGTCGTCGCGCTCAAGGCGGGCGACCTGCTCCAGCTCGGCACGGGGCGCGACGGGCCGGTGCTGGTGCGTATCGAGGGACGGCCGCGCTTCCTCGGGGCGCCGGGCGTGTCGGGCGGCAACAACGCCGTGCGCGTGACGGCGCGGCTGTAGGGGCGAGGGGAGGAACGGCATGGCGGAAGCGGAGGCAACGGCGACGGAGGCGGGCGGCGGCGAAGCGCCGCGCAACTTCGACCTGCTCCTCGACATCCCGCTCGAGGTGACGGTGGAGATCGGGCGCGCCCGGCTCGCCATCCGTAACCTGCTCCAGCTCGGCGCCGGGTCGGTGATCGAGCTCGACAAGCTCGCGGGCGAGCCGCTCGACGTGCTGATCAACGGCCGGCCCGTGGCGCGCGGCGAGGCGGTGATGGTGAACGACAAGTTCGGCATCCGGCTGACCGACATCGCGAGCCCCTCCGAGCGGATCGCGGGGCTCAAGTGACGGCGCTCCTCGCCTGGGCCTGTGGCGCCGCCCTCGTGGTGGCGGGCGTCGCGCTGCTGCGCCAGCGCCGCGCCGGCGCCGGCGCCGGCGGCGACGCCATCCGGCTCGTCACCAGCCGCTACCTGGGCGGCAAGCGCTTCCTCACCATCGTCGAGGTGGACGGCGAGCGACTGCTGCTCGGCCTCGCGGGCGACAACGTGTCGCTGGTGGCGCGGCTGAAGGGCGGCGACGCGTGAGCCCGACCGCGCACCTCCTCCCCGCCGTGTCGCTCCAGATCGGCGCCGGCGGCGAGCACGTCTCCGGCTCGCTCCAGATCGTGGCGATGCTCACGCTCCTCTCGCTCGCGCCGGCGATCCTCATCATGCTCACCGGGTTCGTCCGCATCGTCATCGTGCTGTCGTTCCTCCGCCAGGCGGTCGGCACGCAGCAGATGCCGCCGAACCAGGTCATCGTCTCCCTCGCGCTCTTCCTCACCTTCTTCGTGATGCTGCCCACCTTGAAGGAGATCAACGAGCACGCGCTCGCCCCCTACCAGCGGGGTGAGCTGGGAGACGCCGAAGCGCTCCAGCGCGCCTACGAGCCGCTCAGCCACTTCATGCTGCGCCAGACGCGCGAGAAGGACCTCGCGCTCTTCGTCGGCGCGACGGGCACGCCGCGGCCGGAGTCGCCCGAGGGCGTGCCGCCGCAGGCGCTGGTGCCGGCGTTCCTCATCTCGGAGCTGAAGACGGCCTTCGAGATGGGGTTCCTCATCTACATCCCGTTCCTGATTCTCGACATGGTGGTGGCCTCGGTGCTGACCTCGATGGGGATGATCACGCTGCCGCCCGTGCTCATCTCGCTGCCGTTCAAGCTGATGCTGTTCGTGCTGGTCGACGGCTGGAACGTGCTCACCGGCTCGATCGTGCAGAGCTTTCACTGAGGGGAGGGGCGGGTGAACGTCGAAACGGTGATCGGGATCGGACGGCAGGCGCTGGAGATGACGCTCATGCTCGCCGGGCCGGTGCTCCTCTTCGGGCTGATCGCCGGCCTCGGCGTCAGCGTCTTCCAGGCGCTCACGCAGATCAACGAGATCACCCTCACCTTCATCCCGAAGATCGCCGCCACCGCGGCCGCGTTGATCGTCTTCGGGCCGTGGATGCTGTCGCGGCTCATCGGCTTCACCACGACGCTCTTCCAGAACCTGCCGGGGTACGTGCGCTGACCATGCCGCTGCCCGACCTCGCCACGTTCCTCTTCGTGCTGGCGCGCCTCGCGGGGCTCGTGCTCGCCGCGCCGGTGCTCGGCCACCTGCTGGTGCCGGTCCGCGTGCGCGTCGCGCTCGCGGTCGTGCTCGCCGCGGCGCTGGCGCCGGTGGTCACGCCGCTCGCCGGGCCGCCGCCGGAGTCGATCTGGGGGCTCACCGGCGCGCTCGCGGTCGAGTCGGCGCTCGGCGCGATGATCGGCCTCGTCGCGCAGCTCGTGTTCGCCGGGGTGCAGATGGGCGGTCAGCTCGCCGGCATGCAGATGGGCTTCGGCATGGTGAACCTGATCGACCCGCAGTCGCACGCGCAGGTGACGGTGATCGCCGAGTTCCAGAACCTGATGGCGCTGCTGGTCTTCCTCGTCCTCGACGTCCACCACGTGCTGATCGCGGCGGTGCTGGAGAGCTTCCGGACGGCGCCGCCGGGCGCCTTCGCGCTCGCCGGCGTCGGGCTCCGCGCCGTCGTCGCGCTCGCCGGCGACGTGTTCTCCCTCGGGGTGCGCATCGCGGCCCCGGTCATGGTCGCGCTGCTGCTCTCCAACGCGACGCTCGGCTTGCTGGCGCGCACGGTGCCGCAGTTGAACGTCTTCGTCGTCGGCTTCCCGCTGAACATCGGGGTCGGGCTCGTGATGCTCGGCGCTTCCTTCCCGTTCACGTACCGCCTGCTGGCGAGCCGGTTCGGCGACCTCGGGCCGACGCTCGGCGAGCTGGTGCGAGGCCTCGCGCATGGCTGAGGGCGCCGCCGACCGCACCGAAAGCGCGACTCCACGCCGGCGCGAGCAAGCGCGCGAGCGCGGGCAGGTCGTCCGCTCGCCCGAGGTGAGCCCCGTCGCCGAGCTGCTGCTCGCGATCACGCTCGTCTCGTGGGGCGCGCCGACCGTCCTGGCGCGGAGCCGCGCGCTGGTCGGCGGCTGGCTCGCCGCGGTCGGGCCGATCGGGGCGTCGCCCGACGGCGGCTTCGGCATGATGCGCGCGCTCGTCGCCCACTCGCTCATGGACATGGGGGGCCTCGTGCTACCCTTCGCGCTGGCGGCCGCGGTGGTGGGGGGCGGGTCGGTGCTGGCGCAGGTGGGTTGGAACATGAACCCCGCGCTCCTCGTTCCGGATTTGAACCGGCTCAACCCCGGCAACGGGCTGCGCCGCATCTTCTCGCCCGACGGCGCCATGAACCTGGTCAAGTCGGTGGCGAAGATCGCCGTGGCGTTCACCATCGCGTACCACGTCGTGCGGCACCTCGGCGTGCAAGCGGTCGCGACGCCGGCGATGACGCCCGCCGAGATCCTCCGCTTCGCCGCCGCCGGGCTCCGCCGGCTCTTCCTGTCGCTCGCGCTCGCGCTCACCGTGCTCGGCGCGCTCGACTTCCTGTGGCAGCGCCGGCGCTACGAGCAGAGCCTCAAGATGAGCCGCCAGGAGGTGAAGGAGGAGCACAAGGAGACCGAAGGCGACCCGCAGGTGAAGGTGCGCTTCCGCCGCGCGCATCGCGAGATCGCGAAGCGCCGGATGCTGTCCGAGGTGAGACGCGCCGACGTCGTCCTCACCAACCCGATCCACGTCGCGGTGGCGCTGCGTTACCGCGCCCCCGAGATGGGGGCGCCGCAGGTGATCGCCAAGGGCGCGGGCGAGATGGCGCAGCGGATCAAGGACGCGGCGCGCGCCGCCGGCGTGCCGATCGTCGAGCGCCGCGCGCTGGCGCGGGCGCTCTTCCGCTCCGTCAAGCTGGGGTACGAGGTCCCGCCCGCGCTCTACCGCGCGGTGGCGGAGATCCTCGCCTATATCTACTCGCTGCGCAGCGCGGTGGCGGGGGAGGCGCGGTAGGCGATGGCCGCCTCCACCGCCGTCGCCACGCGCCAGCCCGCGCTGCCGGGCGTCCCCACGGGTGCGCCGACCGGCGAGCTGATCGTCCCGCTCGCGCTCGTCGCGGTGGTGGTGATCATGGTGATCCCGCTACCGGCGTTCCTGATCGACCTCCTGCTCGCGCTCTCCATCTCGCTCGCGCTCCTGATCCTCATGGTCGGGATGTACACGCAGAAGCCGCTCGACTTCTCGACCTTCCCGTCGGTCCTGCTCGTCGTCACGCTCTTCCGGCTGGCGCTGAACGTTGCCTCGACGCGACTCATCCTCCTCCACGGCCACGAGGGGCCGGCGGCGGCGGGGCACGTGATCCAGGCGTTCGGCAACTTCGTCGTCGGCGGGAGCTACGTCGTCGGGGTCGTCGTCTTCCTGATCCTCGTCGTCATCAACTTCGCGGTGATCACCAAGGGCGCGGGGCGCATCGCCGAGGTCGCGGCGCGCTTCACCCTGGACGCGATGCCGGGCAAGCAGCTCGCGATCGACGCCGACCTGAACAGCGGCCTCGTCACCGAGAAGGAAGCGCGGGCGCGCCGCGCCTCGATCGAGGAGGAGGCCGACTTCTACGGCGCCATGGACGGCGCTTCGAAGTTCGTGCGCGGCGACGCGGTCGCCGGCCTCGTCATCACCGCCATCAACATCCTCGGCGGCTTCTTCATCGGCGTCGTGCAGCAGGGTACCGACGTGCAGACCGCGGCGCAGACCTACACCATCCTGACGATCGGCGACGGCCTCGTGTCGCAGGTCCCGGCGCTCCTCATCTCGACGGCCGCCGGCATCATCGTGACGCGCGCGGCGTCGGGCGCCGACCTGGGCACCGAGGTCGCGGCGCAGCTCCTCATGAGCCCGCGCGTCCTCTGGCTGGTGACGGGGATCCTGGCCGCCTTCGCGCTGCTGCCCGGGCTGCCGTTCTTCCCCTTCCTCGTGCTCGGCGCGACGACCGGCGCCTTCGCCGCCGCCGGCGGCACGGCGGAGGCGAAGGGCGCCGCGGAGGCGGGCGCCCCCGCCACGCGGCCGAAGGAGGACCGGCCCGAAGCGCTCCTGCCGCTCGACATGATGGAGATCGAGGTCGGCTTCGAGCTCGTGCCGCTGGTCGAGGGCGGCACCGGCTCGGGTGACCTGGTCGACCGCATCCGCACGCTGCGCCGCCAGCTCGCGCTCGAGATGGGCTTCATCGTGCCGCCCATCCACATCCGCGACAACCTCCAGATCAAGGCGAACGAGTACGTCATCCTGGTGAAGGGGATCGAGGTCGCGCGAGGCGAGATCCGCTCGGGGTGCAGCCTCGCCATCAACCCCGGGACCGTGGAGGCCCCGGTGCCGGGGACGCCGACGCGCGAGCCCGCCTTCGGGCTCGAAGCCGTGTGGGTGTCGGCCACCGACCGCGAGCGCGCGCAGCTCGCGGGCTACACCGTGGTCGACGCGGGCACGGTCATCATCACGCACCTGACCGAGGTCATCCGCCGTCACGCGCACGAGCTGCTCGGCCGCCAAGAGGTGCAGCAGCTCCTCGACGGCCTGGCCAGGACGAGACCGAAGGTCGTCGAGGAGCTGGTGCCGCAGCAGCTCTCCGTCGGCGGCGTGCAGAAGGTGCTGCAGAACCTGCTCCGCGAGGGCGTCTCGATCCGCGACCTGCCGACCATCCTCGAAGCGCTCGCCGATCAAGCAGCGCGGACCAAGGAGCCCGACCCGCTGACCGAGCACGCGCGCCAGGCGCTCGGGCGCGCCATCACCAAGCGGCTCGTCGCCGGCGACGGCAACCTCGCGCTCATCACGCTGGCGGCGGGCGTCGAGCGGCTCCTCATCGACTCGCTCGGCCGGGGCGACGACGGCACCGCGCTCGCGCTCGAGCCGGCGTACGCGCAGCGTCTCATCGGCCGGCTCGCGCAGTGGATGGAGCGGTTCTCCGCGCAGCACCTCTCGCCCGTGTTGCTCTGCTCGTCGGCGGTGCGACCGCACCTCCGGCGGATGGTCGAGCGCGTGCTGCCCTCGCTGGCCGTCGTCTCGCCCGGCGAGATCGGCCCCAACGTTCGCATCCGATCACTGGGAGTGGTGACGCTCGATGAAAATTAGACGGTTCACGGGGGCGACCATGCAACAGGCAGTGGCGCAGGTGAAGGCGGCCCTCGGGGCCGAAGCGGTGATCCTCGAGACGGCGGAGGTGCCGGGTGGCGTCTGCGTGACGGCCGCCATGGACGACGAGCCGGCGGCGGCGCCGGTCGCGCGCGACCACGAGCTCATCGGCGAGGTGCGCCGGCTGCTCGGCGTGGTGCGCGAGCTGGCAGACGACCACCGCCGCGGCCTCGGCTCCGATCTCCTGCGGCTCCACCGCACGCTCGTCGACCAGGGCGTGGACGGCGTGATCGCCGCCGCGCTCGTGCGCGACACGGCGGAGCGCCTGGGGGAGGCGGCGTCGCTCGACGCCGCGGTGGCGAGCGCGCTCGGCGGCGTGCGCGGCACCGAGCTGCCGGCGCGCGTGCGGCTCTTCGTCGGCGCCCCCGGCGACGGCAAGACGACGACCATCGTCAAGCTCGCGACGCAGGCACACCGCGCGGGACGGCGCGTCGCGCTCGTCGGCGCCGACACCTGGCGCGTGGGCGCGTCGGCGGAGCTCGCGACGTACGGGCGCGCGCTCGGGCTGTCCGTGATTCCGGCCGTGGACCAGACCCAGCTCGCCGCGGTGCTCGAAGCGGCGCGCGACGCGGACCTCGTCCTGGTCGACACGCCCGGCGCCGGGCCGGGGCAGGAGCGGGAGCTCCTGGAGGTCCGGGCGCTGGTCAAGGCTGCGGGACCGGAGGCGGGTCGCACGCTGGTCGCCAGCGCCGCGGCGGGAAGCTGGGCGGCGCGCGAGACGTGGCACGCCTTCGCCGGGCTCGAACCCGACGGCTGCGTGCTGACCAAGCTCGACCTGGCCCCCGGCGGGCCGATGCTGGGCGTGCTCTGGCGGCGCGGCGTGCCGGTCACGCACCTCGCCGCGGGGCGGCGCATTCCGGACGACCTCGAAGCCGCGACACCCGATCGGCTGGCGCGCTGCCTGCTGGCCGCCTGAAACCAGGGAGGACTCGGAGAGATGGCGGAGATCGCAGTCGAGAGCGCGCTTGCGGCGCCGGCGCCCGTCGCCGGCGACGCGTTGCGCATCGTCGCCGTGGCGAGCGGCAAGGGTGGGGTGGGGAAGACGAACGTGGCGGCGAACCTCGCCGTCGCGCTCGCCCGTCTGGGCCAGCGGGTGTGCGTCCTCGACGCGGACCTCGGGCTCGCCAACCTCGACGTCCTCCTCGGGCTCTCGCCCGAGGCGAGCCTGCTGCACGTGCTGCGCGGCGAGCGCCGGCTCGTCGACGTGATGGTCGAGGGCCCCGAGGGCATCCGCATCATCCCGGCGGCGAGCGGCTTCCAGGAGATGACGGCGCTCGGCGCCGAGGAGCGCTTGCGTCTCATCGAAGAGGTCGACGCGCTCGACGGTACGATGGACGTCCTGCTGATCGACACCGCGGCCGGCATCTCGGCGAACGTCCTCTACTTCGCCGCGGCGGCGGCCGAGGTGCTGCTCGTCATCACGCCCGAGCCGACGTCGCTCACGGACGCGTATGCGCTCGTGAAGGTCCTCTCCGCCCAGTACGGTCGGAGCGAGTTCCTGGTCGCCGTCAACATGGCCGCGGGCGCCGCCGACGCCGAGGCGGCGTTCAAGCGCCTGGCGCGGGTGAGCGAGCGCTTCCTCCGCGTCCGCCTCGAGTACCAGGGCTACGTGCCCTACGACGACGCGGTGTCGCGCGCCGTGCGGACGCAGCTGCCCGTCGTGCTGTCCGCGCCCCGCACGCCGGCCAGCCTCGCGCTGATCGAGCTGGCGCGCCGCCTCGGCGCGCGCCCGCCGAGCGCCCCCACCGGCGGCGTCCAGTTCTTCTTCCGGCGGCTGCTGGGAGAGAGCGGACGATGAGCGGCTCGCCCAACACCTACACGCCGGCGCGCGGGCGCAAGCGCGCCGCCGTGACGGCGGGGTTCACGACGCTCGCCGGCAACCGCGACGAGGTGCTGCGTCGCCACCTCCCGCTCGTTCGCCGCGTGGTGCAGCGCCTCGCGGCGCGCAAGCCGCCCCACATCGAGATCGACGACCTGGTGTCCTGGGGCATCGTCGGGCTGCTCGACGCGATGACGAAGTACGACCCGAAGAAGGAGGCGTCGTTCCCGACCTACGCCCAGTTCCGCATCCGGGGCGCGATCCTCGACCACCTGCGCTCGCTCGACTGGGTGCCGCGCAGCGTGCGGCAGAAGGCGAGCCTGATCGAGAAGGTGTCGCACCAGCTCGAGGGCACGCTCGGCCGCCCGCCGACGGAGGAGGAGATCGCCGAGCAGCTCGGGCTCTCGCTCGAGAGCTACCAGGAGCTGCTCACACGGGTCGGCGAGATGAGCATCTTCAGCCTGGAGGACCTGGGCTTCGGCAGCGGCGAGGAGCGGTTCAACCTCGAGCAGCGGCTGGAAGCCGGCGAGATCGACCCGCTCGGCGCGCTCTTGACGCAGGAGCGCGTGGGGCTGGTGGCAGACGCGATCGCACGCCTGCCCGAGCGCGAGAAGGTGGTGGTGACGCTCTACTACCACGAGGAGCTGACCATGAAGGAGGTGGGCGCGGTGCTGGGGCTCACCGAGTCCCGCGTCTCGCAGCTCCACTCCCAGGCGATGCTGCGCTTGAAGGGCACGCTCCGGCGACACTTCGCGCCGCCCGAGGACGAGGAGGAGGACCGCCCATGACCCAGTCCCGTCCGATCGCGCCCACGCCGGTCGAGCCGGCCGGCACGGGCGGCATCCAGCCGGTCGGCGAGCGCCGCGAAGGGCGCCGCACGCGCCAGGAACGCCGCCGCCCGCCCGCCCCGCCGCCCGCGGAGAACGCGGACGAGCCCGAGCCCGAGCCGATCCCACGTCCGGCCGCCGGCCGGATCGACCTCACGGTGTGAAGGAGGAGGACCCATGGACCATCTGATGCTCGCCTCGACGGCAATCGACGTGGCGGCCGTGCTGCTGCTCGGCTTCCTCGTCCTGCGCAGCGGCCGCGTCCGCGACGACGCGCTCGCCGACCAGCGCGCGACGCTGGAGACGCTGCGGGGCGACCTGGCGCACCTCATCTCGGAAGCGGAGGAGCGCACCCAGGTGCTCGACGACGCGCTCGCCTCGCGGGAGCGCCGCCTGCGGGGGCTGCTCGCCGAGATGGGGCGCTACGAGACGGGGCGGCCCGCCCCGCGCGAGCGCGACGAGCGAGAGTCGGAGCGGGTGGGGGAGCGGACGGCGGCGCGCGCCGGCTCGCGGCTCGACCCGGCCGAGGCGCGGCTCCTGCGCGACCTCGACGTGCGCATCCCGCACGGGCGGACGGCCTAGGCAGATGCTGCCGGACCTGGAACGGGCTGCCGGGGCCGCGGGCGCGTGTGTGGGGCGCGCGCCGGTGGCACCGGCCTTGCTCCCCGACGGGGGAACCTCCGGATGAACCGCGCCATCTACAGCTCGGTCTCAGGCGGCATGGCCGCCCTCGCACGGCTCGACGCGGTGGCGCAGAACCTCGCCAACGTGAACACCGCCGGCTACAAGGGCGAGCGCGTCATCTTCCGCGTGCGTCCGCTCGACGAGACCGCGGGCGGCTCCACCGACCCCATCCTCCGCCAGACCGGGGCGCAGGTGGACGAGGTGGGGAGCTTCCGCGACTTCTCGCAGGGCGCGGTGCGCGCTTCCGGCAACCCGCTCGACGTGGCGATCGTCGGCGACGGCTTCTTCACCGTTGCCACCCCGCGCGGCGAGCGCTACACGCGCCAGGGGAGCTTCGCGCTCGACGGCGAGGGCAACCTGGTGACGCAGCACGGCGACCGCGTGCAGGGCGACGGCGGCGACATCCGCCTCGGCACCGGCAAGATCGCGATCGGCGATGACGGCACCGTGTCACTCGACGGCAACCCCGTCGGGCGCCTGAAGGTCGTCGGGTTCGGCGAGCACCCGCAGCTCCTCGCCGAGGGCAACGCGCTGTTCGCGCCCGCGTCCGGGGCGACCGCGGCGCCGCTCGACGCGGGCGAGGTGCGGCTCCAGCCGGAGTCGATCGAGGCGGCCAACGTCGACGCCGTCTCGAGCATGATCGAGCTGGTCGACGTCACGCGAGGGTTCGAGACGTACATGCGCGCCATCGAGCGGCTCGACGCCATCACGTCGCGCGCCATCAACGAGGTCGGGAGGGTCGGATGATCCGTGCGTTGTACACCGCGGCCACCGGGATGAACGCCCAGCAGCTCCAGATCGACGTCGTCGCCAACAACCTGGCGAACGTCAACACGACCGGCTTCAAGAAGAGCCGGGCGGACTTCCAGGATCTGCTCTACCAGACGCTCAAGGCGCCGGGCACGCCGACCACGAACAACACGCAGTCGCCGACCGGCATCCAGGTCGGCCTCGGCGCCAAGCCGGCGGCGATCCAGCGCATCGACCTCCAGGGCGACTACAACCAGAGCGGCAACGCGCTCGACCTGGCGATCGAAGGGCAGGGCTACTTCCAGGTGACGCTGCCCGACGGCTCGATCGGCTTCACGCGCGCCGGCTCCTTCAAGCTCGACAACCAGGCGCGCATGGTGAGCTCGGACGGCAACCCGCTCGACCCGTCGGTCTCGATCCCGGCCGGGTCGGTGGACGTCACGATCGGCCAAGACGGCACGGTGACCGCGCTCACCCCGGGGCAGTCCGCGCCGACCACGCTCGGCAACATCCAGACGGCGCGCTTCGCGAACCCCGCCGGGCTCCGCGCGCTCGGCAAGAACCTCCTCCAGGAGACCGACACCTCGGGCGCGCCCCAGCCGGGCACGCCGGGGCAGGACGGGCGCGGCACGCTGCTCCAGGGCTTCCTCGAGAACTCCAACGTGAGCGTCGTCGAGGAGCTGATCGCGCTCATCACCGGGCAGCGCGCCTACGAAGTGACGTCGAAGGCGATCCAGGTCGCAGACGAGATGCTCCGGTCGGCCAATGCCGTGGTCCAGTAGGCTCGCGGCCGCCCTCGCCGCGGCGCTCCTCGCCGTCGCCGGGGCGGCGTCCGCCGGCCGCATCACGGTGGCGCGCGAGGCCACCGTCAGCGGCGCGAGCGTCCGGCTCGGCGACATCGCCGCGCTCGAGGGCGACGACGCGGAGGCGCTCGCCGGCGTCGTCATCGGCATCTCACCCGGGGCGGGCGAGAGCCGCCGCCTCGACGGCACGACCGTGCTCCAGGCGCTCCGCCGCCAGGGCGCCGACCTCGACCGGCTCGCCTACGCCATCCCGCAGAGCGTCGTCGTGCGGCGGGCGACGCAGGACGTGGACGAAGCGGCCGTCCGCCAGATCCTCGACCGGTACCTGACCGAGACGATCACCGCGGACGGCGGCGACGCCGCGCTCCGCGCCGTCGAGCTGCCGGGGCCGATCCGCATCCCGGCGGGCGAGTACACGGCGCGCGTCGTCCTCCCGCCGGGCGCGGCGCTCGTCGGCCGCGTCCGCCTCCAGCTCGAGTTCGCGCTCGACGGCCGGCCGGTGAAGAGCGTCTGGGTGACCGCCGACGTGAGCCTCTTCGGCTCCGTCGTCATGGCCCGCCGCCCGATCGCGCGCGGCGAGACCCTCGGCCGCGACGACCTGGTCGTCGACCGGAGCGACCTCTCGCAGCTCCCGCGCGGCGTGGTGGCGCGGCTCGACGACGCGGCCGGCATGGTCGCGAAGGCGCCGATCCCCGCCTACGCGCCGATCCGGCGGGTGCAGATCGAGCCGCCGGCGACCGTCCACCGGGGCGACGTGGTGCTGCTCGTCGTGGAGCACGCGGGGTTGCGCATCACGGCCCCGGGCGAGGTGCGCGAGGACGCCGAGCGGGGACAGCAGGTCCGGGTGGTGAACCGCATGACGCAAAAGGACCTCGTCGGCCGGGTGGCGGACGCGAGCACGGTGGTGGTGGACTTCTGATGCGCGCCGCGCTCCCGCTCCTCGCCCTCGTGCTGGTCGGCGGCTGCTTGCCGCGCCGCTCGCCGTTTCGCCCGCCGCCTCCGCCGCGCGACATCGCCGCCGCGCCGGCGCCGCCGCCCGGCTCGCTCTGGCATCCCGAGCTGGCGGCGAACTACCCCCCCCTCGACGTGCGCGCGCACTTCCCCGGCGACCTCCTGACGGTGGTCGTCTCCGAGTCGTCGACCGGGAAGAAGGACGCCACCACGGCGACGAAGGCCTCGTCGTCGATCCTCGCGAGCGTCACCGCGTTCTTCGGCATCCCGATCCTCGACTTCCTGCCGAGCGGCTTCAAGCCCGACCCCATCGTCGAGGCGAAGACCGACCGCTCGAGCACCGGCGACGCCTCGACCAAGCGCGAGGGCCTGCTCACCGCGAACATCACGGTGCGGGTCGTCGCCGTCGACGCCAACGGCAACCTCTACGTGCAGGGCGACAAGATCGTCGGCGTCAACAGCGAGGACCAGCACATCGTGCTCTCCGGCACGGTACGCCCCGAGGACATCGCCACCGACAACAGCGTCCAGTCGGCCCGCCTCGCCGACGCCCGCATCGACTACTACGGCCGCGGCACCGTGGGCGACAAGCAGGGCGTCCCGTTGGTGCACCGACTGTACGACTGGGTCTGGCCGTTCTGACGATGCGAAGCCTGCCGAAGAACGACGCGCCGTCACACACGGGTCCCGGCGCCCCGCCGGGACCCGTCCACGGACGCCGCGCCCCCGTTCTTCGACAAGCCGTTGCCTTCGCGCTCGGCCTGCTGCTGGCGCAAGCCGGCGGAGCGCGGGCCGCCAGGCTGAAGGACATCGCCGACATCCAGGGCGTGCGGCCGAACCAGTTGACGGGGTACGGTCTGATCGCGGGGCTCAACGGGACGGGCGACACGCAGCAAGCGTTGTTCACCGTGCAGGGCGTGATGAACATGCTCAAGCGGCGTGGGATCACGCTCAGCATCAACCCGCGCCAGCTCCAGATCAAGAACGTCGCCTCGGTGAGCATCACCGCGACGCTGCCGCCGTTCGCGCGGCAGGGGAACCGCATCGACGTCCAGCTTTCGTCGCTGGGCGACGCGAAGAGCCTCCAGGGCGGGACGCTCATGCTGTCGCCGCTCTACGGTGCGGACGGGCAGGTGTACGCGGTCGCGCAGGGGCCCGTGTCGATCGGCGGCGGCTTCTCGGCGCGCGCGGCGGGAGCGAGCGCGCAGAAGAGCCACCCGACGGCGGCGGTGGTGCCGGGCGGCGCGCTCGTCGAGCGCGAGGTGCCGGTGTCGCTCGGCGCGGGCGGCGTGCTGACCGTCTCGCTCCACCAGCCGGACTTCACCACCGCGGGACGCGCGGCGGCGGCGGTGAACGACGGGCTCGGGCGGATGGCGGCGCGCCCGATCGACGCCGGCACGATCGCGGTCGCGCTCCTCGGCGACTCGCCGGACGAGGCCGTCGCCACCGCGACGCGCATCGAGCGCGTCGAGGTTACGCCCGACACCGTGGCCCGCGTCATCCTGAACGAGCGCACCGGCACGGTCATCATCGGCAGCGACGTGCACGTGCTGCCGATCGCGATCGCGCACGGGAGCCTGAACGTCACCGTGAAGACCGACTTCGGCGTGTCGCAGCCGGCGCCGCTGTCGCAGGGGCAGACGGTGGTCGTGCCGGACACCTCGCTCAAGGTCGAGGAGGGCGCGAAGCAGAACCTCATCGTGCTGAAGCCCGGCGTCAGCCTGGGTGAGCTGGTGGGCGGCTTGAACGCGCTCGGCGTCACGCCGCAGGACCTGATCGCGATCCTGCAGGCGGTGCAGGCGGCCGGCGCCCTCCAGGCCGACCTGGAGCTGATGTGAGCCCGAGCGTTCTGCCGACCACCGCGCTCGTCCCGACCGGCCCGGACGACGGCCGCCTGGACGCGATCCGTCGCATGCCGGAGGCGAGCGCGCGCCGGGCGGCGGCGGCCGAGATCCAGTCGGTCTTCCTGGCCCAGCTCCTGCGCGCGATGCGCAAGACGGTTCCGGAGAGCGACTTCCTGCCGAAGTCCCCCGAGCGCTCGGTCTACGAGGGCGTGTTCGACGAAAGCGTGGCCGGCGCGCTGGCGACTCAGGACCCCCTGGGGCTGGTGAAGACCCTGGGGGGGCCGGCGGCCGCGCCCTCAAGTTCGATCCCCGGCGTGCCGATAACAGCAGTGGACAGGAAGGACGGCTCGAAGCGATGAAGGTCAACGAGCGAAAAAGCGTTCCCGATCCGCGGGTTGGCGGCGCAGGCGGGGTGGCCCCGGGGGGCAGCGTGCCGGAGGGCACGGGCGCCGGCGCCGACGACCAGGTGAGTGTGTCGGAGACGGCGCGCGAGCTGGCCCGTCTGAAGGGCGAGGTCGGGGACGTCGAGGGCGTGCGGGCCGATCGGGTGGCGAGTCTGCGCAACGCGACGACGGACAGGCGCTACGTGCCCGACGCGCGCGGCGCCGCCACGGGCCTCGTGCGCGAGGTCCTGGGAGACCTGCTGGCCTAGGACGGGCCGCAAAGGCGGGGTGGGGAGCGGCGGTGGTGAGCGAACATCGAAGGAGTGGGGCCATGGAGCAGGTCGAGAGCCTGTGCGCGGTTCTCGGTGACGAGACGCGTGTGTGCGGGGCGCTGGCGGCCGTGCTGCGCAACGAGCAGCGGGCGGTCGTGGGGCTGCGACCCGAGGTCATCCTCGCCTGCCTCGAGGAGCGTCAGGGCCTCCAGGACGAGCTCGTGCGACTCGTGACGCGACGCCGGGAGCTGGTGCGCGACGTCGCGCTCGCGTACGGCACGGGCGACGTCGAGTCGGCGACCGCGCTCCTGCCGCACCTGCCGGCCGAGCCTCAGTCCCGCGTGCGCACGAGCGTGCGCGCGCTGCGCCGGGCGCTGCTCGAGGCCCGCGGCCTGGAGCGGCAGAACGAGCAGCTGATCGGCGGCAGCCTCGAGAGCATCGGCGAGCTGCTGCGCGCGCTGCGCGCGCTCGTCCCGGGCGCACGCTACGACGCGGGCGCGCAGGTGGCGAGCCCGCCGCCCACCGAGCAGGTGGACCGCCGGGCGTAAGACCGATGGCCCTCTCGCCCGTCCTCTCGCTCGCCCAGCGCGCGCTGCTCGCCAACGAGGCGGCGCTGGAGGTCGTCGGCAACAACATCTCCAACGTTAACACGCCGGGCTACAGCCGGCAGGTCCCGGAGTTCGAGTCGAACGCCCCCGCCATCGACGCCAGCGGGCAGTTCCTCGGCACGGGGGTGCGGATCGCGCGCGTGAGCCAGGTGGTCGACCCGCTCCTCCTGCGTCGCCTCCTCGGCGCGACCAGCGACAAGGCGGCGCAGGGCGCGCTCAGCGACCGGCTCGGCGAGGTCGCCGGCGCCCTCAACGACCTCCAGCAGCCGTCGCTCGCCTCGGCCGTGTCGGGCTTCTTCGACGCCGCCGACGCGCTCGCCCGCAATCCCTCGGGCGTCGCCGAGCGCCTGGCGCTCCTCGGGCGCGCCGGGACGGTCGTGAGCGAGCTCAACCGCCGCAGCGCGGCGATCGCCGACCAGCAGCGCGGCATCGACGATCGCATCGGCAACGCCCTCGATGAGGGCAACGCGGCCCTCAAGGACATCGCGCGGCTGAACATCGCCATCGTCGACGGCGAGCTGAACGGCCAGCGCGCCAACGACCTCCGCGACGAGCGCCAGCGAGCGCTGCAGAAGCTCGCCGCCGTCCTGCCCCTGCACACCGTCGAGGACGACAGCGGGTCGGTCGCCGTCTACGCGGCGAACGGCCTCACGCTGGTGAGCCAGGGCAGCGTCGTGAACACCCTCGCGACCCGCACCGGGACCGCCGGGCTCGACGGCGGGCCGCTCACGGACCTCGGCTTCAAGGACGCGGCCGGCAACTTCCTCGTGGTGGCCGGAGGCTACCCGTCGGGCGAGGCGGCGGGTCTGGTGTCGGCACGCGACACTTTCCTGCCCGCCCACTCGACCGCGCTCGACACCTTCGCCAACGCGTTCCGCGACCAGGTGAACACCGTGCAACAGGCAGGCGTCGACCTCGACGGCAACTCGACCGCGCTGGTCCCGATGTTCGGGGGCAGCGGGGCGGGCGGCATCACCCTCCTCCTCGACTCGAACGTCGATCCGAACGCGCCGCGGAAGATCGCGGCCGCGCTCACCACCCAACCGGGCGACAACCAGAACGTGCTCGCCCTCGCCGACCTGCGGACGGCGTCGGTCGCTGCGCTCGGCAACGTGAGCTTCGGCACCTACATCGCCGCGGAGCAGGGGAAAGTGGGCGAGGACGCCTCCCGCGCCGACGACGCCGCCAAGGCGAGCGCGGCGCTCGCCGACCAGCTCGAGAACCAGCGGCAGTCGATCTCCGGCGTCAACCTGAACGAGGAGCTCACCAACCTGATCAAGTACCAGCGCGCCTTCCAGGCGGCGTCGCAGGTGATCCGGATCGCCGACTCGCTGCTCCAGACCCTGGTGAACGTGGTGCAATGAGCGTCACGCGCGTGAGCAACTCCCAGACCTTCTCGCTCCTCACGGACCGGGCGGGGCAGCTCGAGGTCCAGATCCGCGAGCTCCAGGACCAGGTCTCCTCCGGCATTCGCTTCAGCCATCCCGAGGACGACCCCGCCGGCGCCGTCCAGGTGGTCCGCATCCGCGGCAGCCTCGACGCCCTGGCGCAGTACAAGTCGTCCTCGAGCTTCGGGACCGACGTCCTCGGCGCCCAGGACAAGGCGCTCGGCGAAGCGGACAATCTCCTGACGCGCGCGGAGGAGATCGCGACGCAGCAGGCGCAGGGGCTGATCACGCCCGAGCAGCGCGTCGCCGCCGCGGAGGAAGTGCACGGCATCCTCCAGGGGCTCACCGCGCTCGGCAACACCGAGTTCGCCGGCCGCCGCTTGTTCAGCGGCCTCGCCCTCGACACGCCGACGGCGCCCTTCACCGACCCGGACGCCCCCGGCTACAACCCGGCCACGGCGTACACCGGCTCGACCCAGCAGTTCTTCGTCAAGACGGGCGGCGCGACGACCGAGCGGGTGCGGGTCAGCACGCGCGGCGACACGGTGTTCACCAACGCGCTGGTCGGCGTCAAGGCGCTCGAGGACACGCTGCGCACGAACGGCGACGTGGCCGGGACCCTGCCCGGGTTGAAGACGGCCCACGCGACGATCTCCGACGAGCGGGCGAGCGTCGGCGCCCGGCAGACGCAGCTCGTCGACCGCGGGACACAGGTCGCCGGGCTCACCACCCGCCAGCAGGCGAACCTGGCGGACGTGCAGGACACCGACGTGGTTGCCGTCATCTCGCAGCTCGTGCAGGCGCAGACGGCATTGCAGACGACCCTCCAGGCGGGTGGGCGCCTCGTCCAGCTGAGCGTGGCGACCGTCCTGGGGATCTAAAGCCGGAGCCGTTCCCGGCCGACATTGGAGAGGGGGACAGGGAGCGTCCCCGGGTATGCTGGTCCTGACACGGAAGTTGGGCGAGGTGATTCGCGTCGGCGACGCGGTCACGGTTCGGATCCTGGAGGTCAAGGGCAACCAGGTCCGGCTCGGGGTCGAGGCGCCGCCCGAGGTCCGCATCTACCGCGAGGAAGTCTACCGGGCGATCCGGAAGGAGAACGAGGAAGCCGCGCTCCGCGAGCCCGGCAGCCTCGACGAAGCGAGCGCAGCGTGGCAGAGCCGGCGAGACAAGAGTTGACGGGCCAGACGGTCGCGGTGGTGTCGCGCCGCTTCGGCGCCTACGAGGTGCCGGCCGATCGCGTGCTCCACTTCCCCGAGGGGCTGATCGGCTTCCCCGGGGCGCGCCGCTTCGCGCTCCTCGACTCGACCCGCCCGGGGTCGCCGTTCCGCCGGCTGCTCTGCCTCGACGACCCGGAGCTGGGCTTCGTCGTCTGCGACCCGGCGTCGCTCTGGCCGGGCTACGCCGCCGCGCTGCCGCCCTACGAGGGCGGCGCCGAGAACCTCGCCGTGCTCGCGCTCGTCACCATCCCGCAGAAGCCGATGGAGATGACGGCGAACCTGATGGCCCCCCTGGTGGTCGACCCCCGGACGCGCGTCGGCCGTCAGCTCGTGCTCGACACCGGGCGTCTCTCGACGCGTCATCCGATCCTGCCCCCGGGCGAACCGGCGGCGACGCGATGAGAGGACCCGGCACCGATCGCGCGAGCCGTCCCTTCGGCTTGCTGCCGGCGGGGAGCGCCCGCTTGGCGCTCGAGAAGACCGAGCTGCTGCTCACCGACAAGCGGCTCGTGGTCTCGCTGGTCCGGACGGGCCTCGGGGTGCTCACCGTGCCGCTCGTGCTGCTCACGGTGCTGGTGGCGACGGCGAGCCCCGAGCGCCCCGAGCACGCGCTGATGGCGCCGCTGCTCGTCCTCTGCGCGGCGCTCCTGGCCGCCGGCGGCGTGATCCTCTTCCGCGGGCTCCACACCCTGCAACGGCTCGAGCAGCGCATCGCGACGATGGCGCGCAAGGCCGAGCTGTAGGGCGCGCTCGGTAGCCGACAGTCTTTCAGAGTGCGTCGGGTCGCAGCAGCGCGTCGGTGCCGCCGTCGACGAAGAGGACGGCGCCGGTGCAGAGCGCGGCGTCGGGGCCGAGCAGGAAGGCGACGGCGGCGGCCACCTCTTCGGGCGTGCCGAAGCGGCCGGCGGGCACCGGGAAGCCGCGGATGGCCGGGCCGTAGACGGGGTGCGCGAGGCCGCCGTCGAGGAGCGGCGTGCGGACGGGCCCCGGTGCGACGGCGTTCAGGCGGATGCCCGCTCCGGCCCACGCAGGCGCCGTGCGGCGGACCCAGCGCGCGAGGGCGAGCTTGGCGCCGGCGTAGACCTGATGTCCTTCCAGCGTGAGCGCACGCGCCTGCGCCTCGGCCTCGTCGCCGGCGAGGCACGCGGCGGCGAGCGCGACGTCGGCGCCGGGAAGGGCCGCAGAGTTGGAGGAGACGGCGACGGCGGCGGGGCGCGCGCCCGCGGCGAGCGCGTCGCGGAGGCCGGCGAGCATCGCCTGCGCGCCGAAGTAATTGACGGCGACGATGGTCGCGGCCGGCGTGACGTGTGGGCCGACGCCGGCACAGGCGACAAGGCCGTCGAGCCGCCCGCCCGACGCCGCCTGCACCGCCGCCACCGCCGCCGCGCGCCCCGCGGGCGAGGCGAGGTCGGCCGTGACCTCGGCGTCGCGCAGGTCGACGCCGATCACACGCTCGCCGGCAGCCTCGAGGCGGGCCCGGACGGCGGCGCCGATCCCGGACGCCGAGCCGGTGACCGCCGTGACCCGCATGCCGCGCTTCTACTTGCGTCTCGCCGGGCCCACAACCGACCGCGCCATCTTCGACGGCCACATGGCCGGCCGCGCTCTAGGCCGTCCGGCACACGCCGGCGGCGACCAGGCGGTCGACCTCCGCCGCCGCGAGCCCGAGCACGCGGGTCAGCACCGCGCGCGTGTCGGCGCCGAGACGCGGCGCCGGCCGCGGCGGCGCGAGCGGCAGGCGGTGCGGACGCAGCGGTGTCGCTGTGTGGCGCACGGGCCCGATCTCGGGGTCGTCCAGCGTGACGAGCGCGGCGCGCGCGGCGAGGTGCGCGTCGGCGCGTAGCTCGACCGGCCCCACGACCGCCATCGCCGACACCTCCGCCGCCTGGAGCGCGGCGGCGGCGTCCTCCGCGTCGCGCCCGTGCGTCCACTCGGTGACGCGCGCCTCCAGCTCGGCGCGCGCGGCGAGGCGGCCCTCGAGCGTCGCGAGTCGCGCTTCGTCGGGCCAGCCGAGCACGCGCCGGAAGCGCTCCCACGCGTCGTCGCCCACGACGGCGATGGCGCACCAGCGGTCGGCGCCGGCGGCAGGGTAGACGCCGTGCGGGCACGCCCAGTCGGTCGCGTTGCCCTGCGGCGCGGGCGGACGGCCGGTGGTCGGGCCCTGGAGGTAGAATTCGCCCAAGAGGTACGCCGTCGCCTCCGTCTGCGCGAGGTCGATGCGCTGGCCCTCGCCGGTGCGGCGGCGGTGGTCGAGCGCCGCGAGGACGGCACACGCGGCGAGCGTGCCGGCGAGATGGTCGGGATGCTCGAGCGAGGAGCCGGCGGGGTAGGGCGCGTCGGGATGGTTCCAGAGCCAGCTCGCGCCCGCGAAGGCGGCGTTCAGCGGCCCGTAGGCAGGCGCCTCGCCGAGCGGACCGCCGCGACCGAAGCCTTGCGAGGAGAGGTAGACGACGTCGGGGCGCCGGCGGCGGACGGCGTCGTAGTCGAGGCCCCAGCGCAGCGCGACGCCGCCCCCGCGGTTCTCCGCCACCACGTCGGACGCGGCGCAGAGGTCGAGCGCGAGCGCGCGGCCGCGCGCCGTCCCGAGGTCGAGGCAGACGCTCTCCTGGCCGCGGTTCTCGTCGTTGAAGGTCCACGAGCGGTTCGGTGTCTCGGGGTCGACGCTGAGGCGGCGGAGAAAATCGGGGCTCGCCGCCGCCTCGATCTTCATCACCTCGGCGCCGAGGTCGGCGAGCAGCCGGCAGAGCCCCGGCACGACCGCCCCCACCCCGAGGCTCGTGACCCGGACGCCGGCGAGCGCGGCGACCGGCGCGCCCGCCGCCACCCGCGTCGCGGGGCGGGACGCGAAGTCGCGGTGGTCGTCCGCTTGGGCGGTGGGCGCGGGGCGACGGAGCGTCACCGGCGTCCGCCCGAAGGTGGCCGGGAAGGGCGCGAACGGCGCGCCGGCGAGGTGCGGGAAGCGCGTGCGCTGGAAGTAGCCGCGCGCGCGGGTCTGCGGCGCGGCGACGAACTCGTCGGGCGTCTGAACCGGGACGAGTGGGAGGCGCCGGCCGAGCGCGTCGGCCACCACCTCGGCGCGCACGCGGCGTCGCAGCGCCTCGCCCGCGACCCGGCGGACGACGGCGAGCGCGCCGCGCACGACCGGCAGCGCCCCGCCCGCGAGCGGCAGGCGCGCGAGCGCGCCGACGGCGCGACCGGCGAGCTGCGCAACGGCGTCGGCGAGCGCGCCCGAGGCGACCCGGGCGCGGCCGGGGCGCTCGCCGGTCGGGCGCGCCCGCGGCGCGCGCGGCGAGAGACCGGCGATCAGCGCCGCGAGGGCGGCGAGCTGCCGCGGCGTGATGGCGAGGAGCCGTACGTACCCGTCCTGCGTCGGCAACACGAGCGCGGGCCCGTCGGCGTCGCGCGGCAGCGCGGCGGGCAGGACGGGATAGCGGCGCGCGTAGTCGGCGAGCACGATGCCCCACGGGTCGAGGCCGGCGAGGGCGGCCTCCTGCACCGACACCTCGATGGTGTCACCGCCGCCGTGTCGCGCGCGGGCGAGCAGCGCGGCGAGGGCGCCGGCCACGCCCGTGACCGCGGCGCAGTCGTGCGCCAGGTAGCCGGGGAGCCAGCACGGCGCGCGGTCGGGGAAGCCCGAGGCGAAGAGCGCCCCGGAGGCGGCGAAGGCCGGGAGCGGCTCGAGCCGCCAGCGTGCCCGCGGGCCCGAGAGGCCGAAGTCCGCGATCGCGAGGTGGACGAGGTGCGGGTGGCGCGCGCGAACCTCCGCCGGCGCGAGGCCGTGGCGCCGCGCGGCGTCCGGTCCGAGGTTGTCGACCAGCACGTCGGCGCGCGCGCAGAGCGCCTCGAAGCGCCGGCGGCCGGCCGGGGCGTCGAGGTCGATGACCGCGCCGCGCTTGTTCGCGTTGCGGAAGAGGAACGCGAGCGAGAGGCCAGGCCGGTCGCCCGCGCAGGGCGGACGCAGCCGTCCGGGGTCGCCGCCCGGCGGCTCCACCTTGACGACGTCGGCGCCGAGGTCGCCGAGGATGCGGCCGGCGAGCGCGCCGCGGAGGTCGGTCAGGTCGACGACGCGGAGCCCGGCGAGGGGGCCGGCGGCGACGCGGGCGCGTCGGCGCCCGGTGCGTCCCCGGCCAGGGCGCGCGCGGTGCACGACGTTCGGATCGCCGAAGTGCGCGACGGCGTCAAGCCGCGGTTGCCACCCCGGCGGGCGCCGGGCTAAGAGCCGTGCATGCGGCGTGTGTGGCTGGGCTCGATCGCGGTCCTCGCGCTCGCCGGCCCGGCCGCCGCCGACCCGGTCCTCTGCCGGGGCGCGATCGCGAGCGAGTCCGCCAAGCTCGCCGAGACGGCGGTGCGCGTCGTCCAGCGCTGCCGCGAGCGCGTGCTCCTCGGCCGACTCCCCGCCGTCACCGACTGCGCCGCGGACCCCGGCCTCGGCGCCGCCGTGGCGCGCGCGCGGCACGGGATCGCTGTCCGCTGCTGCGGCGCCGACCGCGCCTGCGGCACGGCGGACGACGACGCACTCGCCGCCGCCGGCTGGACCGCCGCCGCCTGTCCGGACCTCGCCGGCGCCGGGTGCCAGAACGCGATCGGCGACGCGGACGACGTCGCCACCTGCCTCGCCTGCGTCGACGGCGCGGCGGCGGCGCGCACCATGGCGCTCGTCTACGACGACCTCGTGCCCGCGCCCGCCGGCTCCGCGCTCTCCAAGTGCCAGCTCGCGATCGGGCGCGAGACGGCGCGCTTCGCCGTCGCCGCGTCGAAGGCGCTCGCTCGCTGCTGGGACGCGCGCAACCGCGGGCGGCACACGAACCCGTGCCCGGACCCGGGTGACGGCCGGGCCGCCGCGGCCATCGCCGCGGCGGAGGCGCAGCGGACGGCGCGGGTTTGCGCCGCGTGCGGGGGCGCGGACCGTCGCTGCGACGGCGTCGCGGACTCGACGCCGGCCGCGATCGGCTTTCCGCCCGCGTGCCCCGACCTGACGCCCCCCGGCGCGGCGACGTGCGCCGCGCCCGTCGGCACGCTCGCGGAGCTGGCGGCGTGCGTGGGGTGTGCCGGCGCGTTCGGGCTCGGCTGTGCCGACCGCCTGGCGGTGCCCGCCTTCGCGGCCTACCCGGCGACCTGTGCGCCGCCGTCGCCCCAGTGCGCGGCGGGCGTCACCTGCGGCGCCGACGCGGAGTGCCCGACCGGCTACGGGTGCGCCGACAACGGGACGGGCACGCGGTGGTGCGTCGGGCCCGCGTGCGCGGCCGACGCGGAGTGTCGTGGGGGCGGGGTCTGCCGCGCCTACTGCACGGTGGATGGCTGCGGCCCGCGCCAGTGCCAGTGCCCCGGCTTCGGCTGCGTCGGGGCGGACGTGCTCTGCATCGAGAGCGGCTCGCTGGCGTGCCGCAAGCTATGCACGCAGGACTCGGACTGCACCGATCCATTCGGCTTCGTTTGCGTGAACCCGGGATTCGGAGCGGGCGTGTGCATCGGCAACACACCGTGCCTGTGAACGCCCTCGCGGCCGCTCCCGGTAATTTTGCTTGCCGTGAGCGCAAGTCCTGTGCGAGTGGGGAAAGCACCATGTCGAAGTCGTGCCTCGCGTTCGCCGTCGCCTTGGCTCTCGTCCCCGTGGCCGCCCGCGGCGCGGGGCCGACGGTCGCCTTCACGCTGCCCGCGCTCCACGCGACGCCGGCGACCTTCGGGTCGCTGCCCTTCCCCGACGACCTCTACTTCGACGGCGGCGCGCCCGGGAACGGCGACGGGACGCTGCTCGACTCCGGGGCGTCGATCGGCCTCGGGGTGGACGCCATTCGCACCAACACCGCCTCGGTCGAGCAGGCGTTCGACCTGATGGACGGCTTCGGCACCACCACGGCGATCTACTTCTTCCTCTCAGGCCCGCTCGACCCGCTGCCCCCCTCGCCGATCCTCGTGCCGTCGCTCGCCGACAAGATCTTCTGCGCCGACGCGGCCACCGCGACGCCCGTGCCGATCGCGTTCAAGTTCGACGTCGACACCCGCATCCACAACGTCCTCGCCGTCCTCCCGGTGCCCGGACGGCCGCTCGCGCCGAAGACCAAGTACACGTGCGTGCTGCGCTCGACGCTCACCGGCGGCGGCCAGGCGATCCAGCCGTCGGCCGACTGGCTCGCCGTGCGCGACGGCGTGAGCGCCAACGCCGACGCCGACGCGATCTTCGATCCGGTGGTCGCAACGCTCGTCGGGCACGGCGTCGCGCAGGGCGCGATCGCGGGGATGACGGTCTTCACGACCGAGTCGACCACCGCGGATATCATCACCATCCGCGACACCGTCCTGCCCGGGCTCCCGGTGCCGACCGCCGACCTGACCAGCCGCCCCGAGCTCGTCTTCGACACGCCGACGAAGCTCCAGAACCTCCTCGGGCGTCCCGCCGTCGGCGTCGCCACGATCGCCACCGGTTTCTACGGCGCGGCGCGCTTCCAGACCAAGGACCCGAACGGCGACGGCCCCCTCTCCGACCTGCCCAACCCGCCCGGCTTCATCACCTGCGCCATCGCGTGCGAGACCACCGACGAGCGCTTCACGCGCGACGGCGGCGGCACGCCGATCGTGATCGAGACGCCGCAGATCCCGTTCACGGTCGTGATCCCGAGCGGGTCGCCGCCGGCGGGGGGCTGGCCGGTGCTCATCCAGCAGCACGGCCTCGGCGGGCAGCGCGACACCGTCGTCGCCTTCGGCGAGCTCGACGCCGCCAAGGGCTTCGCGTCGATCGGCATCGACGCGGTCGCGCACGGCTACCGCTTCTTCAAGGACATGGCGGTGGTGGGCGACTGCACCAACGCGCGCCCGTGCCCGCAGGACACCCACAACAACTTCGGCGGCACGGCGATCCCCGACGGCTTCGTCGACGGCACCTTCGCAACCTTCGACGTGGGCTTCCTCACCGTGAACCTCGGCTTCTTCCAGGCCTTCCACAACTTCATCGGCATCCGTGACAACTTCCGCCAGACCTACGTCGATCTCATGTCGCTGGTGCGCCTCCTGCACGGGCACTCGATCGACGCCGCGCTCGGCACGCCGCTCGACGACACCAACATCTACTACATGGGCCACTCGCTGGGCGGGCTCATGGGCTCCGGCTTCGTGCCGATCGAGCCGGATCTCAAGGCCGCGCTGCTGAACGCCTCGGGCGGCGGGCTCACCACGCAGCTCTTCCTGAACTCGTCGATCGGCGCCGGTGCCATGACGCTGGTCGACGGCATCCTTGGCCTCGACCCGGCGAACCTCTTCGACCAGTTCGCGCTCCAGCCCAACCTCACGCAGATGATCATCGACCCGGCCGACGGCGTGAACTCCGCTTCGCTGCTGCTCGCCCCCGTCGACGGTATGCCGCGCAACGTCATCCAGGTGGAGGACTTCGGCGACCAGGTGGTGCCGAACGAGGCGAACGAGGCGCTCGCCGTCGCGTCGGGGCTGCCGATCTTCGACCCCTTCGTGCAGAACCTGCACCACAGCCCGATCCCGCTCGCGATCGCCAACGCCGCGACGCCGAAGACGGTGCACGGGAACGCCGCGGCGGGCGCCGCCACGGCCGTCCTCCTCCAGAACGGCCCCGCGACGCACGCGGCGAGCATCGGGACGAACCCCGGGACGCTCACCTTCGTGCCCGACTTCGCGCGCGTCGGCGAGTTCCCGGTGACGGGGCAAGCCTTCCCGACGCTGGTGCGCGGCATCCGCGTGCCGAACGCCGGCATCTTCGACGCCGTGCTCGCCTGGTTTAACGACATCCGTACCAACGGCGCGCCCGGGACGTTCAGTTTTGCGGGCGACGAGACCTTCAACCCGATCCAGAACGCGGAGGTGCCGGCGGGCGCCTCGATGCAGGCGTTCTTCGCGCGCACGGTCGACGCCGGCGGCGCGCTCGCGGCCCCGGAGCCGACCCCGGACGTCGTCCTCGCACTCAGCTCGAACACGATCGGCACGCGCTTCACCGCGGGCCGCTCGATCCTCGGCTCGACGCCGGGCGCGCAGGATCGCGACGTGCCGCCCGGACCGGGTGTGACCGTCGGCACGCCGGGCTTCCTGCCCTTCTTCGCCACCATCCAGACCGAGGTGCCGACGCTCTTCACCGCGGCGTTGACGCTCGGGTACTCGCCCGCCGAGCTGCTCGCCGCCGGCATCGCACCGGGCTCGGGCGAGGAGGGCCAGCTCCTGGTCGGCGTCTTCGTCGGCGGCACCTGTACGCTCGGCGGCGCGCCGTGCTCGGAGAACGGCGACTGCGGCGCCAACGGCCCGTGCGTCGGCGCGCACTACACGCCGCTCCTCGACACCGTCGTCGACCTCGGGGCGCACACCGCGACGGCGGGCGGCGTGTCCGGCGTCGGCACCTTCGCGCTGCTCTCGGGCGGCGCGCTGGCGGTCTTCGAGCCGGGCGGCGGCTCGGTCAAGACCGACTGCCACGCCGAGTGGCAGATCATCAACCCCAACGCGCCGGCTCCCACGCCGATCTCCCGCTCGCTCGCCACCCAGACCTGCCACGAGGGCGACGCGAGCTGCGACGCCGACGGGCCCGGCAACGCCCAGTGCACGTTCCGCGTCGCGCTCTGCTTCAACCGCACCGACGCGTCTCTGCCGACGTGCGCGCCCGTCACGGCGACGAGCTACGAGCTGACCAGCCCTACGCCGCGAAGCCACCCGGCGCTCGACCACGCGAACGCGCAAGCGCTCGTCGACGTGGTGGCCGCGCTCGGCGGCACGATCTCGGGCAACCGCATGAACCGCGTCAACTTCACCACCCCGGTCGGCGCGGAGTGCACGCCGTTCGCGAGTCTCAGCGTGCCGCTCAACCAGACGAAGACGTTCCACGGGCTCGTCCGCACGCCGCGCGGCGTCGACCGCGACAGCGACAAGCTGCGCCTCAAGTGCACGTCGTAGCGCGCGCACATCCCTTGGCGCCGACGCCGGCCGGCACGGCGGCAAAGAGGGCGTCGACGAGCGCGACCAGCCTGGGGCGCACCTCGTCCTCGGTGAGGCTCGTGCGGAGAAGGCGCATGCCGCAGTTGATGTCGAAGCCGATGCCGCCCGGCGAGATGACCCCGTCGCGGGCGCGGAAGGCGGCCAGGCCGCCGATCGGGAAGCCGTAGCCCCAGTGCCCGTCGGGCATGCAGAGCGCGGCGCCGACGATGCCGGGCAGGCAGGCGACGTTCGTCACCTGCTCGAAGACGCCGCGGTCCATGGCGCCGAGGAGCGCCTCCGAGGCGTAGAGGCGCGCGGGCACCCGCATGCCGCGCTTGGCGCTGGGCGGGATCTCCCACGCGCACTCGCCGATCCGACGGACCTCGATCGGGCTCAGACGTCGATCACGACGCGCGCGCGCCAACCCGCGGCCGCGGGCTCGACCCGCAGCTCGTGCATGGTGACGGCCTTGGCGTCGGCGCGGAGCGCCGTGCGCGCCGGGTCGATGACGCCGCCCGCGAGCGTCGCCGCCAGCGTGAACGGCCCGTCGCCGCCGATGCGCACCCGGGCGGTGGGGAAGACCTCGAGGTCGCGGTCCTTGCGGAAGATCAGCTCGGCCAGGAAGTCGTAGAGAAGGAGGTCGAGCGCGGAGGCCGCGAGCGTGACGTCGCGCGTCACGCCGCCCGGCAGCGTCGCCGGGTCGACCATGAGGTCGGCGAGCGCGGCGGCGGCGGTCGCGAACACGTCGGCCGGGTCGCGACCCTCGATCTCGAGCGCGCAGTCCGCGAGCGCGATGTCGTCGAGGACGTGATAGCAGCCCATCAATTTCTCCGCGGGTCCGTCCGCTGCTCGCGCGCGGACGCGCTGCGCTGCTCCGAGGCGTGGCGCCTCTCGGCGCCTGGCTCCGCCACGGATGTCACTTCGGAAGGACGTCGGGCGGCGCGGCGTGCTGCACCTCGCCGGTGAGCGACTCGAGGAAGGCGATCAGGTCGCGCTTCTCCTGCGCCGTCAGGCGAAGCGGCTTGATCTCCTTCGAGAGGTTCGGGTTCGCGACGCCGCCCCGGTCGTAGAAGTCGACGACCTCTGCCAGCGTCGCCTCGCTGCCGTCGTGCATGTAGGGCGCGGTCTGTGTGACGTTGCGGAGGGTGGGGGTCTTGAACTTGCCGCGGTCGGCGGCGTCCTTCGTCACCTCGAAGCGGCCGGCGTCGGGCGTCGGCTTGTTCATGCCGACGCCGATGTCCTGGTAGGTCTCGTCGGTGAAGTTGAAGCCGGCGTGGCAGCGGACGCAGTTGGCCTTGCCGTTGAAGAGCGCCATGCCGCGCACGGCGGAGGCGCCGAGCGCGTCCTTGTCGCCGGCCTGGTAGCGATCGTACGGGCTGTCGCCGGCCACCACCGTGCGCTCGTAGGTGGCGATCGCCTTGCCGATGCGGTCGAGCGTCACCTCCTCGTCGCCGAACGCCTTCTTGAAGAGCGGCGCGTAGCCGCGGACGTCCTTCACGCGCTCGACGACGTCGCCTTCGGAGCCCATCGCCATCTCGACCGGGTTGGTGAGCGGGCCGTGCGCCTGGTGCTCGAGGTCCTCGGCGCGGCCGTCCCAGAACTGCTCCTTGGAGAAGAGCCGGTTGATGACGGTCGGGCTGTTGCGCGTGCCGAGCTTGAACTCGACGCCCGACGAGGTGCGCGCGGGGTCGGTGAAGCCGTGGAACGGGATGTGGCAGGTGGCGCAGGCGACGGTCATGTTCTTCGACAAGCGCTTGTCGAAGTAGAGGAGCCGGCCGAGTGCGATCTTGTCGGCGGTGATCGGGTTGTCGTCGGGGATGTACGCGGAGCCGGCCTGGAGCCCGAGCGGGAGCGTCATCGACCAGGCCCCGGAGCGGAGCACCTCGGCCTCTGCGGCCGGGGCGGAGGACGGCCGCGCGAGCGTGGCGAGCGTGGCCGCGACGAGGAGCATCGAAACGCGCGATGGCATGGGCATTCCTGTAGTCGCTCGCGTCGCGGCGTTCAATCGGGCCTGGCCGCGGCGCGCCGTGCGCGATCGACGACCTCGGCGAGCGCGACGAGCGCCGGGGTGACGCGCACCGGGAGCGGCGCGGCCGGCGCGAGGCCGCGGAGCGCGTCGGGGAGCGCCGCCCGCTCCGCCGCCGCGTGCGCGCGCGCCGCGGCGAGCGGGACGCTCACCCCGACCCGCTGCCCGCCGCGCATCACGGGACGGAGGAGCGGCTCGCCCTCCTGCGTCTCGTCCGCGAGGCCGAGCACTTCCTCGAGGAGGTGCCCGGCGTCCCGTGTCTCGGGCTCAGGCGCGCGGTGCGGCGACGCCCGGGACGGGCTCGTCGAGATCGTCGACGTGGGGGCCGCGCGCGAGCCAGACGTCGGCGGCGCGGCGCCCGGCGAGGTACATCTTCGTGAGCACGTGGCGCTCGAAGTAGAGGTACGAACCCGCGTTGAAGCAGGCGTCGCGCCCGGGGCGGACGGCCTCGTACAGGAGGACGTCGCGGTAGGGGCCGCCCTGGAGGCGGGCCACACGGTTGCGCTCGAGCAGGAGCTTGCGGTCGATGTTGTAGGCGTTCTCGAGGAAGCTGTCGACGGTGCGCTCGACTGCGCGGCCGAAGTGCGCGAAGGGGCCGGGCTCCCGCTCGGCCGGCTCGGTGACGAGCACGGTCACGATCTCGTCCGCGCCGAGCGCGACGGCCGGCGCGAGCGGCGTGTTCACGAGGAGCCCGCCGTCCCAGAGGAGATGCCGGCCGATGGCGACCGGCGGGAAGAGGAGCGGGATGCTCGCGGTGGCGAGCACCATGTCGACGGTGATTGCGTCCACGACCTCGTAGTCGGGGGAGCGGGTGACCGCCGCCGGCGCCGTGACCCAGCGGACGACGCGGCCGGTGTGCGCGTCGACGGTGTTGAGCGCGAGGCGGACGCCGCGCGTCGGTACGCGCTCGCCGCCGAAGGCGTCGACCAGCCGCGCGCGGAGCCGCGCCGTGTCGGCGATGAAGGGCTCGCGGATGCCCTCGAGGAACCGGCTCACCAGCTCGAAGCGCGCCGTGAGGAGGTATTCGACCCAGAGAGCGAGCACGCTCCCCGGCCGGAGCGGGAGGTGGTTGCGGAGCCGCTGCAGGAAGGCGCGCGCCGCGTCTCCCGTCCGGAGCCAGCGGAGCGTCTCCTCGAGCGTCAAGCGGAGGAAGGTGCGCAGCGCGCCGTCGAAGAAGGCGGGGCTCGCCGTGACGGGCGGATCGTCGGCGATCTCCTTCCAGAACTGGAGCATCTCGCGCGGCGACTTGCCGGCGGCGATGAGTGCGGCGTTGATGCCGCCCGCCGACGTCCCGGAGAGGACCGCGAAGCCGCGCGCGAAGCGCGCGTCGTCGGCGAGCCGCTCGTAGACCCCGACCTGGAAGGCGCCGCGCGCCCCGCCCCCGGACAGCACGAGCCCGAGGGTCCCCGCTCCCCGCCGCCGCGCACCAGACCGCATCCACCACCCCCCGCACGGGCCTGCGGCACCCGTCGCCGCCTTCAATAGTGGAAGCGGGGGCGCGGGGCAAAGACCACGGGCTAGCGCTGGCGCCCGCCCGGCGCCAACACGTCCTCGACCCAGGCGAGGGCCCGCATCATGGTCGGGAAGCCGACGGTCGTGAGCCCCTGGCGGACGGCGTGCCGGATCTCGTCGGCGGTGGCGCCGGCTTCGAGCGCGCGGCGCACGTGCGAGTGCATGCCGCCTTCGAGATGGGCACCGAGCGCGATGCCGATCTTCACCAGCTCGATGGTCTTGCGGTCGAGCGGGCCTTCGGCGAGACAGGCCTCGCTCAGCGCCTCGTACGCGGAGGCGATGCGCGGCTGCTCGGCGGCGAATCGCTTGTAGGCGCCGGGGAGCTTCTTCTCCATGGAGCGAGGCATGGCGCGTTTCGGGCGGCTCTTCAAGCGTGGGCCGGGCGCGCGATCGCCGGACCCCTCAGACCGTTGGCTTCAGTGCGGCGCGCGCACGGACGAGCGCCGCTTGGAGCCGCACCTGCGGGTCGTCGGAGGCCCGCGCGGCGAACTCCGCCAGGCGCACGGCGTGGTCCTCCTGCGACGGGGCTGGCGGACGTCTGCCGCTCGCGGCGAGCAGGGTGTGCCGCATCACCTCGAGCTCGCTCATCTCGAGCTCGAGCGCGGCGGCGAGCTGGCGATCGGCGCCGGCACCCGCGCCGAGCCGCTCGGCCACCGCCACCCGCTCCTCGGCGATCGCGAGCGCCTCCTCCCAGCCCTCGAGACGGACGTGCGGCGGGGGCGGCTGGGCGGCTGCGCAGGCGAGCGAGCGACCGTGCTCCTCCTCCTCGCGGGCGAGCGCGGTCCAGACCGCGCAGAGCTCGGGGACGTGGCGGGCGCCGGCGGCGAACGTCCGGTAGATGGCGGCGGCCCGCTCTTCCAGTGTGCGGCAGCGTTTGAGCATCGAGTCGAGCTGCATGCTGGGTAGCTTGCAAGGCGGCTGCCACCGCTCCAACGCCGCCCGCTGCCAGGCCCGTTCCCGGCCGTGGGAAGTGACGCCGGACGCCGTCGCGCCCGCGCGAATGCAGCCCACCGGACACGGCACCGCGTCCCAGGCACGGGACGTGCTTCAGGTCGGGTGGAAATGAGGTTGACCGACTCTTTGCGAAGGGACCACGAGGTGATCGAGCGCGTCCTCGACGGCTTGGATGGCGTGGCCGGGCGTCTTGCGCAGGGGCGCCCCGTGCCGGCATCGCTCCTCGAGGGCGCGATCGAGTTCTTTGGCGGCTTCGTCGACCGTTGCCACCACGCCAAGGAAGAGGCGCTCCTCCCGGCGTTGTGCGCGCATGGCTTGCGGGACGACGAGCCATTTCTGATCGCCGTCCGTGCCGAGCACGCGCGGGCGCGCGAGCTACTTGCCTCGCTCGACGGGGCTGCCCGGAGCAAGCACGCCCAACCGGACCCGACCCTCGCGCACCGTCTCCGCGAATACGTGGCCCTCGTGCGGGGGCACGTCGAGCACGAGGACCGCACGCTCTTCCCGGTGACGGAGCGGTTGCTCTCGACCGTAGAGGAGGCCGACGTCCAAGCGTGGTTCGACGCCGTCGAGGCACGCGAGGGGGGACCCGCGGTGCGGTCGGCGGCGCACGAGCTGGCCGAAGCGATGGCGGAGGTCTGCCGCGTCGATCGTGACGGGGCGGCCGAGCGGCCGCGCATCGCGGCCGACGTCATGCGTCGGGGCGTCCCCCCCGTGTCGCCCGACGAGAGCCTCGCCTCAGCCGCGGGCGTCATGGAGCGGCTCGGCGTGCGCGAGCTGCCCGTCGTGAAGGACGGCCGACTGGTCGGGATCGTCGTCCAGTCCGACCTCGAGGCCCACCGTGGCCAGTTCGAGTGGACCCCCGTGCGCATCGCCATGACCTCCGACCCGGTGACCGTCGTGCCGGAAGCGAGCACGGCGGACGTCGCCCGCGTCCTGATCTCGCGGTGCTTCAACGCCGTGCCCGTCGTGGGAAGCGGTCTGCTCGTCGGGATGATCGCGCGCAGCGATCTCCTGAACATTCTCGTGCCGTAGCGTTCAGTCGATCTCGTCCGGCGGGTCGTCCCCGGGCGGGAGGATGAGGAGCGCGCGTGCGGGGCCGGCGATCGCGGCGTGGAGGTGGCGGCACGCGTGGTCGCAGATGGGGGGGCACTCGGGCCGCGCCGAGCACCGCAGCACCGGGCGTGAGCCCCCTTCCTCGCCCTGGAGGATGTCGGCCTCGACCAACGCGCAGTCGTGGGGGCAGGGCAGCGCTACGCGGCGCACGATCCGGGGGCGGTTGCTCCGCCGGCGCGGTCCGAGCCAGTGGCGGAGCCGGGTGAGCCAGGCGGGGCTCATATCGACGTGTGCATGCGGCGTGCCAGCGCACGGGGCATTCCGGTATAGTGCCCGGCCTCGGTTGCGGATGGTCTACGCGCTGGCCTTCGCCGGCGGCCTCGCCGGCTCGCTGCATTGCGTCGGCATGTGCGGCGTCTTCCCGCTGACGCTCGGCGGGCGGTGGCGGCGCCAGCTCCTCTACCATCTCGGACGGCTGAACGCGCTCGCCTTCATCGGCGCGCTCTCCGGCGCGGCCGGCGCCGCGCTCGTCGCCGCGGGGCCGGTGGCGCTCGTCGAGCGGGCGCTCGCGGTCGTCGCCGGCGCCGCCATGCTCGCGATCGGGTGCGAGATGCTCGGGCTCTTTTCCGTCCTCGGAACCCGCGGCGCGACGCTCGCCCAGGCAACCGTCGGCCGCGTGCTCGGCGGCGTCATGCGGTCCGGCTCGCCGGCCGCGCCGCTCGCACTCGGCGTCTTCAACGCCTTCCTACCCTGCCAGCTCGTCTACGCGTTCGCGGCGCGCGCGGCGGCCGCAGCCTCGCCGCGCACCGGCGCCCTCGTCATGCTCGCGTTCGGGCTGGGGACGGTTCCCGCCATGCTGGCGCTCGCGCTGGCGAGCTTCCTGGCGCGGCCCGCGGTGCGCGCCCACCTGACGCGGCTCGCGGCCGCCGTCGTCGTCGGCTTCGGGGTCGTGACCCTGCTGCGCGGCCTCGTGCCGCACCTGCACCTCCACTGACCAACGCCGACTGCGGTCCCGGCGCCTTCTGCGACGCGAGCACGCGCGAACCGCTCAGCGGCCGGCCGCGACGGCGAGCAAGAGGACGGCGGTCACGACCAGCTTCACGAGCGCCAGGAGCGCGCTCGCCTCGACGATCCGGAGAAGGGTGGCGGCGCGGTTGCGGTGGAGGGCGAGGGCGACGAGCGGGGGGATGGCGCCGTAGCTCACCACGATGCGGCTGAAGTGGTTGTCGTGCAGGTGGCGCCAGAGCGGGCCGTCGACGAAGAGGAAGAGCACGACCGAGAGCGCGAGGATGGCGAGGAACTGTCCGCGCTCGAGGCCGACGGCGTTCCAGACCCCGCGGCGCGGGAGGGGACCGAAGAGCGGAGCGGGCGGCACGGCGACGTTCTAGCTTCCGGGGGCTGAGAAGGCGACCCGTCGGCCTCGTGCCGCGCCTGCGAAAGCGGCGCCGGGAATCGGCGGCACTGGATCGGGCACGGGAGTTGCTGTATCGCCGCTGCGGTGAGCGACCGCGAGGAGGTGCTGCGGCAGATCGAGGCCCACCAGGCCGCGATCGCGGGGCTGGAAGCGCAGCTCCACGACGTGCGGGTCGCGCCGAGCTGGCCGCCCGAAGGCTTCTACCTCACCTTCTACGTCGTCGCCGGCACGATGATCGGCATCCTCGGGAGCCTCACCAGCTTCGCCTGCCACGTGCTCGGGTCTCTTCTCCTCAGCCAGGACCCGCTGCGCTTCCTCCGCGTGTACGGGACGGTGTTCCTCGGCGCCCGCGCGCTCACCACCGAGGATCTGAACTTCTTCATGCTGGTCGCGGTCGTCCACTTCTCGGTCGGGGCGCTCGCCGGCGCGGTCTTCCACGTGCTCGTGAACCGCTTCGTTCCCGGGCGCTTCGCGCTCCAGATCGCTCTCGGCGCGCTCTACGGCCTCGCCATGTGGGTCGTGAACTTCTACGTGGTGATCGCCTGGCTCCAGCCGCGGCTCGTGGGAGAGGCGTACGTGCTCGAGCTGATGCCGGCGTGGGTAGCGGCGCTCACCCACGTGGTCTACGGGCTCACGCTCGGCGTGCTCCAGCCGCTCGGGCGCTTCGTGCCCTACCGGCCGGCGGCGCCATGAGGGGACGCGTCTCGGCCCTGCTTGCCGTCCTGGCGCTCGCGGGGGTCGCTGCGGCCGCCGAGCGGGACGTGCTGCGCGCCGAGGGGGCGCGCGTCTACGCGCAGTATTGCGTCGGCTGCCACGGCGAGCAGGGCGACGGGAGTGGGCCGGCGGCGGCGATGCTCATCACCAAGCCGCGCGACTTCACCAAGGGCGTCTTCAAGTTCCGCTCGACGCCGAGCGGCTCGCTGCCCACCGACGACGACGTCTTCAGGATCGTGAGCCGCGGCGTGTACCGCACCTCCATGCCCGAGTGGTCGCTCCTCTCCGAGCGCGAGCGCCGGGCCGTCGTCGAGTACGTCAAGGGCTTCTACCCCGAGTGGGACACGCGTGGCCCCGGCGAGCCGATCGCGGTGCCGCGGCCGCCCGCGTCCGTCGGCTCGCCCGAGGCGGTGGCGCGTGGCGAGGAGCTCTACGCGCTCCTCGAGTGCGGCGCCTGCCACGGCGCCGGCGGGCGCGGCGACGGCCCGTCCTCGAAGACGCTCCAGCCCGACGCGTGGGGGAACCCGCAGCGGCCGTTCAACTTCACCAAGGGGCGCTTGAAGAGCGGCGGCGCGCCCGAGGACATCTACCGGACGTTCATGACGGGGCTCAACGGCACTGCCATGCCGTCCTTCTACGACATCTTCGCCGAGCCCGACGGCGAGAACATTCGCGCCGGCGACGCCTGGAGCCTCGTCTCCTACATCCTCTCGCTGCGGGCCCCGGCCGGGGCGGAGGGAAAGGACGCCCACCCGTGATCGCGACCGTCGACCACCGCCCGCTGGTGAATCTCGACCTCGTCCGCTGGCACCTGGTCGCGAGCGCCGTCGCCCTCGCGATCTCGCTGCTCGGCGGGCTCTCCTTCGCGCTCCAGTTCAACCAGCTCTATCCGTTCGCGGGCATCGAGTGGCTCTCACCCGGGCGCGTGCGGATGGTCCACACCAACATCGCCGCCTACGGCTTCATCGCGAACGCCTTCATCGCCGGCATGCTGTTCGCCATCCCGCGGCTCACGCGCCGACCGATCCTGTCCGACCGCCTGGGCTGGCTGATCTTCGGTGCCTGGCAGCTCGCCCTCGTGCTGACCGTAGCTGGCGAGCTCGCCGGCTACGGGCAGGGCATCGAGTGGGGCGAGACGCCGATCTTCGTCGACCCGCTCGTGCTGGTCGGCCTCGTGCTCCTCGTCGTCAATCTCTCGGTGCCGATCTTCCGGAGCGGCGAGCAGGGCCTCTACGTGAGCCTCTGGTACTTCCTTGCCGCCTTCGCGTGGACGGGGCTCGTCTACTTCATGGGCAACTACCTGCCGCAGTTCTGGGTGCCCGGCACCGCGGGAGCGGCGATCACGGGGCTCTTCATCCACGACCTCGTCGGCCTCTTCGTGACGCCGATCGGGTGGGGCCTCATGTACTTCTTCGTGCCGCTGCTGCTCCGCAAGCCCGTCTGGTCCCACGCCCTCTCGCTGATCGGCTTCTGGGGCCTCGCCTTCTTCTACCCGATGCAGGGCGTGCACCACTTCCTCTTCAGCCCGATCCCGATGTACGCGCAGTACGGCGCCGTCGTCGCGACGATCGCCGTCGAGGTCGTGGTCTTCACCGTGATCGTGAACTTCTTTGGCACGCTGCACGGCCGCTCGGACGCGATCCGCGGCAACCTCGCCATCCGCTGGTTCTACACCGGCATCGTCTTCTACGGCATCACGTGCTTCCAGTGCGCCTTCCAGGTGACGCTCACCTTCCAGAAGATCATCCATTTCACCGACTGGGTGGTGGCCCACGCCCACATGGTGATGTTCGGCGTCTTCGGCTTCTGGATCATGGGCCTCTTCGTCGAGCTCTGGCCGCGCGCCGTCGGCCGGCCGTGGGCGACGCCGCGGCTCTTGACGGCGCACTACTGGCTCACGCTCGGTGGGCTCGCGCTCATGGTGGTCGACCTCACGGCCGCGGGGCTCGTGCAGGGCTACAGCTGGAGCGGCCTCCAGCACTGGGGCGCGTCGGTCGTCGCCTCGATGCCGTTCTGGTGGGTGCGCACCGTGGCGGGGCTCCTCATCATCGCGGGGCAGGGCTTCTTCTTCGTCGCGCTGTGGGCGACGGCGCGCGCCCCGGCTGCCCCCGCGCTCGGCGAGACGGCGGAGGCGGCCTGAATGGAGCGCGTCGGCGCCAGCTTCCTGATCGCGGGGGTGATCACCTTCCTGCTCGGCTTCTTCCTCCAGGGCGTGATGCCCATCATCACGCTTCGCAAGCTGCCGATCGCGTCGATCGAGGAGGTGGCCCGGCGGGTGCCGGCCGAGTTCTACCAGCTCGCGGAGGACTACCCGGCGGAGTTCGGGCGCGACTTCGGCACGCCGGGGCCGGAGAGCTTCGCGCGCGCGCTCGGCATCGGGAAGGCGGCGTACATCGCGGAGGCGTGCTGGCATTGCCACTCGCAGTTCGTCCGCCCGGTTTCGAACGAGGACCTCCGCTTCGGGCCGGTGTCCGTGGCCGCGGAGTACCAGAACGCGATGCACCTCCCGCACCTCTTCGGCACGCGGCGGGTCGGGCCCGATCTGATCCGCGAGGCGGGCAAGCACTCGAACGACTGGCACATGGCGCATCTATGGGATCCCCGGAGCGTCGCGCCGTACTCCGTCATGCCCACGTATCCCTGGTTCTTCGACGTCGAGCGCCGTCCCACCGCGCGCGCGCTCGGCCTGGTCGCCTACCTCCAGTGGCTCGGCAGCTGGATCGAGGAGGGTCGATGAAGCGTCTCACGTGGCGTGGCATCGCGGTCTTCGCCTTCGCGCTCGCGGTCATGCTGATCGCGGGCGTCGGCTTCATCTACAAGATGACCGAGTTCGCCTTCACCATCGTCGAGGACGACGTGCAGGGCTTCGGCGCCGTCGCGATCTCGACGTACCTGATCGGCATGCTGCCGATCGTCTGCGTCACGCTCTGGGCGACCCTCACCGGCCGCTTCCGCGACATCGAGCGCCCGAAGTACCGTCTCTTCGAGCTGGACGACGAGATCGAGCGTGGCGGCGAGCTCGGCCCGGAGCGCCACCATGCCTGACGGCGGTGGTCCCATCCTCGCGCCGCGCGGGGCGAGCCCGGCGAGCGCCTCCCGCCCCGAGACCCCGCTCGAGAGCGAGCGCTACCATACATACGAGGCGAACCCCGCCCCCTGGTGGATCGGGCTCCTCTGGGCGTCGTTCTTCGTCTTCGCGGTCACGTACCTGATCCTCAACCTGCTCCAGTAGCCGTGCGATCCACCGCCTGCGCGCACTGCGGGCTGCCGCGCGGACGGCACCCGGTCGCCCGCCGCTTCTGCTGCTACGGTTGTCTGCTGGCCTTCCAGGTGACCCGCGCGCGCGGCGAGCGCGGCGCGGCGGCGGCCATCTTCGTCCGCCTCGGCCTCGCGCTCTTCTTCGCCATGAACGTGATGATGCTCTCGCTCCCGACGTACGCGCCCGTCGTCTACGGGGCCGCGTCGGGTGACGGGCCGCTGTTCGTGGTGCTGCGGGTGCTGGCGCTCGTCTTCGCGGCCCCCGTGCTCCTCCTCCTCGGCGGCCCGATTCTCGCGACCGCGTGGCAGGGACTCCGCGCCGGCGCGCCGAACGCCGACGGGCTGATTATCCTCGGCACGCTGGCGGCGTACGCGCTCTCGGTCGCCAACACGGTGAGGGGACGGTCCGCGGTCTACTTCGACACCGCGGCCATGCTGCTCGTGCTGGTAACGCTCGGGCGCTGGCTCGAGGCGCGGGCGCGGGCCGAGGCGGGCGCGCTCGTGCGCGCCACGCTCGCGCCCGCGCCGGCCCGGGCGCTGCGGCTGCGCGGCGCGACGCGAGAGCCGGTCAGGCCGGGCGCGCTCGTGCCGGGCGACGTCGTCGAGGTGGCACCGGGGGCCGCCTTTCCGACGGACGGCGAGGTGCTGGCGGGCACCGGCGGCGTCGACGAGTCGGCGCTCACGGGCGAGAGCCGGCCGGTGACCAAGGTGCCGGGCGCGGCCGTCGCGGGCGGGACGTGCAGCGTCGACGCCGTCTTCCGCGTCCGCGTCACCGCGCCGGTCCGCGAGAGCGCCGCCGCGCGCATCGCGGGGCTGGTGGCGGCCGCCCACGGCGAGCGCTCGCCGGCGGAGCGGCTCGCCGACGCCGTCGCCCGGCGCATGACGCCGGCGGTGGTCGCGATCGCGCTCGTGGCGGGCGGGTGGTGGGGCTGGCACGCAGGAGCGGAGCGCGGGGTGCTCGTCGCGCTCTCCGTGCTGGTCGTCGCCTGCCCGTGCGCGCTCGGCATCGCGACCCCAGTCGCCGTCTGGACGGGCCTCGCCACCGCGGCGCGCCGCGGCGTCATCGTGCGGGCCGCACCGCTGCTCGAGCGGGCGGCCGCGGTCGAGTACGTGCTCTTCGACAAGACGGGCACGCTGACGGACGCGCGACCTCGCCTCCACGCGGTGGAGCCGGTCCCGGGGGTGACGGAAGACGACGTCCTCGCGCACGCCGCGGCCCTCGAGGCGGGCCTCGGTCATCCGCTCGCCCGCGCGATCACGCTGGCGGCCGAGGGGCGAGGGCTCGCGGTGGCCGCCGCGTCCGAGGTGCGCGTCGCCGCCGGGGCAGGCGTTCGCGGCGTCGTCGCGGGGGAACGGGCGGCCGTCGGGACCGCCCGGCTCGCGGCGGCGGAGACGGGTCTCGCGCTCGAGGAGGGAGGTGCCGGCGGTGGGATGCGTGTCGCCGTGACCGCCGGCGAGCGCCTCCTCGGTACGCTCGCGTTCGCCGAGACGGCGCGTCCGGACGCCCAGCCGGCGCTCGCGGCGTGCCGGCGCCTGGGGCTCCGCGTCGGGCTGGTCTCCGGCGACGTGCGCGCCGACGCCGTCGTGCCGGCGCTCGTGCCGGCCGCCGACGCGGCGCTCGGCCTGCTCCCTGCCGACAAGGTGGCCCACGTGCGCGCCGCGCGTGCGCGGGCGACCGTCGCCATGGTGGGCGACGGCATCAACGACGCCCCCGCGCTCGCCGCCGCCGACCTCGGGATCGCGGTCGCGAGCGCCACCGACCTGGCAAGGCTCTCGGCCGACGTGGTGATCGTCGGGGACGACCTTGCGCGCGTGCCGTGGCTTTTCGCGCACGCTCGACGGGTCGCGCGGGTCGTCCGGCAAAACCTGCTCTGGGCGTTCGCTTACAACGTCGGAGCCGTGGCGCTGGCGGCCGCCGGGCGGCTCGATCCGCTCGTCGCGTCGGCCGCCATGCTGGGCAGCAGCCTCCTCGTCGTCGCGAACGCGCGGCGGCTCCGGCCCCTCCCCGAGTGAGTCCGATTGGCCTCCCTTCTTGCAGATCCGGGAACGCGTTCCGGTCGCTCGGAAACACCACCCGGGGCGCGCGGGCGGGCGAGCGGGAGCTGGCATGGCAGCCGCCGGCGGCTCGGTGGCATGGCCCGTGCACTGGCTCCCTCGCATGGTACACAGCCGAAGGGGCCTGATGGGGCTCGCCCTCGCGGTCCTTGCCGCGGACGTCGCAGGCGCGGGCACGATCACCATGCTCGCGGGTGGCGGCTCGCGCCGCACCGACTGCCTGGCGGAGCTGATGACCACGGGCACGGCGTTCCCTGCAGGACGCCGGGTAGCCCTCGGCGCCACGTGTACCGACGGCCAGGGCTGCGATCGGGTGAGCGTCCCGAACGCGTGTCAGTTCTCGGTGTCCGTCTGCTTCAACCTCCGCGACGCCGCGCTCGGCCGCTGCTTCTCGTCCGACGTCGCGCGCGCCAAGGTGAAACCACGCGGGCCGAAGCCCCGGGTGCGCCTCGCATCGCTCCAGGCCGCGATCGACCGGCTCGCCCTGCCCACCGCCGCGCCGACGTGCACCGACCCGGTGAACGTCACGGTCCCGCTCCGCGGGCCGGACCGCCGCGGCAACCTGCGCCGGGGCATGGTCGAGTTCGGGCTCGTCGCGCGCACCTCGCGCGGGCGCGTCGACACGGACCGCTTCCAGCTCGTCTGCGCGCCGACGCAGTCCGCGGGCGGTGGCGGCGGTGGCGGTGGCGGCGGTGGCGGCGGAGGCGGCGGGGGTGGCGGAGGGGGCCCGACGGTCTTCGCCACGCCCGGCGCCGGGCTGAAGGCGGCGATCGCGAGCGCGGCCGTGGCCGCCGACGGCACCGTCACCGTCGACTTCACGCTGACCGACGACAACGGCAACCCGGTGGTGCCGAGCACCGCCGCGACGACCGATCCCAACAAGGCGCGCGTACGCTTCACCATCGCGCGGCTCGACGTCGACAACCGGACGCTCGAGGGCTTCGTCACCGACTTCACGCGCTACCGGAGCTACATCACCGCCAAGCAGACGAGCCCAATCACGCACCAGTCCTCCAATCAGCCGACGCTCGACTCGAACGGCGCCGTCGTCCTTCTCGACCAGGGCACCGGGACGTTCCGCTACACTTTCGGCACCAAGCTCCCGGCCGGCTTCAACGCGGCTCTGACACACACGATCGGCGCCCAGATCGAGCGCGCCTACAACGGCGCGACGCTGGTCGCCAACCCGATCTTCGACTTCGTGCCGGCGGGCGGCGCGGTGACGACGGTCCGCAAGGTCGTCACGACGAGCGAGTGCAACAGTTGCCACGGCACGCTCGCCGTGCACGGCGGCGGACGACGCGAGGTCCGGCTCTGCCAGCTCTGCCACACGGACCAGGCGGTCGACCCCGACACCGGGAACGCGATCGACTTCGAGGTGATGGTCCACAAGATCCACCGCGGCAAGGACCTGCCGAGCGTCCAGGGCGCCGTCGGGAACAAGTACTCGATCATCGGCTTCCAGCAGAGCGAGACCGTCTTCGGCGAGCGCGTGAAGTTCTGCAACGGCGGACCGAACGCGATGACCGAGTGCACGGCCGACTCGGACTGCGCGCCCGGCACGTGCGTCGATTCCACGGGCAGCGGCAGCTCGACGAAGATCAAGACGGTCGGCGTCGGCTTCCCGCAGGACGTTCGGAACTGTGAGAAGTGCCACGAGGAGGGCGCCAACGCGATGAACCACAAGGAGCGGCCCTCGGCCGCCGCCTGCGCGTCCTGCCACGACGACGCGAACCCCGGTCTGGTCGCCACGGCCGCCGGTCCGCCAGGCACCGGCCATCCGACGGCGGGCGCGCAGCCCGACGCGGCCTGCCGGCTCTGCCACGTGAGCGAGGCGAACGCGGAATTCGATCTCTCGGTCGAGGGTGCGCACACGATCCCGACGTACTCCACGCAGCTCGCCGGGCTTCAGGCCGAGATTCTGAGCGCCACCGGTGCGGCAGGCGCTGCGCCGGTCGTCAAGTTCCGCCTGAAGGACGGTGCCGGCAACCCGATCACCTCGCTGGCCGGCATGAGCCGCGTCGGCTTCGCGGTGAGCGGGCCGAGCACCGACTTCGGTGGTGCCTCGGTGCCGATGATCTCGCCGACGGCGGTCGGCGGGGGCTCGACCGGCACCTGCGACGGCGCCGTGTCCTGCGCCAGCGCCACGCCGGACGGGACGGGGGCCTTCACGTACACCTTCTCGGGCGGCAACGCGCTACCCAACGACGCGGCCGGAAGCTGGCGAGTCGGCATCGAGGCGCGCCGCACCGTCGTCATCCAGGGGAAGGGCTGCAACAGTGACGCTGACTGCGGGGGCGCCGTGAACTCGTGCAACGCGGGTCACTGCAAGGTGTCCGTCACGGAGGCCGCGCACAACGTGGTGGCCGACTTCAGCGTCGACGGCACGCCGGTGGCGCATCGCCGGACGGTCGTGGAGACCTCGAACTGCTCGAACTGCCACGGCACCTTCTCGAAGGACTTCAGCATCCACGGCGGGCTGCGCAACAACACCGACTACTGCATCGTCTGCCACAACCCGAACGTGACCGACTTCGCGCAGCGCAAGACCGCCGTCGCGGGCGGCGCGCTCACCACGAACGAGAGCATCCACTTCAAGCGGATGATCCACAAGATCCACACCGGCGAGAACCTCGAGAACAAGCCCTTCCTCATCTACGGCTTCGGCGGCAGCGCGAACGATTTCGGCGACGTCCACTACCCACGTGACCGCCGCGAGTGCGAGGCCTGCCATGCGAAGGGCACGGAGCTCGTCCCGCTCCCCGACGGCGTGATCGACACCCGGATCTCGGTGGTGAACGGCAGCGGGACCTCGGCCACCGAGAACGTCACCGGCTCCATCCCGCCCACGCAGGCTGCCTGCCTCGCTTGCCACGACGCGGACGACGCCAAGTTCCACGCCGAGACCCAGACCGCCCCCGGCGGCAACGAGGCGTGCAGCGTCTGCCACGGCCCCGGCGCGATCGCCGACGTGTCGGTGGTGCACGCGCACTGAAGGTCGGCGCGGGGACGCAGCGGCAGAGCTGCGTCTCCGGCCGGCTTTCGAAGCTGCCGGGGAATATCCTCCCCGACGAGACGCCGCGACGCCCGTGACGGGCCTTCGAGGCGGCAGCGCCCGGGTAGTGTCTACAAGCCCCAGCGCCGCGTCAGCTTGAAGGCGATGATCGTCGCGCTGTAGTCGTTCCGCTTGAGGACGCGTTCGTCGTACTCGATGCGGCGGACCTCCAGCGTGGGGTCGACGAGCCAGTGGTGGAGGGTCAGGAAGAAGGCGCCGTCGACGCGGGTGAGGTCGAAGAAGCTCCGGCTGGCGGCGTCAACCTCGAGGCGGGGGGCGAGCTTGTTCTCCGTGTTCACGAAGGCGAGGTTCCAGCCCGACGACCACTTGTGACCGAGCGCGGCGAAGTCCCACGTGAGCTCGTGGACGAGGACGTCCTCCGTGCCGCGCTGGACGGACCCGGTCGGGCGATAGGTCGGGGCGATCAGGATGTCGGCGTGGTCGTCGACGTCGCGGCGGGTGTAGCTGAAGAAGACCGTCATGTCCTTCCGCGGGACCACCGTGAAGGCCACCGTGTTGCCGAAGCTCTGCGAACGGGCGTCGAAGCTCTGGTTCTCGCGGCTGTCGGCGAGGAACTGGTAGCTCAGCTCGAGCCAGTCGCGCGGCGTGACGTGGAAGCCGGTGGTGGCGCGGTTGACGAAGGTGAGGGCGATCTCGCGCTCGGGGATGCCCTGGGCGGGGTCGCCGGGGACGAGGAAGGGGTCGTCGAGCTGGACGTTCTCGTAGCGCGCGAAGAGATCGAAGTACGTGCACGGCCGCCAGCGGAGGCTGCCGATCGCGCCGACGCTGTCGGTCGAGATGTCCTGGCCGCTCTGCGACAGGTTGGCGTCGCGCCGGCTCCAGCGCAGGCCGGCGCGGAGGCTCAAGTCGGCCCGCGGCTCCACCTCGACGTCGGTGGTGACGTTATGGCGCTTCACCTGGTCGCCCGTCCGCGCCGCGAGGAGGCCGAGCGTGCTCGTCTCGTCGAGCGTGCCGCTCTGGCTCCGCTCGTCGAAGCGGTAGCTCGAATGCCAGCGGACGTGCTCCGCCACCTGGAGGGTCGAGCCGAGGTCGACGACGTGCGTGCTGAGGGCCGCGTCGGCGTGGTCGCGAAGCAGGTCCCTGCCGCTCGGGTAGACCGGGGTCACCGCGCCGGCGAGCGTGCGCGTGCGGTCGGCCGAGAGGTCGGCGTGGCTGTAGAGGTAGGCGCCGGTCAGGTCCAGCCGATCGCCGACCGTGCGGTGGAGGCGGACCGTCGTGACGGGGATGTCGAGGTGCTCGTCGTGCTCGCTCCGGTAGCTGCCGAGCGTCGAGGCGTCGGTGGGGTCGAGCCCGAGCGGGTCGATCGGGCCGCGGAGGTCCTCGTGCCGGTCGATGCGGCGATACTCCTGCTGGAGGAAGACGTCGGTGCCGAGCGCGCGGAACTCGGTGCCGAGCCGGCCGACGTGGGTCACGTCGTTCACCGGCGCGTGGACGAGGAAGGTGTCGCCGCCGGCGACGCGCGCGGTCGACACCGCGTTGCCGTCGCGCTCGTAGAGGTGGTAGCCGAAGAGGAGCGTCGGCAGGTGCGGCGCGTGGACGGTCAGGTCGACGGCGCCGTTCGTGCGCACGAAGTCGAAGTCGTGGAGGTCGTCGGTGCGGACGTCGCCGAGGACCGGCGCCTCGAAGAGCTGCGGCACGGCGTAGAAGTACTTGGCGCGCTGGAAGTTGACGCGGAGATCGTAGAGCTTCTGGTCCGCGGCCGTCAGGCGGAACGTGGAGAGCGGCTCGTCGCCCGGCGTGTCAACCTCGAGGTGGAAGCGGTCGAGCGGTGTGTCGTCCGGCTTGTCGGCGAGACCGTCGACGCGGAGGTTGAAGAGGCGGAGCCCGGAGCGGAGGTTGTAGTCCTCCTTGTACTTGTCCTTCGCCCCGTCGATGTCGACCAGGCGGTAGCCGGAGGTCGTGGTGGCGTCGATCGCATACCCCGGTACCATCCCGCCGCCCGCGGGGGCCGCGAGCGCGGCGACGAGGGCGAGCGTTAGGGGAGGGCGGCGCACGTCACTCTTCCAGGAAGCGCGGGTCGACGTTCGACCCGTGGATGCTCACGTGGCAGCGCGTGCAGTCGCGGAAACGCGGCTGCGCGTGGTCGCGCGGCGTGACCGTGTGGCACTCGTAGCAGAGCTGCGCGACCTGCTGGCGGATCAGCAGATGGCGGTTCACGCTGCCGTGCGGGTCGTGGCAGCGCTGGCAGCCTTCGGTGAGCTCGGCCTCGTGCTCGTACACGAAGGGCCCCTCGATCTCCCCGTGGCAGCGGAAGCACGCACGGTCGTTCGCGCCGCGGAGCGCGGCCTTGTTCCGGCTGCCGTGCGGCGCGTGGCAGTCGAGGCAGGAGACGGCGCCCTCGTTCACCTTGTGGTGCTCGGGGAGCGCGAACTTGGCGCGGATCTGGAGGTGGCAGCCGTAGCAGAGGTCCGGGGGCGCGGCGCGGAGCAGCTTCTCCTTGGTGCCGGCGTGCATGGAGTGACACTCGGTGCAGGCGACGCCCGCGAGCCCGTGCTCGCTCTTCGGGAAGTCGTGTACCGCGCTCGCCCCGCCGTGGCAGTGCAGGCACGGCGCGTTCCGGTCCGCGGCGCGGTCGGTCTTGGCGAACGCCCGGAGCCCGCCGACGCCCTTGGCCCCGCCCGCCTCCGAGTGCGCGCTGCCCGGCCCGTGGCACGCCTCGCAGGCGCGCTCGGACTCGGGGCGCTTCTCGTCGGCGAGCGCTGCGGCGTGCGGTGTCTTCGCGTACGACGCGGCTTGCGCATCGTGGCAAGCGACGCAGAGTTCCGCCCCGACGTAGGTCTTCGCCGGCTCCTCGGCTCGCGCCAGCGGCGCGAGCGGGAGGAGAACGAGAAGGACGAGCCCCTTCATCGCGGCGCGAACCCGGCGGCGTGGAGGTGGCACGGCAGGCAGGACAGCGCGAAGTGCGGCTCGCCCGTGCCGTCGCCGCGGTAGAAGCGGGTCGTCGAGTGGCAGACCTCGCAGATCCCCGAGCCGGGCGCCGAGGCGCTGGCGAAGCTGCCGTCCGCCTTGCCGAGCAGGTTGCCGTCGAAGCGAACGGCGCGCGCGGCGCCGGCGGGCGTCGTCACGACGTCTTGCACGAGGCGCGCGTTGTCCGTGCCGTGTGGGTCGTGGCACTGCGTGCAGGGGAGCGCGGGGTGGCCGGGCGGGGCGTGCGTCGCGAGGTCCTGGTGGCAATCGGTGCACGCCGGCTTGGCGCGATGGCCGGGACCCGGCATGGCCGCGCGCTCGGCGTGACACGGGGTGCAGGCGCCGAACGTCATGTGGTGGAGGCTCGGCCGCGCGAACCGCGCCGCCTCGGCGGCGTGGCAGACGGGACAGTTCTTCTCCGCGACGACCGGCAGGAAGCCCGCGTCGTGCTCGTGACAGAGGACGCAGCTCTCGGTGAAGTGCGGCTTCCCGTGCCCGTTGGCGCGGTAGAAGTCGGTGCGGCGATGGCAGACCTCGCAGAGCCCGCGGCCGGGCGCGGCCGGGTCGACGAAGCTCCCGGTCGCGGCGCCGCTGTCGTTCGTGAACTGGACGGCGCGCTGGCGGAAGCGGCCGGTCGGGATCGCCGTCCGGACGAGGTGCGCGTTCGTCGAGCCGTGCGGGTCGTGGCAGGCGAGGCAGTTCCCTTGCACGCCGCGGGCGGCACGCTTGGCGGGCAGCGGGGGATGACGCGTCGTCGGACTCACGTGGTGCGTGAGGCAGGTGGGGATCGTGCGATGCCTCCGAGCGAAGCGTCCCGGGCGGCGGTCCTCGTGGCAGTCGACGCAGTCGACGTCGGCGGCGTGGCCGCCGGTCGTCGCCACCTGCGCCACCTTCGAGTCGTGGCACCGCCCGCAGAGGAGCGCGGAGTCGGTGACGGCAAGGACGCCGACGGGTGCGCCGAGGGCCACCGCCACGGCCGCCACCGCGAGCAACGCAAGCCGGGTCGTCCTGTCGTCCCCCAAGAGAACCGACCGCCGTGTAGCCCGGGTGGCGGCGGACCGCAACGCTCCCCGCTGGACGGATCGGTGCCGGAATGCTACGGCCGCACGCCGAAGGAGGGGACGATGGTGAGGAAGACGATCTCGGTGGTCACGCTCGGAGCCTGGGCGCTCTTCTGGGCGGCGTCCGCGTCCGCCGGCGCGGACGACGGCAAAGCGCTCTTCGACCAGAAGTGCAAGGTCTGCCATTCGGTCGGCGGTCAAGGCGGCCCGATGGCCGCCAAGGGCGGCCCGGTGGACGGCGTCGGCAGCAAGCGCGACAGCGCCTGGATGCACGAGTACCTGAAGGACCCGAAGTCGAAGGTGGCCGACGCGAAGATGCCGAAGATGACGCTCACGGATCAACAGATCGATGACCTCGTCGCGTACCTGCTGACGCTGAAGGGCGGGAACTAGACATCAGGCGCTGGGCGGCGGCTCGTCGTCCAGGCGCCGCACGCGGATCCAGAGCAGCACCCCGACCAGGGCGATCGCGCCGAGCGGGATGAGCGCCATCCAGCGGCGGTTGGCGAGCTGGACGAGCGCCGCTCGCCCGGCCCGCTCGGCGCCGGTCGCCGTCTCGACCGCCGCGCCGGCGGTCTTCGCCAGCCGGTCCGGGTCGAAGGCGTGGACCTGGTTCCGCGTCGCGACGAGCGCCTCGCGCGCGGTCTGGAGCGCCTGCTCCGCCTCGCTCACCTCCATGCCGGCGGCGCTCGCCTCCTCGAGGCTCTGTGCCCCCGACTCGGTTGCCAGGCGAAGCTGATCGACCGCGGCCCGCATGCGAGCCGCCGCCTTGTACCCGGCGCTGTCGGCGGCGTGGCAGCCGATGCAGACGGCGGAGGCGCCGGTGCCGAGCATCGCGTCGCTCGTGCGCAGCACCTGGTGATTGCTGTGGCAGGCGACGCACTCGGGGAGCCCGAGCCGCGCGAACGCGGCGTGATGCGGGCTGGCGAGGAACAGGTCCTTGTTCATGACGTGACACTGCCCGCAGACCGCGGCCACGGAGTCCGCCCCGGGTGGGAAGGCGCCGTGGTTGCCGTGGCAGTCGTTGCACGTCGGCCCCGAGACGTCCCGCTTCACGAGGACGATCTCTCCGTGGATGCTCCGCTGGTACTTGGCGAGCTGGTCCGTCGGGATCTGGTAGGGCGCCATCAACGCGGCGTCGGCGTGGCAGCGCGCGCACGTGGTGGCGACGTTCATCTTGTAGACCGGGCTGCGCGCGTCGCCGGCCGGCACAATGCCGTGCACGCCGTGACACGAGACGCACGTCGCGACTTTGGTGTCGCCCTCGGCGAGCCGGCGGCCGTGGACGCTCGTCCGATACTGAGCGAGCTGGTCCGTCGGCACGCGCGGGTTGTAGCGCCGCATCAGGTTCTCGTCGGCGTGACACCGGGCGCAGAACGCCGGGACGTCGGACGCCGCGGGCTTGCCCCGGTAGCCTTTGGCCGGGTCCATCGCCGTCGCCTCGGGATCCTTGGGGTCGCCGCCGTGACAGTCGGCGCACGACAGCCCCGCCTTCGCGTGGATGTCGTTCGCCATGCCCTCGACGGGCGTGCCGAGCGGCTCCGGAAGGAGCTTGTGACAGTCGACGCAGCTGTCGTCGGCGGCCACGCGGCCGGCGACGGCGAGGAGCGCGAGCAGGACGAGCAGTCCGCGTGCCATCGTCAGTACGGCTTGAGATAGGCGAGCGCCATCATGACCGCCATGAAGCAGAGGAGCGCGGCGCCGGCGACGGTCACGACCGGGCTCCGCTCTCCCCGCGCGGCGCGGCGGTCGAGGAAGGGAACCAGCACGAGCGCCAGGAAGACGAGGCCGAAGGCCAGGATGCCGACCTGCTCGCCTTCGGCGCCGAGGATGCTCGGCGGGAGATACTTGAGGGTCTGCGACATGAACGTGAAGTACCATTCGGGCCGGATGCCGGCGGGCGCCGACGCGAACGTGTCCGCCTTGTGGCCGATCTCCCAGGGCAGCAGCGTCGCGAGCCCGATCAGGACGGCGAGCACGCCGAGCCAGACGAGCATCTCGCGGAGGACGAAGTCCGGCCAGAACGGCCGGTGGCCCGTCGCGCGCGGGTCGTGACCGATCTCTTCGCTCATGCCGTGGAGCTGCACGAGCGCCAGGTGGCCGAGGAGGACGAGCGTCGTCACGAGCGGCAGGAGCGCCACGTGGACGCCGAAGAAGCGGGTCAGGGTGGCGCCCGTGACGTCCTCGCCGCCGCGGAGGACGAAGCGGATGGCGTGGCCGGCGACGGGCACCGCGCCGACGATGTCCGTGCCGACCTTGGTGGCGAAGAACGCGAGCTCGTTCCACGGCAGGAGGTAGCCCGAGAAGCCGAAGCCGAGCGTCAATCCGAGAAGCACTGCGCCGGTGAGCCAGGTCGCCTCGCGCGGCGGGCGGTACGCCTTCAGGAAGAAGACGCTGAACATGTGCGCGAACGCCGTCCCGATCATCAGGTTCGCCGCCCAGGCGTGCACCGAGCGGATCAGCCATCCGAACGGCACATGGGCGACGATCGTGCGGACGCTCTCGAACGCCGCGTCGGGCGTTGGGCGGTAGTAGAGGAGCAGGAGAACCCCGGTCGCGACCTGGATGGCGTAGAGAAAGAGCGTGACGCCGCCCAGGTAGTACCAGATCGCGTTGTGGCGCGGCACGAGCTTGTGTGCCAGGAACGCGCGCATCGCGCTCACGCCGAGCCGGTCGTCGAGCCAGCGGGAGAGCCCGTTCATCGACGAGTCAGGCCTTCCGGCGGGTCAGCACGACGTCGTCGCCCCGGAGCGCGACGTCGAGCGCGTCGAGAGGGCGCGGCGGCGGCCCGGCGACGTTCCGCCCCGCGAGGTCGAACCGCCCATTGTGGCAGGCGCACCAGACCAGCTCCATGTCGGGCCGGTACTGCACGGTGCACTGGAGGTGCGTGCAGACGGCGGAGAAGGCCCGCAGCTCACCGGCGGCGGTGCTGATGACGATGGCGGGGCGGGTGCCGAAGCGGACGACCTTGCCGGAGTTCGGCGGGAAATCCTTCCGCCGGCCGACGACGACGGCGTCGGCACCCGTCTCCGCCTCGCCCGGCGGCGAGACGTAGCGGAGCACCGGGTAGAGGAGCACCGCGAGCAGCGTCCCCGTGCTGCCCGAGAGGAGCCAGCGCAGGAGGCTTCGCCGTGACGGTCCCCGATCGTCGCTCATGAGGCGTGCTCCGATTTCTGGAAGGCGTGGCAGCCGGCGCAGGGCGCATCCGGGTAGTGGTCCTTCCGGTCGGCGTGACAGCCTTCGCACGTGGCCCGCGCGTCGACGCGCCAGAGGTGCGGCTGGTGACAGGAGCGGCAGTCGCCGTGGAAGGGCACGGCGTGCAGGCCGAAGGCCGCGACGTGGTGGCAGCGGACGCAGTCGGCCGGCGTCGGGCGCAGGTTCTGATGCGGCCGGTGGCATTCCTGACACGGGAAGCGCATCGGCGCGTGCGGCTCGAACCGTTCCGAGCCGACCTGCATGTCGGCGTGGCAAGCGAGACAGTCGCGGCGGGTCGGGGCGCCGAGCTCGTGGTCGGCGGCGAGGAAGTCGTGACACGCGGTGCAGTGGAGCGCCGTCATGCCGCCCTCCCGCACGCGCTCGGCGTGGCAATCCTTGCACGCGTCGACCGGGCGGACGAACTGGTGCACGCCCTTCGAGTGGCAGCCGACGCACTCGAGCCCCTGTCGCGTGAAGTGGACCTGGTGGCCGGCCGTCTGCGCCACCTGCTTCCACCTGGGATCGCGGGACAGGTGGCATGCCCCGCAGCGCGTGTAGTCGACGTCCGCGTGCTTGCCCACCTTGTCGGGCCGGAGCGTCACGTACTTGAACAGCTGGTCCAGGTTCTCGCGTGTCGACTGGACGTGGCAGGCGTGGCAGCCGACCTCGGCGTGCGCGCTCGTCTGCCACTTGGCGTAGGCCGTCTCCATCAGGTGGCAGCTCCGGCAGAAGCGGGGGTCGTTCTCGACGTAGTCGTAGGTCTTGAGGGCGGCGAATCCGCCGCCGAGCACGATCGCCAGCCCGACGACCATGCCCGCAGCCGCGAGGCGCCTCCGCATCCCCCACGGCATTGTAGCAAAGCGCGTGCAGAAGCTCCTAACCAGTGAGCCCCTCGGCCGCCCATGACCGTGCGTCGGGTCACCCTCCGCCGCTCCCGGGTCTGGGAAGCGAGGCATGCCTGAATCGCAAATTTCGGAAAGAAGCGAGACGGGCCGAGACTCGCGGGCGCCGCGGCTCGCTGGCACGCTCCTGGAATTTCGGGGCGGAGGAGAGTGCTCGGGCTGTGTGCGGTGGCGGTCCTCGGGACCGCCGGCGCGGCGACGGCGGGCGTAGGGTCGGTGAGCGGGACGGTGACCCTCGCCGTCCCGGCGCCGGCGCGTGCCCCGCTCCCCGTCTTCAAGAACCACGAGGTCTGCGGGCAGAACGTCCCCGACGACGGGCTCGTGGTCGGCCCCGGCGGTGGCGTCCGCTACGCCGTCGTCAGCGTCGAGGGGGTGCGCGGGGGGAAGAAGCCCGAGCGCGACACGACCCTCGTCCTCGACAACGAGGGCTGCCGCTTCGTGCCGCACGTGCAGGTGGCGGAGGTCGGGCAGTGGCTCGAGCTCCGGAACTTGGACGCCGTGCTCCACAACGCCGACGCGCGACTCGGTGCCGAGACGCTCCGAGGGCGGCGTGCAGGCGCTCGACGTGCGGGTCGGCGCCGAGCGCTGAGCCCCGTCACGCGGCGGCCGGCCGGTACCCGCACCACGGGTCGGTCGCGAGCCAGTCGCCGGTGAGCGCCCAGGCGCGCGAGCGGGAGCCGCCGCAGAGGCGTCGGTACTCGCAGCGGCCGCAGCGACCGTGGAGCGCGTCGGGGTCGCGGAGCGTGCGGAAGAGCGGCGAGTCGCGGTAGATGGGCGTGAGCCCGCCCGCCCGGACGTTGCCGGCGGAGACGGGGAGGAAGCCGCTCGGGAACACCTCGCCCGTGTGCGACACGAAGGCGAAGCCGTTGCCGGCGTTCACCCCGCGCGGCGCGAGCCCGACCGTGTGGCCCGGGCCCTCGGAGCGCACCAGCATGCGCGGCATGGCCTTCCGCACGCCGCGGACGGCGCCGCTCGCGCGCTCCTCGCGCTGGGCGACGTAGCGACGGTAGTGCGGCGCCTCCGTCACCTTGACCACGAAGGCAGACCGCCGCTGCACGTCCTCGAGCACGGCGAAGGCCGCCTCGCACTGCCCGGGCGTGAGGCCGGCGACGCCCGTCCCGCGGCCGGTCGGGACGAGGAAGAACACCTCCCAGAAGACCGTGCCGAGCCGCTCGACGAGCGCCGCCATGTCCTCGAGCCATGCCACCGACTCCACCCACACCGTGGTGTTGATCTGGAGCGGCAGCCCTGCCTCGCGCGCCCACTCCGCCGCCGCCATGCTCCGCGCAAACGCACCCGGCACGCCGCGGAAGGCGTCGTGGAGCGACGCCCCCGGGAAGTCCAGGCTGACGGCCATCTGGTCGAGCCCCGCGTCGCGGAGCGCGTAGACAACGTCGCGCCCGAGCGCGGGCGTCGCGGCCGGGATCGTACCCATGCGGAGGCCGAGCGACTTGCCGTGGCGGATCAGGTGGTAGAGGTCCGGACGCTTCAGCGGGTCGCCGCCGCTCAGGATGAAGACCGGGGTGCCGAGCGCGGCGGTCTCCGCGATGAGCGCCTCGCCCTCGGCGGTGGTGAGCTCCCCGGAATCGCGGCCGGGCCGCGCCGAGGCGCGGCAGTGGTGGCACGCGAGGTCACAGGCCCGGGTCGTCTCCCAGATGACCAGAAACGGAGCCTCGGCGAAGTCGACGGTGCGCACGTGCCGACTGAGAAGCAATCCGGGTGCCGCGTCGCGATCGCGCCATTTCGACGAGGCGCGGACGGCGAGCGTCACGCGCGAGGTGCACGCGCTCGCCGCCGATGGGCTCCGCGTCCTCGCCGACCCGGTCCGGCCCGCGGTGCCGGGCGCCGTCGCGGAGTGCTACCGGGCCGGCATCCGGACCGTCATGATCACCGGCGACTACCAGATGGCAGCTGCGGCAGAACTGGGGCTCGTGCTGTTGCACTCTATCCGTGCCCTTCGGGGCCCGGGCGTCTCACGGGCGGGAACGGGCGCCCCCTTCGCTCGCAAGCCTCGGAATGCCACCGGAGCGTCAGACTGTCCCGCACCCCCTGTTCCCTGGCACACTCCTGGCACTTCGGCAGTGGAGGAGGCTCTAATGCGGCAACGACGACGCCGGCGAGCGACTGGGATTCTACTCTGCACCCTCGCCCTCTCGGCCGGGGCGCAGGGCGCGGTGGCCGCTACGGGAAGCGTCAGCGGGACGGTGACCCTCGCCGTCGCCGCGCCGCCGCGGCGGTCGCTTCCCGTCTTCAAGCACGCCGAGGTATGCGGCAAGGAGGTGCCGGACGACGGGCTGGTGATCGGGCCGGACGGCGGCGTGCGCTATGCGGTGGTCAGCGTGGAGGGCGTGCGCGGCGGGAAGAAGCCAGAGCGCGACGTGACCCTGGTGCTCGACAACCAGGCCTGCCGCTTCGTCCCTCACGTGCAGGTGGCCGAGGTAGGCCAGTGGCTCGAGCTCCACAACAGCGATCCGGTGCTGCACAATGCCGACGCGCGGATTGGCGCCGAGACCCTCTTCAACGTCGGCCTCCCCCCTGAGCGGCGGGTGCGCAAACCGCTGGCGCGTCCAGGTCTCGTGACCGTCACCTGCGACGTCCGGCACACGTGGATGCGCGGCTTCATCGCGGTCGCGGAGCACCCCTACCACACCGTGACGGATGCGTACGGCGCGTACGATATCCCCGACCTGCCGCCGGGGAAGTACACGCTGCGGGTGTGGCACGAGGAGCTGGGCGTCGTCGAGCGGCCGCTCGAGATCGAGGCGGACCGAAGCGCGATCCTCGACGTCGCATATCCGACGGTGCCGCCCCGCAAGGAGGAGGCACGATGAGCACGAGCCGCTTCACCGCCTCGCTGGGCCTCGTGCTCGCGGCCGCCGCGGCCGCGTGGGCATCGGGCGGGACCGTCAAGGGCACGGTGACGAGCGCGCGCGGCGGCACGCCGCTCGCCGACGCGGTCGTCATGATCGATGCGCCGGCGCCCGTCGGGCAGCCGCCCGCGGCACACCCGGTCGTGGAACAGCGCAACGACACCTTCGTCCCGCACGTGACCGCAGTGCCGGTCGGCACCACCGTCGACTTCCCGAACCACGACCCGCGGCTCCACAACGCCTTCTCCGCCTCGCCCGCCAAGAAGTTCGACCTCGGCATGTACGATCAGGGAGAGACCAAGAGCGTCACCTTCGATACGCCGGGCGTGGTGCGCCTCGGTTGCAACGTTCACCCGAAGATGGAAGCGTTCGTGGTCGTCCACACGAACCCGTGGGCGGCCGTGACCGATGCGCACGGTGCTTACACGATCGCGGGCGCACCGGCGGGTGGGCATCGCGTGCGTGTGTGGCACGACGGCGTCGGCGTGACCGAAACGACGGTCACGGTGACCGAGGGCGGCGTGCAGGCCCTCGACGTGCGGGTGGACGAGGGACGCTGAGCAAGGCGGCGTCGGCGGCCACGGCGCGCGCCTCGCACTTGCACCTCGCCGGCGGCACAGCCGATAAGGCGCGCGTATGACCGAGGAAGAGGTGCGCGGGCTCGCCGGCCTCGGCGAGGCGGAAGCCGCCGAGCGCCTGCGGCGCGACGGCCCGAACGAGCTCCCGTCCGCCCGGCCGCGCACCCTCCTCGACATCGGGCTCGAGGTCGTGCGCCAACCGATGATCGCGCTGCTGGTCGCGTGCGGCGCGGTCTATCTCGTGCTCGGCGACGTGCGCGAGGCCGCCGTGCTCCTGGCGTCCGTCTTCGTCGTCATCGGGATCTCGCTCTACCAGACGCAGAAGACCGATCGCGCGCTCGACGCGCTCCGCGACCTCTCGAGCCCGCGCGCACTCGTGCTCCGCGACGGGCGCGAGCGACGCATCCCCGGCCGCGAGGTCGTCCGGGGCGACCTGCTCGTGCTCTCCGAGGGCGACCGCGTTCCCGCCGACGGCACGGTGCTGTGGGCGAACAACCTCCGCGTCGACGAGTCGCTGCTGACCGGCGAGTCGGTGCCGGTCGACAAGGCGGCCGCCGCCGCCGAAGGGCCTCCTGCACGGCCCGTGGGCAATGATACCGTGTCGCTCTACTCCGGCACGCTGGCGGTCGCAGGCCAGGGGGTGATGCGGGTCGACGCGACGGGCGCCGCCACGGCACTCGGACGCATCGGGCGCAGCCTCGAGAAAGAGGAGGAGGGCGCGACGAGTCTCGAGCGGCAGGTCGCGGTCTTCGTGCGCGTGCTGGGGACGGTGGGGGTCGCGCTCTGCGTCGCCGTCGCGCTGGTCTACGGGCTCGCGCGGGAGCAATGGCTCGGCGGCATCCTCGCGGGCCTGGCGCTCGCGATGGCGCTCATGCCCGAGGAGTTCCCGGTCATCTTGACGCTGCTCCTCACGCTCGGCGCCTGGCGCATCGCGCGGCGCCACGTGCTCGTCCGCCGCCTGGCGGCCCTCGAGGCGCTCGGCGCGACGACCGTTCTCTGCGTCGACAAGACCGGCACGCTCACCGAGAACCGGATGGCGGTCCGTGCGCTCGCCGCCGACGGGACGCGCGTCACCTCGCTCGACGGCCCGGGCACGCTGCCGCCGCCGCTCGGCCGACTGCTCGAGTTCGCGGTGCTGGCGAGCGAGCGGAACCCCTTCGACCCGATGGAGCGCGCCATCCGCGACGCCGGAAGCGCGCGGCTGCCGGACCCCGAGCGCTGGACGCTCGTCCGGGAGTACCCGCTGTCGCCCGCGCTCCTCGCGATGTCGCACGTCTGGACCGCACCCGAGGGCGACGGCTGGGTCGTCGCCGCGAAGGGTGCCCCGGAGGCGATCGTGGACCTCTGTCATCTCGACGAGGCGCGGACCGCGGCCGTCACGCGCGAGGTGGCCGCCCTCGCCGAGGACGGGCTCCGCGTGCTCGGCGTGGCGGGCGTCGTCGTGCAGTCCGGCGCGCTTCCCAAAGGCCAACACGACTTCCCGTTTGAGCTCCTCGGTCTCGTCGGGCTCGCGGACCCGGTCCGCCCGGCCGTGCCCGCCGCCGTCGCCGCGTGCTACCGGGCGGGCATCCGGATCGTGATGATCACCGGAGACTACCCCGCCACGGCACGGCACATTGCGGCGGAGATCGGGCTCGTGCCGCGCGACGAGGTCATCAGCGGAGCGGAGCTCGACGCGATGGACGCCGCCGAGCTCGCGCGCCGCATCCCGACGGTCAACGTCTTCGCGCGGGTCGTTCCCGAGCAGAAGCTCCGGCTGGTGCACGCGCTCCGTGCGCACGGACACGTCGTCGCCATGACAGGCGACGGCGTGAACGACGCGCCCGCGCTCAAGGCCGCCGACATCGGGATCGCGATGGGCGGGCGCGGCACCGACGTCGCGCGCGAGGCGGCGGACCTGGTGCTCGTGGACGACGACTTCTCCTCCATCGTGCAGGCCGTCCGCCTCGGGCGGCGCGTCTACGACAACATCCGCAAGGCGATGGCGTACGTGCTCGCGATCCACGTGCCGATCGCCGGTGTCTCGCTCCTCCCCGTGCTGCTCGGCTGGCCGCTCGTCCTCCTGCCCGTCCACATCGTGTTCCTCGAGCTGATCATCGACCCGGCCTGCTCGATCGCCTTCGAGGCGGAGCCGGAGGAAGCGGACGTCATGGACCGCCCGCCGCGGCCCCCCGCCGAGCCGGTCTTTCGGGTGGGGACGATCGTGGAGAAGCTCTTCGAGGGCGTGCTCGCGCTGCTCGTCGTCTGCGGCGCGCTCCTCTTCGCCGTGCAGGCGGGCTACGGCGACGACCGGACGCGCACCATCGCCTTCTCGACCCTCGTCCTCGTCAACCTGGCCCTGATCCTGGCGAACCGCTCGGAGTCGCGCAGCGCGCTCCGCACGCTCGGCGTGCCGAACCCGGTGCTCGGCTGGATCGCGGCGGGCGCGGTCCTCGTGCTCGCCCTCGGCGTCACCATGCCGCCGCTCCGGAGCGTGCTCCGGCTCGCCGCCCTTTCGCCGGCCGATGTGGCCGTGATCGTCGGAGCCGCCGCGTTCGGTCTCCTCGGGCTCGACCTGCTCGCCGCGATCGCGCGCCGGGGAGACGCGCGACCCGGTGCGACACTAGCCGGTCCCGCCGAGGGAACGCGCGCGCGGTAGCCGCACCCGTTCGCCGATCGCGACCTCGCCTCCCGCCAGATAGCGTGCGACGGCGGTCCACAGCGCGTCGAACCTCCCGCGGCCGAAGCGGCTGCCGCTGGTGAGCCAGTCGAAGTGCGGCGGCACGTGCGTCGGATCGCCGAAGTGCCCGATCACGTCGAGGTGATCGGCCTCGACCGCGTCGATCACCTCGCCCCAGACCTGCGACAGCGTCGGCACGAGGCCGTCGTTCGAGCGCCAGCCGGGGACCCGACCGTATGCGCGGCGAAGCGCGTCGGCCTGGGGCGCCGTCAAGGTGATGTGCCTCCGCCGGCCGCGCCCGGCGAGGCGATGGAGGGCGAGATAGATCGCGTGCGTCGCCTGCGCCTGCGGGTCGAGCCCCGCGGCGAGCACGCCCGCGAGCCCCGGCGGCCGCGCGCGCGTGACGATGCAGCCGTGGCGCACCCCGGGGCGGTCGCGCGTGGTGGCGTTGAACACCTCCATGCTCTCCGGCGCGAGCTGGGGCAGGAGGGATTGATCGCCACGGACGTCGACGAAGAAACGCTCGATCGCGTCTCGGCGGTCTGCCGTGAAGTCGCCGAGCAGCTCGCCGAAGAGCTGGTCGAGAAGCGCGGGGTGCATAGCGCCGCGATGGCCGGCGCGGGCGAGGGCGCCGGCGAGGCCGAGCCCGACCGAGAGCGGCACGCTGCCGAAGCGGAGCACGTAGATGGTGGCGAGCGAGATGAGGTGGAGGAGCCGCTGGCCGAGGAGGCTCGTGAACAGCGTCGCGAGCGGCGCCCCGTGGTGCGGGGCCGCCACCGTGACGACCGTCCGGAACCGGGCGGCGAAGCGCTCGGCGTCGAGCGCCGTCTCGAGCCGCACGCCGGGGGAGGCCACGAGGCGCACATCGAGCCCGCCACTCGAGTGGCCGAGGAGGTGGATCGGTCCGTCGTCGCCGCCCGCCGTGGCGGCGATCGTCTCGAGCAGGTGGCCGGCGCGTCGCGGTAGCGAGGAGGTCGGGTGGGTCTGCACGGCGTGCAGCGCGACGTCGAGCCCGAGGTCGGCGCAGCGCGCCGCGAGCACGTCCCGGACGTGGCCGAAGTAGCGGAAGTCGCCCAGGTTCGCGAAGCCGAAGAACCCGGGGACGAGGTAGACGTGGTGGGTCACTGACCGTCGAGCGGCAGGAGCGCACGCCGCGTGAGCACCCCGGCACCGACCACGAGCCACACCAGCAGCCCGCCTGCGACCTGGCCGGCCGCCACCGCGTAGAGGCCCATCAGCAAGGCGACAATCTGCGCCACCGCGGCCGTTAGCACGCGGTAGCGGACGTAGCCCTGGAGGGCGCGGCGGCCGACCTCGTCGGCCGTCTCGGCGACACGGCGGAGGTGCAGGAGCGCGTGCCGATCGAGACCGACGCACGCCGCCCACGCGCCGGCGCCGAGGACGACGGCGCCCGTCGTGACGAGGAGCAGGCCGAGAAAGAAGAGCGCGGCGCCCGCGACGTCGGTCCACACCAGGGCCCAGTCGATTGGGACGGGGGTCTCCGGGGTCGCGTCGACCATGGCGGTCCTCCCTCTAGCTGCAGCCGCAGCCGCCCGCCGCGGCGCCGGTGGCGGGGCCGGTGCCGGCGGTCCGTGCGACGAATGCGGCCATCGCCTCGCGCGCCTTGGCGGCTACCTTGGTGGCGATCGCGACGGCGGCGCGCATCTCGCGCTCGCTCGCCCCGACCCGGTCGGCGGCGCCGTGGAGGGTGGCGAAGCAGGTCTGACACTTTGCCGCGGAGGCGGCGGCGAGCGCGACGAGGAGCTGCGTCTTCGGGTCGAGGATGTCTTCCATGGTCAGGGCCTCCTGTGTGGCTTGGGCGTGCAGAGCGGCGCGCCGTCCGCCGCCGTGTCGCCGACGCACTCCGCGCGGCACGCCTCCGCCAGACGCCGACGCGCGCGATGCAACCGTACCTTGGCCGTGCCGGCCGAGCAGCCGAGCGCGGGCGCCGCCCGGTCGAGGGGCATGTCACCGAAGTCGTGGAGGAGGAGCACGCGTCGGGCCGCGGGTGGCAGCCGGCGGACCGCGTCGAGCAAGCAGTCGTGGGTGGCACGCCGGTCGAACACCTCGTCCGGCGGCGGCGCCGGTGCGCCGATCTCGTCGAGCACCGCATCGAGCGAGAACGGCGTCCCTTCCCGGGCGGGTGCCGCGGCGTCCGTCTTCACGTGGCGGAGGTGGTCGCGCCAGACGTTCAGCGCGATGCGCTGCGTCCAGGTGCGGAACGCGGCGTCGCCCCGGAATCGCCCGATCCCGGCGAGTACGTGGGCGAGTGCCTCCTGCGCCAGGTCGTCGGCTCGCGCCCGGTCCCGCGTGCGGTGCGCGTAGAATTGGACCAGCTCGGCCCGGAGCCGGGCCGCGGTGTCGGCGTCGATCGAGGGGCGTGTCATGGCGGCGCTCTCCGTCACGCTCCTTCAGACGTGCCGGCAGCCCACATGGTTACCGGCGTGGCCGCGCCTCGAGCGACGCCTTCCACACGAACATGCGTACGTTGTCCACCTGCTCGGGCGTCAGGCCCGGGACCGTCATCTTCGTCTTGGGGTCGATCTTCGTCGGGTCCAGGATCCAGTCCTTCGCCCAGTGGTAGTCGATGCGCTCCGCGACGTCGATCAGGTCGGGGCCCTGCTGCTTCACGGCCGGCGCCGGCACCACCGTGCCGAGGTTGTGGCACTCGGTGCAGCGGAGCATGTAGAGAAGTTGCCCGTCGGCGACCCTCGCGGCGGGGAAGGTGGCCGGGTCGGGGAGCGCGGGCGGCGGGTCGGGCCGCTTGCCGGCGGCGCCCAGGTAGCGCGTGAGCGCCTCGATCTCGCCCTCGGTGAGCGCGATCTGCGGCATGCGCCAGACGCGCCAGGGGTAGATCTTCCCCGCGTCGCGCGGCGCGTGGAGGAAGCGGCGTACCCACTCGAGCCGGAGCTTGCGCCCCGAGAGCCGGAGGTCCGGGCCGACCGCGCCGCCGACGCCGTCGTCGAGTACGTGGCAGCCGCCGCAGGCGTGGCGGGCGGTGACGGCGCGGCCGGCGGCCAGCGGGTCGGCCGGCAGCGGGGCGGGTGGCGCCGGCGCGCCCAGCGAGCGCGCGTAGTCGACGACGTCCCACAGCTCCGCGGGCTGGAGCACGTCGCCGAAGGCGGGCATCGGCGTGCCGTCCATGCCGCCGGCGACGCGGTAGTAGATATCCGTCCGCTCGCCGCCGCCGCGGTACACCCCGGTGGTGAAATCGCGGGCGGCGATAGGCCGACCGTCGGTGTCCTTCAGGTCTTTCGCCGACGGCCCGTCGCCCTTGCCGGCGTCGCCATGGCAGCTCGCGCAGCCGGCGTCGGCGTAGAGCGATTTGCCGCGCGCGAGGGACTCCGCCGTGGGGGCGGGCGGCGGCGCCGGGGCCGGCAGCGACGCCGGCTCGGGCTCGTCGAGCAGGTCGGCCAGCCTGAGCACGTAGGCGGCGATCTTCCGGCGCTCGTCGGGGGCGAGGAACGCGAACGAGGGCATCGCCGTGCCCGGCAGGCCGCGCTCGATCGTGCGCAGCACGTCGGCCGTGGTGGGCGGCTGGCCCGAGGCGGTGGTGCGCAGGCGGAAAAGCCGCTTCGTGAAATCCCGCGGCCGCGGGTCGACGAAGTCCGCGGCCGGGCCGTCGCCGCGTCCGCGCTCGCCGTGGCAACCGCTGCACTCCTGGAGGTAGAGCGGCTTCCCCGCCGCGGCCTCGGCGGCGCCGAGCGGGCGCTCCTCGGCCCGTGCGCGGGTGGCGAGGAGCAGCGCGAGCGAGAGAGCGAGCAGGGTCGCGTGCTTCATGGCGTCTCGGCTCGTTCCATGGCGTGCGCGGCGTCGCGCACCGCGTCCTCGAGCGCGACCGGCACGCCGCCGTGTGCCTCGGCGAAGCGGCGCGCGCCGGCCGCCTCGCGGAAGGCGACGAGACCGTGGTCCATCGGTGTGCCGGCGTCGGCGGCGCGGACGAGATGCGCGCCGAGAAGCGGGATCAGCCGGCCGTCGTCGTGATCCTCGACCCACGCTTCCGGGATCTCGCGGCGCATGCCGACCATCGCGGCGAGCATGCAGCCGAGGTCGTCGTAGGTCGTGAGCCGCCCCTCGCGGTCGCGCAGCTCGCCGGCGAAGCCGAGCTGGGTGATCGGCATGCGGCAGCGGGCGCAGGCGTCGCGCCCGTAGCGGATCGGCTCGGGGCCCGTCGAGCGCACGGGCCAGAGCACGACGGCGAGCACGAAGACGAGGATGCCTGCGGCGGTCGCGAGCGCGGGCCGGCTCATGCGACGGGCACCTTCCGGAAAAGCGCGAAGCCGAGGGTGAGCGACACAGCCGCGGTGGCGACGAGCATCGCGACGAGCACCGCGGCGAGGCCGGCGGCGCCGAAGTGGTCGAGGCCGAAGATGCCGACCGAGCCCAGCACGTCGAGCCGGTCGGTCAGGGCGAGCGTCCCGAGCACGCGCGCCTGTTGCACGGGGTTCACGAGCGCGAGCGTGAAGACCTGCCCCGGTCCGAGCGCGCGCGAGATCGCGAGCCCGATGGTGCCCAGGTCGGAGACGTAGACCAGGAGGAGCCAGACGGAGAACGCGGCGCCGACGACGCGGGCACGCGAGCGAAGCGCGACGGAGAGGAGCGTTCCGATGCCGAGCGTGGCGGCGCCCAGCAGCAGCACGAGGCCGACGAGCGCCAGGAAGGCGCGCGTGTTCCCGCCCCCGGCGAGGCAGCCGACGGCGATCCCGGTGACGCCGAAGCCGACCAGCACGGCGGCCGCGATCGCGGCGAGCAGGCCGAGGTACTTGCCGGCGTAGGTCTCGAGTCGGGTCACCGGCTGCGCCAGCAGCATGCCGAGCGAGTAGTCCTCCAGCTCGCCCGCGATGCCGAGCCCGCCGAGCGAAAGCGTGACGAGCGGCACGAACACGAGGGCGAGGTTCAGGAGGCTCGCCGTCGTGCGGTCGAAGCCGGCGAGCCCGGCACGCGCCGCGCCCGCGAGACCGAGCATCGCGACGCCGCCGGAGAGGACGAGGAAGCAGCCGGCGGCGAGGACGAACCAGCGGCTGCGCATCGCCTCGCGCAGCTCGCGCGCCGCGATGAGGCCGGTCGGGCGGAGCCTCATCCGTGCTCTCCCCGCGCGCAGAACGGGACGACCCGCGCGCGCCGCTCCGCGCGGGGCGGCGGCCCCGTGACGCGGCCGCGGTCGACGTGCAGCACGCGGTCGGTGAGCGACGCCACCTCCTCGGCCCGATGCGAAGCGAGGAGGAGCGTGCGCCCGCGCCCGCGAAGTCGCGCGACGATGCCCAGGAACGCCTCCTGGCCCTCGCGGTCGAGGCTCGCGCTCGGCTCGTCGAGGAGGAGCACGGGCGGGTCGCCGAGGAGTGCTACGGCGAGCGCGAGCCGCTGCTGCATGCCGCCGGAGAACGTCCGCACCGGCTCCTCCGCGTGGGGGGCGAGCCCGACCAGGTCGAGCATCTCGCCGACGCGCGCGCGCGGGACGCCGCGCAGCCGGGCGACGAAGCCGAGCGCCTCGCCGGCGCGCGCGTCGCCGAAGCCCGCGCGCTGCGGCACGTAGCCCACCAGCGCCCGCGCCGCGACCCCGTCGCGCACCACGTCGTGCCCCGCGATGGCGGCCGCGCCGGTGAAGGGGATGAGGCCGAGGAGGCAGCGCAAGATGCTCGTCTTGCCGGAGCCGTTGGCGCCGACCAGCGCCACCGCCTCGCCGCGCACGACGTCGAACGAGACGCCGGCCAGGACGGCGTGGCCGTCGAGCGCGAGGGACAGGTCGCGGGCGCGAATCACGCGAGCGCCTTCCGCGCCCCGACGGCGACGAACGCGGCGGTCGCGAGGAGCGCGACGCCCGCCACCACGAGCCCGGCGCCCGCGCCGCCGGCGTCCTCGCTCCGGGTCCACGCGCTGAGCGGCGGCCGGGCGAGCGGGTGTGGGTCGACCAGCTTCGGGCGCGGCGCGAAGATCGGGAAGAGGCGGGCGGCGGTGTCGATGGCCTCCGCGCCCGGGGTGCCGTCGAAGAAGGCGAGGGTCGGGTAGCGGTCGGCGAGCACCTCGTAGGTGCTCTCGGCGCGGTACGGCACCTCTGAGACGCCGTCGCCGTCGCGATCGTAGACGAGCGCGTCGCTCCAGTAGTTGCCGCGGCCGTCGACGGCCCACGCATTGTCCTCCGCGCTCCCCGTGCCGAGCACCTGCACCTGGGTGCGGTTGCCGATGAAGGCGTTGTCCCAGAACCGGATGCCGCGCGACAGCGGCTGGAGGGCGACGCCGACGTCGCCGCGCGCGATCAGGTTGTCGTGCACGTCGACGCGCCCGCCGCGCGACTGGGGCGCGCCGTCGAAGAAGAGGCCGGTGGCGTTGCGGAGAAAGCGGTTGCCGGCGATGAACACGTCGTCGGCGTCCTTCAGGAGGAGCCCGTAGGCGGCGGGGCCGTTCGAGAACGAGAACGCGTTCTCGCTGAGCTCGATGCCGCGGCTGTACATGATCGCCGCGCCGACCTGGTTGTCCTCGAAGCGGTTGCGGCGGAAGACGTTGTCGTTGGAGTACATGTAGTGGAGGCCGTAGCGGCTCGTCGTGACCACGTTGTCCTCGACCACCGTCCCCGCGGAGTACCAGATGATGACGTCGCGGCTCCGCTCGATCCGGTTCCCGGCGAGCCGGCAGCCGGCCGAGTACCAGAGGCGGATACCGTCGCCGCGGCGCACGTGCGGCAGGTCCTTGCCGATCACCGTCGAGCGCTCGATGACGCAGCCGTCGCCCTGCGCGACGAAGAAGCCGAAGAGGACGTCCTCGAGGCGCACGTCCGAGACACGCACGCCGGCGGCGTGCTCGATCCGGATGCCGGCGTCCTCGGTCGTGTAGCTGATGCCGCTGCCGCGGATCGTGAGGCCGCGAAGCTCGACGCCGGGCGCGGTGACGCGGACGACGGTGCCTTCGCCGCCGCCGTCTATCACGGCGCCCGGCCGGCCGACGAGGCGCAGCGGGCGGTCGAGGACGAGATGCTCGGCGTACACGCCCGCGGGAACGATCACGGTATCGCCCTCGCGGGCGGCCGCGAGCGCCTGGGCGATCCCGCCGGGCGCGGCAGTGAGCTCCGCCGCCGTCGCGTGCGGCGGCGCCGCGAGGAGCGCCAGACCCGCGCCGGCGAGCGCGGCGGCGCCGAAGCGGCGGGGCCGGAGCGGCGTCGCGAACACCAGCCCGAGGCCGAGCAGGCCCGCGACCGCGCCGACGTAGAAGCCGCCGCCGAGCTCGGTCGCGACCTTGAACTGGCCGACCTCGTACTCGCCGAAGAGCTTCGGGTTGATCCGGGTCACGGTCAGGTTGAGCGAGGCGGTCGGGTCGCGGTCGTTGACCGCGTGGTCCATCCAGAGCTTCAGGTCGACGAGGAGGAGGAAGGGCATCAGAAGGACGGGGAGCACGACGAGGAGGCGGAGCGCGCGTCGCCGGAGCCACGGCGCCAGCAGCAGGCCCGCCGCCGCGCCGAACAAGCCGAGCGGGGCGAGCGTCCGCTCGACGCGCGCCAGCGTGCCGAGCGGCCGGATACCGACGTAGTGCCCCAGCATGTCGAGCTCGCGCACGTCGCCGTCGACGGTGCGCGGCCCGACCAGGATGAGGAGCGTGCGCTGGCCGTACTGGGGTGCCCGCGCTTTCATGACCCACCACGGGAGTATCCAGGCCATCGCGAGCGCGAGCACCGCGACCGCGACGATGGTGAGGCTCGCCACCCGGTCCGGCGTGGGCACCGGCGGCGGCGGCGCCACGCTCGGCTCGGGGTACGGCGTCACTTTCGCGGCTCGACCAGCAGCCATCCCGTGAACTCCATGTGGAGCGCCGAGCAGAACTCGGTGCAGTAGTACGGGTACACGCCCGCACGGCTGGCGACGATCTCGGCCGTCTCCGTGGCGCCCGGGTCGATCGACAGGTTGACGTTGTAGCCGTGGAGCCCGAAGCCGTGCGTCGCGTCGCGCGCGGTCTCGACGTTGGTCCAGTTGAACACGACCCGGTCGCCTTCCTTCACGCGCACGATGTCGGGCGTGTAGTGGGAGCGGACGACCGTGCCGTTCACCGTCACGGAGTTGCCGTTCCGCGTGATGGCCTCCTTGCCCTGGAGCGTGGCGACCGCGGACTTCTGCATGGCGATCGCGTCCCAGCCGGTCTCGGGGTACGTCGTCCACGCCTGGAGCATCTCGACGGGGATGATCATCGAGTTGTGCGGCTCGCCGATCGCCGGCGTGTCGGAGAGGAGCTTCATCTTGGGGCCGCTCACGTCGATCAGCTGGAGGTTCTGCGGGTGGAGCGGGCCGAGCGGGGGGAAGCGGTCGACGGACCACTTGTTGAGCGCGACGACGTACTTGCCCCAGGGCTTGCGCGTGTTCGAGCCGGGCGCCTGGAGGTGGCCGATGTTGTAGTGCACCGACACCCGGTCCACGACCTTCCACGCCTTGTCGGGCGGGTTGTACGGCGGGCCGAGCGTCCACTTCACGACGGTCGAGTCGAGGAAGTGCGAGGTGTAGCCGTTGCCCTGGTTGTCGAACACGCTGTGCAGCGGACCGAGGCCGGTCTCGATGTGCGCCTCCATGCAGGCGTCGTACTTGAGGATGGGGACGCCGAAGTCGTCCTTGCCCTCGACGTTGTTGTCGGCGATGGCCTTCTTGATTTTCTCCACCGAGTAGACGCTCACGTGCGGGTCGAGCTTGCCCGAGACCACGACGTACTCGCCGCCCGGCACCAGGTCGACGCCGTGCGGGCTCTTCGACTCGGGAACGAACCACATGAGCTTCTCGGCCACGATGGTCGGCAGCCCGATCACCTTCATGCCGTTCACGACCTTCGTCCTGGCCGGGTCCTTCGCCACCTCCACCGCCTTCTTCCAGTCGATCACGTGCAGGTAGTCCATCTCCCGCTGCGAGGCGCCGATCTCCATCGGCGGCTTGCCCTCGAGGTCGCCGCCGGTCGCCATCTCGACGTTCATCGAGTTGATGAAGAAGAGGCCGTCGGAGGGACCGCGGCCGGCGATCGAGAGGTCCTGGAAGTAGGGCGGCAGCTCGAGCTGGAACGATTCGTCGGGGACGATGCGGCCGGCCTTGCGGTCGAACTTGAGGAAGCTGACCGAGCCCTTGTACTTCGTCTTGTAGTCCTCGAGCGGCGCGTAGCCCTTCGGCTCGTTGAAGGGCATGGGGAAGAACGAGCTCACGATGATGTACTCGCTGTCGTCGGTGAAGACGCCGTGGTGGTCGGAGGTGGCGTTGGGGATCTTGTAGATGCTCTTGGTCTTGAAGTCGCGCATCGAGATGATCGCGACGCGCCCCGCGCTCTTGTCGGTGCCGATCACCCACTCGCCGTCGTACTTGCCGTTGGTGAGGGAGATCTGCGGGTGGTGGAGATCGCCCCACGTCTGGGTCGGGAGGCCGTCGCCGAAGGAGCCCTTCTTCAGGACCTCCGCGGAGCCCGTCTCGCCCTGACCCCAGCCCTGCCAGGCGTCGGGCGCGTAGACCGGCACCTCCTTCAGGAGACGCATCGACGGGATGCCGTAGAGCATGATCGTGCCGCGGTGGCCGCCCGAGGTGAGCATGACGAAGTCGTCGTACTTGCCGGGCGGGACGAAGGTCTTGAGCGCCGCCTCCGCCTCGTCGGGTGTCAGGCCGCGTTGCTGGATGATGTCGTCGACCGGGTTGCCGGTGGCCGCCGCCTCGCTGGTGGCGACTGCGCCGGGACGGCGCGGTCCCGACACGATCAGCGCGACGCCCACCGCCACCACCGTCGCGATCAGAATCCCTCGGCTCTTGGTCATCGGATACCCCCCCTCGTGGACTGCCGGCGGAAATTGCAACTGTCGTACCGCCAGGACGGGGGCAGCGGGACGCGCAAATGCTGGGGGGTGGCGCCCGTACTTCCGGGCCGGCCTTCCGAGCCGTGCGAACGCGTTCCGGCGGCTGCGACGGGGCGTTTGAGCCCGGCGGCGGGGACGCGGGCTGCTCAACGCGGCGGGAGCGGACCGGCGAGCGCGAGAACGGCGACCAGGACTCTGGCGGCTCGGCTCATCGCTCGTGCCCGTCAGGCGCGGCGTCGGCGGCGCTCATCATCTCGCTCATGATCCCCGGCACCTCGTCGCCGAACACGTCGCTCAACCCGTAGACCGCCTGGAGCCAGCGCAGCTCATCGCTCCGCCACGGCAGCGGCGCCGTGGGCCGGATCATCTTCGCCTGGGTCAGCTCCGCCACCACCGCCTCGTCGCGCGGGAAAGGGTGGTCGGCGCGGTTGAGGGCGAAGCGCGCCTCGAACGGCAGGCGCGGCCGCTGGCCGCCCGCCTCCGGGTCCTCGGCCGCATAGCCGACGGTCTGGAGGACGAGGATCTTGAGGCCCTCGGGGAGACGGAGCGCGGCGCGCAGCTTGCGGTCGCTTGGCACGCCGAGGAGGCAGGTGCCGAGGCCTTCCTCGAACGCCACGAGCGTGGCCTGCGCGATCCCCTGCCCGCAGTCGAGCTCGGTGAGGCCGCTCTGGCGGATGCTCTCGGTCGCGGCCTGAAAGAAGGGGATGAGCGTCTCGTCGAGGTAGGCGTGGCTCTTCTGGCGCTGGACGCCGAGCGCCCCGGCTTCGACGAGCTCGTGGAGCCGCTCGCCCTGCGCCTCGACCCGCCGCCAGTCGAGCGTCCACACGATCACGACCGGTGCGGTGCGGAACTGGAAGCCGCCAATCGCGGTGCCGGTGGGGAGCGCGTGCAGCACCTCGGCGGACGCGGTCGCGCGCTCGATCACCACCGCGCCGAGCGCCTGCACGTTGCCCCAGAACGACGCCAGCCGCGCCGCCTCGAGCATCTTCTGGATCTTCGCTTGTTCCACCGGCCTGTAGGGCCGGAGGTAGCGCGTCGAGCGACGCCTACCGATGACTTCCTTGAGCTCCATTGGTCACATGACCTTCCTCGGCCGCTCGGCCTCCCGGCGGTAGACCCCCGGCGCAGCGGGGGAGAACGACGCGGCGAGCAGCCGCGGCCGCGGCTTCTCGGAGATGGTCTTCGGGATCTCGCTCACGATCTGGAGATAGGCCGGGACGAAATTGGGCTCGAGCTGCGCTGCGAGATGACGGAACACGGCCATCGGGTCGAGCCTCGCGCCCGGCGCGGCCACGATCGCCAGCACGACGTCGACCTCGCCGGGGGCCCCCGACGCGGCAGGCACGCCGTAACAGCACACCTCGCTCACGCCGGCGCACTCGACGGCGGCGCGCTCGACGTAGTCGGGGAGCACGAAGTCGCCGTTGTGGCGGAGCCCGCCGCCGGCGCGCCAGTCGAAGAAGAGCCAGCCGTCGGCGTCGAGGTGGCACATGTCGCCGGTGCGAATCCAGCCGCCGCGGGTCTTGGCGGCGGAGGCGGCGGGGTCGTCGAGGTACTGGATCTCGGTCGGCCCGCTGGTGCTGCGGCAGACGAGCTCGCCCACCGTGCCGGGCGGGCACTCGCGGTCCTGCCCGTCGACGACGCGCATCTCCATGCCCGGGATCGGCTTGCCGAACGAGCCGACCGGTCCGACGCCGATCGGCTTGTATGCGAGCCCGCCGTCGACCGCCCCGTACCACTCGAGGATGCGCACGCCGAAGCGCCGCTCGAAGTCCTCCCAGAGTGCCCGCGGCATGCCGGCCGAGACGACGAAGCGCACCCGATGGTCGCGGTCGTCGGCGCGCGGCGGCTCGGCGTAGAGCCCGGTCGCCATGCCGCCGAGGAGGCTGAACGTCGTGCAGCCGTGTCGCCGGCAGACGTCCCAGAGCCGGGATTTGGTGAAGCGCTCCGAGATCACGGCGCGGAGCCCGTGCGCGATCGCGTTCGCGAACGTGACGGCCTGCGCGTTCCCGTGCGTGAGCGAGAGCCCGGTGTAGAGGACCTCGTCGTCGGCGTACTGGAAGACCGCGCGCCCGAGGAGGGCGTAGAGGCCGAAGCGCCCATTCTCGCAGACGACGCCCTTCGGGTCGCCCGTGGTGCCCGAGGTGTACAGGATCTGCCACGGGGTGCGCGGGTCGCTCACGTGCTGGCCGACGTGCCCAAGCGTCGCGCAGGTGAGGTAGATGCCGAGGTCGAGCGTCCGCGGCGGAAGCGCCGCGTCCGGCGTGCGCCGGGTGACGACGAGCCGGGGCGCGCGCTCGGCCGGAAGCGCCTCGGCGAGCGCGGGCACCTCGTCGGGAGTGCAGACGACGGCCCGCGCGCCGGAGTGCTCGAGCATGTAGCGCAGCTTCGCGCCGCGCATCCGGGGATCGAGCGGCACGCACGGGCGGCCCGCGAGCGAGGCGGCGGTCAGGGCGAAGGCGAACTCGGGATGGTTCCGCATCATCACCGCGAAGCGCTCGCCGTCGAGGACGCCGGCGTCGGCGAGGGCGAGCGCCACGCCTTCCGCGCCCCGCTGGAGCCCGCCGTACGTCACCGTCTCGACATGGTCCGGGTAGTCGAAGGTGAGGACCGGGTGCTCCGGTGTCGCCTCCGCCCGCAGCTCGACGGCGTGTGCGAGGATGGTGGGGTCGAGCGGCATCGTCACACCGTCAGGATGTGCACGGCCACCGCCGCCGGCTCGCCGCGGACGGCGCCGCCCGCGTTCTCGGCCAGCGCGACGCGCGCCCCCTCGACCTGCCGCCGGCCCGCCCGTCCCTGGAGCTGGAGCACGCATTCCACGATCTGCGCGAGCCCCGTGGCGCCCACGGGGTGCCCCTTCGCGATGAGTCCGCCCGAGGGGTTCACGGGGCGCGCGCCGCCGAGCCGGGTCTCGCCCGCCTCGACCAGGCGCGCCCCCTCCCCGGGCCCGCAGAATCCGAGCTCCTCGTAGAGCATGAGTTCCGCGGGCGCCGTCGCATCGTGGACCTCGGCGAGGTCGACGTCGGCCGGGCCGAGCGCGGCCCGCTCGTACGCGCGCTCGGCGGTCGCGGTCACCGCGCCCGGCTCGTCGTCGCGCCGGTCGCGCCCGCTGCCGATCACCGAGGCGGCGATGCAGACCGGGCGGAGCCGCGCGCCGGCGCGGCGCGCGAGGTGCGTCCGGTAGTCGTCGGACACGACGATGGCCGCGGCCGCGCCGTCGCCGATCGGCGAGCACATGAGGCGGGTCAGCGGCGCGGCGATGACCGGCGAGGCGAGCACCTCCTCCACGGTGCGGGCCTCCTGGTACTGCGCCTTCGGATTCAGGCTCCCGTGCAGCGCGTTCTTGGCCGCGATGGCGGCGAAGTGCTCGACCCGCGTCCCCCAGCGCGCCATGTGCTGGCGTGCGGCGGCCGCGTACACGTCCATGAAGAGCGAGCGCTTCTCGCCGCCGTTCCCGCCCCCGCCCGCGCCGAGCGCCTCGCGCAGCACGGCGAGCAGCTCGACGTCGACCGCACCGGCGAGCGCCGCGAACGTGCGCGCCTTGTCGGGGTGGTAGAGCTTCTCCATGCCGAGCACCAGCACGCACTCGTGGAAGCCGCCTGCCACGGCCTGCCAGGCGAGATGGAGTGCCGTCGAGGAGGACGCGCACGCGTTCTCGACGTTGACGATCGGGATGCCGCCCACGCCGTACTCGCGCAGGACGACCTGCCCGCGCACGCACTCCTGCCCCGAGAGCACGCCCTGCGCCGCGTTGCCGACGAAGGCGGCGTCGGGCGCGTCCGCGCCGAGCCCGACCTCCGCCAATGCCTCGGCGATCGCCTCGGCGGCGAGGGACTTCATCGAGCGCTCGAGGTGCTTCCCGAAGCGCGTCATCCCGGTGCCGACGAGGAAGGCTTCACGCACGGCCCGCCCCCCTCACGCCGCGCCTCGTGCCTGCGTCGGCCGCCGCGCGGCCGCGAGAATCCGCTCGATGCCCACCAGCGCCAGCACGTCGTTGCTGCCGTCCTCGATGAGCGACGCCCGCGCGTCGCGGAAGATCTTCTCGACCGGGTACTCGCGGCTGAGTCCGTTGCCGCCGAAGAGCTGGACGGCGGAGCTCGCGACCTCGAAGGCCGCCTCGGTGCAGAACGTCTTGGCCGCGATCGAGTACTGCGTGGCGGGCGGCAGCGTCGCGTGGTTGTAGATCATGGCGGCGCGCGAGAGCGCGCGGGCCGCCTCGACCCTGGTGAACATGTCGAACAGCCGCTTCTGCACGAGCTGGTGGCGGCAGATCGGCTTCCCGCCCTGCACGCGCTCGGTGCAGTACGCGAGCGCTGCCTCGTAGGCGGCGCGGGCGACGCCCGTGAAGACGGCTCCCATCGAGGCATTCGCGAGCGCGAGCGTCATGTCGAGCACCGTCTCGTACGCGCTCGGGTCGCTCAGCATGTGGCTCGCCGGGATGCGGACGTCGTCGAAGAAGATCTCGCCCTGGTTGAGCGCTCGCTGGCCGAGCTTGTCGAGCGGCTTGCCCTTCGTCACGCCCTTCACGTCGAGCGGCACGATCGCCACGCCGCCGCCGGCCATGCCGTGCCCCGGGTCGATGGTGAGGAAGGCGAGCGCATGGGTCGCGATCGTGCCGTTCGACACCCAGGCCGCCTTCTGGCCCGAGAGCACCCAATGATCGCGGTCGCGCCGGGCGACGAGCTGCCCGGAGATGCGCGGGTCGTGGAACTGCGGCGTGCCGACCATGAGGGTGTCGGAGCCGTGATCCGGCTCGGTGATCGCCCAGCAGCCGATCCAGCGCGCCTGCGTGTCGGCGATGAAGGGGCGCACCAGATGGTCGAGCAGCTCGGGGTCGCCGGAGCGCGCCGCCATCGCGAACGGAAAGCCGGCGACGCCGATTGCGATCGCGAGGTCGGCGCTCCCCCAGCCCAGCTCCTCGAGGAAGAGGTGCTGCTCGAGACCGCCGAGGCCGAGCCCACCCACCTCGGCGGGTAGCATCGTCTTGTGGTAGCCGAGGCGATACGCCTCGCGCATCGCGCGCCAGAAGGGTGACTCGGGGGCGATCACCGCGCCGGGGTTGGCGAGGCGGTCGAGCGCGGCGGCCGTGGGCCGCAGCACCTTGGCGGCGAAGTGGTGCACCGCGTCCTTGAGCGCTTCCTGTTCCGGGGTCAGCGCGAGGTTCAGGTCCTGGTACATGCGTCTCCCTCCGTCCAGCGCGGCGGCACGTAGACGCACGCCGGATCCGCGGCGAACGGGTCGCCCGTCATGGCATAGGCGCGCGCCCGGGAGCCGCCGCAGACGCTGCGAAACGGACACGCGCCACATTTCCCCCCCAGCCGCTCCTCGTCGCGCAGTGCCTGGAAGAGCGGGCTCCAGCGGTAGAGCTCGCTGAGACGCTGGTGGCGCACGTTGCCGGCGCCGAGCGGCAGGAAGCCGCTCGGGTACACCTCGCCCGTATGCGACACGAAGAGGAACCCCTTGCCGTCGTTCACGGCGAGGGCGCGACGCGGCCGCGCGACGCTCGGCACGAGGCCGGCCTGCAGGACGACGCGCCGGTACGCGGGCGCGGCGGTGGTCTTCACCGGGAGACCGGTGGTGGCGGTCCAGGCGTGAAGCAAGTGGAAGACCTCCTCGCAGGCGTCCGCGCCGAGCGTCTCGTTCGCCGCGGCCCGGCCGACCGGCACCACGACGAACACGCTCCAGAGCGCGGGCGCGAGCCGGGCGACGAGCGCGCCGGTCGCGCGCAGCGCGACGACGGTCCGCTGCGTGAGGCTCGTATTCAGCTGGAGCGGCAGCCCGACGGCGCGCACGGCCTCGACGGCGGCGAGCGTGGCGGCGAAGGAGCCGTGCACGCCGCGGAGCCCGTCGTGCATGGCGGCGTTCGGCCCGTCGAGGCTGAGCGCGATGCGCGACACCCCGGCGGCGGCGAGCCGATGGATGGCGTCGCGCGTGAGGAGCGGGGTCACGCTGGGCGTGACGGCCACCTCGAGCCCCTCGCGCACCAGGGCGTCGATGAGCGGGAGGAGGTCGGGGCGCTTGAGCGGGTCGCCACCGGTCAGCACCACGACACCCGGGTCGAGCTCGGCGAGCTGCGTCACCAAGTCGAAGGCCTCGGCCGTCGAGAGCTGGCCGGGCGCCGCCTCCGGCATCGCCAGCGCCCGGCAGTGCGTGCAGCGCAGGTCGCAGGCCCGCGTCGTCTCCCAGATGGCGACGGCCGGGGTGAGTGAGAGGCTGGCTCGGTCCTTCACGGTGGCCTTGCCCCCTAAGCATCGTCCGTGCCTCACCTCCGGACGGCGCCCCGGGGACCGGCGCTCCCAAGCGCGAGACGGTCCGCGGCCGGCTTTCCGACCGGTGCGAAGCGGGTAGAAGCCTACCGGCCGAGCAGCTTCGGCGCGAGGAAAGCGAGCCACACCGCCGAGCCGGCGAGCCACAGCGCCGCCGCCCAGCCCAGGTGCGCGAAGTAGCTATGGCTCCAGTCCGCTGCGAAGCGCGCGAGCATGGCGAGCAAGAGCGCGACGCCGAGTACGCGCACTGCCGGCGGCCGCCCGACGGCGAGCGCGTCGAGCCCGAGGTGCGCGAAGCTCACGTGCGTCGCGACCGCGAAGGCGAGGAGCCCGAAGCCGCCGATGAAGAGCACGTGGAGCGCCGGCACGCGGTAGTCGGGCCAGACGCCCGCGATGACGAGGCCCGCCGGCATCATCCAGACCGCGAGCCAGGCGAGGCGGCGGTGATGGCCGGCCTTCGCCGGCGGCCGCCAGGCGCCGCCGCCGACGCCGAGCCCGAGCGCGACCACCAGCCCGCGCACGAGCGGGCCCGCGCGCTCCCAGCCCGCGTGCTCGAAGACCAGGCTCGCGCCGATCACGAGGCCCGCGGCGCCGTAGGCGATCGCCCGCCGCGTCTCCGCCGGCGACGCGCCGAGATCCGGTGGCGGGGAGGCGCCCGCCATGAGCGGCAGGACGAGGGCGCCGACGCCGACCGCGAAGGAGAGAAAGACCCCCTGCTCGACGAAGAGCCGTCCGAGCCCCATCGCCGCCGCGGGAACCGCGGGCAGGGTCGAAGCGGCGATCAGCACTGCGCCCGCGATGCCGTAGAGGACGCCGAGCGGGATGAGCACGAAGGCGGCCGGCGGGCGACGACCCGCTGCGCTTCCCACGAAGCGGCGGACCGCGAACTGGAGGAGAAGCACGAAGAGTGCCGCGTAACAGAGCTCGGCGAGTGCCCAGCGCTCGGCGAGCGCGGCCGCCACCGTGCCGGCGAGGGCGCCGGCGGCGATCCCCATCTCGGCGCGCGACGGCGGCGGGCTCTGCGTACGGCGCGGCAACGCCGTCAGCAGGAAGCCGACCGCGAACGCCATCAGGAACGCCTGCACCTGCACCAAGCCGTGGAAGAGGCAGGAGTAGGTCGCGGTCAGGCCGGTGGCGTAGAGGAGCCAGTGCCCGACGCCGACCCACCCGAGCACGACGCCGAGCGGGAAGAAGACGCGGAACGGCTCGCGCCGCCACCGCGAGGTGGAATCCGCCGCGCTCACGGAGTGCCGAGCGGGCCCAGGCGGAGCCGCCCGTCGACTACCACCGCCCCTTCGCCCGGGCGCAGCACCTTCACCGGGTTGAGATCGAGCTCGCGCAGCTCGGGCACGGCCTCGACCAGGGCCGAGACGCGCTGGATCACGTCGACGAGCGCGGCGCGATCGCCGGGCGGCATGCCGCGGTACCCGTCGAGGAGCCGCGCCGCGCGCAGCTTTTCGAGCATCGCGCCCGCGTCGACGTCGCTCACGGGCGTCAGGTGGTACGCGACGTCGCGCACCAGCTCGACCAGCAAGCCGCCGAGGCCGCAGACGAGGAGCGGGCCGAAGGTCGGGTCGGTCGTCACGCCGACGAGCGCCTCGATGCCGCCCGGGATCTCGCGCTGGAGGAAAACGTCGGTGAGCGTGTGCCCGTGCGCCGCGAGTCGCTCGCGGAGCGTCGCAACCGCATCCGCGACTGTGGCCTCCGATCCGAGCCCCAGGATCACGCCGCCCACCTCGGTCTTGTGCACGAGCCCGGGCGCGATCGCCTTGGCGACGAGCGGATACCCGAGCCGCTCGGCGACGGCGGGCGCCTCCTCCGGCGCCGCCACCTCGCTCGCCGCGAACTCGATGCCGGCGGCGCGGAGCACCGCCTTCAGGTCCTCGGCGCCGAGCCACACGGGCTCGCGCGCGCCGGCGAGCACGCGGTCGACGACGGCGCGGATCGCCCCCGCGGCGAAGTGGGAGAGCTCGAGCACCTTGCCCCCCGGGCGCCGCTGCCAGGCGCCGTAGCGCGCGGCGGCGGCCAGCACCAGCGCCGCGTTCTCCGGAAAGCTGTAGGAGGGGAGAGCGCCGCGCGGGCCCGTCGACAGGACGGCCGGGGCGCCGCGCGCCGACATGAAGACGGTCGCGACCGGCTTCTCCGCCGGCACGCGGCCCGCACCGCGTGCGATCGCGGCCGCGATCGCCTCCGGCTCCGACGCCATGAGCGGGATGTAGATCGCGACGACGGCGTCGACGTCGGGGTCGGTGCCGACGGCTGCGATCGCGCGCTCGAACTGCTCGGGCGTCGCCGAGGCGACCATGTCGATCGGGTTGGCGAGCCCGGCGGCCGGCGGGAGCAATTCGCGGAGCGTTTCGAGAGTCGCCGGGCTGAGCGTCGGCAGCACGAGGCCGTGGGCCTCGCAGGCGTCGGCGAGGAGGATGCCGGGCCCACCCGCGTTCGTCACGACGCCGACGCGCGGGCCCGCGGGTACCGCTTGCGTCGAGAGCAGCGCGGCGACGTCGAACAGCTCCTCCAGCGTCTGGGTCCGGACGACGCCCGCCTGCTCGAAGAGGGCGTCGACCGCGACGTCGAGGCTGGCGAGCGCGGCCGAGTGGCTGGACGCCGCCCGCGTACCGGCGGCCGAGCGTCCGGACTTGACCGCCACGATGGGCTTGCGGCGCGCCACCTCGGGGGCGAGCCGCGCGAAGCGGCGCGGGTTCCCGAAGCTCTCGAGGTAGAGGACGATGACGCGGGTTCGCGGGTCGTCGGCCCAGTAGGAGAGCAGGTCGTTGCCGGACACGTCGGCCTTGTTGCCGACCGAGACGAAGCTCGAGATGCCGATGTTGAGGGCATTCACCTGCTCCAGCATGGCGATGCCGAGCGCGCCGCTCTGCGAGAGCATGGCGACGTTGCCCGCGGGCGGCCAGGTGGGCGCGAAGGTCGCGTTCAGGCGCACCGCCGGATCCGTGTTGAGGACCCCCATGCAGTTCGGCCCGACCATACGCATGCCGGACTCGCGGACGAGCTCTCTCAGCCGCCGCTCGGCTTCGCGGCCGGCCGGTCCGGTCTCGGCGAAGCCGGCGGAGATCACGACCACGCTCCGGACACCGGCCCTCGCGCACTCCGCGACGACGCCCTCGACCGCCGCCGCCGGCACCGCGACGACGGCGAGGTCGACCGGCGCGCCGATCGCGGCGATGCTCGGGAACGCCTCGAGGCCGGCGAGCTGGGTCGCGTGCGGGTTCACGGGGTAGATCGGCCCCCGGAAGCCGGCGCGGCGGATGTTCTCGAGCAACGCGGCGCCGATCGTCCCTGGCTCGCGCGACGCGCCGATCAGCGCCACGGCGCGCGGCTCGAGGATCGGGCGGACGCTCTCGGCGGACGCCTCCCGTTCGCGCCGGTCGTGCGCCTCGAGGAACGCCGGCGTCTCCGCGGTGGGGAACGAGAGGTGGAAGATGCCGCCCGCGAGCGCGCGCTTGACGGTGAAGCCGCTCGCTCCGAAGACGCCGAGCATCCGGTTGTTCTCGCCCAGCACGTCGGCCTCGAACTCGGTGATGCCGTTCTGGCGCGCGATCGTCGCCAGGTGCTCGAGGAGGACCGTGCCGATGCCGCGGCTCTGGTGCTCGTCCAGCACCGCGAACGCCACCTCGGCGCGCAACCCGCTCGCCGCCCGGCCCGTCACCGCATAGCGCGCTACCCCGATGATGCGCTCCGCGCCGCCGTCGCGCAGCGTGACGACGAGCGCGACCCGCTCGCGGAAGTCGAGGTCGGTGAACGATCGCAGCTCCGCGTCGGTCAGCCGCCGCTTCGCGCCGAAGAAGCGAAAGTACACCGACTGCGGGCTGAGTCCGCTGAAGTGCTCGAGCAGCCGCTGCCGATCGTCGGGCCGGATCGCGCGCAGGTGGATCGAGCCGCCGTCGCGCAGGACGACGTCGGCCGCATAGGTGCGGGGGTCGGTCACGGGACCCCGATGATAGGCAGCAAGAGCCATGCGGGGAAGGTCAGCT